>DATBAV010000014.1:0-7171 GCA_036271315.1 Solirubrobacterales bacterium | reverse complement strand
GAAGCTGGTCGGTCAGATCGCCGCCGCGCTGATCCCGGTGATGGAGGGCGTGCGGGTGGAGAACCTGACGCTGCCCTTCCTCGGCGGTTTCGAACTGCACGGCTGGAGCTACCCGCTGACCGTGCTGGGGATCGTCGCCGTGGTCAACGTGATCAACTTCCTCGACGGGGTCGACGGGCTGGCCGCCGGCGTCTGCACGATCTCGGCGATCGCTCTGGCGGTGATCGCCCTCTCGCTGGAGCGCAACGAAGCCGGCGTCCTCGCGGCGCTGACCGCCGGCGGCGCTCTCGGCTTCCTGCGCCACGGCTTTCCGCCCGCCTCGAGCTTCATGGGGGACACCGGCTCGAACCTGCTCGGCTACCTGCTGGCGACGGCCTCTGTGCAGGGCGCGCTGAAGACCAACGCGGTCGTCGCCCTGATCCTGCCCTTGGTCGTGCTCGCCGTGCCGATCCTCGACACCGGCTTCGTGGTCGCCAAACGGGTCAAATACCGGCAGCCGATCTACCAGGCGGACAGCTGGCACTTCCACCACCGGATGGCGAACATCGGCTTCAGCCAGCGGCGCACGCTGGCCTATCTCTACGGCTGGACGCTGGCGCTCGCCGGCCTGGCGCTGGCCCTGCGCTTCGTCCCCTACAGCGATAACCATGGCCACTTCAACGCCTTCTGGACGACGGTGATGGTCGCCTTCGGGCTGCTCGCCCTGGCGACCAGCGTCTACCTGATCTACGTGCTCGAGATCCTCAAGCTCCGCCGCGGGCGTCTGAATCCCGAGACGGGCGAATTCGAGGCGATCGAAATCGAGGAGGAAGACGCTAGTAACAGGTTGTGACAAAGGGCACGTATCCGCAGCACAAAGCCAAATATCCGCCCTTCGGATATAGTCGCGATTCCGCTCGCTCGTTCCTGACTGAGGCGGAAATTATGTCTCCTCCCAAGTACGTCGACCTCTTCGCGCTAGCCGCCGCGCTGGTCGTCTTTGTGCTTGCTGATTTGCCCTTGGTGGGCTTCGCCGTCGGCGCCGCCGTCTGGCTCGTGCAGCGGGGCGTCCTGGCATTGGCCAAGCGCCGCGCCGACGAAGCCCTCGCCAACGGAAACCGCCAGAAGGCGATGGGCATGGTCGCCGCCACGACTCTCGGTCGGGTCTGGCTGATGGCGACTGCGGTCCTGGTCGTCGGCCTGCTCGCGGGACGCGAAGACGGGCTCGCCGCCGCGATCCTCGTCCTCTGCCTCTTCACGCTCTCCTTCGCCGCCCAGGGCATCGCCCACCTGTTCGAGCCGGAAGGCGAGGGGGCGGCGAGGTGAGCGAAGCAGTCGAGAAGACCGGGCTCAGCACCAAAGCCAAAGTCCTGATCGGCGCCGTCGCCTACCTGGCGATCGCCGTCCTCCTGCTGCTGCTTTTCGGCAACGAAGGCAAGAACGAAGCCTTCAAGCCCCAAAACGAGTTCAAGCTCGAACCGTGGGTCTCGATCCACCTCGGCAGCCTCGACCTCAGCATCAACAAGGCCGTGCTCTACCTGGTGCTGGCAAGCGGCCTGACGATCTTCACCATGGTCTGGATCAGCCGCCGCATGGCGCAGAAACCAAACCGCGTGCAGACCGCGATCGAGGTCGCCTACGACCTGACCAAGAACAACATCACCGGCGGCAACCTCGACGGCGCCACCGCGGTGCGTTGGTTCCCCTTCCTCGCCGCGCTCTTCTTCTGGATCTGGTTCTCCAACATGATCGGCTTCATCCCACTGCCGACCAATACCGAGCACGAGATCACCATCTTCGGCCTACAGATCCCCGCCTTCGCGATCTACGCGGCGACGGCCAACATCTCGATCCCGCTGGTCCTGACCCTCGTCGTCTGGGTCTCCTACCACGTCGAAGGGGTGCGGTCCAAGGGCCTCTTCAAGTACCTGGCCAGCTGGCTGCCGCCGGGCCTGGAGGAGATGAACCCGGTCGGCAAGGCAGCGATCTTCGTGATCGAGGTGATCTCGCACTTCGTGCGGCTGATCTCGCTCTCAGTGCGTCTCTTCGCCAACATCCTCGCCGGCCACCTGCTGCTGCTCTTCATGGGTGGCGGGCTCGCCGTTCTGCTCGGCATCGCCGCCCTGGGGGCGCTCACTTTCCCCATGGCGTTCGCATTTTTCATCTTCGAGGTGGGTCTGGTCGCGACGCTTCAGGCGTTTATCTTCTCGACCCTCACCGCGATCTACATCGGCGGAGCGACCTCCGCAAGTCACTAGAAAAGGAGCGCTGTTTCAATGGATCTGTCCCCAGTTGCCGCCGCGATCTCTGACGAAGGGATCGAAGCCGCCGGCAAGGCGATCGCCCTTGGCGTCGGAGCCGGCCTTGGTTCGATCGGCGCCGGTATCGGCATCGGCATCATCTTCGGCAAGGAGATCGAGTCGGTCGCCCGCCAGCCCGAGATGAAAGACGAGCTGCAGAGCATCCGCTGGCTCGGCTTCGCGCTTACCGAGGCCGTGGCCTTCTACACCTTCATCTTCGGCCTGATCGCCTTCTTCCTCTAGATCGATGATCGGGGTTCTCGGCTACATATCCGCGCTTCCGCTCGCTGCTGAGAAAGGCAGCGAAGAAGGCGGCAGCTTCCTGGTCTCACCGGGCCTCGGCCTGATGATCTGGACGCTGGTCCTCTTCCTCTTCACGATGTGGGTGTTGAGCAAGGTCGCCTTCCCGAAGATCCAGGAGGCGCTCGACAAGCGGGCGAAGACGATCAGCGAGTCGATCGAGGCGGCCGAACGGCAGCGCAAGGAGTCCGACGAGCTGCTGGCCGAGTACCGCGGGCGGCTCGAGGAGGCCCGCGAGCAGGCCGACGACATCATGGCCCGCGCCCGCAAGGCGGCGGAAACCGCCGAGGCGGAGGCGAGGGTTGCCGGCAGGGAGAGGGGCGAGGAGCTCGTCGCCGCTGCCCAGCGTGAGATCGACGCGGCGACCCGGCGCTCGCTCGACCAGATCCGCAAGGAGGTCGCCGACCTCACCGTGCTGGCGACCGAGAAGGTCACCCGCAAGTCGCTTAGCGAGGAGGATCAGCG
Source organism: Solirubrobacterales bacterium (assembly GCA_036271315.1). Classification (GTDB taxonomy): domain Bacteria; phylum Actinomycetota; class Thermoleophilia; order Solirubrobacterales; family 70-9; genus VRUE01. The sequence goes on along the minus strand of DATBAV010000014.1, from coordinate 4,127 downwards.
CCGCCTGGTCGAGGAGGCGCTCAGCGAGGTCGATTTCACCGCCCTCTCCGGCGCGGAGGAGTCGCGGAACTAATGCAGGAAGCGGCTCGCGTATACGCCGAGGCCCTCTTCGACGTGGCCAAGGAGAAGGGCAAGCTCGACGCAGTGCGCGGCGAACTGGCCCAGTTCGCCGACGCCGTCGACGGCAACCGCGAGCTGCAGGTCTTCTTCTTCAGTCCTTACTTCTCCTCAGCCGAGAAGGTGGCTGGCCTGAAGCGCGCCGTCAGCGACGCCGATGCGGAGCTGCTCAACTTCCTCGGGCTGCTGATCGAGAAGCAGCGGATGCCGGAGATCTTCCGCATCCGCCGCCAGCTCGACGAGCTCTGGAAGCAGGAGAACCGGCGCATCGATGTCACGGTTACCAGTGCGGTCACGCTGGAGCCTTCGGTGGTCGAGAAGGTGGGCGAGGAGATCGAGCGCCAGACCGGCCAGAAGGTCGAGCTGTCCAGCCGCGTCGACGCCGAGATCCTCGGCGGCATCGTCTTGCAGGTCGGCAACAAGGTGCTCGACGCGAGCATCCGCAGTCGCTTGGAGAAACTTCGAAAGAGCGTCGCCCAGGCGGCGTAAGGAGGCGTAGAGCACCCCAATGGACATCAAGCCCGACGAGATCGCAAGCATCCTCCGCGAGAGGATCGAGGGACTGGACACGGAATCCGCTGACCTTGCCGAGGTCGGCACCGTGCTTTCGGTTGCTGACGGGATCGCCCGTATTCACGGCCTCGACAACTGCATGGCGCTGGAGATGCTGGACCTGCCGCACGGCGTTACCGGCCTCGCCCTCAACCTCGAGGAGGACAACGTCGGCGCCGTCCTCTTCGGCGAGTGGGACAAAGTCGTCGAGGGCGACACGGTCAAGCGCACCGGCCATCTGCTGCGGATTCCGGTCGGCGACGAGCTGCTCGGCCGCATGGTCGACCCGCTCGGCCGCCCGCTCGATGACGCCGGCGAGGTCGCGACCACGCAGACCCGCCCGGCCGAGTTCAAGGCCCCGGGTGTAGTCCAGCGCCAGCCGGTGACCGAACCGGTGCAGACCGGGCTGATGTCGATCGACGGCATGATCCCGATCGGCCGCGGCCAGCGAGAGCTGATCATCGGCGACCGCCAGACCGGCAAGACCGCGATCGCGATCGACACGATCATCAACAACCGCGACAAGGACATGATCTGCATCTACGTGGCGATCGGCCAGAAGATGTCGACCGTGGTCCAGCTCAAGCAGGTGCTGGAGGAAAACGGCGCGATGGAGAACACGATCATCGTCGCCGCCCCCGCCGATGAGGCCGCCCCGATCAAGTTCATCGCGCCATACGCGGGCTGCGCGATGGGAGAGCACTTCCTCTACAACGGCAAGGCCGCCCTCTGCGTCTACGACGACCTGACCAAGCACGCCTACGCCTACCGCCAGATGTCGCTGCTGCTGCGGCGCCCGCCGGGTCGCGAGGCCTACCCGGGCGACGTCTTCTACCTGCATTCGCGCCTCCTGGAGCGCGCGGTGAAGCTCAACGACGACCTCGGCGGCGGCTCGCTGACGGCGCTGCCGATCATCGAGACCCAGGCCTCCGACGTCTCCGCCTATATCCCGACCAACGTGATCTCGATCACCGACGGGCAGATCTTCCTCGAGTCGGACCTCTTCTACTCGGGCGTCCGCCCGGCGATCAACGTCGGCATCTCGGTCTCGAGGGTGGGCGGCAACGCGCAGACCAAGGCGATGAAGAAGGTCGCCGGCAAGCTGCGCCTCGACCTCTCCCAGTACCGCGACCTCGAGGCCTTCGCCCAGTTCGGCTCCGAGCTCGATCCCGAGACCCAGAAGACGCTGAACCGCGGCGAACGGCTGGTCGAGCTGCTCAAGCAGAAAGAGCGCGAGCCGCTCGGGGTGGCCGACCAGGTCGCCGCGATCTACTCCGGCACCGGCGGCTACCTCGACCGAATCGCCACCGAGCGCGTCGGCGAGTTTCTCGGCGACCTGAAGATCCGCCTGCACGCGGAGAAGGCCGAGCTGCTGAAGCGAATCAGCGACAGCGGCAAGCTCGAGGAGGCTGACGAGGAGGAGCTGGGCAAGGCGATCGGCGAGTTTGTCGACGACTTCGGCGCCGACTTCGACGAGCACGGCGACCCGATCGAGAAGGGCGAGTCGGACCGGATCAAGTCCGAGGAGGAGCGCGCCAAGCCCTCCCGTACCGCCGAAGCCGAGGCCGAGGAGACCGAGAAGGAGGCGACCCCGGCCTAGTCGCTGGGTTCCGTCATGGCTTCGCAGAAGGACGTCAAGAATCGCATCGCGTCGATCAAGAACATCAACAAGATCACGCGGGCGATGGAGATGGTTGCGGCGGCGCGGCTGCGCCGGGCCGAACAGCGGATTGAAGCGCTGCGCCCTTACGCGCAGTCGATGCGCAAGCTCACCCGCCGCGCCGCCGAGCAGGCAGGCGGGATCCCACGTGTGCCGGTGCTGGAAGAGCGCGCGGAGCAGAAGCGGGTCGGCGTCGTCCTCGTCACCGGCGACCGCGGCCTGGCCGGCGCTTTCAACAGCAACATCATCCGCGACGGCCTGCGGCTGAAGGATGAGCTGGGCGAGCGTGGCAGCGAGGCGGTCTTCTCCGCTGTTGGCCGCAAGGGTGTCGGTGCGCTGACCTTTCGCAAACTGGAGCCCCGCACCTTTTACGTCGGCTTCACCGACCGGCCTGCTTTTGCCAACGCGCGTGAGATCGGCGAGGAGCTCACCTCCCGCTACGTCGACGGCGAGCTCGACCGGGTCGAGTTGGTCTACAACCGCTTCGTCTCGCCGCTGACCCAGCACGTCTGGCGACAGACGCTGCTGCCTATGCAGCAAGCCGATGTGATCGGCGAGGGTGCGGCTGACGAGGAAGAGGATTCCGAGGAGACCGAGATCGAGAAGGCGCACAGCAAATCGCTTTGGGTCTATGAGCCCGAAGCGGAGGAGCTGTTGGCCCAACTGATCCCGGAGTACGTGAACATCTCCATCTACCGGGCGCTGCTGGAGTCAGCCGCTTCCGAGCTGGGAGCGCGGATGACCGCGATGCGCAGCGCCGCGGAGAACGCGGAAGAAATGATGGGCGACCTGACCCTGGAAATGAACCGGGCGAGGCAGGCCGAGATCACCCAGGAGATCCTCGAGGTCGTCGGCGGCGCCGAGGCGCTTGGATAAAGCTGAGAACCGAGAAAAGGAACCAATGTCTGAGAGCAACGGAGCAAACGTAGGACGAGTCGAGCAGGTCACCGGCGTGGTCGTGGACGCCGTCTTCCCCGACAAGCTGCCGGAGATCTACTCGGCGGTGAAGATCGAGATGGCCGGCGACGAGGACCGCGAGGCGACCGAACTGGTCTGCGAGGTCCAGCAGCACCTCGGCGACGACCGGGTTCGCACCGTGGCGATGGATGCCACCGACGGCCTGCAGCGCGGCGACAAGGTGATCGACACCGGTGCGCCGATCTCGGTCCCGGTCGGCGACGCCACCCTGGGACGGATCTTCAACCTGCTGGGTGAGCCGATCGACCTCGGCGAGCCGGTGCAGACCGAGGAGCGCTGGCCAATCCACCGTTCTGCGCCCGCGGCCTCCGACCTCGCTCCGACCCAGGAGATCCTCGAGACCGGGATCAAGGTGATCGACCTGCTCGCGCCCTACGCCAAGGGCGGCAAGGTTGGGCTCTTCGGCGGCGCCGGCGTCGGCAAGACCGTCTTGATCCAGGAGCTGATCCGCTCGATCGGCGAAGAGCACGAAGGCCTCTCGGCTTTCTGCGGCGTCGGCGAGCGCTCGCGCGAGGGCAACGACCTCTGGCTCGAGATGAAGGAGTCCGGCGTCATCGACAAGACGATGCTGGTCTTCGGCCAGATGAACGAGCCCCCCGGAGCCCGCCTCCGCGTCGCGCTCTCCGGCCTGACGATGGCCGAATACTTCCGCGAGCAGGGCGGCCAGGACGTGCTGCTCTTCATCGACAACATCTTCCGCTTCGTCCAGGCGGGCTCCGAGGTCTCGGCCCTGCTCGGCCGCATGCCTTCCGCCGTCGGCTACCAGCCGACGCTGGAGACCGAGATGGGCGAACTGCAGGAGCGGATCACCTCGACCGAG
>DATBAV010000013.1:0-12866 GCA_036271315.1 Solirubrobacterales bacterium | reverse complement strand
ATCACCGAGATGACTCCGGGGATCCCAAATCGCGTGCGTAGCGTCGAGAACATCTAGATCTCTCTCCTTGTCCCGTGAGCCCCTCTGCCCGCCGCTTCCCTTAGCGGCTTCCTCGAGGCTCGGTTATGTCCCTGTACTTGTCGTTCCCTGAATCGCTTGCTTAGGTGTGGCTAGTTCCTAGAAGTTGCTAGCCGTACCGGCAAGTGGCGCCAGTGAAGCACCCCAATCAAGGGTTGTCAAGGAGAAGTTCCCAAAAGAGAATGAGCGTTCCCAGATGCGTTCCCGGGAGGGATACGCGGGTACCGAAAGAGTGCCGGTGAAACCGCCTAGGCGGTGGAACGAAGCGCCACGTCTACGGAAACCGAACGGTCTGGCGCGGCAAGGGCGGCGGCGGCGGCGGCGGCCAATGCTTCGCGGTCCAGTCCATGCCGCGCGGCGGCGGCGGTGAGAGGCTCGGCGATGCCCAAGTCCGGATACAGGAGTTGCAACTCGACCGGTTGCCCCTCGCTAACAGCAACGACGGCGCGCTCGTGCGCTTGATCCGCTCGGTCGGCCTTCTCGACCGCGGTCAACTCGATCGAGATCGCATTGGCGTCGCTGTCGTATCGGGCACGCATATCAATCGTCCGGAAAGGTTGTGATGACGAAACTAGGCTCGTCGCCCGCCAGAACGACAATGATCGCACGACGATCCATCCCCAATCCGGTCAATCGCCGGTTCCCGGATCGATCGAACTGTGTGGCGATCGGATTTGCGACGACCTTCTCGACGTCGCCTCGTCGGATTCCGTAGAGCCTCATCTCGTTCTTTGCATGGCGGCTGAAACGCACGCCTCGCTAAGCCTGGGCATGGCGAATGTCTCTGCTCACTCGCACCGCCTCCTCGGTGCCAATGTAAGGCGCGAGGATGAATTCGCCCAGCTCTGGGAGGAGGTCGAGAAGGCGCTCGGCTTCGCCGGCCGCGACCTTGCGGGAGCTGAGCATGACCAGGGCGCCAAGCGTCGACTCCTCGGTGCTCGGAGGCAGGTCGCGCTCGCCCTGGCGCTCGGCGCGGCCTCGTTCCAGATACGGCACCAGCTCATGCACGGTCTCGTGGAAGCGGGCCGAGACCATCGGGCCGGCGGCCTGGGCCTCGACCAAGCAGAGGCGAGCAAGGTCGGGTTCGGCGGCGAGAAAGACGAGCACGGCGCGAGAGGCCTCGATTGCCTGGTTTGGCCAGCCCTGCACTCCGGCCGCCGCCTCGGCGCCGAGGTCACGAATATGACCGACCACGACCTCGAAGGCAGCCAGGAAGCACTCATCCTTGCCCTCGAAGTTCTCGTAGAAAACGCGGCGCGAGACCCGGGCCGCTTTGGTGATGTCGGTAATCGTCACCGCGCGGTAGCCCTTCTCGGCAACCGCCGTGGCGAGGCCGGCGATCAGGCGCTCGCGCTGGTTATGGGCGACCTGCTCGCGACTGAAGCCGTGGCGGCCAGCGGGAAGGGGGCCGAGCTCTTCGTCCGCCATTTAGGTGCGCTCAGGCGGAGGTCGCTTGGTGGCTGGCGGCGCCGGCCTCGCGGGCGGCCACGTCCTCGCCCACGTAGGGCCGCAGCAGGAACTCGAGCGCCTCGGGCAGCAGCGCCCGCAGCTTCTCGGCTTCGCCGGCGATCAGGCGCTGGTTGATCACCCAGAGCACCCCGCCGGCGAGGGTCTCCTCCAGTGCCTCCGGCAGCTGATCTTTGCGCGGGTTGAGCTCGCGGCCCGGCCGCAACAGCGGCGCGAAGCGCCTCAGCGCCGCCTCGTGGCGCGCCGCCGCCTCCGGCCCCGCGGTCGGCGCCTCGACCAGGCAGGCCCGGGCCACGCCCGGGTGTTCGGCGGCGATCTTCAGCAGCGCTCCCAGCCCGGCCCCGACCTTGTCGGGCCAGGGGCCGTCTTCGCGGTCGAAGGCTTCCTCCACCTCGTAGGCCGTGCGCTCGACCGCCGCGTCCATCAGGGCGAGGAAGGCCTCCTGCTTATCGGCGTAGTGCTTGTAAAAGGTCGCGTAGCCGACCCGGGCGCGGCGCACGATCTGCTCGATCGTCGTCTCGGCGTAGCCCTGCTCGGCGATCAGGTCCGCGGTGGCCTCGAGAATCCGCCGCCGCTGGTCCTCGGCGGACGCGGCGCGGCTGACCGGCTCCGGGCCGGGCGGCTGCCGGGAGGCCTTTCCAGGCAATGCACGCACGCAATTAGGATAGCGCGCGTTCCCATTGGTACGAAGGCAGTATATGAAGTGTTGATAGTTCCCAAAGATGGGCTAAGGTACCTCGGAGTGGATGCTCCACCCACACTGCGCGCGGTGAGGTCATGGGACGAGGCCATTCCGCAGCGCGCGTCGGATGAGGGAGCGCTGGAAGCGATGCTGCTCAGCGTCGGCGCCCGTGGCTACGACAAGGCCACGGTGCAGGAAGTGCTGGAGCGCAGCGGGATCTCCCGCGACCGCTTCCAGCGCCGCTTCGGCGGCAAGGAGGCCTGTTTCGCCCAGGCCTACGAGATGGCGGCAGATCGACTCTGCGCGGAAGTGCTCGAGGCGGGCCGTGAGGCCGAGAGCTGGCGGGCGGGCTTCCGCGCCGCCCTCGCCCGACTGCTGCGCACGGTTGCCGAGCAGCCGCTGCTGGCGAAGGCGTTGGTGGTCGAGGTGCGGGCCGCCCGCGGTCAGGCCTGGGCAAAGCACCAGCAGCTGGTCGAGCGCTTCGCGCGGGCGGTCGACTCGGCCCGCCACGAGCCCAACGCGCGCGCCACCGTGACCCCGCTCACCGCCCAGTTCGTCGTCGGCGCGGTCGAGGAAGCGATCGCGACCGAGATCGGCGCGGGCAGGGCAGCGACGGTCGAGCGCCTGCTCCCCGACCTCGCCCACCTCGCCGTGCTCAACTACTTCGGCGAGGATGAAGCTTGGCTGGAACTCAGCTCTGCTCCCGAGCGAGCTCTGCAGCCTCTTGACTCCCCAGATATGGAGTGAGCGTGAACTCGACCAGGTCGGGCAGCAGTTCCTCCAGCTCTTCGGCCTTGCCGGCGATGATGCGGCGGGAGATCAGCGAGACCATGCCGCCGACCAGGGCCTCCTCGGTGGTCGCCGAGAGGCGGTCGAGGACCTCGGGTGGGCGGCCCTCGCGGCCGGTCTGGAAGTAGGGCACGAAGCTCTGTATCGCGGCGTCGTAGCGCTCGACCACGACCGGGCCGGCGACCAGCGCCTCGACCATGCAGAGACGGGCCAGGTGCGGCTCGGCGGCGAGGAACTCGAGCATCGCCCCGATCCCGGCTTTGACCGCGTGCGGCCAGTCGTCCTCGCCGTCGAAGGCGGTGGAAACGCGACCGCGCAGCTCCTCCATCACCGTGTCGTAGGCGGCGACGAAGCACTCGTCCTTGCTGGAGAAGTGCTCGTAGAAGGTGCGGCGAGAGACGGCGGCGTGGCGGGTGATGTGGGCGATCGTCGTGCCCGAGTAGCCATTTTCGGCGATCGCCTCGGCGAGGCCGGCGATCAGGCGCTCGCGCTGGTTATGGATGACGAACTCGCGCGGCAAGCCATGGCGGCCGGGAGGCAACCGGGCGAGCTCGGGGGGATATTCCTCAGCCGACACTCCCGAGTCACCCGTATCTCGGGAGGAGGACTTCTTCTTGGCCACACCCCGACGATATCGCGCTGGCGGATCGAAGCCCCTTGACAACTCGGCCAGCCCCGCCTCGATCCCCAGATACGGCATTACCGCAGCGGACATCAATTGCGGCACCAGCTCGGGCAACTCGTCGGCATCCCCGCGCACGACTTTGGCGTAGACCTGGCCGTAGGCGGACCCCGCGAGTGCCTCGGCGGTCGTGTGCGGCACCGACTCCGGATCCTCCATCTCGTTGCGCCCAGCGTCGATCAGCGAGGCGATCACCCGCATCGTCATGTCGCGCCGCGCCCGGGCGGCGTCGCCGGCCGCCAGTACCTCGACCGCGAACGAGGCCCGGCTGGGGGCGTTGCGGAGGTTTTCGATGATCTCGCAAGCGACCGCGCGGAGCCGGTCGGGCCAGCTCTCCTGGCTGTTGTAGGCCTCCAGCATCTCCCGCATGCAGCCCTCGTTGATCTCCTGCCAGGCGGAGAGGAAGCAGTCGTACTTGCCGCGGAAGTGGCGGTCGAACGCGGGCCGGTCGAGTTCGGCTCGCTCGAGGATCAGCTCGATCGTGGTCTCGGCATAGCCGCGCTCGGCGGCGATCTCGATCAGGGCCTCGACGATGCGCTCGCGCTCGGGACTGGCGGCGCGCTCGCGGGTCTCCAGGTCAAGCACTAGGTCATGGGACCCCCAATCCCTGCCCCTGGCTCAACCCGCGTTGGCGGTCGGTGCTTCTTCGCCGGCGATCCGCTTGGCGGACTCGGCGCCGAGGTAAGGCGTGAGCGAAAACTCGACCAGCTCCGGCAGCAGTTCCTCGATCTGCTCCGCCTGCCCCATGATGATGCGCTGGTAGAGAATCCAGAAGATCCCGCCGACGATCGTCTCCTCCAACGTCGTCGGCAGCTCCTCGCCCTTGGCCGAGACCTTGCGGCCCATGCGGAAGAGCGGCACGAAGGCCTGAATCGAGCGCTCGTAACGGTCGACCGCGGCGGGCCCGGCCGAGAGCGCCTCGACGATGCAGGTGCGGGCGAGGGCGGGCTCGTTGGCGACGTAGTGAAGGAAGGCGGCGAGGCCGGCGTTGACCCGGGCGGGCCAAGTGTCGACCTTGCTGGCTGCATCGACGACACGGCGCAGCGCCTCCTTGACGGCGAACTCGGAAGCGGCGAGGAAGCAGTCCTCCTTGGAGGAGAAGTTCTCGTAGAAAGTGTTGCGGGCAATGCCGGCGCGGCGGACGATGTCGGCGACCGTGACGGCGCGGTAGCCCTTCTCCACCGTCTCCTCGGCGAGGGCGGCAATTATGCGGGCCCGCTGGTGCTGGGCGATGAACTCGCGTGGCAGTTGATGCCTTCCCGGGGGCATCCTTGTCGCTTGCGGTGCGCGATCAGCCACGAACGCCAGAGTACCTCTATAAGAATCCGTTTCCAAGCTGGACGGATCTACCAGATACCGCTACTGTTCCTTATTCCAGACAACCCGTTCCCTTGATCAGCAGAGGAAGGTCGGATGGGCAAGCAAGCCGCAACCAAGGTCCGGGCAGGGGCTGCGGGGACCGGCGCAACGGGGAAGGTCCTCCCCGAAGCTCCCGCACTCAGACTGGTGAGTTCCCCGAAGCGTCAGCGCATTCTCGAGGGCATGCTCGAGGCTGTCGGCAATGCCGGCTACGACGCCGCGTCCGTGCGCATGGTGCTCGATCAGACCGGGCTCTACAGGCAGGCTTTCTATGACGAGTTCGCCGACAAGGACGTCTGTTACCTGGAGGCACTCGCTTACGGGGTCGCCAAATTCGAAGCCGTCGCCAGCGCCGCCGCGGAGCCGGAAGAGAGTTGGCGAGGCAAGCTGCGGGCCGGCATCGGCGCCATCCTCGACGCCCTCGACGCGGACCCCGCGATCGGCCGGGCGCTGATCGTCGAGGTCCACGCAGCGGGCCCGGAGGCGCTGAAAATTCGCTCCGAAGCGATGAAAGAGATCACCGATTTCATCGATTCGGCGCGTCACGCCTCGACCGGCACCGAGACGCCGCCGCCGATCGCCGCCGAGGGGATCGTCGCCGGCATGCACGCGGTGGTCCACGCCAAGCTGGCGACGGGAGACGCTGACGGATTCCGCCAGCTGCTGCCGGACTTCATGTACTTCGCGGTGCTGCCCTACTTCGGAGCCGAGGTCGCCGGTGCCGAGATGAAGGCCGCTAGAGCCTGACCAGGTTCGGCGCCTCGATGCCGCGGGTGACGCCGCGGAAATCGACCACTAGCCGGGCCGCCGAGACGACCTTGGCGTAGTCGAGCTCGGGGTGCGCGGTGACGATCGCGACGGCGTCGGCGGAGTCGAGCGCCGCGGCCAGATCGACCGAGGCCAGGCCCAGCTCGGGGAGCTCGGCGACGTGGGGGTCGTGGTAGGAGACCTCGCCGCCGAACTCCCGCAGACGGCGGGCGATCTTCAGCGCCGGCGACTCGCGGGTGTCGCCGACCCCCGCCTTGTAGCTGACCCCGAGCAGCAGGATCCGCGAGTCCTTGACCGGCTTGCCGGCGTCGTTGAGGGCGCGCTCGATCCGCTCGACGCAGAAGGCGGGCTGGGTCTGGTTGACCTTGCCGGCGAGCTCGATGAACTCGGGGTAGAAGTCGTGCTCGCGTGCCTTGAAGGCGAGGTAGAAAGGGTCGACCGGGAGGCAGTGCCCACCCATGCCGGGACCGGGCTCGAAGCGCATGAAGCCGAAGGGCTTGGTCGCCGCCGCGTCGACCACCTCCCAGACGTCGATCTCGAGCCGGTCGCAGAGCTGGGCGAGCTCGTTGACGAGGGCGATGTTGACCGAGCGGAAGATGTTCTCGAGCAGCTTCGAGAGCTCCGCCGCCTCGGGACTGGAGAGGACGATGACCTCGTCGCAGATCAGCGCGTAGAGCTCGCGGGCGCGCTCGGCGCAGGCGGGGGTGATGCCGCCGACCAGCTTCGGCGTGGTCCGCACCGTGTAGTCGGTGCGGCCGGGATCGATCCGCTCGGGCGAGAAGGCGAGGTGGAAATCGCGGCCGGCCGAGAGGCCCGACTCCTCGAGGATCGGCAGCAGCCGCTCGCGGGTCGTGCCCGGATAGGTGGTCGACTCGAGCACGACCAGCTGCTCGGGCTGCAGCACTCCCGAGAGGGCCGTGGCGGAGTCGAGCAGGTAGGTGAGGTCGGGCTCGCGCGAGCCGGTCAGCGGGGTCGGAACGCAGATCACGATCGCTTCGCAGGAGGCGAGGCCGGCCTGATTGCCGGTCGCCTTCAGACGCTCGCCGAGCGGCGCCAGGGCCGCGGCGGCGACGTCCTCGATGTGGCTGCGACCGGCGTTGAGTCCCTCGACCTTGCGCGGGTCGGTGTCGAGCCCGATCACCTCGTGCCCGGCCTCGGCGAAGGCGACGGCAAGCGGCAGGCCGACGTAGCCGAGGCCGACGATTCCGATCTTCATCGACGCAGTGTAGGCGCCGCCGCCGGGGGCTTGGACATCGCGGCCAGAACTGGGCCACGGGCTGCGCAACCGGTTGGACAGCCTGAGAACACTGCCCTACTCTGAACCCATGGATCCGTCCTCGACCTCGAGTCCAGAAAAAACACAGGGCGGTACGCAGAGCCTCCCTCGCGCCTACCTGGTTCGCTCCGAAAGAGAGCGTCTTTTGGAGGCAATGCTGCGCGTTGCGGCGGCAAAGGGCTACGAAGCGACCACCGTCAAGGACGTGATCGAGGTGGCGGGCGTCTCCGAGCAGACCTTCGGGCAGATGTTCGGCGACAAGGAGAGCTGCTTCCTTGAGGCCTACGAGGCGGTCTTCGACGTCCTCCTCGCTCACATGAGCAGTGCCTTCGAGGCCGCTGCCGACCAACCCTGGCCGGAGCGGATCTCCGCTGCGCTCGGCGCCCTGGTCGGGCTGCTCTCGATCGAGGCCGGCATCGCTCGCCTCTCGATGGTCGAGGTGACCGCCGCCGGCGACGACGTCCGCGCCCGTTACCGCTCGGCCCTGGCGCGCTTTACCCCGTTCCTCGAGGAGGGGCGCCAGTACGCGAGCCAAGGCGAGGAACTACCTGCCGATACCGCCCGCTTCGCGATTGGCGGTGCCGCCTCGATGATTTTCGACGAGATCCGGGCGGGCCGAGGGCCGGAGCTGACCCGCATCCTCCCCGACCTCGTCTTCGCCGTGTTGATGCCGTACCTCGGGCCGGAAGCGGCCGAAGACGAGATGCGGCGGGTTGCCCGCGAGAGGTGAGAGGGGCCTCTAAACGCCCCGCCCGTGACGACCCTCGCCAGCTGAAAAGCGGGCGGCGCCTTCGGCGGCTATGCGAAGGGTCTCGCGGCCTAGCCGGTGCTCGAGCGCGATCCCATCGGCCAACGGCAGGCCGAAGCCCTCGATCGCGGCGCGGCGGTCGGCCAGCATCGTCTCCTGCGGGAAGGCCGCGATCCGCTCGGCCAACTCGAGGGCCCGTTCGAGGTGCTTGCCGGGCTCGACCAGCTCGTTGACCAGGCCGATGCGGTGAGCCTCTTCGGCCTCGACCGGGCGGCCGGTGAGGATCAGCTCCAGCGCCCGGCCCATGCCGACCACGCGGGGGAGGCGCTGGGTGCCGCCGTCGACGAGCGGCACGCCCCAGCGGCGCTCGAAGAGGCCAAAGGTCGATTGCGGAGTGGCGATCCGCATGTCGCACCAGAGCGCCAGCTCCACCCCGCCCGCCAGGCACCAGCCGTCGACAGCGGCGATCGCCGGCTTGGCAGGGGTTAGCCGCGTCGGCCCCATCGGGCCGTGGGGATGATCGACGTCGAGGTCCATCGCTTTCAGGTCGGCGCCGGCGCAGAAGGCCTGGCCGCCGGCACCGGTGAGAACCAGCACGCGGGCGCCTTCATCGGCCTCGAACTCGCTCAACCCCTCGCGGAACGCCTCAGCAGTGGCCGCGTCGACCGCGTTGCGCCGCTCGGGCCGGTCGATCGTCAGCACGGTGGCCGCGCCGACGCGCTCGTAGCGAAGCTCCCCGCTCATCGCCGAGATCCTCCCACAGGGAGGCGGGGAGCGGGCGGGCTAGTCGCGGCGGCCATCCGGGTCCTCGCGGCGACGCCCAGCTCCCGGGTGCTGCGCCCCGGCACGCGCGTCATCGAGGGCAGGTGCTCGACGACGAGATCAAGCTAGGCACCGCCTCGGACGCCGTCGGGGCACAAAAAATGCGACTGGCGGAGACGCTCGGTTGCCTGCCGCGTGCGTAGCCTTCGCTCGCTGAAGCTCGTAGCGCCACCTTCGAGGCGGTGTCCGGTGGGCTTCCTCGGACCCCGTCTCTCCCAGTCGCAATTTCAACTTAGCGCGCACGCTGGCGGGCCGCTAGGGGGGCGACGAATACGTTCCCGCAAACTCCGTGAATTGGGCGCGTCCGGCAGCGCGGTATACGGTCCCGGTGGGATGAGCGACGGTCTCGAAGCGTCCCGCAGGAGGGCGCGGCGCAACGTTGTGCTGACGGCTGCGATTGCCGGCCTCGGCGGGCTGCTCTTTGGCTACGACACCGGCGTCATCGCCGGCGCCCTGCTCTTCATCAAGACCGACTTCGGGCTCGGCAGCTTTGCCCAGGGCCTGGTCGTCGCGGCGGTGCCGATCGGTGCCGTCGGCGGGGCGGCGATCGCCGGGCCGGCCGCCGACACCTACGGGCGGCGCTCGATGATCCTGCTCGCCGCCAGCGTCTTCATCGTCGGTGCCCTGGCCAGCGCGGCGGCACCTGGAGTCGAGGTCCTGGTCATCGCCCGCATCGTGATCGGGGTGGCGATCGGCCTCGCGTCGGCCGCGGCGCCCGTCTACATCTCCGAGGTGGCGCCGCCGGAGAGCCGCGGGCGCCTGGTCAGCTTCTTCCAGTTGGCGGTGACGATCGGCATCCTCGTCGCCTACCTGATCGGGCTCGCCTTCGACCACATCGAAGGCTGGCGCTGGATGCTTGGGCTCGGCTGCGTACCGGCGCTGGCGCTCGGCTTCGGCATGCTGCGGATGCCGCAGAGCCCGCGCTGGCTGGTGATGAGCGGCGACGACTTCGCGGCGCGGGCGACGCTGGCCAAGATCCGCGTTGACGATCCGGACACGATCGACCGCGAGCTGGAGGAGATCAAAGAGAGCCTCGACGAGAAGCCGGGCGCCTGGAGCGAGCTGCTGCAACCGGTGGTGAAAGCGGCGCTCGTGGTCGGCGTCGGCCTGGCGATCCTGCAGCAGGTGACGGGCATCAACACGGTCATCTACTACGCGCCGACGATCGTCGAATTCACCGGCGTCAACTCCTCCGCCGGCTCTATCCTCGCCGCCGTCGGCGTCGGCGTGATCAACGTCGGCTTCACCCTCCTCGCGCTGCGCCTGCTCGACCGGACGGGCCGGCGGACGCTGCTCTTCATCGGCGTCACCGGGATGTCGGTCTCGCTCTTCGCCCTCGGCGCCGCCTTCAAGATCGCCGGCGGTGGCAGCACCCTCGCCTCGGTGATCGCGATCGGCAGCCTGATGGCCTACGTCGCCTCCTTCGCGATCAGCCTCGGGCCGATCTTCTGGCTGCTCAACGCCGAGATCTACCCGCTAAGCGTGCGCAGCAAGGCGGCCGGCGTAGGGACGATGGCCAACTGGACGTTCAACTTCATCGTCTCGCTCACCTTCCTGCTGCTGATCGAAGCGCTGGGGAGATCCGGCGCCTTCTGGTTCTACGGCGTGATCGGCCTGCTCACGCTCGCCTTCTGCTGGAAGTTCGTGCCGGAGACCAAGGGCAAGCGGCTCGAGGACATCCAGGAGTATTTCCAGACCCGGGTGGACCACCGCAAGGCGCGCGCGTAGCTACCCTGCATCCGTGCGTATAGACGAGATCATCGCGGCCAAAGCGCCGACCTTCTCGGTCGAGTTCTTCCCCCCGAAGACCGACGAGGGGCGCGAGGGGCTGCTTGCGACGGCGCGCTCGTTGCGCGAGCTGGAGCCCGACTTCGTCTCGGTCACCTACGGCGCCGGTGGTTCGACCCGCGACGGCACGGTCGAGATCACCCGCGAGCTGGGGGATGAGCTTGGCTACGAGACGATGGCGCACTTGAGCTGCGTCGGCGAGACGGCCGAAGGGCTGGCGCAGACGCTGGACCAGATCGAGGCGGCCGGGATCGAGAACGTCTTCGCCCTGCGCGGCGACCCGCCGCGCGGGCAGGAGGACTTCGTCCAGCCCGAGGGCGGGCTGGGCAGTGCCGCCGAGCTGACCGCCTTCATCGGCTCGCGCTGGTCGTTCACCGTCGGCGGTGCCTGCTTCCCGGAGGTCCATCCCGAGGCGCCCGACCTGGAGACGGACCTGGCCTACCTAAAGACCAAGGTCGAGGCCGGCGCCTCCTTCCTGATCAGCCAGCTCTTCTTCGACAACCAGGTCTACTTCGACTTCGTCGCCGCCGCGCGGGCGGCGGGGATCGAGGTGCCGATCGTCGCCGGGGTGATCCCGGTGGCGAGCTTCGCCCAGACCAAGCGCATCTGCAACCTCTGCGACGCCTCGATCCCGCCAAGGCTCGAAGCCGCCTTCGCCGCGGCGGACGGTGACGAGACGGCCGAGTTCGAGCTCGGCGTCGCCTACGCCGCCCAACAGTGCTCGGAGCTGCTGCTGGCAGGGGCGCCTGGGATCCACTTCTACGCGCTCAACCGAGCGCCGGCGACGCGGGCGGTGCTCGGCTCGCTGCAGGCGGCCCGACCCTGGGAGCGCGGCCGCGACGACAGCGGCGACTTGGCCAAGTCACTCTGAGTAAACTGCGACGTCCTCATGGCTAATCGCAGGGAGGAAGAGAGGGAGCGGCTCCGCCAGGCACGGCAGGAACGCGAGCAGAAACAGGCCGGCTCGGAGAAACGCCGCCTGATGATCGGCTACGGCGTCGCCGGCGTGGTCGGGCTCGTCGTCCTGATCGGAATCGTCGCGGTGATCGTCTCCGCCGCCAACAAGAACGACGGTGGCGACGCTCACATCGACCAGCAGTCGGGCTCGACCAACGGCGTGCAGCCGGACACGCGCACCGGCACCAAGGTCGCGGCGGTGAAAGTCACCAACCTTCAAGAAGCAGCCAAAAAGGCGGGCTGCGACCTGCGCCTCCATCTTCCGGAAGAGGGTCACACCCACATCCCGCCGACCGCCCCGACGCCCGAATACGAAACCAACCCCCCGACCTCCGGCAACCACGTCGAACCGCCTTATCAGCAGGCCGACGGTGCCTACAAGGAAATGCCGCAGGAAATCGACTTCGTCCACTCGATGGAGCACGGCCGACTGGAGATCCAGTACTCGCCGGACCTCTCCGAGAGCGCGCAGCTGGAACTGATCGGGCTCTACGACACGATGTACGGGGCGACGCTGCTCTTCCCGAACACCAACATGCCGTACGAAGTCGCGGCGACCACTTGGCGCAACCTGCTCGGCTGCAACGAATACAAGGGCGCGATCACGCTCGACGCGATCCGCGACTTCGGCAAGCAGACTTGGGGCCACGGCCGCGAGCCGGCCGAAGGCTTCCCCTTCACCGGCCCGACGCCGGTCGAACCGACCGTCGGCTAAGCGCGGTAGGCGGGGAAGAAGCTCCCCGCGTCGCGGCCGGCCGCGAGCTGGGCGTAGGCGACGGGATCGGCGACGAGCTCGGAGCTGTGCCAGGGCAGCTCGCGATTGGCGAAGCCGCGCTTGAACTCCTCGAGGCGGTCGCCGCGCCTGATGCCGCCGCCGAGGTTGAGCGGCTCGCCGAGCTCGGCGGCGAACCCGATCAGCGAGGCGACGACGTTCTTCATCGGCGAGTCGCGCAGGTGCGAGTCGGCACTGCCGCTGAGGTAATAGTGGAGATAGCCGTCGCTGCTGGCGACGATCGAAGCGGCGCCGATCGTCCCATCGGGAGCCTCGGCCAGGGCCAACCAGGTGCGTGGGGACTCGAGGATGCGATCGAAGTAGGGCGCGCCGAAGAAGTAGCGCTCGGCGGCGCCGGTGCGGCGCATCGTCTGCTCGTAGGCAGCGAGGAAGCCGGCACGCTGGGCGGCGCTCGTCTCGGGGCCCGGCACGAGGCTCAGCTCGTAGCCGTTGCGCAGGTTCTTGTTGATCTGGTTGCGATCGCTGCCGCGACTCTTAGCGGGCAGGGCAGGGTCGGCGATCTGGACCACGTTGCGGGCGCTGGTGGCGTTGAGGGGTGGGTCGCCGAGGGTGTGGCGGAGGAAGATCGTGACCAGGCCAGTGGCACTGAAGTCGATGGACTCCGGAGGGAGGATGGGCGGAGTCGGGGGGGTGCTCTGCGGAGCAACAGCGGGGAGG
>DATBAV010000012.1:0-78248 GCA_036271315.1 Solirubrobacterales bacterium | reverse complement strand
ATGCGCTCGGTGAGGACGTCGCGCGGCTTCTGCACCCCAGGCAGGTCGACGAGGACCAGCTGGTTGCCGGCGGAGACGTCGGTGGCGATCCCGCGGATCGCCCGGCGCGTGGTCTGCGGCCGGACCGAGACGATCGCGACGCGGCTGCCGACGATCGCGTTGACGAGCGTCGACTTGCCGACGTTGGGGCGGCCCGCCAGCCCGATGAACCCGGACCTCATATTCCGTCGCCTCCTCCGCTCTCGCTCGCCGGCGCCGATGATGACCGGCTGTGTCGCCGGCTCGCTTCCGCGTCCGGGGGCGACGGACGATCCAAGGATCGTAGGACCGCGGCCTGTAGCGCCAGCATCTCGCCGTCGTCCATCTCGTGGTCGTGGCCGCAGAGGTGGAGGACGCCGTGGACGGCGGCCTCGGTGACGTCGGTGCAGTGCTCTGGGCAGATCGCGACATCGCCGAGCTCGCGCGGGCCGGCGCTCGGACCCAGTTCGTCGACCGGGAAGGCGAGCACGTCGGTCGGGGCGTCGCGGCCACGGTGCTCTCTGTTCAGCTCCCGGATCCGCTCCTCCGAGACGATCTCCACCGCCAGGTGACCGTCGGCGACACCGGCCGCCTCGAGGGCGGCCCCGACCGCCGGACGCAGCTCTGGCACGACGTCCTCGAGCTCGATCAAGGCCTGGGCGTCGGCCCGTGTTCGGAGCGGGCCGCCCGCTCGCGCTCGCCATGAGCGTCGTAGGCGGCGACGATCCGCTGGACGAGTTTGTGACGGACAACATCCTCGCCGCCGAAGTGGACGAAGGAGATGTCCTTGACCTCTTCGAGGATGTCGCGAACGGCGACCAGCCCCGAGCGCTGTTCGGTCGGCAGGTCGATCTGGGTGACATCGCCGGTGACGACCATCCGCGAGTTGAAGCCGAGCCGCGTGAGGAACATCTTCATCTGCTCCGGGCTGGTGTTCTGGGCCTCGTCGAGGATCACGAAGGAGTCGTTCAGGGTGCGGCCGCGCATGAAGGCGAGCGGCGCCACCTCGATCACCCCGCGCTCGAAGTAACCGTTGACCCGGTCGGGGTCGAGCATGTCGTAGAGGGCATCGAAGAGCGGCCGAAGGTAGGGGTCGACCTTCGCCTGGATGTCCCCCGGGAGGAACCCGAGGCTCTCCCCCGCCTCGACCGCGGGCCGGGTGAGGATGATCCGCTGCACCTCGCCCTCGACCAGCGCGTGCGCGGCCATCGCGACCGCGAGGAAGGTCTTGCCGGTGCCCGCCGGGCCGATCCCGAAGGTGATCGTCTCGCGCCGGATCGAGTCGACGTAGCGCTTCTGGTTGACCGTCTTCGGCGCGACCCTGGTGTTGCGATGGCGCCAGACGACATCCTCGAGGATCTCGGCCGGGCTCTGGTCGGCGTCGAGCGCCCCGGTCACCGCTTCGATCGTCCCCGGGGCGACCTCGTGGCCCTGCTCGATCAGCTCGACCAGCTCGTCGACGACGGTCGCCGCGCTCTGCACGTCGACCGAGTCGCCATCGAGGGTGAGGACGTTTCCACGCAAATGAAAGTCAACATCGCCGAGGTGCCCACGGAGGGCACGCAGAACTGTGTCCTCGGAGCCGGCCAGCTCAGCCGCGACGGTGTTGTCGAGCGTCAGCTGCCTACGAGCCAAGATGATCTCGCACCGCTGCGCTGACCCGCTTGCCGTCGGCGCGGCCGGCGACCTTCGGCATCAGCGCCTTCATCACGTCGCCCATCTGCCGCTGCTCGCTCGCCCCGGTCTCGGAGATCGCCGCGCCGACCAGCTCCCCGAGCTCCTCGTCGGAGAGCTGCGCCGGCAGGTAGCCCTCGATCAGCTCCGCCTCGAAGCTCTCGGCGGCGGCCTGCTCGTCACGACCGGCGTCGCGGTAGGCGTCGGCGGCTTCGATGCGCTTCTTGCGCTCGCGCTGAAGCACCGCGACCTCGTCGCCGTCGCCGAGCTTGGCGTCCTTCTGCAGCGAGTCGACGATCAGCCGCAGGGCGCCCGCGCGCCCGCGGTCGCCCGCCTTCATCGCCGTCCGCACGTCGGCCTGCACCTGCTCGAGAACACTCATTCGACTTAGGGTAGCCGGCGGCGACGCGGAGACGCCACGCCGCCGCCGAGCTTGTCGCGGCGAGAGTCCTAGTGGGTCACGAACGTCGAGAGTCCGGGTTCGACGATCTGGTAGAGCGAGACGTAGGTTGCCGTGCTCGGGCAACCCGCGTTGCTTTTCGCGACGACCTTCGACATCGGCGCTTCAGAGGAGATCTGAGGAACTGCTCCTTTGGCGCCCGTGCCTCCTTTGACGTTGAATTTCATCGTCGTCGCCGTATAGGTGCAGGTTATTTTGAGGGTGCCGGTGCAATTGACGATCAGCGTTGGGCCGCCACCGACGGTGAGGACGCCGTTGCCGCCCCCGATCGCTTCCACTTCCGCGGTATAGCCGGTTTCGACTTCTTTCGGCGGCAGCAGCGTGCAAACCCCGCTCGCGGGGGTGCAGCCGAACGTGTTCCACTTCGAGACTTCGCCGACCAGTACCCCCGTCGTTTCTTTCAGCGTCGAGGCCAGTTTCCCGGTCGGGCAGGCGATCGTGAAGAGACCGGGCATCACGAGCTTCGCCCCTTCGGGAGAGCTTCCGATCGCTCCCTTGAAATTTTCGAAGCTGAGCCCCCAGGTATTCGCTTTCGAGCAGTGTTCTTCATTGACCTTGCAGAGCTTCGTGGTTTCGGCCGAGGCGGACCCCGCGGCGAGAAAGGCCATGGCGACGAGGATCAGCCCCAGGGCCAAGCCAGCAGACTTGAACGACTTCATCATCTTCTCCTCCAACGGATGTGCGATGGACAGCCGGATAGCAGGGGGAGTGACAAGCCGTCACTCCCCCTGCGCCTCAGCTCACGACCTCTTTCAGCTAGTGGTCATGAAGAGAGTCGGGTCGGTGGAGTACTGATATTCAGCGGTAACCGACCCGTTTTCGAAACAGACGCTGGGGCCGGATGACTTCGTGAACGGCACCCCAAGCGTCGCCTGTTTCGCCGGTTCCCCACCGAAGAATTTGATCGGGAAGCCGGTGGACGCGTACTTACAGGTAAAGGGAGCGCCCGCCAGTTTGCAAGCGACGCTCAGAGTCGGCGGTTTGATCACGCCTTTGACGTTGATCACGCCCGCTGCTTCTTTGAGCGGTTCCAGGGTAGCGCTGTAGGGGGAAACTTCGAGCGCTATCGTGCAACCTGTGTACGCGCCGGTGGCGGTGCAACCGGTGATCGTCAACCCTTCGTATTCCCATGAGGGTTTGGGTTCGAAGTTGGTCACGTTTTTGAGCTTGAATCCGGCTTCGGTGCAGCTGACGGCAGTCCCGTTCAGCCCGTTGAAGACGAAGCTTGTTTTCGGCTGCAGGTGGAATTCAGGTTTCAGGCGAGTAGATTCCGCCGGGCACGGAGCTTTGTTCACCGTGCAGAAAACCGGGCCAGTGGCACGTTTGGTCACGAATGCGCTCGTGACTGCCAGTTTGTATTCCCCTTCCCAGGAGACCGTTTTAGGGCAAAGGATGCTTTTCGCTTCTTCGTTCAGCGTGTTGTTGACTTTGATCAGCGCCGGCGTCCCACCGGTGACGCCAAGTTTTTCCAGTTTGCCGCTGTAGACACATTCGCTGGTACCGCATTTGATCCCGAGGCCGGCGATCGTCATCGTCAACTTGCCATTGCCGGCGATGGGTTCGGATATATTCGCCGTGTAGGGCAGGCTTTGGGCGGTGACGGTACAGCCTTCAGTGCACGAGCTGAAGCTGAGCGTCGTGACGCTTTCGCTTTCGGAGCGCACCATCGTGCCATCACACTGGGTCGTCGTTCCCGATTCGGAGAATTTGAATTTCATTCCCGTTGCGCTGGCGGTAAACGCATACCCGATGTAGTTCGTGCCTTTGCACTTTTCTTCGTTTGCTTTGCACAGCACTGCTTCCGGTTCGGCCGAGGCCGCGGCGACGCCGATGGCTGACATTGCCGTCAACGCTAGGACCGCCGCGAGGCCAATCATCCTGATCGATCTCATCTTCTCTCCTCTGGAGAATGGACTGGGACAGGGAGCAGCCCGAGTGCGAGCAGACGCGACCACGCGGTGCGTCACACCGTGCCTAAGCCGACTTGCGCCGATGCGCCAAGAGCGCCTCCCGCGCTTAGATCTAACAGCGGCGACTCATATAGTCAAGCAAGTTCTTCTATACCTAGATCATGCGTCGAGCGCCACGCCCTTGACCACACCAAGTGGCATCTGCAAGAAGCGAGTCCCGAGCTCACGAAAGGAGGCGATGTCACCTGTGCAGAGGAAGCGATAGTCGCCCTCGCCGTCAGGCTCGCGAGCGAGACCGGCGCGCTCGAGCGCGCGCTGGGCGGCCGCGGCAACTGCGTGGCCACCGCTGACGAGGCGCACGTCGCGACCGAGGATTCGCTGCAGCATCGGGGCGACGAGAGGGTAGTGAGTGCAACCGAGGATCAGGGTGTCGACTCGGGCCTGCTTCAGCGGGGCGCAATAGTCGCGGGCCATCTCCATCACCCCCTCGTCGAAGGGCGAGCCTTGCTGAATGAACGGGGCCAGATCGGGCGCCTCGACTTCGATCACCTCGAGCGCGCGCCCCTGCCGTTCGAGTGCTCGGCGGTAGGAGCCGCTCTGCACCGTGTTGGGCGTGGCGAGGACTCCCACCCGTTGGTTGACGGTGATGGCCGCGGCGATCTCGGCCTGGGGCTCGACCACCGGCACCACCCCCACCCCGTGCTCGGCCGCCACTTCGCGGGCGACATCCTCGCCGATCGCGGTAGCTGTGTTGCAGGCAATCACCAGCAGCTTGGCTCCCTCGCTCAGCAGCAGTTCGGAGATCGAGCGAATGCGCTCCCGCAGCAGCGCCGTGTCCTTGGTGCCGTAGGGGAACCAGGCGGTGTCTCCGAGGTAGACGTAGTCCTCCTCGGGTAGCGAGACCAGGCACTCGTGCAGGACCGTGAGGCCGCCCACCCCCGAATCGAACATCGCGATCGGCAGCGATGCGTCGAGCGCGCCTCCGCTTGCAGGCCGGTCCGCCAGCTCTACAGGAAGGGCTTGTAGGCCATGAAGAAGACCGTCACGACCACGATCAGCCCGGCGATCATGCCGACCTGGCCGATGCGGGCACTCAGCGCGGTGAACTCCTCGCTGAGCTCGTCGCCGACCTTCAGGTCGCGTTCCGCCAGCTCCCGCGCCTTGCGCACTTGCGGCTGGAAGAAACCGTGTTGGAGCCCAAAGAGCACGAGGATCGCCAGGAAGCCAACGCTGATGAAGGCATCGCTGCCCTTCCAGGGACCGTCGGCCAGCAGGTAGATACCGGCGAGCAGCAGCACGATCATCCCTGGGTTGACCAGGTAGCGATCAGTCTTTTGGACCCCAGCCAGGATCGCCGGCGTCGCCCGCGGGAACTGCGGCACGACCGAGAAGAAGAGCGCGTAACCGAAGGTCGGCCCGAACGCCAGCACCACCGCGAGTATGTGCAGGAAGAGTGCGAACTTGTAGCCGGGACTGACAATCGTCGCGAGCATCGGCAGAAACATATAGCTAGGCCCGGAGCAGAAGGGCGGCCCAATCCCCTTGCAAGCGCCGATCCGCCTCCCTCAGGCCCATAGGCGCGAAGGCAGCCACCGTCTCGTCGAGCTCGCTCGGTAGCAGGCCGGAAAGGATGAGCGTTGTGGGAGCCTCACGGCTGAGCTGCTCCGCGACCACCTTCAGCACCGGCGCGGTCATGTTGGCCACGATCGTCGGCGCCAGCTCGGGCAAGCCCTCGCGGAGGTTGCGGCGCTCCAGCATCAGCGAGACGCCGTTTACATCGGCGTTGGCGGCGGCTGCCTCGATCGAGGGCTCCTCGTGGTCGTAGCCACTGACCGGGTCCCAGCCGAGCTTGGCCGCTGCGATTGCCAGGACGCCCGAGCCCGTACCTAGGTCGGCGAGCGGACCGCCGGCCTCACCAGCCTGCTCGAGCTCGAGCAGAAATTCGAGACAGAGGCGCGTGGTCGGATGGGCGCCGGTGCCGAAGGCCTGGCCGGGGTCGACGACGAGGTCGATTGCGCCATCGCGTGACTCCTCCCAGGAGGGGCGCAGCCAGAGCCGCTCGCCGACCAGCAGGGGTTTATGGAAGTCCTGCCAGCGGTCGGCCCAGTCATCCGGAACCTCGGTAGAAACCACCTCGACCAGGCCGTCGCCGGCGGCGACCTCGATCTCCCCCAGCTCGGGCAGCTCGCCCTCGCCGCCGTAGATCGCGTACTCGACGTAGTCAGGCCCGGTCTCTTCCTCGACGCCGTTGGGCGCCAGCACGGTCAGCTCGGCGAGGACGATCTCGGCCTGCTCCGGTGTGCAGCGAACGGCGAGGCGGATCAACCGAAGGCTCTGCGCATGCGGGAGAGGAAGCCGTCGTCGCCCTGGTCGGAGCGCAGGTTGCGCGGCTCAAGCGACTGCTCGAGCTTCTCCGCCAGCTCACGCTGCTCGTCGGAGAGGTCGCTGGGAACAATCACGTGGATGACGATGCGAAGGTCGCCCGGGGGGCCGCCGTTCGCGCCCGGCAACCCGTGGCCGCGCAGGGCGAACTGGGTGCCGTGCTGGACGCCCGAAGGCAGCTCGATCTCGCGCTCGCCCTCGTGACTGGGAATCTTCACGCTGACCCCGAGCATCGCCTGCACGGCTGAGATCTCGACCGCGTGCATCAGGTCCTGACCGCGCATCGGCCCGCGCCGCACCTCGAAGCCGAAGGCGCCGCCGAAGACCGCGCCCAGCAGGTCCTCGATCGAGCCGAAGCCGGCGCCGCCGCCCGGCGGGAAGCCGCCCTGGCGCAAGCCGTCCTGGCCGTAGCGGTCGTAGACCTGGCGTCGCTCGGGATCGGAGAGCACCTCGTAGGCCTCGGCCGCGGCCTTGAACTTCTCCTCGGCTTCGGGGTCGTGAGCGTTGACGTCGGGGTGCAGCTCGCGGGCGACCTTGCGGAACGCGCGCTTGACCTCCGCGTCGGAGGCGCCACGCTCGACCCCGAGCAGCTCGTAGTAATCGCCTGCCATCGCTAACCGTCGTAAATAGTCTCGCAGTAGCGCGAGAGCTCGCGGGCGGCGCCGCGGACCGAGGCGATCGCGGTGGCGTAGTCCATGCGCAGCGGCCCGACCACGCCGACCGCACCGAGGTTGCGATGGGCGAGGCCGTAGTTGGCGCCGACGACGCTGACCGAGCGCAGCTCCGGCCGCGGGTTCTCGGCGCCGATCCAGAGGAAGACCGAGCGCTGATCAAGGGCGGAGCGCAGCATTCCCAGCATCGTCGCCCGCTCCTCCAGCGCCGTCATCAACATGTCGGCCGGGGGCAGGTCGGCGGAGTGGGCTTCGGAGAGCAGGCGCGAGGCCCCCTCGGTGTAGAGGGTGTCGGCGGACTCCTCCTGCTCGAGCTCGGTGAAGGCAGAGCCGAGCGTGGCGACGAACTCGGCCTCGACCGGGGGCAGCTCCGGGTCGGCGAGGCGGCTGGCGATCATGCGCGCTCCCAGCCCCAGCCCAGTCAGCGACTCGTTCAGGTAGCTCGAAGCCCACTCGACCAGGCCCGGGTCGACCGGGCCGGAGAAGTCGAATACGCGCTTTGCCACGGCGCCGTTGGAGGCGATCGCCACCACCATCACACGGGTTGGCTGCAGGCGCAGCACCTCGACCCGATGGATCGTCGCCGCCACCGTCTCCGGCGGCGCCGTCACCAGGGCCATCAAGTCCGTCACCTGCGCCAGCGCCGTGGTCGTCTCCCGCATCGCCACATCGATCTCCCGCCGCAGCTCGAGCTCCACGGAGCTCTCGGCGGGCGGGCCGCCGGTAGCCATCATCGCGTCGACGTGCTGCCGGTAACCCAGCTCGGTCGGCACCCTGCCCGCAGACGTGTGCGGATGCGTCAGATACCCCGCCGCCTCCAGCGCCGCCAGCTCCGCCCGCACGGTCGACGGTCCCCACTCAACCCCCCGCTGCTCGGCGATCTCTTTCGAAGGCACCGGCGTGCCCGACGCCAGATAGGCGTCGACAACCAGCTTGAGAATCAGCTCTTGCCGCGAGGAAAGCACGCTAAGAGTCTAGGAGGAGGGCCGGGTGCGCCTCCCAAAACACTCGGCAGGAGCCTCGCTTGAGTGTTTTGAGAGGCGCACCCGGCCCTCCCTACCGCTTAGAGCTGAATTTCCGCCTCGGCATTACGGATCGTCTGGTTCTCGCCCTGCGCCGCGACCGTGTCGACCACGACCGTGTCCCCATCAACCGACTTCACGGTGCCGCTGACGACGATCTCCGTCTCGGGAGCGCCCATGCCGCGGAACTGGACCGAGAGTCGTTTGAGCGCCCGCGGATCGCCGCCGGCAAGGCCGGCGTTGGCGCGGGCAACCAGGCCCATCATGTAAAGGCCGTGCAAGATCGTGCCGGGCAGGCCGACGGCCTTGGCGAACTCAGGATCGATGTGGATCGGGTTGAAGTCCCCCGAGGCACCGGCGTAGCGATGCGTCAGGTACTTGTCCGGCGTGACCCTCAGCTCCGGGATCGGGTCGCCAACGTTCAGATCGGCCATCTCAGACTCCTCTCACGATGCAGGTCCAGGTGCCCTTGACGACCTGGTCCCCGTTCTGGTTGACGGCGTTGGTCTCGAAGATGTAGAAGCCCTTGCCGTCCTTTTCGGAGATATCCAGGCACTTGGCCGTGGTCGTGATTTCGTCACCCGAGCAGGCCGGCTCGCCCCACTCGAACTCCTGGCCACCGTGCACCATCGCGGCGAAGTTCATCCCCACCTCGGGGTCGAACATCGCCGGTCCGACAGCGGGCGAGCTGTAGACGACGGCGAACATCGGCGGCGCGACGACGTCGCGGAAACCGGCCGCCTTAGCCGCTTCGCGGTCGAAGTGCACCGGGTTATCGATCCCGAGCACGCGCGCGTACTCGCCGATCTTCTCCTTGCCCACCTCGTACTGCGTAGCGGGCCATTCCTTGCCAATTGCCTCTGTCTTTACGCTCATGGTCGCGGCAGTCTAGAGACGCTCCGGGTTCCTGGTCGTCTGGCCAGTTTCGCTAGCTGGCGGGGTCGAGCGCCCCTGCCGGCGGCTTGTACTTTTTCGGCAATCCCTAGCGGCGCCAGCAAACAGACTCAACACCGAAAAAGTTGAGCCGGCAGGGGCGCTCGACCCCGCCTACTCGTCAATCTCAAGAACGGCCAAGAATGCCTCTTGCGGCACTTCCACCCGTCCCACCGACTTCATCCGCTTCTTACCGGCCTTCTGCTTCTTCAGCAGCTTCTGCTTGCGGGTGACGTCGCCCCCGTAGAGCTTCGCGGTGACGTCCTTGCGCAGCGCCTTGACCGTCTCGCGGGCGAGGATGTTGGAGCCGATCGCGGCCTGCACCGGCACGTCGAAGAGCTGGCGCGGGATCGTTTTGCGCAGCCGCGCGACCAGCTTCTTGCCCTGCTCGTAGGAGAAATCGCGGTGGACGATGATCGAGAGCGCGTCGACCTTGTCGCCGGCGAGCAGGATGTCGACCTTGACCAGATCCGACGCCCGGTTGCCGATCGGCTCGTAGTCGAGCGAGGCGTAGCCCTTGGTCGAGGACTTGAGCAGATCGAAGAAGTCGAGAACGATCTCCCCCAGCGGCATGTCGTAGCGGATCTGCACCCGCACGGGACTTAGATAGTGCATGTCGACATGGGTCCCGCGCCGCGACTGGCAGAGCTCCATCACGGCGCCGACCTGCTCGGTCGGGGAAATGATCGTGGCGCGGATGAACGGCTCTTCGATCGTCTCGATCGAGGCTGGGTCGGGCAGTTCGGTCGGGCTGCGCACCTCCAGTTCCTCGCCATTGGTCAGGTGGACCAGGTAGCGCACGTTCGGCGTGGTCGCCAACAGGTCGAGGCTGTACTCGCGCTCGAGCCGCTCGCGCACGATCTCCATGTGCAGGAGGCCGAGGAAGCCGCAGCGGAAGCCGAAGCCGAGCGCCTCGGAGGTCTCCGGCTCCCAGGAGAGCGCGGCATCGTTGAGGGCCAGCTTCTCGAGCGCATCGCGCAGGTCTTCGAAGCGGTCGGTGTCGATCGGGAAGAGCCCGCAGAAGACCATCGGCCGCACCTCGCGGTAGCCCTCCAGCGGCTCGCTGGCGGGACGCTCCAGCGTGGTCAGGGTGTCGCCGACGCGCAGCTTGGCGACGTCCTTGATGCCGGTGATCAGGTAGCCGACGTCGCCGGCCTCCATGCCCTGGACGGCGGTCATCGCCGGGCGGAAGAAGCCGATGTCGTCGATGTCGGCCTCGGTCCCGTTCTGCATCGCCAGGATGCGGCCGTTCTTGCGGAAGCTGCCGTCGACCATCCGCACGTAGGCGACGACGCCGCGGTACTGGTCGAACTCGGAGTCGAAGATCAGGGCGCGGGTCGGGGCCTCGGGCTTGCCTTCGGGCGCCGGCACACGGGCGACGATCGCCTCCAGCACGTCGACCACGCCCTCCCCGGTCTTGGCCGAGATCGGGATCGCGTCCCCCGGCTCGCCGCCGAGCAGGTCGGCGATTTCGCCGGCGACCCGCTCCGGCTCGGCCCCCGGCAGGTCGACCTTGTTCATCACCGGGATCAGCTCCAGCCCGTTCTCGATCGCCAGGTAGGTGTTGGCGACGGTCTGCGCCTCGACCCCCTGGGCGGCGTCGACAACGAGTAGGGCGCCCTCGCAGGCGGCGAGGCTGCGCGAGACCTCGTAGGAGAAGTCGACGTGACCGGGCGTGTCGATCAGGTGCAGGTGGTAGGTCTCCCCGTCGGCGGCGGTGTACTCGACCCGCACCGCCTGCGCCTTGATCGTGATCCCGCGCTCGCGCTCAAGGTCCATCGAGTCGAGCATCTGCGCCTTCATTTTCTTCGGATCGACGGCGCCGGTGATCTCGAGGATCCGGTCGGCCAGGGTGGACTTGCCGTGGTCGATGTGGGCGATGATTGAGAAGTTGCGGATGTGGTCCATGGGCGGGTCGCCAGTATGGCGACTGGTTGGCTGATCCAGCGAAACGCCGTGGGCCGCGGGTCCTGTCGCCGCAGGGGACCCACCACCCCCTGCGGTCGCTAAAGCGTCCTCGGGGGCGGTCCGCCCCTACGGCGCCACCCGCGGCAGACGCCGTTCGGTGAATCCTCCCGGCAAAGCGTCGGCGCTACCGACACGCCGATGGATCCAATGGGGTCCTCAGCTTGTAGATCACTGTCGGCGGCTTGCGCAAGACCACCGTTGCGCCGGGAGCTGCTGTCCAGCGAGCGGTGGGTGGGTACGGGGGCTTGTTGGGTTCTATGCGGTCTCGGGAGGTGACTACGTAGTCGTAGTTGCCTTCGTTGAGGAGGCGGCGCCATCGGAGACAGGTCGTTGGGGCGGTGAAGCCGCCGTGGGGTTGTTCGGTGCCGATGTAGGTGACTTCGTTGCTCAGGTCGCGGCCGTAAAGGGGGTATTGGCGGGTACTGGTGGTGGCTATGCGGGCGTCGCTGATGTCCTGGGCCCAGGCGAAAGCGGCGTTGAGACCGGGGGTGGTGAAGCTGGGGTCGGCGTAGCGACGCTCCAGATAATGACGCTGAATCGGGTAGCCGAGCGCAATTGCCGCGACCAGAACGATCAGAGTCGCGATCGCTAGTGGCCCGCGGGTCCTGTCGCGGCGGCCTTCCCCCATGTGCTCGGACGCGCTGCGCACGCCCTCCGCCATGGGGGCCCCCCGCCACCACGCCACCCGCGGGAGTAGCGCTAGCGGCAGGACGGCCAGGCCAAGCACCAAAGCTGGAGCTAGGTAGCGGAGGCCGGATTCGAAGCCTTGGGGCATGCCGTCGGGGCCCGAGGCGGAGGTAGGAGCGATCAGCCAGGCCAAGCCGGCGGCGAGGCCGACGGCCGCGACAACTCGAAGGATGGGGTCGGAGCGGCGGCCGAGGCAGAGGACCAGGCCCCCGATGGCAAGAGCGGCAATCAGCGGCCAGAGGATGGTGAGGCCGTGGTGGAGGCCGGGCAGGAACCAATCCGACCAGACCGAGCCGTTGGTGAGGTAGCCGAGCACGCTGTGGTCTTCGCGCCCGCCAAGGGCCTGCGCGGGCGCTGGCAGCGCGATCGGGCCGAGATGTTTGACCCAGGGCAGCGGGTTGCCGGTGTGGACGAGGTTTCGCAGGTACCAGTAACCACCGCCCGCCAGGGCGGCCAGCCCACCCGCAACGAGGGCGCGCCAGCGACGACCCCGCGGAGCAACGAGCGCGATGCCCACCACGAGGACCGCCGCGGGCAGAAGGAAGTTGAGCTTCGTCCCAGCCGCCATCCCGGCCGCGATACCAACGACAACCACCGGGCCCAGCGCGAACGCAGTTTCACTTGCCTGCCATTTGGAACTGCGTTCGCGCTGGGCCAAGGCAACCGCAACAGCAGCAAGCAGGAAGAAGATCCCAACGATGTCGTTCCGCGCCTCCCCCGCTTGGTCATGGAGCGCGGGCACGCTCAAAGCGATCGCCACCAGCGCAAGCGACCAAGGCGCAACCCGATAGGGCCGCCCAATACACCAAGCAGCAACCAAGCACCCAACGAACCATCCGAGGTTCAGCAGCGGCGACAGGATGTCCCGACTGAACGCAACCATCCCCACCGCATGCAGCACTTCCGAGTTCGCCGGATAGAACCAGGCCAGAAACTGCGGCGCAATGAAGTGCAAGCTCCACGTGTCCCCGCTCTGAAAGAACCCAGCAGCGAACGGCCCGTGGTACCAAGTCGAATCGAACCCGGTCATCCCAGTCGACAGCCGCAACTTCACCCCGGCCGCAAAATGGACGACCGCTACCGCGGCTATCGCAAGGGCGACCAGAGCCGCTGGCGAAGGGCCGGGGGGGCGTCCC
Organism: Solirubrobacterales bacterium; assembly: GCA_036271315.1. Lineage (GTDB taxonomy): Bacteria > Actinomycetota > Thermoleophilia > Solirubrobacterales > 70-9 > VRUE01. Next base: position 65,387 of record DATBAV010000012.1, on the reverse strand, counting down.
TCCGGCGCAGCGGCGTCCTCTTTTTCGCCCCCCTCCCACCCGCGGACAGCCTCTGGCTCTCCAGGCGAAAAACCCAGCAAGACGGAGGGACGCCCCCACGGCCCCTCCACCAACAGCCGGAGTCCAGCCCCCACGACCACCACGGCAGCCAGATACGGCCCAACCTTGAACCAGCCAAAGGCCCCAAGCACCTCGGCAACCCACAGCAACCCGGCGATCGCCAGCAGCGCCGTGGTCAGTTGTGCCACGAGCCCATCGAGCCGCGGTACGAGCCTTCTGCGCACGCTCGTCGCTCCCAGCCAGGCAAACCCGACGAGCACCCCCAGCTCTGCCACCCCCAATAGGTAGCGCCCAACCCCGAGCATCTAGCGCCGCCGCAGCAGCCGCATGATCTGCTCCAGCTCGGCGATCCTCATCAGCTTCGCCGCCACCAGATAGGTCAGACCACCTAGCCCCAAGCCGACGCCGAGCGAGACGATCTGGCCGAGGAGGCCACGCCCGAGCGCGCTGTCGAGCACGTCCCAGACGCCGAAGGAGACCGCGGCCAGGGCGGCCGCCGCAATCGTGATCTTGATCGTCGTCTGGGCGAGGCGGCGCAGCTCGAGCCCACCGAACTCGTGGCGCAGGACGATCGCCTGGGCGATCACGGCGGCGATCGTGCCGATCCCGGTGCCGGCGACGATGCCGCCGGTGCCGAAGGGCTTGTAGAGAAGGAAGGCACCAAGGGCAGAGACCACCAGGTCGAGACCGGCCAGCCCGGTCGCCATCCAGGGGCGCTGCAGGCTGAAGAAGGTGCGGGTCTGCAACAGGTAGAGACCGTTGGTCGGCAGCGAGAAGGCGAACCAGAAGAGGGCGGTGGCGACCAGAGCCGTCTGCTCGGGGGTGAACTCGCCGCGCTGGTAGATGAGGCGGATCATCGGCGTCGAGAGAACGAGGATCGCGGCCGCTGCCGGCACCAAGACAAAAAGGATCTGGCGCATGCCGTTGGCCATCGTCGCCCGCAGGTTCCCCATCTCCCCTCGCGAGGCAAAGCGGGCGAGCGTCGGGAAGAGCACCGTGGCGATCGCCACCGAGAAGATCCCCTGCGGCAGCTGGTATAGGCGGAACGCCTTGTCGATCGCCGCCGGCGACTGTTCGCTGACCAGGCTGCCGAAGATGCTGTTGATCAGCATGTTGAAGTTGATCAGGCCGAGGCTGATCGTCACCGGCAGCATCAGCAGCAGCACCCGCCGCACGTCGGGATTGCGCCACTCGAAGCTCCATTCGAACTTGAACGGGGTGTTGCGCAGGTCCCAGGCCGGGATCAGCAGTTGAACCAGGGTGCCGACGAGGATGCCGATCGCGTAGGCGTAGATGCGGTTCTGGCCATGAAAGGAGGGCGCCAGGAGGACGGTGACGACGATGATCGTCAGGTTCCAGAACAGCGGCGAGATCGCGAAGGCGCCAAAGCGGTCGTAGCTGTTGAGGATGCCGACGACGACGCCGCTGATCCCGAGCAGGATCAGGATCGGGAAGAGAACCTGGGAGAGGGTGACGGTGAGGTGGAGCAGCTCGCCTTCGAAACCGGGAGCGAAGACCGGCATGATCACCGGGGCAAGCAGTACGAAGAGGGCCGTGATCGCGCCCAGGGCAAGGGTGATCAGCAGCAGCAGGGTCGAGGCGAGGCGGAAAGCCTCGCGGTAATTTTTTTGCTCCAGCTGCTCGGTAAAGATCGGCACGAAGGCCGGCTGCAGCGCCGCATCGGCGAAGAGGCTGCGGACCAGGTTGGGGACCTGAAAGGCGATCGTGAAGGCCGACATCGGCCCGTAGACGCCGTAGTAGGAGGCGGCGACGACTTCGCGCCCGAGGCCGGCAATGCGCGAGGCCGCGGTGGCAGCGGAGAAGAACGCAGTGGAGCGCGCGATGCGCCCCGCCTGGCGGCCCGGAGCCGGGTTGGCGCCCGGTTCCTCACCCGGCGCAAAGGCCTCCGCCTCACGCACGGCAGTGTCGCGAGCGAGCTCTTCGTCCTCGCGGTTGGGACTGTCGGGTGCCTTGGGCGTCTCCAAGCTTGGTCTCAGTCGCTATAGTCGGCGGCCGCCAGGAGGGGGCTCGGAGCCCACTCAGGCACATGACTTATGGCCAACATAGCCTCACAGAAGAAGCGGATCCTACGCAGCGAGCGCGAGCGTACGGAGAACCGCCTGCTCACGAGCACGGTGAAGACCTACTTCCGTCGGCTCGAGGCCGCTGTGGAGGCGGGCGATACGAGCAAGATCGAGGCCGAGCACAAGGTCCTCGTCTCGAAGATCGACAAGGCCGTCCAAAAGGGCGCCATGCACAAGAACACTGGCGCCCGCAAGAAGTCCCGCGCTTCACGTATCGCTACAACCCGAGCGTAGGCCGCTGCAAACCGGCGCATCTCGGCGTCCTCGTTCGGTCATGTGCAGAGCACATTCCCTCGCTCGTCCTTGAGCTGCTTGGTTTTCACGGCCTTCTTTAGACCGTCATTTTGCGAATAGCGAGCGTCAGCGCCACGTTGTCGCCGTAATCAGCGCCCCCTCGGCACCAAACCTCCAAATCGGCAAGCGCCCCAGTCGCAGCGCGCAGGGCGTCGATATTGGTCTTGCCAAGCCGCGTGACCAGCTGCTTGGCCGCGTACGGGTGCATGCCAAGGCTCGACTCCACCTGCTTGGCCGGTATGCCCTGCTCGAGCTGGGCGGCCGCGGTGCAAGCCTTGCGCAGCCGCGAAGCGAGGCCGTAGATCAGGCCGGTGACGTTCTCGCCCTGGGAGATCAGCCGCTCGGCCAGGGAGGCCGCCTTCGCCGGGTTGCGTTCGAGCATCGCGTCCGAGAGCGCCCAGACCGCCGCCTCGGAAGTGTCGGAGACCATCGCTTCGAGGTCGGCGGCCGAGACCGCGCCACCCTCCCCGGCCCACAGCGCCAGGCGCTCCAGCTCGTTGCCGAGGCGGACCGGGCTGGCGCCCATGCGATCGACGAGGATGCGGGCCGCCGCGGGATCGAGCGCGAAACCGAGGCGCTTCGCGTCGCCGACCAGGATGCGCGGCATCTCTCGCGGCTTTGGCGCTTCGAATTCGTGGATCTCCCCCGCCGCCGCCTTGACCGCCTTCGCCAGCTTCGCCGGCGCTTTGGCGCGAGCGATCAGCACCACGGTCAGGTCGGGTGGCAGGGCGCCGATCGCCTCGACCACCGCGCTGAGCTGGCGGTCGCGCCAGCGATCGACCCCATCGGCGAGCAGGTAGCGCCGCGTCTCGGTCAGCGACATCGCCGGAATCGCCGCCAGCAGCGCCTCGTGATCGGGCGAGCCCTTGCCCTCACTGGCCTCGAACACCTCGAGCGCGCCGGTGCCACCGTCACCTTCGGCACGGCTACGCAGGCGCGAGCGCGTCGCGTCGATCTTCGCCTGATCGGTGCCGGCGATCAGGTACAGGGATGCCAGGGCTGCGGCCATCGTGGCCGAGTCTAGTGAGCGGCCTGGTTGGCTTTCGCCGCGTCGGCGGCTTCCTTCGACGCCGCGGGACTAGGTGCCGGTGCGCTCTTTTCCGGCGCGGCCGCGGGCGGGGGCGGTGACGCTTTCGCTTTGGTCTTGGCGACGCTTTCGTCGCGTTTCGCCTTCGCACTCGATGCTTCGCTCGATTTCGTCGAACCCGATGAGGAGCCTTCGTCCCTGGTCGACTTCTGGCCCTGCGACTTCGCCGGCGTCGCCGCCGCGGACTTGCTGTTGTCGCTGACGGCCTTGGCGACTGCGGCTTCGCTTGCCTTGGAGCTCGAGCTCGTCTTGACCGGTTCGCTGGTGCTCGGCGGCGGTGAGCTTGCCACCGTGGGCGTCGCCGAAGGAGCGGGTGCCGGCGTCGCCGGTGCCGGTTCGGGAGCGGGCTGAGAGGATCCCGGCTGGCCGGTGCCGTGGCCCGGACGCACTCCGGCGCTATCCCCCAGCTGCTTAGAATTGCCGACCTGGGAGCCGTGCGAAGGAGCTGCAACGCGGCGCGCGGCGCTGCCCGCACCTTGGCCGGTGCCGGCGGTTGCCGGCCTCGCGGCCACGATCGCTGGCCCGGGGTGCGTCAGGGCGATCGCGTCGTGAACGGTGCCGGCACGGCTCGGAGTCCCCGGCAACGGCCCGCTGAGAACCCCCGGCCAACCGATCTGCGAGATGAAGAAGACCAGGCCGAGACCAACGGCACCGACGAGGCCGAGCAGCGCGATCGAGGCGCGGCGCAGGCGCAGCAGCATGCTGCCCTCAGCCAGGCTGAGACCACCCAGCGACCGCGTCAATGAGTGTGCAACCTTGGAAGCCACCGTTACGTCCATCGACCCCGGTCGGGATGAGCAAGAGAGCCACGGCGACGAAACCCCAGTTTTGCCTCGGCCATCCGTTGAGGCAGCTCAACCACCACCTGCCCGGACCACGAAAGAATTCTGATCCACATCCAGCTCTATGGTGCCACGTCTGTCCGTTCGCAGCGTTTGCACCCCGTGGCGGGCAAGCTCGGCCAGCGTGCTGGGGGCAGGATGGCCGTAGGGGTTGTCGGCGCCGACCGAGATCACCGCGAGGCGTGGCGTCGTGCGATCGAGCAGGGCACCGAGGCCGGCGTCTTCACTGCCGTGGTGAGCGACCTTGAGCACGTCCACCGGCCCGGGGTCGATCGGCACTTCTCCCGCCTCGGCGTCGGCGGTGAGCAGAATCGAGAACCATCGCCAGCGAGCAAGCAGGACAAGAGCCTGGGCGTTGGGGTCGGCACCGCCCAGCGGTTGGTCGAGCAGCTCCGGCGGCGGCCAGAGAACGCTGAGCCGCAGGCGGCCGACCCGCAGCGAGTCACCCGCCGCGACCCGCTCGGGACCGGCGCCGGTGGCCGCAGCCGCGCCTCGCAAGCGACGACCGAGTCGCGCGTACAGCAGCCGGCCGACCGAGAAATGCCGCTGGAACAGTTCTTCGATGCCGCCGGCGTGATCGGACTGTTCGTGAGTGACGAGAGCGACGCCAAGGGAATCGACGCCGGCGTCCTCGAGCTTGGCGAGCAGATCATCTCCCGGTGGACCCCCGTCGATCAGGACCGGCGGCGCCATCGCCGGCCGCAGGAGGATCGCGTCGCCCTGGCCGACATCGAGAACGTCGATACGCAACGCAGGAGTGGCCGGGGTCGGTGACTCCCCTGCGTTGGCGCCCAGACAAACCAACGCGACCACCACCACGAGGGCGACCCCAGCCGCCGCCGGTCGCCAGCACCGGTGCAACGCTTTACGGCCCTGAGACGGTGGGAAAACGTTGCACCTGGGACTGCCGGGACCTCGCTCGCGGCGAAGCGCCGCGATACGGCGGCGGCGCAGCAATGCCGGTAGGGAGATCGCCATCGCGGTCAGGGCAACGTAGGACGCAACTAGGCCGCGGACACCCAGATCCACCTCCAGGCAAGCCCAGCCCGGCCGGCCGCACCAGCTCGCCACGGCGGCGATGTAGGCGAGCAGGGGCGCGGCGATCGCGTTCGGGATCGCCGCCGGGAAGCCGGGTACCTGGGCGCCGATCGAGCTGAGCATGCCGAGCCACATCGCCGGGGCGACCGCGGGCAGCGCCAGTAGGTTGGCGAAGAGACCCACGGTCGAGAGTTCGCCGAAGTGAAAGACGATCAGCGGCGCGGTGGCGAGCGTCGCCGCAACCGTCACCGCCACGCCCTCGGCCAGTGCTCCCCGCAGGGCCCCCGATCCGAGCCGACTGACGATCGCCCTCCGTAGCGGCTGGGCGATCGCGAGGATGCCGAGTACGGCCGCGAAGCTGAGCTGCCAGCCGACGTCGGCGCCGATCCGCGGGTCGATCGCCAGGGTGACGATCGCGGCGATCGTCAGTGCGTAGAAGCGCGAGGCGCGACGACCGGCAAACGTCGCCAGCAGGGTCAGCACTCCCATCACGCCGGCCCGCACGATCGAAGGACCGCCGCCAGCGAGAGGGACGTAGACCGCGATCGTGGCGACGACCCAGAGCAGGCGGGTGCGTAGCGGCATGCCAAGGAGGGCCAGCAACGGCATCGCCAGCAGCGCAAGCAGCGCCACGTTCTGCCCGGAGACTGCCAGCAGGTGGCTGAGGCCGGCGCGGCGGAAGTCTTCGACCGTGCCCGCATCGATTCGCTCGTCCTCGCCGAGGACGAAGCCGCGGGCCAGCGCCGCCTCGCGGGCCGGCATGTCGCTGCCCAAGGCTCGCTCGGCGCGGGCCCGGATCTGATCGCGATGGCCGACGGCAAGGGCGACGACCAGGACCATTCCGAGCACTGTCGCCGCGCTCGGCCGGCCGCCCCGCATCGCCGTTCAGGGCTGCAGGCGGGCGCGCAGCGACTCCATCGTCGCCGGCCCGATCCCGCTCACCTGGTCGAGCTGGTCGATCGAGGAGAGACCACCGTGTTCGTCGCGGAACTCGACGATGTCCTGCGCGGTCACGGGCCCGATGCCGTCGATCGTGTCGAGTTTCTCGACCGTCGCCGTGCCAAGGCTGATCGGGCCTTCTTCGCCCGCCGCGGCGCCCGCCGCGAGCGGCGCGCCCCGCTTTGGCACCACCACCTGCTGCCCGTCGGCCAGGCGCGCGGCGAGGTTAATCGCTTCCAGCAGGGCACCGCCGCTCGCTCCCCCCGCCCGCTCGACCGCATCGGTCACCCGCGCCCCCGCCGGCAGCCGGTAGACCCCCGGGCGCGCCACCGCACCAGTTACGTCAACGACGACATCGCCGCCGGACCCGCTGTTGTCGATGCTGAATTCCTTGCCGCCGTCCGATGAGTAGTCGCCATCGTCAGATGAGTACGACGAGCTGGCTTCACCGCTGTTGCCCTCCGCCCGGATCGCACGCGCCCCGAGCAGCAGGAGCGCAACTGCAATTGCGCCGTAGACGGCTAGCTGAGAGCGGGAGAGATCGGGCACCCACTGAACCCTGGCCAGTCCCGACGCACTCGTGGCGCGCTATCTCAAAAGAAACTCAAACCAAGATGAGCCGCGGTAAGCAAGCAGCTCAAGGACGCAGGGAGCGCCGCGTGCTCTGCACGCAAGCGACCGAGGACGCCGAGATGCGCCGCTTACCGCGACTCATCTTCGTCGTAGCCGGCGACCTCTGCTAGTTGGTCGCTGTAGAGCTCAGCGGCGGCAACCGGAGGCGACTGCACCGAGATGCAGGCGAGCTCGTCGTCACCGTTGTTGGCGATTGCGTGCTCGGTCGCCGGCGGGACGAGGATCAGGTCGCCCTCGGCGACCTGCTGGGTGTCTCCCGCCACCGACATCGTGCCGGCGCCGCGCACGACCACGTAGGCCTGCTCGGCCTGCTCGTCGGAGCGCAGCGTCTGCTCGGCACCCGAGGGAAGCTCGAGCCAGGTCACCGAGAGATTGCGCGAGCCGAGTTCGCCCGCGTCCATCAGCACGCGGGTGCGCAAACGGTGCCATTCCTCGACCGAGGCCTCGGCGTGTCTTCTGACGAGCACGGGCGCTTTGTACCAGATAAGTAGAGCGGAGCCGTGACCGCTCAGCGAACTACGAGGTTAACCAGCTTGCCCGGTACGACGACCTCCTTGACGACCTCTTTGCCGTCGAGGAACCGTGCGACCTTGTCACTGGCGTGGGCGAGGCGCAGCAGCTCGTCCTTGGGAGCGTCGGCGGCCGCCTCGATCCGATCGCGCAGCTTGCCGTTGACCTGGACGACGAGGGTCACGGTGTCGCTGCTGAGCAGAGCCGGGTCCGCCTCGGGCCAGGGCTGCTCCCAGACCCTCTCTCCCTGCAGGCACTCCCAGATCTCTGCCCCCAGATGCGGTGCGAAGGGGAAGATCAGCGACGCCGCCGTCGCCGTCGCGAAGCGGACCGTCGCGGCACCCTCCGGATCGCCGTATAGACCGTCCTTGAGCCGGTATGCGTCGTTGACCAGCTCCATCACGGCGGCGATCACCGTGTTGAACTGGAAACCGCGCTGGAAATCGCGGGTCACCTTGTCGATCGCCCAGTGAGCCTTGGCCAACAGCGTCCGGGCGTCGCCGCCGAGCTCGAGCCCGCTCACGTCCACGCCGGCCCCCTTGTCTCCGACCTCCTCGCAGAGGCGCCAGAGCCGGGAGAGGAAGCGGTTGACGCCCTCTACCCCCTCGTCGGCCCAGTCGGCATCGCGCTCGGGCGGGCCCATGAAGCAGATGTAGGTGCGGGCGGTGTCGGCGCCGTAGCGCTCGACGTACTCGGCCGGGCTGACCGTGTTGCCGCGCGACTTCGACATCTTCGCCCCGTCGCGGGTGATCATGCCCTGGGCGAAGAGGTTGGCGAACGGCTCCTGGACGTCGAGCTGGCCGGTGTCGGCAAGCGCCTTGGTGAAGAAGCGCGCGTACATCAGGTGCAGGATCGCGTGCTCGACCCCGCCGATGTACTGGTCGACCGGCAGCCAGTGCTCGGCCGCGGCGCGGTCCCAGGCGGCCCCGGTGTTGCCCGGGTCGAGGTAGCGAATGAAGTACCAGGAGGAGTCGACGAAGGTGTCCATCGTGTCGGTCTCGCGGCGGGCCGGCTTGCCGCAGCGCGGGCACTCGGTCGCGACCCAGTCCTCGGCCGCCGCCAGCGGGCTCTTGCCCTGCGGCGCGTAATCGTCAATCTCCGGCAGCTCGACCGGCAGCTGCTCGTCGGGCACCGGCACCATCCCGCACTCATCGCAGTAGACGATCGGGATCGGCGCGCCCCAGTAGCGCTGGCGCGAGACCAGCCAGTCGCGCAGGCGGTAGTTGACGGCGGTCTCGCCGCGGCCCTCCTCGGCCAGCCAGGCGACAATCTCGGCGTAGGCGTCGCGGTTGCCCTTGCCGTCGAAGCGCCCCGAGCCGGTCATCGGGCCGTCTCCGGGATAGGGCAGGCCCTCCTCATCGCGACCGCTCTCGTCATCGCTGCCCTCGATCACGCGGCGGATTGGCAGCTCGAAGGCCTTGGCGAAGGCGTAGTCGCGCTCGTCGTGGCCCGGCACCGCCATGATCGCGCCGGTGCCGTACTCCATCAGCACGTAGTCGGCGACGAACATCGGGATCTCCTCGCCGTTGACCGGGTTGACGACGCTGCGGCCGAGCGGCACGCCGGTCTTCTCGCGGTCCTCGGCACCGCGGTCCTCGCTCGACTCGCGGGCGGCGCGGTCGACGTACTCGCGCACCGCCGTCTCAGCCGGCGTGCCGGCGACGAGCCGCTCGAGCTCGGGGTGCTCGGGCGCGAGGACGAAGAAGGTCGCGCCGAAGAGCGTGTCCGGGCGAGTGGTGAAGACTGGGAAGTCAAGGCCGACTTCCTCGCAGCGAAAGGTCACTTCCGCCCCCTCCGAGCGGCCGATCCAGTTGCGCTGCATCGTGATCACGTGCTCGGGCCAGGACTCGAGCCGCTCGAAGTCGGCGAGCAGGCGCTCGGCGTAGTCGGTGATCTTGAAGAACCACTGCTCGAGCTTGCGCTGCACGACCTCGGTGCCGCAGCGCTCGCAGCGGCCGTCGACGACCTGCTCGTTGGCGAGCACGGTGGCGTCCTTGGGACACCACTGCACCGGCGCTTCGGTGCGGTAGGCGAGACCGTGCTCGAGCAGGCGCAGGAAGATCCACTGGGTCCAGCGGTAGTACTCGGGCGTGTGGGTGGCCAGTTCGCGCGACCAGTCGATCGAGATCCCCCACTCGCGGAACTGGCGCTGAAAGGAGGCGATCGAGCGCTCGGTGGCGACCCGCGGCGCCTCGCCGGTTTTGATCGCGTTGTTCTCCGCCGGCAGGCCGAAGGAGTCGTAGCCCATCGGGTGGATCACCTCGAAGCCGCTGCGGCGGCGGAAGTGGGCGATCGCGTCGCCGACCGCGTAGCACTTGAGGTGACCGACGTGGGGTTCGCCCGAGGGGTAGGGCAGCATCTCCAGCACGTAGGACTTCGGCTTGGTGTCATCGAAGCCGGGCTGGCCAGGGTTGGCGACCTCCCAGGTCTTCTCCTCGGCCCAGACCTGCTGCCACTTGCGCTCGATTGCCTTGGGGTCGTAGCTGCCGCTCATGCGGCCATCCTATGGAGAACCAATCAGCGAGCATCGCCATCTGATTCTTTGCGAGCGGCGCCGATATGGCGACTGCCACCGCCCCCGGACGCGAAGCGGAGGGGGCGGTGGTTTAGGCCACCGGCGAGAGAGCTTCGAGGATGTGGGGCCAGATGTAAACCTCGATTGTCGCTGCAACGACGAGGGCCGGAATCGCGATCAGCACCGTGACCAAGGTGGCGGCGAGCAGCTGGTTCCACTCGCCGCGGCGACTGGCGATCAGCCATGCGGCAAGCGGAAGGAAGAGCGCGGTGAGCTCGAGCAACGCGTGCGGCAGCACGCTAAGCAGCAGGGTCGCGACCGAGATGTGCAGCTGGGAGGCGATCGTCGAGCCCTGGAAGCCGAGGTAGAGGGCCTGGGTGGAGAGCGAGAAGAGGGTGACGGCGCAGACGAAGAGGATCGCCAGCTCGCCCGCCTTGACATGGATCCAGCGCGAGATGCCGCTGCGCTGAGCGGCAGCAATCGGCATCGAGGAGCCGGCGATGAAGCCGGCGATGCAGGCGGTCGCGTGCAGAGCGAGAACCAGCGAGTTGCGCCAGAGGATCGGCAGCAGGTCGCCGGGTTCCGACGGTTCGGTCAGGCCGGGCAGGTGGATCGGCGTGAGGTCCGGCGTGAGTTGCCCGGCGACGACCCAGACCGCGGCCAACAGCGCCAGCGCAATTGCCAGGCTGAGCGCCAGCCAGGCGCGCAGAACGACCCAGCGCCGCTCGCTCCAGCTTTGCAGCGCCGCCCTGGTGTCCTCCATCCCATGCGAGAAGACGTGCTCGTTGGCGGTGCTCATCGCCCTTGCATCGGCAGCAGAGAGCGATGAATTGAGCAGTGGAGCTGAGGGGGCTCGAACCCCTGACCTTCGCGCTGCCAGCGCGACGCTCTTCCAGCTGAGCTACAGCCCCAGGAACTTCGCCCGCCAGTTTAGCGACGGCAAACGCCTATGCCGGGGCCGGCTCAATCACCTGAAAGCCGATCCCCGCGGCCTGCAGGCGCGCCAGCAGCGCGTCGCCCATCGCCGCCGCGGTCGTCACCTGGCCGGCGCTCTCGGGCAGCTCGTCGAAGGCGAGGCAGAGGCCCGACTCGGCCAGCATCTTCGAGGTCTCGCCGTAGCCGGGATCGCCACCGCTTACCTCGGTGACGACGCGCTTACCGCCGCCCTCGCCGACGAAGACGATCTTGAACCAGCTCTTGGCGCGAACCTCCTCGCTCGGCCCCTCGCCCGGCGAGGGAAATGTCTTGAGCAGGAGCTTGCGGGTCGGCGGCAACTGCGCCAGCACCAGCGCCGCCCCCACCCTGCCGACGGTCGCCGCGACCGAGGAGAGGTGCTTGGCGACGGCGTTGTGGCCGTAGGTGAAGTCGGGCCCGTAGCGCTCCAGGGCAGCCGCGGAGCGGCGCACCACCGTACCGTCGATCAGCGGTAGCGGCACCACCCAGCCGCCGAGATCGTCATCGCGGCGCGGGCGGGGCGACGCGGAGTGGATCTTCCTGCCGGCCAGCCGCTGCTCGAGCTGCCGCCGACGTCGCCCGGCGGCCACCGTCTGACGCGCCCGGCCAAAGCCGTTGATCGCCGAGGAGAACGTCCCGCCCGAGAACTCGGCCCCGGTTCGCACGTAGCCGTTGAGTGTCAGCGGCACGCCCTCGGGCAACTGCTTGACGGTGAAGTAGGCGCCAAGGTCATGCGGAATCGAGTCGAAGCCGCAGCAGTGGACCAGCCGCGCGCCGCTCTTGCGAGCCTTCTCGTGGTAGCCGAGCCACATCCGGTCGACGAACTCGGGCTCGCCGGTGAGGTCGATGTAGTCGGTTCCGGCCGCGGCGCAGGCGGCAACCAGCGGCTCGCCAAAGAGCGCGTAGGGGCCGACCGTGGTGACGACGACCTTGGCCGCCTCGGCGACCTTCGCCAGCGCGGTGGCGTCGGCGGCGTCGGCAACCAGCAGGTCCGGTGCCGGAACCCCCTGCCCCAGGAGGGGCGCCAGGGAAGACTGAACCGCCTCGAGCTTGGTCCGGTTGCGCCCGACGAGGGCCCAACGCAACCCTGCGGGACCGTTCTCTGCAAGGTAGCGAGCCGTCAGCCCACCGGTGAAGCCGGTCGCGCCGAAGAGCGCCAAGTCATATTGCCGCTCGGAGGCCACGGCGTCATTCTGTCGCAAGAGTGTCGCTAGCGACCTTCGGCGGCGCGGAGCCGGCGCAGATGTTCCCGCAGGCCAATCCCGAAAGCAGTGGGCGTGCCCGCGTAGTTCTTGATCAGGGTCGGGCCTTCCTCGCAGGTCAGCCCGGGGGCGATGAACCAGCCCCAGCCAAGGTAGGAGATGCCGTGTCGATCGGCCCACTTCATGTAGGGATCGATGTAGGTGTGACGGCAGTCCCCCTCCCCCAGCTCGCCGGTGACGACCGGGAAGCGCTTGGCGATCCGGGCCAGAGCGGCGCGGCAGATCCGGTAACAGGGGGTGAAGTCGTAAGTGTGGTTTGAGGCGACGAGGGCATGGGCGGGGTCGCTGGGACGATGGGCAAGCCAGCCGCGCGGGTCGCTGGCCCAGTTGAGACCGCCCAGCATCAGCGGCTGGCGGGCGCCGGTCGAGCGCACCGTTTCGACCAGCGCCTGCATGCCGACCGCGGGGTATTCGCCGAAGTACTTGTCGTTGGCCTCGCAACCGAGCTCCCAGCATTCCCAGCTGACGTCGTGCGGCTCGTTATAGAGATCGAAGAGCACGCCCCGGTCGTCGCGGTATTCGGTCGCGAGGCTGCGCCAGAAATCCGGCGCGTGTTCGGCGTCGGGCAAGGGGATGATTCCTGTCGCTTCGTGGTCGCCCGGCGCGGCCCACTGCAGCTCGAGGATCACGTAGAGACCGGCGCTCTCGAGCCTGCTCACATAGGCGCGAATTTCGTCGCGATAGGCGGCACCGCTGAGGTCCGCGGGAACGCCGTTGATGCCGAGCCAGCAGCTCTCGTTGAGTGGCACCCGCACGGCGTTGATGTCCCAGCGCACCATCGCCTCGATCGAGGCCCGGTCGCTCGGCCCCTGGAAGAATTCGCCGCCTTCCACGCACTGGTACTCGGTGCCGGGCCGGTTGATACCCAGCAATCGCACCGGCTGCCCGTCGCCGTCGATCAGGTGATTGCCCCGCACTCCGATCCAGGGATCGGCGGCCCCGCTCGAGGAGCCACAGCCGACGGCGAGGAAAAGCATGGCCAGCGCGGCCGTGACCGCCAATATGGCGGTGCTCCTGGCAAACCAGGGACGGGCAGGCAACGGGAAGCTCAGAGCGTCAGCCGATCTTTTCCGCCAGCTCGATGATGATTCCCTCCGGGCCGCGGATATAGCAGAGCCGATAGATGTCCTTATAGCGCTCCACCTCGCCTACGAGCTCGGCGCCGTGGGCACCCAAGCCTGCGAGGGCGGCGTCGAGGTCGTCGACCGCGAAGGTGAGATGGCGGATGCCGGGGGTGTTCGCCGGCGCCCGTGGATCGCCGCTCCCGCCCGACGGGGCGTGGAACTTCACCAGCTCGAGCCGGCTGTGGCCGTCCGGAGTCTCCATCATCGCGAGCTCTGCCCGCACCCCCTCCAGCCCCACCACGCGGTCCACCCACTCGTCCTCAACCTTCCCCTCGCCCTGCAGTTCGAGTCCGAGCTCGGCGAAGAACGCCGTCGCGGCCGCGAGGTCGTCGACCACGATGCCGACATGGTCCATGCGTTCGATCGTCATGCGCTTGAGGGCTTCTGTTTGTGCGGATGCTTCTTGTTGCCCTTCTTGACGCACTTGCCGTGCTTGAGCTTCCTGCCCTTCTTGCACTTCTTCTTCGGCGTCGACGGCGCCGACTGGGACTTGGCAACGCGGATCGCTTCGGCTTCGATCCGCACCGTGCCGAAGACCGTGGTCGCAACCGGCGTTTCGGCCGAGACCGCGAGCGAGCAGGAATCGGACCCCGTCGGCGCGGTCAGCGTGGTCGATATGGGTGGCGTCACGGTTTCTTTCTCTTCCGGGATGCCCGTGAGTTCGGAGCCGCGGTTGCAGTTGAGGCTCTGCAGGATTTCGAGTGGCTGCACCGGCGTCGCCGTGTAGGTGATCTTGAAGGACAGCGGGTTTTCGACCGCGTCGGGTTCGAGAAAGGGACCCGGTTCGGGGCCGGTGTCTTCGTTGAACCCAAGCGCCACGGTTTCCGTCGCCCCAAGGGCAGTCGCGCTCGCGGCTCCCGCGAGCAGGGCGGCAAGCGTCAGTGCGAACGCGACCAACTTCACCCAATGGAGCCTAGCGGCGTATTTTCATGCCGACGCGCCGGCCATCTGCGCGGCGACTAGCTCCCCGACCCACTCGCCGGTGATCTGCCTGGTCGCGGCGTTGAGCCGATTCCAGGTGTTGATCGTCGCGATCGAGAGCACGAGCGCTCCCAGCTGTTCGTCGTCGTAGTGCCGCGCGGCCTCCTCCCAGACCTCGTCGGGAACGGGGTTGGGACGGTCCGCGAGCCGAGTGACGGCCTCGGTCAGAGCGAGTGCCGCGCGCTCGGCATCGGAGTAGTAGGTCGACTCCCGCCAGGCACCGATCGAGAAGATGCGCTCGTCGGGCTCGCCCAGCGCCTTGAGCATGCGCGAGTGGATATCGACGCAGGCGCTGCAGCCGTTGATCTGTCCGGCACGCAGCTTGAGCATCTCCTGGGTTGCCTCCGGCACTCCTGCTTGCTTGGTCGCCCGATCCAGCTTCTGCAGCGCCTGCATCGCGCCCGGAAGCGTTTGAGCGGGGTGGTCGATTCGTGGTTCCATGGTGCTGTCCTCCGCAGTCGTGGGTTGTCGTCCCTTTGACAGCGCCGGGCGCACATTTGTGACAGCGGGCCAGCTGTCACAACGAGGGTCCCGTCCTTGTCTACCGGGTAGGTACTCGACGCAGAGAGGTGAATCGATGACGGAACGTGAGCAGATGCTGGACGAGTTGCGACCGGTCTCATTCGCGATCGCGTACCGGATGCTCGGCAGCGTCTCGGAAGCCGAGGACGTAGTCCAGGAGGCACTGCTGCGAGTGCACCAGGCGGTCGACGCCGGCGAGCAGCTCGATTCGCCCCGCGCCTACGTCTCCACGATCACCACCCGGCTGTCGATCAACGAGCTGCGCTCGGCCCGCGCCCGCCGCGAGCGCTACGTAGGCGAATGGTTGCCGGAGCCGATCGTCACCGACGGCGAGGACGATCCGGCACGCCACGCCGAGACGGCCGACTCGCTCTCGCTGGCGATGCTGGTGCTGCTCGAGAGCCTCTCGCCCGAGCAGCGCGCGGTCTTGCTGCTCCACGACGTCTTCGACTACGGATATCCCCAGATTGCCGCGATCGTCGGCAAGAGCGAGGACAACGTCCGCCAGCTCGCGAGCCGTGCCCGGCGCCATGTCGAACAGGGCCGGCCGCGCTTTCAGACGACGCGCGAGCAGCGCGACGAGTTGGCGCGACAATTCTTCCGAGCCACCGAGCAGGGTGACCTCGCTGGACTGGAGTCGCTGCTCGCCGACGACGTACAGCTGACCGGCGACGGCGGCGGCAAAGCGCCGGCGCTGGCGCGGACACTGCAGGGACGCAGCCGCGTCGCCCGCATGCTTATGGACTGGCTGAGCCCAGAGACCCGCCTGCCCGGCATTCGCCTGCGCCCGACCGAGGTCAACGGCGGTCCCGGAATACTCGTCTTCGACGACCGACAGCGACTGGTCGGGGTGACTGCGCTCGAGATCGCCGATGGCGAGATCAAGGCGATCAGGTCGATCTCCAACCCGGACAAGCTGGGCCACCTCGGGCCGGTCGGCAATCTCGGCTGGGTGATCGACTCGAAGAGCTGAGCCGCTCTCCCCGAAGGCGGCCTAGCGCGAGAGGACGGTGATGGCCAGAGCGACCCAGGCGACCGTAAACCCCGTCAAGACGACAGTATTGAGCCCTCGATAGACGATCGAGTCCTTCTGTAGCTCGGGGCGGAAGGCCAGCACCCCCAGGGTGAGCGGCGCCACGTAAGCGCCGACCACAAGGAGGATCCCGATCCAGGCCGGAACCGAAGTCACCGCGGCTCCGATTGCAGCGAGGATCGTGCCCTGCATCAGCAGGTCGAGATGGGTCTGCCGGATGCGTGCGAGCTGACGGACGCCGAGCCGCTTGAGCGCCTCGGGCTTCTCGACCATCGCGATCATGGCCCAGCCGGAGAGCACACCGACCGCCAACTCGCAGATTCCAAGCTTGACGAGGAGAGACATGATCTGCTCCTTACCGCCAATCCCGCAGCTCAATCGCCAGCGGGACTCCGGTGTCGAACCAGTAGCCGTGCAGCTCCCTGATCTTCTCGCGCGCCGGCAGCCCGCGCAGATGCAGGCTGCACTCTCCGTAGTCGAAGAGATTTACGGTCTCGTACAGCGCCCGTCTCGCCTGTTCCAGCTCCGCCGGCTCACTCAGCTCCCGAGCGACGCCGGCGAAGGTCCCGCCGCGGATCCGCAATCGCACGCTCGGCTCACTGCGGATATTCCAGACCCAGGCCGCAACGGCCGACGGGCTCCTCTCCGCCTGCCCGGGCAGGCGGAGGCTTACGAGGTAAGCCTTGTTTCCCTGGCGAATGACGCGGATGCACTTGCGCCGCGTCTTTCCGGTCCGGCGCCCCGTCGTCGTCAGCACCCCGTAGCCGGAGGGCGGCCTGACCATGAAGAACGGAAGCATCAGCGCGCTCAGCACCCGACCGTCCCTCGCCGAGCTCATCAAACGCCCGTGCTTTGACGTCGCCTTCGTCGCCATTGCGCGCACGTCCTCGGCCTTGGCACCGCCGTCTTCGTCTCGCCGCGTGCCGACGGCGCTCGTTGCTTCGGTCATCTCAGCTCGCCTCCTTGGGGCTTGCCCGTCTCGACTCGGGCCTTTAACTAGAAGGAAATTCATCTTTGAATATCATTGCAGCTTGCTAAGGTCTTGGTCGTGTCCCTCGCGAACGACACCCCCACGCCTCCCGCCACCCGGACCGAGCGCCGCAAAGCGCGCACCGCCGGTGCGATCCTCGAAGCCGCCGAGCGCCTCTTCCTCAGCCGCGGCTACACCGTCACGACCATGGAGGAGCTCTCCGAGACGGCCGATGTCGCGGTCGGCTCGATATACGCCCACTTCGGCGGCAAGGAGGGCGTCTACTCGGCACTGGTGGATCGAGCGCTGGCCCTGGACAAGCGCTATGGCGAGGAGGGCCTTGCTGCCGGTGGCAGCCCATTGGAACGGTTGATCGGCATCGGTGAGGGCTACCTGCGCTTCGCCCGCGAGCACCCCGCCTACTTTCGGCTTTTTCGCTTTCCCCCACCCGACCGCCCCAGTGCGCAGGAGGCTCCCGGTCCAGCCGCCCGGATCGCCGAGCGGATCAGCGCCGAAGTCACCCGCATGGCCGGACTGCTGAGTGAGGCGGCCGAGGAAGGAGCGATCCGGCCAGTCGACCCCAAGCCGATGGCGCGGTTCATGTGGGCGGCCTGGGACGGGGTCATCGCCGCGCACCTCGGGCCGGCCAACATGGACATCTCCGACGCCGAGTTCGAGCAGATGCTGAACCAGGCTCGGGTGTCGCTGATCCGCGGGCTGCTGCCAACGTCCTGACCATCGCATCGGTCGTGCCGATCGAGCCTGTGCGGGTCGGCCGTCGTCCGACCGCGGGCGACCCTATTGTGGCGCGCCCTTGTACGACGCCTCTCAGCACCCGATCGGCGGCAGGGCGCGCGCCCGATCGCTTCCGGATTGGCCCGATGCCCGACCCCTCCGCTCCTGGCAGGAGGAGGCGACCGAGGCGGTGCGGGCGCACTCGGCCACCAGTTTCTTGGCCTCGGCCACGCCGGCGGCCGGCAAGACCACCTTCGGCCTGCACATCGCCCACCGGATGCTGAGCGCCAAGTTCGTCTCGCGCGTTGTCGTGGCCGGCCCGACCACCCACATCTGTCGCCAGTGGGCCGCCGACGCGGGCCGCTACGGCATCGACCTCGAGCCGAACAGGCCAAATGCGGACGGGCCGGAGTCGGTCGACTTCCACGGCGTCGCCGTCACTTACCAGACGATCGCCGCCGGGCCGGATACACACCGGCTGGCCGCTGACCGCCGGCCGACCCTGCTGATCGCCGACGAGCCGCACCACATGGGCGATCAGGCCGCCTGGGGCCTGCAAGCCCGCAGGGCCTTCGACGGCGCCCGCTTCCGGCTACTCCTCTCGGGCACGCCTTTCCGCTCCGACAACTCGGCCATCCCCTGGGTCGTCTACGACGAGGACAGCCTCAGCCGGGCCGACTACACCTATGGCTATCCGCAGGCATTGGTCGACCGAGTGTGCCGCCCGATCACCTTCCTGCCCTACGACGGCGAGATGGAGTGGGTCTCGGACGGACGGCTGCGCAGCGCCGACTTCGACCTTGCCTTGCCGGCGGCGGAGTCGGCTCGGCGCCTGCGAACGGCGCTCAGCCCAGAGGGCGAGTGGATGGGCGAGGTGCTGCGCGACGGCGATGCCAGGCTGAGCGAGGTGCGCGCCGACGGCCACCCTGACGCGGGTGGCCTGGTCATCGCCTCCGATCAGGACCACGCGCGGGCGATCGCGGCGCGGCTCGGGTCGGTCTCGGGGGAGCAGCCCGAGCTGGTGATGAGCGACGAGCCCGGTGCCAGCCAGCGCATCGCCGATTTCGCCTCCTCCGATCGACGCTGGCTGGTCTCGGTGCTGATGGTCTCGGAGGGCGTCGACATCCCCCGCCTGCGGGTCGGCGTCTACGCGACGGCAGCCCGGACCGAGCTTTTCTTCCGCCAGGTGGTCGGTCGCTTCATCCGCACCACCCCACGGCCGCGCCGCCAGATGAGCTACCTCCTGATGCCGGCTGACCCACGGCTGAAGGCACTCGCCCACGAGATCGAGCTGGAGCGCCGCCATGCGCTCGACCTCTCGCCGGACGCCGAGGAGGAAGAGGTCGAGATCGACGATTTCGATCCGGAGCGGCCCGAGCCGGGTGGCGGCTTTGCCGCCCTGAGCTCGGGAGACGCCGAGCTGGACGAGGCGATCATGAGCGAGACCGCGCTTCAGCTCTTCCCGACCGATGACCCCAAGCCGGCGCCGAAGAAGGCGACTGCCCTCGCCAGGCCCGAAGCTGCACCGAAGGACCTCGAGCCCGAGCGGGAGTCGGCCTATGCGACCCGAGAGCGACTGCGCGGCGAGCGTAGCCGCCTGGTCGCCGCCGTCGCCCGTCGCACCAACAAATCGCACCGCGAGGTCCAGGCCCGCATCAATCGCGAAACCCGGACGCGCTCGGTCGCCGGCGCCACCATCGATCAGCTCGAGCGCGGCAATGCGATGCTGCGCCGCGAGCTGGGGCGGTGAGGTCGCTGAGGTGTCGAGCCTCATCCACGTCGCGTCCTAGAATCGCGCCGTGCCGTTCACTCTCAGGAACCTGAAGGCGGATCTGGAGGATCTCGGCTCCAACTTCGACGGCTCACCGGACCTGGAGTTCCGCGCAGCGACCAAAGCGCTCGAGCTCGATCAATCCGGCCTGACCTACCAGCGCGTCCCGCCCGGCTATCGCTTTCCCTACGGCCACACGCACGAGAAGCAGGAGGAGGTGTACGTAATCGTGCGCGGGAGCGGGCGGATGAAGCTCGACGACGAGATCGTCGAGCTCGAGGAGTGGGACGCGGTGCGCGTTCCGCCCGGTACGTGGCGAGGCTACGAGGCCGGCCCGGAGGGCCTCGAGATCCTCGTCATCGGCGCGCCCAATCTCGGCGAGAATCCACGCGGAGACGTCGAGGGCCAGCGCGACTGGTGGGGTTGACTAGCACCAGCCCAGCGCGGCTCAGAACGGCAGAGCTTCCTCAAGCGTGGAAATCGCGTAGTCGGCGCCCGCCTCGCGCAGCTGCTCGGCGCTGAACTTGTGGCTGCCCACGCCAACGCACTCGATTCCGGCGGCGTGGGCGCCGGTGACGTCGAGCGGAGTATCACCGAGGGCGATCGCTTGGTCAGGACTGACGGCCTCGCCATAGACCAGGCTCGCTCGTTTGAGGGCGAGCCGCGTCACCTCGGGGCGCTCGTTGGCGTCCGAGCCGTAGCCACCGAACGAAAAGAAGCGGTTGAGCCTCGCTCGGTGGAGCTTGATGTGAGCGGCGGCTTCGGTGTTGCCGGTGACGAGGCCGACCAAATAGCCATCCTCGATCAGGCGGGGCAGCAGTTTCTCGACACCAGGCAGGACGCGGTATCCCTCGGACTCCTCAACGGTCTGGTGAAGGTAGTGCAGGCGCCGCTCCATCAGGCGGGTGAACTCCTTGCGCTCGGGCTTGCGGTGCAGGACCGCTTCGAAGGTCTTGCGACCGACCGCGGGATCGGTCATGCCGGCGTCGGTGAACTCGCCGATGTCGGCCGGGATGTCGTAGAGCTCATCGAAGGCAAGGCGCCAGGAGGCGGCGCCGGCGCCGCCGGTGTCGATCAAGGTGCCGTCGATGTCGAAGAGGATTGCGAGGCGATCGGTGGGCATCGGCCTGCTGAGCCTAGACCCCGCCGTGACGGGTGGACGTTAAGGACTGGTGCCCGGTGTTCACCAAAACACCCCCCGCCCACTCCTGTCGCGATATAGGTTCCGTGCGCAACCCGTCAGCGAGGAGCAGAACGATGCGTGCATTGACCGTCATTCCCGAGCAGAAGGGCTCGGCCGCGGTGACCGACGTCGAGGAGCCCGGGCCCGAGCAGGGCGATGTATTGGTCGATGGCCTGGCGCTCGGCGTCTGCGGCACCGACCGCGAGATCATCGCCGGCGACTACGGCCAGGCGCCCGCCGGACGAGAGCGCCTGGTGCTGGGCCACGAGTCGCTCGGCGTCGTCCGGGAGGCGCCGGAGGGCGGCGATTTCGCAGCCGGGGACCTAGTCGTCGGGATCGTCCGCCGCCCCGACCCGGTCCCCTGCGAGGCCTGCGGGCGGGGCGAATTCGACATGTGTCGAAACGGCCTCTTCAAGGAGCGCGGAATCAACCAGCTCGACGGCTACGGCTCCGAGCGCTGGCGGGTGGAGCGCGAGTACTGCGTCAAGCTCGACCCCGGGCTGCGCTCGGTCGGAATGCTGATGGAGCCGACGACGGTGGTCGCCAAGGCGATCGAGCAGATCCAGCGGATCGGGGAGGCGATGCGCTTCGAGCCCCGCCGAATGCTGGTCACCGGCGCCGGGCCAATCGGGCTGCTGGGCGCGATGCTCGGGGTGCAGCGAGGCTTCGAGGTCCACGTCCTCGACCAGGTCATCGATGGGCCCAAGCCGAAACTGGTCGAGGATCTCGGCGCGACCTACCACTCCGGCGACATCGCCTCGGCGATGGGGAAGGCGAGGGCCGACGCGATCCTCGAGGCCACCGGCGTCGGCAAGCTCGTCTTCGACGCGATGGACCACCTTGCCCCCGGCGGGATCGTCTGCCTGACCGGGCTCTCCCCCGCCGGCGGGACCCTCTCCGTGGAAGCCGGCTCGATCAATCGCGACCTGGTCCTGCAGAACAACGCGGTGCTGGGCTCGGTCAACGCCAACCATCGCCACTACCAGGCGGCCGCCGAGGCCCTGGCCGCAGCCGACCGCGCCTGGCTGGAGAAGATGATCACCCGCAGGGTGCCGCTGGAGAGCTACGCGGAGGCGCTGGAGGCTCAGCCCGACGACGTCAAGGTCGTGATCGAGATCGGCGGCGGCGATTGAGCGCCTCCGTCGGTCAGGAGAGCCGCGCGCCCCACTGACTCCTCGCGGCCTGGCCGGGCTCGAGGCGCAGAACCCCCTCCCCCGTCTGGAATGCGTTGGGCGGACAGGACATCGGCTCGGTGCCGATGCCGCGCCGGCGCCGCTGCTCGCTCAGCGTGTCGCCGGTATAGAGCTCGATGATCGGATAGTGCTCGTCGACCCAGAGCTCCGCGCGGTGGGAGTCCGGCGCCGCCAGGCGCACCCAGGCTCGCCCCGCCTCATCGCGCGCCAAGTCGGTGAAGGCGAAGTCGAGGCGTTGATCGCCCAGCCGACGCGCCGCCCTGAAGTCGAAGGCGGTGCCGGCGACGGCCTCCGTCCCGGTTGGTAGCTGGCGCTCGGCGTCGGTGAGGATCCGCGTCTGCGCGTCGAGCTCGAGGCTGCACTCGTCGATCAATCCGGCGCCCGGCGAGAGGTAGGGATGCTGTCCGCACGCATAGGGACACGGCCGGGCACCGACGTTGGTCGCGGTCGTGGTGACCGTCAATCCTGCCTCGCCAAGCTCGTAGGCCACGCTGACCGCGAGCGCGAACGGATAGCCCTCCATGGGGTGGATCGTCGTCGCCATCACCACCCGCTCCGGCTCCTTCTCCAATGCCTCCCAGCTGCGCCAGCGCAAGAAGCCGTGGATCGCGTTGCGCTTGGTCGGCTCGGTCAGCGCCACTTGGTAGTCGTCTCCGTCGAAGCTGTAGCGGCCGTCGGCTAGGCGGTTGGGCCAGGGGATCAGCGGTGCTCCGTGAGCGCCGTCGCAGATCGCCTCGAGCGGATAGGGATCGAGGACGGGGCGACCGCCGACCTCGTACCGGCGCACCCCGCCGCCGACCTCGATGATCGTCGCCCGCTGCTCGCCGTGGGAGATCTCGAACTGCTCGCCTGAGGGTGGGGTCATGGCTATGAGGCCGAGGCGCCTAATCCGTCTCGCCGCGACGGGCATACATCTCGTCCACACGGGACATGCCTTTCGGCGGCAACATCGCCCCGACGATCCAGATGACCGGGATGACAAAACCGAAGGCGAAGAGGAAGTAGTGCTTGTTCTGGAACGTCCTGACGCCAAGAACAACCAAGAGAACGAAATACAAGATGCCTAGTCCGACGAATAGCAAGACGAGCTCCCATCCCGGTAGAGGTTCAGCCGACTCAGACGCTTTCTAATCGGTGGGCGGCGGCTGACACCACTGCACTCCGCGTCGTGCTGCGTTGCCCCGAGTCTGGCACAGCCAGCCTCGCCCCAGGCTTCGAGCAATGGCTGCCGATGAGATGGTCACCCCCTCCCACCGGCAGTTTCCTAGCGTCCAGGAGTGCGGCGGGCTTGGTAGCGCGATGCTGCACTCGCTACAGGTGGCGCAGACGGATACCGGGAAGGCTTTAGGTGAGCGTTCGCTTGAGCTTCACCTCACAAGAGTCGATCCTCAGTCCACCTGGTCGCGCCCTGGACTGACGATGCCGGCCTCGTAGGCGAGCACGACGGCCTGAACGCGGTCCCGAAGGCCGAGCTTCGAGAGCACTCTCGCCACATGGGTCTTGACCGTCGTGCTGGAGACCACAAGCTGTTCGGCGATCTCGGCGTTGGAGAGACCGCGGGCGATGAGGCCGAGGATCTCGAGCTCACGCGCGGTGAGCTCCTCCAGTCCTGGCGGGTCCGGTGTTTGCGGGTACTGGTGGACGAAGGACTCGATCAGTCGCCGGGTCACCGATGGGGACAGCAGCGAATCGCCCTCCGCGACGATGCGTATTCCGGCGACGAGTTGCTCGGGTGGGACGTCCTTGAGCAGGAATCCACTGGCGCCCGCATGGAGCGCGTCGAAAACGTACTCGTCGAGGTCGAAGGTGGTCAGAATCAGAACCCGGGGCGGCTCTTCCGTCGCGGCGATGATCCGACGAGTGGCATCGAGCCCGTCCATTACCGGCATTCGGATATCCATCAGCACGATGTCCGGCCTCTTGCGGCGGGCAGCCTGCACCGCCTCCTCGCCGTCCTTTGCCTCGGCGACGACACGCAGATCCTGCTCGGCCTCGAGGATCATTCGAAAGCCCGCCCGGACGAGCGCCTGGTCGTCGGCGATCAGAACACCGATGCTCATGCCGGTGACATCGCCTCGAGGGGCAGGCGGGCCTGCAGCGCGAATTCGTCGTCCTCTGTCAAGAGCTCGCGAAGGCTTCCGTCATAGAGGGCGACGCGCTCGGACATTCCGCGCAGCTCCTGCTCGAGGCCGGGGGTCGCGCCATGACCACGGATCTCGAGCTCAAGGGCGTTCGGCCGGTAGCGGACCGTCACCACAGCGCCGCCACCGTGGCGCTCGGCGGCTCTGCACAGCGTCGCCTCGATCACCCGGTATCCGACGAGGTCGATTCCCGGCGTCAGGTCGATCGGCTCGCCCTCCACATGCAGCTCGCAGGGCAGGCCGTTGTCATGGACGGAGTCGATCAACGTCCTCAGCTGGTCAAGGCCGGGCTGAGGGGCAAGCGCTTGCGGATCGTCGTCCTTGCGCAGCATGCCGAGCAGGCGACGCATGTCGGCGAGCGCCTCGCGGCCGGTTTGCTCGACGGTCAGAATCGAGTCGCGGGCCCGCTGCGGGTCGCTTCCCAGCAACCGCCGCGCGCCGCCGGCCTGGACCACCATCGCGCTGACGCTGTGGGCGATGATGTCCTGCAGCTCGACGCCGAGGCGCACTCGCTCCTGTGCGATCGCGGCACGCTCGTGCTCGGCGTGCTCGGAGGCGGCCTGGGTCGCCAGCTCTCTGAACGCCGCGGCACGACGACTGCGCGCGCGCGACAGGCGCCCGACGAACCAGGGGGTGGCGAGTACCAGGCCCAGAACGAACAGGGCCGAGCCGATTCCCGCAGAAGCGCTCGGCGCAGTGAGGAAGACGAAGCCGCTGGCCATTGCGCCGCCGAGAACCAGCGTTACGAGCCCACGGCGCAGATCGAGCTGCGAGCCCGCGGAATAGGCGAGCAAACCGAGGGCCAGGAGCACGCTGACCCCGTTGGTCGCGTCGAGGTCGCCGCCAAGCAGCGCCTGGGTCATTAGAGCCGTCGTCGAGAAGACGAGCGCGGCGGCGGGCCACCGTCGCCGGACGGCAACCGGGGCGATGACGAGCACCGCGGCGATCGAGGTGAGGGCCAAGCTCGAGACCCCATGGTCAAGCCAGCACTCGAGCTCGAGCTCGACGAGGAGTGCCATCGCCACGACGGCGTCGAGGCGATGGCCGTCGATTCCGACCAGGCGGTTGCGCAGCGATTTCATCGAAGCCGTTCCGGAGAGAGCGGGAGTCGGGCGCGTACGGCGAACCCGCTCTCCACGCCGGCGCCGGCGTGGATGATGCCGCCGTGGAGCGCCGCTCGCTCGCGCATGCCGGCGATGCCGTGCCCACCCGAGGCGCCACCGTTCGCGATCGGCCCGCGCCCGTCGTCGCAGACCTCGAGCTCCAGCGCGTCCTCGGCCCACCGCACGCAGACCTCGGCGCCCGCCGGGCCGGCGTGCTTGATTGCGTTGGTCAGCGCCTCTTGGACGATCCGATACGCGCAGAGGTCGAGCGCCGGCGGGATCGTCGTGGCGACGCCCTCTATGCGCAGATCGGCCGCGACCCCGGCCGATCGGGCGCGGCGGACGAGGCTTTCGATGTCGGCGAGCCCGGGCTGCGGCGCGAGCTCCCGCGGGTCCGTGCCGCTGTCGAGCACCCCCAGCAAGCGGCGCATCTCCGCCAGCGCCTCGCGGCCGGCGCGCTCGACCGAACGCAGCGAGTCCTCGGCGCGCTCCGGTTCGGAATCCATCACCGTGCGGGCGCCGCCAGCCTGCACCACCATCACCGAGACGCTATGCGCGATTACATCGTGCAGCTCTCGCGCGACCCTCACCCTCTCGCTCTGTGCCGCCGTCCTGACTCGCTGCTCGCGCTCGCCGTCGAGTCGCTCGGCCCGCTGGCGATTGGCGCGTTCGCGAGCGCCACGCTCATGCAGGATCCGACCCACTCCCCACGGCAGCAGAATCAGAAAAGTCAGCGTGAAGAACAGGTCCGAGAATTCCCCCGTCTCGATCGTCACGGCGACGCAGCCGCCGGCCAGTCCGATGGCCAGAGCAAGCCAGGCACGGCGCTCGCTCGGAACGGCGCCGCCAGCGTAGAAGACCAGGATCAGCGCCACGATCGCGCCAGGCGTGCTCTGGGTCACCCGACCGCCGACGGCATCCTGGGCCGTCACCGCGACGAAGACGGCCAGCAGCGCTCCCAGTGGCCAGCGGCGGCGAACCATCACCGCCGCTGACAGGACCACGCCCGCGAGCGCCTCCGCAATCCGATGCCCGACGTTCGGACTCAGCCAGACCTGAAGCTGGATCGCAACCAACAGCAGGAACCCGACCAGCTCGTCGACCCTCGCCGGATCCAAGCGACCCAACCGGGAAGACAGCCTGCGCGCGGGGAACGGCATCTCCGCAAAGTAGCGCCGCCGCTGCGCTCGGGCATCCTCCTCGGTGAGGATTCACACTCATCCTCGAGGACGACGCGGTGGCTCCTCCAGATCACTCCCGCGAGCGAGTCACGATCGGCCCTCCGGCCGACGACAGGAGGCGCTGTCCGGCGTACGTTGGCGCCAATTGCCGCCGACACCCGGCGGTCTCCGAAAGGAAGATCCTTGAGCAAACGTCGCCTCACCACAATCATCTCCCGGCCTGGACGCGCAGGGTCCGGGCCAATCGCCGTCGCGATGCTATTGGTCGTCGGGTCGCTGGCAGCCGGATGCGGCAGCAGCAGCGACTCGACGGCGACACTCACTAAGTCTCAGTTTCTGACACAGGCAAACGCGATCTGCAGCAAAGGCAATCGCCAGCTTGCGAGCGCCGAAAAAACCCTCGGCACGCAAGCCAGTCCGTCCCAGTTCAAAAGCTACGTGGCCGACGAATGGGCCCCCACCGTCCAGGATCAGATCGACGGTATAGAAGCTCTCGACGCGCCATCTGCAGACCAGGACACCGTCAGCAACATGCTCGAAATCGCCCAGCAGGACCTGAACAAGGTGAAGAGCGACCCGACGAGTCTGACCAATGAAAGCTTCGCCAGCTTCGCGAAGTTGGCGCACCCCTACGGCCTCACCGAATGCGCTCCCACCAGCTAACGGGATACCACCGCCTTGGGATTGAGACAAGTCGGAATCCGCCACAAGCGCCGCGTATCGGGGCGGTTCCGGGCACTAGAGAAATCCGAGGTGGCGGCGTGACGGGCACGCTCAGCGGCGCAGCTCGGCTCTCAGCCGTGTGGCCAGCCGTACCGAGGCCTCGATCTCGACCTTGCGGATCGAGACGCTCTCGACGTTGAGCCCGAACGGGGCCCCCAGCCTCCGGCAGAACGCGATCAGGTCGACAGCCATGGCGACCGCCTGCCCGTAGGAGGCATCGAGAGTGTCGTCGGCATGGCGCAGCTCGTTCTCGATCCAGCGTGGGACGGCAACGCCGAGCCACTGGAGGAACTCCAAGGTCTTGGGCGAACCGCAAACCGAGAAGCTGAACACGAACGGCACCGGTTCGAGGTTCCGCGCGGCGCACTCGTGGTGGTAGTCGGAGATCAGGTTCTTCGCCGCGTTGACGTCGTAGACGATCTGGGTGATGAAGAAGGAGCAGCCCGCGGCCTGCTTCGCGATCAGCCGCAGGTGCTCATCGCCCAGCCGCGCATGTCGCTCGGAGATCGCGACCCCACCGAGCGGCAGCTCCGGCTGCACCTCGTCGCGCAGCTCGTAGGCTCGGGCGAGCAAGGTGAGAACGGCCTTCTCGCGCGAGGAGGACCCGACGAACACCGTGAGCGCTTGAGACGGATCCTGCTCCTCCAACCAGGAGCGGAGACGATCCTCTCGGTACTTGCCCACGGCGCGGTAGACGATGGCGGGAACCTCCAGCCGGGCAAGATCACGGGCCAGATAGTCGGCGGGGTCCATCGTCGGCAGAAACGGAAACGGGCGCTCGTCGGGATTGCGATCGCTTTCGTCATCGATGTCGTAGAGGACGAGGCCGTCGATTGCCAACGGCCGCAGCCGCTCCAGGGTGACCCGGCCGATCTCTGCGGCCTCCTGCGGGCTCGTCGCCAGTCGCGGCGGCGTTACCGCGAAGAGCAGGAGCTCGCCCGACCGAGCAGCGATGCCCCGTTGCAGGTTCACGCCCGGAACCGTAGCCGAGGGCCGTCTGGGCGCTTGACTCACTGGAGGCAGATCGCTTCGACTCGGATGAGCGACTTGATCCGGTTCAAATGCCGTCCAGTCAGGGCGCACTCGGCCACGCGGTGAACCGCGCGAAGACCCCGCCCGCCGTTGGGGTCAAATCCACGTCCGGCCGCCGTTTCAATCGTGGCGGTCATACCACCACAGCAGCAGCAACACACGGCGGCCCGGAAAACAACACGCCGGCCGAAATCGGCGCCAATCGCCTCGCATCGCCTCCATTTCAGGCACTAGTGCCTGAAATGGAGGCGATATGCGGGGGTGGTTTGATTTCCCGAATGCCCCTGCCTGAAAGACGAAATCCCGCCCTAGGGCGGGATTTCGCGAGAAGCGGCTGAAGGGATTCGAACCCTCGACCTTCTGCATGGCAAGCAGACGCTCTAGCCAGCTGAGCTACAGCCGCATAAAGCGGCGAGTATAGCTGCGCGCGGCGGGAGATTCGTGGCGCGGTCTTTTGGATCAATACCTAATACTTGGTATGCTGATCCTGTTCGTGACGCCTTGGGTCCGCGGCGGTTCCTCCCTCCCCCGTCGCGGCCTGGGCGCCTTTTATTGCTGGAGTTCGGCGAGCAGGTCGTGCAGGTCGAGCGGCCGCGTGTACATCGCCACCTTCTCCCCCGGCGCCGGTTGCGGCCACTCTTCCTTGGGCCGGTCCCAGTAGAGCTCGATCCCGTTGCGGTCGGGATCCTCCAGGTAGAGCGCCTCGCTGACGCCGTGGTCGGAGGCGCCGCCGAGGGCGACCCCGTTGTCGATCAGGCGCTGCAGGGAGTCGGCGAGGGCGCGGCGGGTCGGGTAGCGGATCGCCAGGTGGAAGAGGCCGGTGCTGTTAGGCGGCGGCGGGTCGCCGCCCTTCGAGTGCCAGGTGTTGAGACCGATGTGGTGGTGGTAGCCGCCGGCCGAGACGAAGGCGGCCTCTTCGCCGAAGCGCTGCTGCAGCTCGAAGCCGAGCACGTCGCAGTAGAAGGCCAGGGCGCGGTCGAGGTCGGCGACCTTGAGGTGGACGTGACCGATGTCGACGCCGGGATCGATCGGCTCAGCCATCGAGTGCCTCGTTGACGAGGCGGTCGGCCTCGGCGTTGTGCTCGCGGCGCACATGGCGGATCGACCAGCTGTCGAAGTCCCGCAGCGCCTTCTTCACCTCCGCGTGCAGTTCGCGCATCGTCGCGTCCTTGACCTTGTATTCCCCTTTGACCTGCTTGACGACCAGCTCGGAGTCGCCAACGAGCTCGAGCTCGTTGGCGCCCATGGCCGCCGCCCGCTCGATGCCCAGCAACAGCGCTTTGTACTCGGCGACGTTGTTGGTCGCCCGCCCGATCCGCTCGCCCCGCCCCTCCAGCACCTCGCCATCGGGGTCCTGGACGACCGCGGCGATCGCCGCCGGCCCGGGGTTGCCGCGGGCGCCACCGTCGACGTTGACGACGACCTTCACCGACGCCTCAACCAAAAAGCACGGCGAACCGACTGGCGGCCAGCGGCGCCGAAGATCAGCTGTCCGCGCTTGCCCACGCCGGCGTTCCACTGGCGGGCGGAACGATCGAGCTGCTCGACGTCCTCGCCCTTGCCGGTCTCGACCACCCGCCCCGCCTGATCGACCGCCCATTGGTACCAGCAGAGCTCCCAGGCGACCGTGATCCGCACCAGGGTCGGGGAGCCGGCGGCGGCGCCGACGGAAGCTCGGGGCGGGCCAAGGCTGCGGGTCAGGCCCGCCGCAGTGCGTCCCGCCCGACTCGCGTTGAAAAGCTCAACAGCGCGCTCGAGGCGCACACTTGACGAATCGATCTGCCGCCGCCTGATGTTCGCTCCCGGGGCAGCTGGATCGCGCTGGTAGATGCTCACTCCCCAAAGCTAGTTCACCGCGACCCCGGCGACCCGATTCAGGCCGTGGCTGAGACGACTTTTTCGGCCAGGTGCGCTGGAACCTCTTCGTAGCGGTCGAAATCGACCTCGAAGTCGGCCCGGCCGCCGCTGATCGAGCGCAGGTCGGGTGCGTAGTCGAGCACCTCCGCCATCGGCACCTCGGCCCGCACCTCGGTGACCGAGCCCTTCGGCTCCATCCCCAGGGGGTGACCGCGGCGCGAGTTGAGGTCGCCGATCACGTCGCCGACGACGTCCTCGGGGCAGCTCACCACGAGCCGCACGATCGGCTCCAGCAGCACCGGGTCCGCCGCTTCCATTGCCTCCTTGAAGGCCATCGCGCCGGCGATCTTGAAGGCCATCTCCGAGGAGTCGACGTCGTGATGCTTGCCGTCCACCAATCGCACCCGCACACCCTTGACCGGATAGCCGCCGACCGTGCCGTGCGCCATCGCTTCTTCGACCCCCTTCTCGACCGCGGGGATGAAGCTGCCGGGAATCGCCGCGCCCTTGATCTTGTTGACGAACTCGAGGCCGGCGCCGTTCTCGCTCGGCTCGATCTCGATCTGGCAATCGGCGAACTGGCCGCGACCGCCCGACTGCTTCTTGTAGCGGGCGTGGGCGCCGGCGGGCCGGCGAATCGACTCCTGGTAGGGCACGCGCGGCGGGTGCAGCTCGATCTCGACCCCGAAGCGCCGCTTCATCCGCGCCACGATCACCTCGACGTGGACTTGGGTGAGGCCGGCGATGATCTGCTCGCCGGTCTGCGCGTCGCGGTGTACGTCGAGGGTCGGGTCTTCCTCTGTGAGGCGCCGCACGGCCGCTGCCGCCTTCTCCTCATCGCCCTTCGACTTCGGCTCGTAGGCGAAGGCCATCACCGGGTTTGGCAGGTCCAGCGGCTCGACGCCGATCTCCTCCGGCCCAGCGCAGAGCACGTCGCCGGCGCGGGTCTCCTTCAGCTTGGCGACGGCGCCGATGTCCCCGGCGCCGAGCTCCGGGCACGGCCGCAGCTCCTTGCCCAGCGGTTGGCCGAGCTGGCCGATCCGCTCTTTCTGGCCGCGACTGACGTTGAACGCCTGCGAGTCCGAGGCGAGCGTGCCGCGGTAGACGCGGAAGAGGTTGACCCGGCCGGTATAGGGGTCGGCGAGGGTCTTGAAGACGTAGGCAACGAGCGGGCCCTGCTCGTCGGGCTCGATCTCGATCGCCTCGCCGTCGGGACCGCTGGCGGCGCGGGCACCGCGCATCGCCGGCGAGGGCAGGTCCTCGACCAGCGCCTCGAGCAGGCGGCCGGTGCCGAGGTTGGCGGTGGCGATACCGCAGGTGACGGGGAAGATCTGCCCCTCTGTGACGCCCTGCTTGAGCACGCGCACGATCTCGTCGTGGTCGATCTCCTCGCCGTCGAGATAGCGCTCCATCAGCGCGTCGGAGTTCTCCGCCACCTCGTCCATCAACCGCTCGCGGTACTCCTCGGCCCGCTCGCGCTCTTCCTCGGGAATCGCGACCTCCCGCGCCGCCCCTGGTCCGATGTCGTCGTAGAGGAACGCCTTGCGGTCGATCAAGTCGATCACGCCGCGCACCTCGTGCTCGGAGCCGATCGGGATCTCGGTGGCGACGACGTGGGCGCCAAAGGCGGCCTTGAGCGAGTCGAGCGCGCGGTAGAAGTCGGCCCGCTCGCGGTCGAGCATGTTGACGAAGACGAGCCGAGCCAGGCCCTCGGCGTCGGCGCGCCGCCAGAGGCGCTCGGTATGCACCTCGACCCCCGTCACGCCGCTGACCACGACCACGGCGGCGTCAGCGACGCGCAGGGCGGCGATCGCGTCGGCGACGAAGCTCGGCTCGCCCGGGGTGTCGATCAGGTTGATCTCGCGACCGCTGTGCTCGAAGCAGGCCAAGGAGGCGTTGATCGAGAGCGAGCGCTCCTGCTCGTCGGGCTCGTGGTCGGAGACCGTGCTGCCGTCGGCAACCGTGCCCAGCCGCTTGACCGCGCCGGCCTCGAACAGCATCGCCTCGTGCAGGCTCGTCTTGCCGCAACCCCGGTGCCCGACCAGGGCCACATTGCGAATCCGGTCTGCGGCCTTGCGAGCCACACAGCTGAAGGTACCCGCCGAGTCTCAGAACTCAACCGGGATAAATACGGGTCAGGCGATTACGCCTGGATCAGGCAGCCTGCAGGCCGGACTTCAGGCGCATCACGGCCTTGGTGTGAAGCTGAGAGACTCGCGACTCGGTGACGCCCAGGACCTCGCCGATCTCGCGCAGCGTGAGGTTCTCGTAGTAGTAGAGCGCGACGACCAGCTGCTCGCGCTCGGGCAGTGAGGAGATCGCCTCGGTGAGGCGGTCCTTGACCTCACTGCTGGCCAGCGACTCCTGCGGATCCTCGGCGCGCGGGTCGGAGATCGTGTCGAGCAGCGAGACCGAGTCGCCGGAGGAGTCGGAGACGGTCCAGAGCTCGTCCAACGCATAAACCGAGGAGTTGGCGATCTCCAGCAGCGAGGTCTGCAGTTCTTCCTCGCTGATTTCAAGCCGGGCGGCGAGCTCGGCCTCGCTCGGGGCCCGCTGCAGCTCGTGCTCCAGCTTAGCCTGGGCGGCCTCGATTTCACGGGCGCGCGAGCGCACCGAGCGCGGCACCCAGTCGAGCGAGCGCAGCTCGTCGATGATCGCGCCGCGGATCCGGGTCATCGCGAAGGTCTCGAATTTGATTCCGCGCTCGGGCTCGAAGCGCTCGATCGCCCCGATCAGCCCCATCAGGCCGTAGGAGATCAGGTCGGCGTCATCGACGTGCGAGGGCAGGCCGGCACCGAGACGACCGGCGACGAACTTGACCATCGGCGAGTAGGCCACGACCAGGCGCTCGCGGGCGCTGGCATCGCCGTCCTCCTTGTAGCGGCGCCAAAGATCGCGCAGCTCCACCTCTTTTACGCCGGTTTCCATCTAATTCCCCTGCATCCTAAGGTCGCTGACAAATTTTTCGCTCATGCGCGTGGATGGGTGGCCGCATACGCGTCGCGGAGGCGAGCCGCATCGACCCGAGTGTAAACCTGTGTGGTCGAGATCGAAGCGTGACCGAGCAGCTCTTGGATCGTGCGCAGATCGGCACCACCCTCGAGCAGATGCGTGGCGAAGCTGTGGCGCAGCGAGTGCGGTGAGACCCCGGCGGCGAGCGCGGCTTCGCGCACCCAGAGCCCGAGCCGCCGGGTGATGTCGGAGTTGGAGAGCCGCCTGCCGCTCTTGGAGAGGAAGAGGGCCTGCTCGCGGGGATCCGCGGTCAGGGCATGGCGGCCGCGCTCCGCATAGCGTTGAACGGCGAGGCGGGCCGGCTCTCCCACGGGGAGCATCCTTTCCTTGGATCCCTTGCCGAGCACCCGCAGCTGCTCGGTTTCGTAGTCGAGCGCGCCGACGTCGAGGGTGACGATCTCCTCGCAGCGCAGCCCGCAGGAGTAGGCGAGCTCGAGCATCGCCAGGTCGCGCAGCTCCAGTGGCGTGCGGGCGGGGATCCGCTCGAGCAGTTCGCGCACCTGCTCGACCGTAAGCACCCGCGGCAGCTTTTCCTCCCGCTTGGGACTGGAGACGAGGTCGGCCGGGTTCTGCCCGACCCGCTCGGTGCGAACGAGGAAGTCGAAGAGGCCGCGCACGGCGGCCAGCTTGCGCGCGACGGTGGCCGGCGCCGCGCCGTCCGACGAGAGCCCGGCGGCGAAGCGCCGCACGTCGCGGTGGCGGATCTCACCGGGATTTCGCTCGCCCACCCACTCGACGAACTGGCCCAGATCGACCCCATAGGCCTTGCGAGTGCGCTCGGCGGCACCGCGGCCCCGCAGGTCGCGGTCATAGGCGATCAGCGCTTCCCCCCAGTCCATAGAGGGAGTTTCGCCGCCGGCCCGCGCGAGCCTCTTAGCCGATGTAAATCGGAGTTCCTACTTCTACTTGCGGATACAGTTCGATCACGTCGGGGATCGACATCCGCACACAGCCGTGCGAGGCGGCGGAGCCGAGCGATTCGGTCTCTTCCGTGCCGTGAATCCCGGCGCCTTCGAAGATCGCCATCCAACGCGCCTTGATTGGATCCTCCGGGCCCGGAGGAATCACCTGGCCGGCCAGGTCGCCCGCCCAGGCGGAGTCGGGAACGTGCCAGGAAGGGTTCACCTGCTTTTCCTGGATGTGGTAGAGCCCGGCGGGGGTTTCAAGGCCTTCCTGGCCCACCGCCACCGTGTACGTTTTTGCCAGCTTCAGGTGCTTCCAGAGCCGCAGGGTGAAGGTCGAGCGGTCAAGAGTGAGGTAGGAGGGGTAGGCGGAGGCGACTTCCTTCGTCGTCACTTCCGGCTTTGTCGGATGAGTGCGAGCGACGACCCTGTGGTCCGCGTCGGCGTTGAGCACCGCCGCCTCGAGCTGGCGGGTGAGCAGGTTGTCGCGCAGCTTGCGCCCGTCCTTCGCCGCCACCACTTCAAGTGAGTCGGGGCTGGGTTCGACCGCAGCGTCCTGCGCTTCGCGTTCGACCTTGTCCGCGACCTCGCGGACGAAGCGGTTGATCGCGGGCTTCGAGTAGCTGACGTCGGCGCCTATCTGCTTGTCGACACCGCCACCGGTGACGTAGCGAACCAGGCGCCCGGGAAATCCACCGCTGCGGCTTTCGGCCACCGCTTCTTCGATTGCCGCATCGATGTCGGCGTGGACCTCGAGGCTCTTGCCCGGCAGCGTCCAGCTCTTACCGTCATAGCCGACACGCAGCGAATGTTTGAGCGGGCCGAGCAACTGGTGGCTGACCGCCTGCTTGGCTTCCGCTTCGTCCATGCCGCCGACATCGACACCGCCGACGGTGACTCCGTCGGCGATCTTGTCCTTCTCGGAACTGTCGTAGGCGTAGCCGACAGCGACGCCGATAAGCAGCAGCGCCACGAGGGCGAGAATCGCGATTTGAGTCTTACGCCCCATTACCTTTCCCAACAATCGGCATCTATCCGGCCGAACCTGACCTACGCAAAAGTTTAGGCAGACGGATCATTCGGCTCAAATACTCAGATCACCTGCAAATCCACGTCCGACAGAGTGACGGTCGCTGCGGATATCTTTCAGGTCGTGCCGCCGAAAGCCAGCAAGGACACCGTCCGCAAGGAAGTCTGGAAGGCGATGGACCGCGAGGGGGTGTCGCGCTTCCCCGGAGCCGAGGGGCGGATCCCGAATTTCGCCGGGGCGAAAATGGCGGCGGAAAAGCTCGCCGGGCAGCGCCTCTGGCGGCGGGCCCGGGTGATCAAGGCCAACCCCGACTCGCCGCAGACCTACGCGCGTCGCATTGCCCTCGAGGAGGGCAAGATCGTGATCATGGCCGTGCCGCGCCTGCGCGACCCACATCCCTTCCGCGTCCTCGACCCAAAAAAGCTCTCCAAACGGGCGGTCAAAGAGGCGGCGACGATCAAGGGCGCGCTCAAACACGGCCGCGTCGTCGCGCTCGACGAGCTGCCCGAGATCGACTTCGTCCTCTGCGGCTCGGTCGCGGTCAACCTCAGCGGTGCCCGGGTCGGCAAGGGCGGCGGTTACTCCGACCTCGAGTACGGGGTGCTGATCGACGCCGGCAAGATCGACAGCCACACGACGGTGGCGACCACGGTGCACCCGACCCAGGTCCTGCGCCGCCACCTGATGATGACCGCGCACGACTTGCCGGTCGACGTGATCGCCACCCCGCGCGCCGTGATCGAGGTCGAGCGCCAGTATGAGCGCCCGCGCGGAATCCTCTGGGACCACCTGCAGCCGCCGCAGATCCGCGAAATACCCATACTCGAACGTATGGGTTATGCGTGACGACTACGGCAACCCAGACCCCGACTGGCTGAAGCTCGACTGGCGGCCGCACGTGCACCGGCTCGAGCTGCCGGGTGCGACGGTCAATTACGCCGAGATCGGCGAGGGCGAGCCGATCGTCTTCATCCACGGCCTGACCAGCTCCTGGCAGGCCTGGCTGGAAAACCTTCCCCACTTCAGCCGCACCCATCGCGTGGTCGCCCTCGACCTCCCCGGCTTCGGCGCCAGCCCGATGCCCTCCTGGACGATCGACATGCCCGCCTATGGGCGCACGTTGCATGACTTCTGCGAGAAGCTGGAGATCGGCCGCGACGCCACGCTGGTCGGCAACTCGATGGGCGGCCTGGTCGCCGCCGAGGCGGTGCTCGTGGAGCCGAGCCGCTTCGCCCGCCTGGTCCTGGTTTCGGCCGCGGGCTTCATCAACACCTGGCTCCCGCACGAGCGCGGCCGTGCTACCTCGCAGGCCTGGGACACCTTCGGCCGCCCCTTCGGCGCCGCCGCCCGCTTCTTCGTCACCCACCGCCGTGCCCGCTACCTGATGTTCCGCTTCGCGATCCGCTATCCCGGCCGCCTAAGCAAGGAGCTGCTCTGGGAGCAGATGGCGTCCGGCGTTCCCTGCCCCGGCTTCGCCGATGCCTTGGCTGCCGTCATCGAATACGACGCCCGTGACCGCCTAGAAGAAATCAAAATCCCGACGATGATCGTCTGGGGCACCGACGACTGGGTCATCCCCACGGCCGCCGCCCTCAGCTACAACCGCCGCATTCCCCACTCGCGGCTTGAGATCTTCGAGCAGACCGGCCACGTGCCGCAGCTAGAGCGACCCGCACGCTTCAACGCCGTGCTCGACGAGTTCCTGAACTAACGGACGGGGCCAGGGGCTCCGCTTAACTTTTTCGGTGAAGACGCAGTAGCTGGCGCCGCTAGGAATTGCCGAAAAAGTGCAAGACGCTCCACCCCTGGCCCCGTCCGTTAGAACGTGACCGCGCCTTCTGATGCTGAAGAGACGGTGGCGGCGTACTTAGCCATTACACCGTGTCCGAAAGGAGATGGTGGCGATTTGTAATCGGCGACACGCCTAGCGATCTCGTCGTCAGAAAGCGCAACGTCAAGCCGGCGATTGTCGATGTCCACAGTTACCTCGTCGCCCTCACGAATTGCCGCAATCGGGCCGCCCTTGGCCGCCTCGGGGGAGACGTGGCCGATCATCAGGCCACGGGTGGCGCCAGAGAAACGGCCGTCGGTGACCATCGCAACGCTCTCCCCCAGGCCCTCGCCGACGATCGCGGCGGTTACCTGAAGCATCTCGCGCATGCCTGGCCCGCCGACCGGGCCCTCATTGCGGATCACGACGACGTCGCCGGGGTTGATCTGCTGGCCCTTGACCGCGCGGTAGCAATCCTCTTCCGAGTCGAAGACGCGAGCCGGTCCGATCTGTTGGGTGCGCTCGGTGCCAGCGAGCTTCACCACCGCGCCCTCGGGGGCGAGGTTGCCGCCGAGGATCGCCAGGCCGCCCTCCGGGCTCTTCGGATCGTCGAGCGGGCGCACGACTTCCTGGCCGGGAGCCTCACTCGCCTCTCGCGCGACCTCACCGATCGTCTTGCCGGTGACGGTGATCGCGTCCTCGTGCAGGCTGCCGGCTTCGGCCAGGCGCTTGAGGATCACCGGCACGCCGCCCGCCGCGTAGAGGTCGGTGGCGACGAAGCGACCGCCCGGCTTGAGGTCGGCGAAGAGCGGCGTGGCGCGGGAGATCCGCTCGAAGTCGGCCATCGTCAGCTCGATCTCGAGCTCCTTGGCCAGCGCGATCAGGTGCAGGACCGCGTTGGTCGAGCCGCCCGAAGCGCAGACGCAGGCGGCCGCGTTCTCCAGCGAGTCGCGGGTGATCACCTTGCTCGGCCTGATGTCCTCGACGAGGACGTTGAGGACCAGCTCGCCGATCCGCTCCGCCACCGTGCCCTTCTCGTCGTCTTCGGCCGGGACCATCGCCGAGCCGCCGGCGCTGACCCCAAGCGCCTCGAAGGCGCAAGCCATCGTGTTGGCCGTGAACTGACCACCGCAGGCACCGGCGCCGGGGCTGGCGACGCCCTCGAGCTCGTTCAGTTCCTCGTCGCTCATGTCGCCAGCGTTGTGGGCCCCCATCGCCTCGAAGATGTCGAGGATGGTCACGTCGCGCCCGTGCCAGTGACCGGGAGCGATCGAGCCGCCGTAGAGGACGACGGAGGGAACGTCGAGACGGGCTAGCGCCATCGCACAGCCGGGGATCGTCTTGTCGCAGGCGCAGAGGGCGACGATCGCGTCGAACTGGTAGCCGCGAGCCATCAACTCGATCGAGTCGGCGATCACCTCGCGGCTGACCAGCGAGGCCTTCATCCCCTGGGTTCCCATCGTGATCCCGTCCGAGATCGCGACGGTGTTGAACTCCAGCGGCGTGCCGCCGGCGGCGCGGACGCCCTCCTTGACGTGCTCGGCCAGACCGCGCAGGTGGAAGTTGCACGAGTTCGCCTCGGCCCAGGTGTTGGCGATGCCGATCGTCGGCCGGCTCAGCGCCTCGTCGTCGTAACCGACGCCCTTCATGTAGGCGCGCGAGTGCGCCCGGTCGGGGCCATCGAAGAGGGCACTCGAGCGAGGACGGGGAAGCTTGGTCGTGGTCGCGCCGTTTGAGCTCATGGCCAAAATCTACTGAGGCAGCCCAGAGGTCAGGTCGAAGACGTCGACCGGCCCGGGCCCCTCGCCGATCTCGCGCAGGCCGGAGGCAACGGCGGCAGCCGCAACCTCGCGCGCCCTGCGCGCCGCCTCCAGTGGCGAAAGGCCAAGGGCCAGGTGGGCGGCTAGTGCTGAGGAATGGGTGCAGCCGGACCCGTGGGCGGCACCGTCGGCGTACCGTTCGCCGGGGATCTCGGCCGATTCGCGACCATCGAAAAAGAGGTCGACGACGCGCTCGCTGTGGCCGCCGGTAACGACTACCGCGTGGGGCCCAAGCGCCCGCACCTCGCGGGCCAGGTCCTCCTGGGAGTCCTGCTCGCTGCCGCCGCTGAGCACACGAGCCTCGGGAATGTTGGGGGTCACCACCGTCGCCAGCGGCAGCAGTTGCTCGATCAACGCTGCCCGCGCCTCCTCGTCGAGGAGAACCGCACCGCTCTCGGCGACCATCACCGGGTCGATCACCACCGGTGCCTCGCCAACGAAGCGCAGCGCCTCGACCACCGCCTCGACCGTCTCGGCCGTACCGAGCATGCCGATCTTCACCGCGGCGACGCCGATGTCTTCGGCAACGGCGCCCACCTGGGCGACGATCATCTCCGGCGAGACGGTTTCGATCGCCTCGACCCCGACCGTGTTCTGGGCCGTGATCGCGGTGATCGCCGTCATCCCGTGCACGCCACAGCGCGCAAAGGCCTTCAGATCGGCCTGGATGCCGGCGCCACCGCCGGAGTCCGAGCCGGCGATCGAGAGCACCGCTGGAATCGAGGCCAAAGACACGATTCGCAGCCTAGACGGCGGGCGCCGAGAGCAGGGTTCGGGAGTAGACGCCGACCAGAGAGCAGGAGACGTAACCGAGGGCCTCGAGCGTGGCCAGCGCCGAGGCGGCCTGGGCACCGTCGAGGTCGAGCGCGGCGGCGATCGCGTCGCTGGTTTCCGCCCCGCCCTCCAGGACGGCCAGCACGTCGCGGAGTCGAGCATCCAGGTCCGCACCCAATCGCTCCGCCCTGCGGACACCCGGACCGAGCATCGCGTCGAGCACGTCCTGACCGTCGCGAATCAGGCAGGCGCCGCCGGCAAGCAGGTCATTGGTGCCGGCCGAGGCACGCGAGTTGACCGGTCCCGGTACAGCGCCGAGGTCTCGGCCCAGGTCGGCGGCGAGGTCGGCGGTGATTAGCGAGCCGGAGCGTTGCGCCGCCTCGACGACCACCGTCATCCCGGCCAGGGCGGCCATGATCCGATTTCGTGCTGGGAACGTCCAGCGCCAAGCGCCCGTTCCCGGCGGCAGCTCCGAGAGGACGATGCCGCGCTCGCAGATCCGTCGCCAGAGAGATCGGTGCGAGGCCGGATAAGCGATGTCGGCGCCGCAACCGAGCACGGCGACGGTCGTGTCGGCGTCAAGCGCGCCGCGATGCGCGCAAGCGTCGATGCCGAAGGCGAGGCCGCTGGTCACCAGCAGGCCGGCGGCGGCCAGTTCGCGACCGAGCTCACGCGCGATCTCGCGACCGTAAGCGCTGGCGCGCCGGGCACCGACGATCGTCACCGTCTCCCGCGGCTCGAGCCGCCCGAGCAGGTTGGGGTCCCCACGGCCGACCAGTGCCCAGGGCGCGTCGAGCGCGTCGTTGAGCCCAGGCGGAAAGGCCGGGTCATGGCGGCAGCAGGCCCAGCAGTGGGCGGCCAAGAGGTCGGCGCGAAGTCGCTGCTCCGGCACCGCGGCGATCTCGGCGAGCACCTGGGTGGCGATCTTGGGTGCGGCGGCAGTGGCAAGGTCCTCGTTGGAGAGCCGCAAGAGTTCCGGCGAGCGCGAACCGGGGGCCGCGCTTGAGATCTTCTCGATATAGGGGGCCAGGTGAGCGAGCAGCCGCGCCCGGCGCAGGCAATCGGGGCAGGCGTTCGGCTGCTTCACTCGCTGTCCCTCCGCCGCAGTTGCAGGGCCTGGGCGACCTGCTCGTGGCCGATCGCGTCGCTGCCGGCGAGGTCGGCGACGGTGCGAGCCAGACGCAGAACGCGATCATGAGCCCGGCCGCTGAGGCGACGGCGGGCGTAGGCCTCGGCGAGCAAGGTGGCGGCGCTCTCCTCGAGCGCGCAGTCGCGCACCTCGGTGGCGGTCATCTCGGCGTTGCTGCGGCCGGCGCCAAGCCTGCTTTCCTGACGCTCCCGCGCGGCGACCACCCGCTCGCGAACAGCGGCCGAGTGCTCGCCGGCCGGCCCGCCGATCTCCTCGGCGCTTGGCTGGCGGATCGCGGCGAGCACGTCGATGCGGTCGGCGAGGGCGCCGCTCAGCCTCGCCTGGTAGCGCTGCACCGCCAGCGGCGCGCAACTGCACTCAGGATCGCTCTCACCGCGCCCGCAGGGGCAAGGGTTGGACGCGGCAACGAGCATGAAGCGACAGGGCAGCTGGCGCCAGGCGCCAGCCCGCGCCACCGCAACCCAGCCGCTCTCCAGCGGGGCCCGCAGTGCCTCCAGGGTGTCGCGACGAAACTCACAGAGCTCGTCGAGGAAGAGCACGCCGCGGTGGGCGTGCGTCGCCTCTCCGGGACCGGGTGGGTTGCCGCCGCCGATCAGGCCAGCGGGGCTGATCGTGTGATGGGGGGAGCGAAACGGCCTGCCGCTCACCCCCCTCTCGCCTAGCCTGCCGCAGACGCTGGCTATGCGCGCTACCTCGAGCGCCTCGGCCGCCGCCAGCGGCGGCAAGATCGACGGCAAGCGACTCGCCGCCAGCGACTTGCCGGCTCCTGGCGGGCCGACCATCAACATGCTGTGCCCGCCCGCAGCCGCGACCTCGAGTGCATAGCGCAGGTGGCGCTGGCCGCGCAGGTCGGCAAGATCCGGCATCGCCTCTCCCTCGCGGCGATCGAGTGACATCGGCTGCGGCCGCCGCGACTTCCAATCCCCTGCGGCAAGCGCTGCAACCTGACTGAGGCTCTCCAGGCAGATCACCTCGAGGTCCTCGACCAGGGCAGCCTCGGCGCCATTCTCAGCCGGCACGACGATTGTCTTGCAGCCACGCTCGCGTGCCGCCTCGGCGATCGCCAGCACGCCGGGCACGGGTCGCACCGATCCGTCGAGGGCAAGCTCGCCCACCATCGCAATCGAACCGCCGAGCTCGAGCTGCCCCGACGCGGTGAGCAGGGCGACCGAGATTGCCAGGTCGAGGCCCGGCCCCGCCTTGCGCAGGCTGGCTGGGGCGAGGTTGGCGACGATGCGCCGCAGCGGGAACTCAAAGCCGCAGTTGACCAGCGCCGCCCGCACCCGCTCGCGCGCCTCGCGCACGGCGGCGTCGGGCAATCCCACGACAGAGAAAGCGGGCAGGCCACGATGGACGTCTACCTCGACCCGCACGGGCCGCGCCGAGATGCCGTCGAGGGTGAATGTCTGCGCCGTGGCGAGCATGGCGGCGACGCTAAGGAGGCAAATCCGACGCGTGGTGCGCTCAGCGCCACAGCTCTGAAAATTCGCCCGCACGTGACTCGCGCGCCGGCTGGAACCGAGTCTTGTCAGCCCTATCGTCGGCGTCGATGACTGCGCAGCGACAACATCTCGGCCGCACCGCGGAGAACCTCGTCGCCGCCCGACTCGTCGCGACCCACTGGGAGATCCTCGAGCGCAACGCCCGCACCCGCTACGGCGAGCTCGACATCGTCGCGCTCGACGGCCGCACCCTCGTCTTCGTTGAGGTCAAGGCCGGCAGGGCCGGTTCCGCCTTCGGTCCGGAGCGCCCCGTCCTCGGGGTCAACTGGCGCAAGCAGCAACGCATCCGCCGCCTGGCGACAACATGGATGGCCGAAAACCGCGGCGTAGTCAGCTATGACGACATTCGCTTCGATGCTGTCGGCGTCATCTTTGATCGAAACGGTCAGCTCATTGATCTTGAGCACATCATCGCCGCGTTCTAGCCGGCCAGCTCGAGCTGCGAATACGCCACCGACTGAAAGGAGCGGCGGTGCAGCGGCGAGATGCCGATGCGCTCGATCGCCTCGCGGTGCTCGGGGGTCGAGTAGCCGACGTGCTCCTCGAAGCCCCAGCCGGGATGCTGGGCGGCGGCGCGCTGCATGTAGCGGTCGCGGGTGACCTTGGCGATCACCGAGGCGGCGGCGATCGCGGCGCTGGTGCCGTCGCCTTCGATCACGGCCCGGTGCGGCACGCTGCACTGGCGAAGCGAGAAGCCATCGACGAGGCAGGTGGCCCGCTCGTCGGGCCGCAAGCGTTCGAGCGCGTTGGAGAGCGCTTCGATGTTGGTCACGTGCAGGCCGCGCTCGTCGATGCCGCGAGCGCAGCGTACGACGACGCTGACCCGCTCGGCGGCCCTAAGCACGCAGGGGAAGAGCTCGGCCCGCTTCTCGGCGTGCATCTGCTTGGAATCGTGCAGGCCGGCAAGGGCGCGGCGATCGGCGTGGGAGAGCGTCTCGTAGTCGATCAGCACCGCCGCCGCGACCAGCGGACCGGCGAGACAGCCGCGGCCGGCCTCATCGGCGCCGGCGACCCAGCGGCTGTCGAGACCACGGTCGAAAGCAAAGAGGCGGCGCGTACGCGCCAAGCGACGCTGGTGGAGCTTGCCCTTCGCTGCGGGCTTAGAGGGTGCCGATGCGATCCGGGGGCCAGTAGGTGGCAAAGGCCTTGCCGATGATCCATCCACGGGGGACGGGACCCCAGAAGCGGCTGTCGTCGCTTTCGCCACGGTTATCGCCCATCATGAAGTAATAGCCGGGTGGAATCTTGATCGGCTTGGGCAAAGTGCAGGAAGGAGCGGAGCCGCAGGGCCTGATGTAGGACTCTTCGGTCTTCTCGACCCCGTTGACGACGGGGTGGCCGTTGCGCACGCTGAGCGTGTCGCCGGGCCCGGCGACGATCCGCTTGATGAAGTTCTGGCTCGACTCTTCCGATGTCGGCTTCGGGCAAGGCATGCCAACTTCGACCGGCTCCTGGCCTTTGACCGTGACCCCGCATTCGGTGCCGCTATCGGCTCCCTTGGGGGGGTGGAAGACGACGATGTCGCCGGGCTTGGGATCGGTGAAGTGGTAGAGGAAGCGGTTGACGAGGACCCGCTGGCCGACGTCCAGAGTCGGTTCCATCGACTGCGAGGGGATCTGGTAGGGCTTGATCAGCCAAGCCTGGATCGCCAGCGCAAGCCCCAGGGCCAGCGCAACGATGACGACTAGCTCTACGAACCCGCCGCCTCGACTTTTCGGCTTCGGGATCGAGAGTTTCAGGCCGAGTCCCCGCCGGAGTCGTCGGACTTCTCGTCCGGCGACTCGTCCTCGGCATCCTCAGCCGCGGCGTTGTCCTCGGTCTCCCCCGCCTCAGGCGCCTCAGCGTCTGTCTCTGCCGCCGTCTCACTCGAAGCCTCAGCTGCCGGCTCCTCGGTCGCCTTGGCGGCGGCCTCCGGCTCGCTCTCCTTGGACGCCGCGGGCTCCGCCTCTGCGGTTGGCTCCTCAGGCGCGGACGCCTCTTCCGCGGGTGGCGTGGAGGTGGCCTCCTCGCCTGCAGCTTGCGAGGACGAGGTGGTCTCCTCCGCGACAGGACCCGCGGACTCGGCGCCCTCGACCTGAGCGTCTTCCTCAGCTTGGCCGACCCCGTCTGCATCCACCGCTTCGGGCTCAGCAGCCGTCGTAGGAGCCGAGATCAGCTCCTCGTCGATCCCCCAGCGACGCTCGGCGACACGAGCCGCCTTGCCAATACGGCCGCGCAGGTAGTAGAGCTTGGCCCGGCGCACGTCGCCGCGAGCGGCGATCTCCAGTTTCTCGATCTTCGGTGAGTGCAGCGGAAAGGTCCGCTCGACGCCGACGCCGAAGGACTGCTTGCGGACGGTGAAGGTCTCGCGCACTCCCGAGCCCTGACGCCGCAGGACGATTCCCTCGAAGACCTGGGTGCGGCGGCGCTGGCCCTCGACGACTTCGAAGTGCACGCGGACGCGATCGCCTGGATCGAAGGAAGGGAGACCCTTCCTCAGTTGCCCTCTCTCGATGTCGTCGATGACGCTGCTCATGCGAAAAAAGACCGCCGGGCCCGAACCGGGCGCCGCGCGGTGGCGGAATGGTAGCTACTCCGGGTTTTTTTCGGACTGCTCGGCCCGAGCCCTGCTCTGCTCCAGGCGCCAGAGCCGCACCCGCTCGTGGTCGCCGGAGAGCAGCACATCGGGAACCTCCCAGCCCCGATAGGTGGCGGGGCGGGTGAAGTGCGGGTACTCGGGCATCCCCTCGAGCACCTCGCTGAAGGACTCCTCGACGGCGCTGTGAGCGTGACCCAGCGCCCCGGGCAGCTTACGCATCACGACGTCGGCAAGCACCATCGCCGGCAGCTCACCACCGGCCAATACGTAGCGGCCGATCGAAACCTCGTCGTCGGCGAAGTGCTGATGCACGCGATCGTCGAAGCCCTCGTAACGCCCGCAGAGCAGGGCGACGTGAGGCTCCTGGGTCAGCTCGTCGGCAAGTTCGTCGTCGAGCAGGCGGCCGGTCGGCGAGAGCAAGACCGTGCGGGGCTTTTCCCCGTGAGGGTAGGCCGCTTGCAGCGCCGCGTCGACCACGTCGACCCGCAGCACCATCCCCGCCCCGCCCCCGTAGGGCGCATCGTCCACCTGGCCGGCACCGAGC
This sequence comes from Solirubrobacterales bacterium, assembly GCA_036271315.1. GTDB lineage: Bacteria > Actinomycetota > Thermoleophilia > Solirubrobacterales > 70-9 > VRUE01. The sequence continues at coordinate 20,537 of DATBAV010000012.1, read as the reverse complement.
GGCGTCGTGTCGCGGTAGTTGAACAGCCGTAGCTCGTTGCCTTCGCCGAGCGCGTTCTGGACCGAGCGCTGCGACTGGAACCAGTCGAACGCCTCCGGGAAGAGCGTGAAGATGTCGAGCTTCAATCGAGGATGTCGACTATGACACGCCGGTCGAGCCGCACCGCGGCGGCTTTCGCGATCGTTCGGATCGCGTTGGCGACCCGGCCGCCCTTGCCGATCACGCGGCCAAGGTCCTCTTCGGCGACGCTGATCTCGTAGACGAGGTCGCCTTCCTCTTCGAGCTCCTCGACGACGACGGCGCTCGGGTCCTCGACCAGCGAACGGACCAGGAACTCCAGCAGCTCGGTCACCGTCAGGCTCAGCTACCGGAGGCGGGAATGCCCTTGGTGCGCAGCAGCGTGGCGACGGTCTCCGACGGTTGGGCGCCATGCTCCAGCCAGTGACGAGCACGGGTCTCGTCGAGCTCGATCGTCGAAGGCTCGGTCTGCGGGTTGTACTGCCCGATCGTCTCGATCGTGCGCCCGTCACGCGGCGAGCGCTTGTCGGCGACGACTATCCGCCAGATCGGGTTCTTCTTGGACCCGACTCGTCTGAGTCTGATTCGTACTGCCATAGATCGAGCAGGGTACAGGCTCAGGCCCCTCCTACGCATGCCGGACGCGAAAGCGGAGGACATGCGGCCTGATTTCGGTTAGCGCCTTCTTACCTTTGGGCGCTGCGCTCCTCCGCTCATCGCGGCGAGTTGTTGGGCGTCGGGCATCTTGCCCGAGGCCATGTGGCGCATCATCTTTCTCATCTGATCGAACTGCTTGATCAGCTGATTGACCTGCTGCGGCCTCGTCCCCGAGCCGTTGGCGATGCGTTTGCGGCGCGAGCCCTTGATCAGCCCGGGATTTGCCCGCTCCTGCGGGGTCATCGAGAGGATGATCGCCTCGACCCGGTCCAGCTGACCCTCGTCGATGTCGGCGTTCTTCAGTTGTTTCATCGCCCCCATGCCGGGCAGCATGCCGAGGATGCCGCTGAGCGGGCCCATTTTGCGCACCTGGCGCATCTGCTGGAGCATGTCCTCGAGCGTGAACTGGTTCTTCCGCAGTTTCCGCTCGAGGTCGGCCGCCTGGTCCTCGTCGATCTGCTGCTCGGCTTTCTCGATCAGGCTGAGCACGTCGCCCATGCCGAGGATGCGCGAGGCCATGCGGTCGGGGTGGAAGCGGTCGAAGGCCTCGAGTTTCTCTCCGGTCGAGGCGAAGAGGATCGGCTTGCCGGTGACGGCCTTGACCGAGAGCGCGGCACCGCCGCGGGCGTCGCCGTCGAGCTTCGACATCACCACGCCGTCGAACTCGGCCGCCTCGGCGAAGAACTCGGCAACGCCGACGGCGTCCTGGCCGGTCATCGCGTCGACGACGAGCAGCACGTCGTGGGGCTTGACCCGCTTGCGAATCTGCGACAGCTCCTCCATCAGCTCCTGGTCGACGTGAAGCCGGCCGGCAGTGTCGACTATCAGCACGTCGCGGCGCTCGGTCCGGGCCTGCTCGAGCGCCCAGGCGGCGATCTCGACCGGGTCGGCGTCGGTGCCTTTCTCGTAGACGTGGGCGCCAACGCGGCCGCCGACCGTGACCAACTGGTCGACCGCGGCGGGCCGGTAGACGTCGCAAGCGGCGAGGGCGACGTCCTTCTTGCCGTTCTCGCGCAGGAAGCGGGCGAGCTTGGCGCAGGCGGTCGTCTTGCCCGAGCCCTGCAGGCCGGCCATCAGGATCACGGTCGGGCCGCTGGAGGCGAAGGCGAGCTCTGAGCCGGTGCCGCCCATTAGCCCGGTCAGCTCCTCGTTGACGATCTTGATCACCTGCTGACCGGGGTCGAGGCTGCCGAGCACGTCTGCACCGAGGCAGCGCTCCTTCAGCGTCGCGGTGAAGGTTTTGACGACTTTGAAGTTGACGTCGGCCTCGAGCAGGGCAAGGCGTATCTCGCGCATCGCCGCGTCGACGTCGGACTCGCTCAGCTTGCCGCGCGAGCGGACATCGGAGAGCGTCGCCTGCAGCCGATCTGAGAGCTGGTCGAACATGCCTGCTGAGCTTAGGGCAGTGACTTTGAGGTTTGTCGGCCTATGCCGCTACAAACCTCAAACTCAGCTCGGGGCGAGCAGGGCGTTGGCGAAGTCGGTGGGGTCGAAGGGGCGTAGGTCCTCTAGCGTCTCGCCGGTGCCGATCAGCTTTACCGGGATGCCTAGCTCGTCGGCGATCGCTAGGACGATGCCGCCCTTGGCGGTACCGTCGAGCTTGGTCAGTACGACGCCGTCGACCTCGGCCGCCTCGGCGAAGATCTTCGCCTGGCGCAGGCCGTTCTGACCGGTCGTCGCGTCGATCGAGAGCAGCGTCTCGTGCGGGGCACCGGGCATCTGCTTAGCGATCACCCGCCGCACCTTGGACAGCTCCTCCATCAGGTTGGTCTGCGTGTGCAGGCGCCCGGCGGTGTCGACGATGACCACGTCGGCGCCGCGAGCGCGGGCGGCCTCGACCGCGTCGAAGGCGACCGCGCCGGGGTCGGCGCCCTCCTCGGCGCGAACCAGTTCGGCGCCGGCCCGATCCGCCCACTCGGCCAGTTGCTCGGCGGCGGCGGCGCGATAGGTATCGCCGGCGGCGAGCACGACGGAGAGGCCGAACTCCTTCGAGAGGTGCCAGGCGATCTTGCCGATCGTCGTCGTCTTGCCGGTGCCGTTGACCCCGACCATCAGCAGCACCGCCGGCTCGCCACTGAGGTCGATCGGAGCCCGCGCCGTGGCGGCGACCTCGGCGAGGATCTCGATTAGCCGCGCCTGCACCGCCTCGCCGTCGGCCGGCACGGTTCCAGCCTCGACCTCGTGCTCGAGCCGCTCGACCACCTTGGCCGTAGTCGGCGCCCCGGCGTCGGCCAGGATCAGCGCCTCCTCCAGCCGCTCCCAGGTCTCCCCGTCGATCCGATCGAAGAAGCTGGCCGAGAGCTCCTCGGTCAGCGCTTTGCGGCTCTTGGAGAGGCTCTCGCGCAGGCGACGGAAGACGCCGCGGCGCTCGCCCTCGCTCTCAGCCTCGGACGAACCCGTTGGGGCCGCTCGCTGCCCCAGGTCGAGGATCTCCTGCCAACTCGTCGCCATCGTCCGGGGAGGCTATCCCGGCGGCGAGGCGGAGCTCCTCCACGCCCTGCTCGATATAGGTGCCGATGCGGTCGATGTCGGTCATCGCGTCGCGATCGCCGAGCAGGCCGAAGCCGATCGCGCCGTTGTAGCTGATGATCGCGATCGCCAGCGCGTGGCGGCGGGCGAGGAAGCCGACCGGGTAGACCTCGACCAGCTCGCGACCGCGCACGTAGAAGGGGATCTGCGGGCCGGGGAAGTTGGTCACGAGCAGGTTGAAGAGCCGAGTCGAGAAGTTGATCGCCGCAGTCGGGCCGAGCAGCAGCGGCGGGGCGAAATCGCGGAACCAGTCGTTGAGGCCCCAGATCGCCTCGGCACCGAGCGGTTGCTTGGAGGCCTTGAGGTCGTCCATCGCCTTGGAGACGAAGCGCACCCGCTCGACCGGGTCGGCGATGCCGACGGGCAGCGGCCCGCGCATCGCCGTCAGCTTGTTGCCGAGCTCGCCGTGCTGGTCTTCGGTGCGGATCGAGACCGGCACCAGAGCCTGCAGCTCGACCCCCTCGGTCTCCAGCTCGCGGTCGAGCATCCAGCGGCGCAGGGCACCGGCGGTGACCGCCAGGGTGACGTCGTTGACGGTGGCGCCGAGGACGTTCTTCAGCTCTTTGAACTCGTCGAGGTCGCAGCGGGCGCCGTAGAAGAGACGGCCGGGCGAGATATCGACGTTGAGCGGCACTTTGGGCGCCGGCTTGGCGAGGTTCCACGTGACCTCCCAGAGGCCGGCGATGCCGTCGGAAGCGCGTTTGGCGGCGCGGCGCGGCTTGCGGAAGGCGGCGCCGAGCCAGCGCCCAGCGCGCACGAACATCTGCCCGAACCCGCGCACCGCATGCCCCGCCAGCCCGATCCGCGAGGGCGCCGTCTTCGGCTCCCAGGGGGCCGGCTCGGGCACCGGCTCGGTGGTCGGCTCGACGTCGAAGAGCAGCACGCCGATGTCGACGGCGGAGATGCCGTCGGCCATCGCGTGGTGGGTCTTGTAGACGATCGCAAAGCGGTCGTTCTCCATGCCCTCGACCAGGCAGAGCTCCCAAAGCGGCCGCGAGCGATCGAGCGGCGGCGCGAAGGTCTCGGCGACGGCGGCGCGGAACTGCTCGTCGCTGCCGGGAGGGTCGAGCACCTTGCGGCTGACGTGCTCGTGGATGTCGAACTCGGCGTGGTCCACCCAGAACGGGCGACCGAGACCCAGCGGCGGATAGGAGAGGCGCTGGCGCAGGCGCGGCAGCAGGTGCAACCGGCTGCGGATGCTGGCGAGGAACTCCTCGTGGCTGGGCGGCTCGCCCTCGCAGACCAGCACGGCGCCGATCGCCATGTGCCCGTTGGACTTCTCGTTGGCCAGAAACGACGTGTCGAACGACGTCAGCCGGTCCATATGACGCTGCGCCACGGTCCCTCCTTTCCTTCCCCGCGGACAGCGTAGCGTGGCCCCCGATCCGGGAACGTTCTGTTTTCTTTAAGCGGAAGGGGCCGCTAAGCGGCTTCGACCGACCCGCGCGGGGCCGGTGCGGCGGGTGGTTGCTCGCCGATCAGGCCGGGGGAAGCCACCTCTGCGGTGGCATCCTCGCTCGCTTCCTCCGCCTCGGCCATGCCGGCAAAGGGCGGTGGCACCGCGGCGGTGCCCGTCGCCACCTCCTCCTCGACTTCCCCTCCGTCCTCGGCCACTTCGCGCGGCAGGCGGCGGGACACCACCTTGGTGACGCCGTCGCCGCCCATGCTGACCCCGTAGAGGACGTCGGCGGCGTCCATGGTGCGTTTCTGGTGGGTGACGATGACGAACTGGGCGCGGTCGGAGAAGCGCCGGACCAGTTGCAGGAAGCGATCGATGTTGGCGTCGTCGAGGGCGGCCTCGACCTCGTCGAGGATGTAGAAGGGGCAGGGTCGAGCGAGGAAGACGGCGAAGACGAAGGCGATCGCGACCAGCGACTTCTCACCGCCGGAGAGCAGCGAGAGCTTGCGGGTCGACTTGCCTGCCGGGGTGACCTCGATCTCGACCCCGAACTCCTCGCGCTGTTCCTCGGACTCCTCGTCGCCCCCGACCTCGTCCTCTGCCGCGGACTCCCCCTCCGCCTCGGCGTCGGGGACGGCGCGCAGCGTCACCCGGCGCAGGCGGCCGCGGCCGCCGGGGAAGAGGTGCTCGATCATCTCCTCGAAGTTCTTCGCCGTCGCCTCGAAGGTCTGCTCGAAGGCGCGCTCGATCTCGCGGTCGATATCGCGGATCAGCGCCTCCAGCTCGCGCATCCCCCGCTCGGTGTCCCCACGCTGGGCCTGCAACGACTCGACGTGCTCGCGGGCCTCCTCGTACTCCTGCTCGGCAAGTGGGTTGACCGGGCCGATCTGGGCGCGGCGGCGCTCCAGCCGCTCGAGCCGGCGGTCGATCTCGGCACGGGCCTCGTCGCTGAGGGCCTCGGTCGCGGGCTCGACCTCCTCGCCGAGGCGCTCGGCGATCGTCGCCAGCTCCTTGGCCGCCTCGGCGCGGCGGTCGCCGAGGTGGGCGGCCTCGACCTCGACTTCAGTGAGGCGGTCGGAAGCCTTCGTCATCTCGGCCTGGAGCTCGTACTCGCGCTGCGAGCAGGCTCGCATCTCCTCGGCGATCTCGTCGCTGTCGCCCTCGCCGCCGACGACGCGGCCCTCGATCCGCTCGACCCGCCCCCGGATCGCCGCCTCGGCCACGGTCGCGGCGGCCGCGGCAGCGCGAACGTCGTCGAGCAGCTCCTCACCGGTGGCGAGGCGGTTGCGCAGGACCTCGCGGGCGCGCTCGCCGAGCAGGCCCTCGGCGCGGCGGGCGTGGCGCGAGGCGCGCTCGGCGCCGCTCTGGACCGCCCCGAGAGCGGCCTCGCGGGCCGACTCGCTGGCGTCAGCCAAACGGGCGCGGCCGAGCCCGTCGGCCGCGCTGGAGAGACCGGCGTCGATCTCGTTCAGCTCCTCCTCGAGCTTGCGCGCCCGTTCGCCGGGTGCCGCGGTGGCACCGACATCGAGGGTCAGCGGTCCGAGCTCGCTGCGCAGAGAATCGAGGCGAACCGAGATATCGCCCTCGCGGTCGGCCAGGCCGGTGGCGCGAATCGCGATCCGCTGCTGCTCGCCGCGCAGTTTGGTCAGCAGCCCCCAGGCCTGGGTGCGCTCGCGGTCGCGGGCGGCAAAGCGCTCCTCGGCGGCGCGGCGCTTGGCGCTCACCTCGGCAAGGTTCTTCTCCAGCACGGCGCGCTGGGCCCGGGCCTCCGCCGCCGCCTTCTCCGCTGCCGCGGCACGGTCGGCACCGAAGCGCAGTTCCTCGGCGACCAACTGGCCGCGCAGACCGAGTTCCTCGCGCTCGATCCGGGCGCCCAGCTCAGCCGCCTGCGCCTGGCGCTTCAGCGGCCGCAGCCGGGCTCGCGCCTCGCGCTCGAGGTCGAGGGCGCGATCGAGGTTGTCGCGGGCGGCGCGCAGCTTCAGCTCGGCGCGGCGACGGCGCTTGCGGTGCTTGCCAAGGCCCGCCGCCTCCTCGATCAGCAGGCGCCGTTCGCGCGGTTTGGAGTGAATGATCGACTCGACCCGGCCCTGGCTGATCACCGAGTGCATCTCGCGGCCGAGGTTGGTGTCGGAGAGCACCTCGGTGACGTCGACGAGGCGGCAGCGGGCACCGTTGAGGCGGTAGCTACCCTCGCCGGTCCGGTCGAGCGTGCGCTTGACCGCGATCTCCGAGAGCTCCGTCGCGGCGCGGCCCTCCGAGTTGTCGATCGTCACCTCGACTTCGGCGAGGCGGCGCTGGCCGACGCCCTTGCCGCCGGCCGAGATCACGTCCTGCATCGAGGCGCCGCGAATCGCCCCCGGGCTCTGCTCGCCCAGCGCCCAGAGCACCGCGTCGGTGATGTTCGACTTGCCGGAGCCGTTGGGGCCGACGATCACGCTGACGCCGGGCGAGAACTCCAACCTCGCCCGCTCGGGGAACGACTTGAACCCCTTCATCTCGATTGATCTCAGATACATGCGTTGTCTCTTCGGAAGCGGTCCCTAGACACTCGGTTGCCAAGCCTCGCGAGCGCGTCGGACGCGATGTTCAAACTCAGTCCCCAAGCCGTTTCAGCGCCTGCTCGGCGGCGGCTTGCTCGGCCGCCTTCTTGCTCCGACCCTCCCCCTCGCCGACCCTCTCGGAGTCGACGACCGCCGCCACCTCGAACTTGCGCCGGTGCGGCGGCCCGGATTCGGCGGTCACCTCGTAGCTTACGACCGAGCGGCGCCGCGCCAGTAACTCCTGCAGCGCCGACTTGAAGTCGATTCGCGTCTCGGCGGCGTGTTCGACCCGGGGCTCGAAGGCCAGGGCCACCGCGGTGGCGACCCGATCGAAGCCGAAGGCAAGGAAGCAGGCGCCGATCAGCGCCTCGGTTGCCTCCGGCAGCGGCCGCTCGCCGCTGAGCAGGACCTCGGCGGGGATCCCCACCGGCATGTCCTCGGGCTCGTTGGCACGCAGCATCTCGGGCACGCCGAGCTCCCGGCCGACCTCGGCGCAGGAAACCCCGCTGACCGCCTGGTTGTGGATCTTGGTCAGGCCGCCGGCATCGACCTCGGGAAAACGCTCGATCAGGCCGCGGGCGACGGCCAAGGCGAGGACGCTGTCGCCGAGGTAGGCAAAGCGCTCGTAGGAGTCGGTGCGGACCTCGCTCCAGGAGGAGTGAGTCAGCGCCTGGCGGCGCAGGTCGTCCGGCAATTCGGCGATCAGCTCAGCGAGGGTCTCGTCGCTCACGCTGGCGCGTGCTCGAGGACGAAGTCGACGGCGTCGCCGACGGTCGCGATCTTGGCCGCCTGCTCCTCGGAGACGGAGATGCCGTAGGTGTCCTCAAGCTCCATCACCAGCTCGTAGAGGTCCAGCGAGTCGGCGTCGAGGTCCTCCTTGAAGCGGCTCGTCTCGCCGATCTTGGCCGGGTCGAGCTCGAGCTCCTCGGCAAGGTGGTTGCGGACCAAGGTGAGGACTTCCTCGCGGCTCATCGCGGGGTTCCTATCACGCCCCGTCCGCCTCGTCACGCTTGGCGAGCTCGCCGCGGCCGGCGCCGCCCTCGCGCAGCAGCGCCGCAGTGCGCCCGACGGCGTCGACCTCGACGCAGCGGGCGGCGAGGCGAATCGCGTTGGCGATCCCCTCCGCCCCGGCGCTGCCGTGACCGACGACCGCGATCCCGCGCAGCCCGAGCAGGATCGCGCCCCCGGTGCCGTCGGGGTGCAGTTCGCGCCGCAGGCCACCGAGGGCGGGGCGCATCAAGAGACCGCCGAGGGCAGCCAGTGGGTTTGAGCGGGCGACATCGCGGATCGCGCCGGTCACCGCCTTCGCCGTCCCCTCCATCAGCTTCAGCGAGACGTTGCCGGTGAAGCCGTCGGTGACGACCACGTCGGCCGCGTCGGCGGGAAGGTCGCGGCCCTCGACGTTGCCGACGAAATCGATTCCCTTGGCGGCGGCGAGGGCGTCGTTGGCCGCCACAACCTCCTCGCGCCCCTTGCCCGCCTCCTCGCCAACCGAGAGCAGCCCGACCCGCGGCCGCTCGACCCCGAGCACCGCCGCACTGAAGGCGGCGCCGAGGAAGGCGAACTGAACAAGGTGCTGCGCCCGCACCTCGACGTTGGCGCCGACATCGAGAAAGAGGACGGGCTTGCCCGGCACCGGCAGCTGCACCGCCAGGGCGGGCCGCTGCACGCCCTTGAGCCTGTGCAGCCCGAAGGTCGCGGCCGCCATCGTCGCCCCGGTCGACCCCGAGCTGACCATCGCCGCCGAGCGGCCCTCAGAGACGTCGGCGGCAGCGAGCACGACCGAGGCTTCCTTCTTCGCCCGCACCGCCGTGACGGCGTCCTCCTCGTTGCCGATCCACTCGTTCGTCGGCACGACCTCGATTCCCTCGACACCATCAAGGCCAAGCCGATCCGGCGGCCCGAAGACCCGCAAACGAATCCCGTCAGCCACAGCGGCACGCGCCCCCTGCGCAAGCACCTCGAACCCCTGCTCCGCCCCAAACCCGTCGAGAGCAACCGTGATGCCCTCAGGCATCGCTACTCAGCAGCGTCAGACGAAGGCGCAGTCGGCTCGGCAACCGTGTGTTTGATTACCTCGCGCCCGGCGTAAGTACCGCAGGTCGGGCAAACCCGATGCGGCAGACGCGGGCTATGGCAACGCGGACACCGATTGAGTCGTGCCTTGCCAGCTTTGTGATTAGCCCGCCGCTTATCGCGCCGCGCACTAGACGTTCTCTTCTTAGGGACAGCCATAAGCGTGGGGCATGGTAGCGGTTAGAGCCCGGGATGCCCCTCCCCGGAAGGCTTTGGGAGCGGAACGACTCCGACCCGGCAGCACTGCGAGACGGACGGTCTTCCGGGGAGGGGCATCCCGGGCTCCTTCCCCTGCCCTCCCCACCTACTCCAGCTTCAGCTCTCTCAGCTTGGCCCAACGCGGATCAGATCCTTCGTCGTGTTCATGCTCGCTCGGATCAGAGTCATTGAGCGACTCGCCGCAGACCGGGCAGAGGCCAGCGCAATCGGGCCGGCAGAAGAACTGGGTGGGAATCGCCAGCACCGCCGCGTCGTGGGCCCAGCGGCCGAGGTCGAGCTCGTCGTCGACCACGTAGGGGCTGAGCAACTCCTCGTCCTCGGTGTTGTCCTGAGCCACCTCGCGCGCGTCGACCTCGGCCTCGAGCACGGCGTCGCCGAGGCAGCGCATGCAGGGACCCTCGATCCGCACTGGGAAGCGCAGGCGGAAGGCGTAGCCGCCGCTGGGCCGGGAGACGTCGAGGCGGACCGGAACCGAGTCGGGCGAGACGTAGGCCTGGCCCGCCAGCTCCAACGGCTCCAGGACGACCGGCAGGTCGAGCCGGCGCCCTTCACCGTGCGACAGCGTCAGCCGTGCGAGATCGATGATCGTCGATGCTTGCGCCATTGAATGCTCCCTCCGCTTCGGCCGGCCGTACGATGACCCTCCTGACGAGATTACGGAATGGGTCAATTGGACTGGACACCCGAGGTCTACCTGGAGCGGATCCGCACGCAGATCCCCCGCTATGACGAGCTGCAGGAGCAGGCGATCGCCGCGATTCCCTTCTCACCCGAGCGCGTGCTCGAGCTCGGCATGGGCACCGGCGAGACCACCCGCCGCCTGATCGAGGCCCATCCCGACGCCTGGGTAGTCGGCCTCGACTCCAGTCCCGACATGGTCTTCCGCGCCCGCCAGTCCTACGACGACGTCCAACTGGCCCGCATGGAGGACCCCCTCCCCGACGGCCCCTGGGACCTGGTCATCTCCGTCCTCTCGGTCAACCAGCTCTCAAACGAGCAAATAGAAGCCCTCTGCCGCCGCGTAAAAGAGCAATCTCGCTCTTTCGTCGTAGGCGATGTCTTCGAGCTCGAGAAACTCCAGTCTCTCCTCGACTCCTCCGGCGGCAAGATCACCTGGCAGACCGAAGACCTAGCCGTAGTAGCGGCCGAGTACTGAGAAAAGCTGAGCTCGTACTGAGAGGCCCGGGTGCGCCTCCCCAGAAGGCTTTGGGAGCGGAACGACTTCGACCCGGCAGCCACTGCGAGACGGACGGTCTTCTGGGGAGGCGCACCCGGGCCTCCCGGATCGCTACTCCTGCTCGTCGAGATCCGGCACTGGCTGCTGCTCTTCATCGCGGCCAGCCAGCCGATCCCTGCCCCGCTGCACAGCCGCGAGGAACTTCTGAAGATTGACCTCGAGCGTGTTGAGAATCTCGTCGGCGTAGTCCTCGGCGCCAAGACGAATCTCCCGCTCGCGCGCTCGCGCGTCCTCGACGATCTCGTCGGCGGCGCGCTCGGCCTGCTTGGTGACCTCCTCGTCGGAGATCAGGCGGGCCTGCTGCTCGCGCGCCTCGCGCACGATCCGCTCCGCCTCGCGCTTGGCCTCGGCCAGCATCTCCTGGCGCTCCTTGACGATCCAGCGCGCCTGCTTGATCTCCTCGGGGATCGTCGCCCGCATCTGATCGAGCAGGTCGTAGATCTCCTCGCGGTCGACACGAACCTGGTCGGTGAGCGGCACCGGCCGGGCGTTGTGCACCACATCGTCGAGCTTGTCTATTAGAACGAGAACGTCCATCAGAAGGTCGTAAGCCTACGTGTCAGAGGCATCTTCGGTGAAGAAGCGGTTATTTCCTCGGCTTTTTGCAAGCTCTCGCCCACTCTGCGCCGCGCTGGAAAAGCCTACCTGTCGCCCAGGCGTTGCGTCATCGCGGCCGCGACGGGACCCGGAACCAGGTCGGAAACGTCGCCGCCGAAGGTCGCCATTTCCTTCACCCCGGTCGAGGAAAGGAAGCTGTACTGCGGCGAAGCGATCATGTAGATGCTCTCGATCCCGGGGTCGAGCTTGCGGTTGAGCTGGGCCATCTCGAACTCGTACTCGAAGTCGGAGATCGCCCGCAGGCCCTTGACGATCGCCCTCGCTCCCGATTCGCGGGCGAACTCGACCAGCAGGTTGGAGAAGATCTTTGCCTCGACGTTGCCGAGGCCGGCGGTCGCTTCTTCGATCAGCCCCTTGCGCTCCTCGGCGGTGAAGAGCGTCTTGTCCTTGCGCATCGGGTTGTTGACGATGCCGACGACGACGCGCTCGAAGACCGCGGAGGCGCGGGTGATGATGTCGATGTGCCCGTTGGTGACCGGGTCGTAGCTGCCCGGGCAGACGACCGTGCCGTCGCGCTGCTCGGTCATCGTGCCGAACCCCCGTAGATCGAGACGTCGGCGGCGCCGTAGCGGCGCTGGCGCAGGCGCGGCAGCGAGTCGATGCGGAGCGGTCGGCGCGCGCCGCTCTCGACTATCGCCCGTCCCCCCTCACTGAGGAGGTCCGGCAGCTGGCTATCGAGTTCCTGCCCCACGCGGTCGGCGAGTCTATAAGGGGCGTCGACGAAGACGAGATCGAAGATGGCCTCCTCCTCCCCGTCTTCGTGCTTCCCCAACCAGCGCGAGACGTCGGCGCGGACCAGCTCGACCCGCTCGGCGAGGCCGAGTCGCTCGACGTTGCCGACGGCGGCGCGGGTGTCGCGGTCGACCAGGGTCGCCCGCGCGGCGCCGCGCGAGAGAGCCTCGATCGCCAGGGCGCCGGTGCCGCAGTAGAGGTCGAGCACGCGGGCGCCATCGACGCGGGCGCCGAGCACGGAGAAGATCGCCTCGCGGGCGCGGTCGGAGGTCGGCCGCACCTTCCAGCCGCGCGGCGCTACCAGCTGCTGCCCCCCGAGCTCTCCCGCGATGACCCTCACCGGATCAATGTATGGCGCGACAGGACTTCTCGCTGGACAAGGGTAAGTCCGGTCGCGCCTAGAGTGGTATCGGGTCGGCAGCGCCGGCGCCAAAGCGTCGCCGGGCGGCCTCCAGTAGGGGACCGAGCTCGGGTGCATCGAGCGAGCGGTGCTCGCGCAGAAGCGCGAGCACCTCGTCGCGGGCGGCGATCAGGGTTGGGGTGTCGTCCGGTAGCTCAGCGACGGCGAAACGGGGCAGGCCGTGCTGGCGCGTGCCCAGCACCTCGCCCTCGCCGCGCAGGCTGAGGTCGACCTCGGCGAGCTTGAAGCCATCGCTCTCGCGCTCGACCGCCTTCAACCGGCGGCGCGCGAGCGCTCCGGCGTCTTCGGGAAAGAGCAGGCAGCAGGAGGCGTGCTCGCCGCGGCCGACCCGGCCACGCAGCTGGTGCAGTTGCGAGATGCCGTAGCGCTCGGCTCCCTCGATCACCATCACGGTCGCGTTGGGCACGTCGATGCCGACCTCGATCACGGTCGTCGCGACGAGCACGTCGGTAGCGCCAGCGGCAAAGGTCTCCATCGCCGCCGCCTTGTCGGCTGAGCGCATCTGGCCGTGGATCACGCCGATGCGAAAGTCGCGGAGCTCGCCCGCCGCCAGTCGCTCGGCCTCGACCTCGGCGGCCCGGCCCTGCATTTTCTCCGACTCCTCGACCAGCGGGCAAACGACGAAGGCCTGCCTGCCCTCGCGCAGCTGGCCGCGAATGAACTCATAAGCGCCGCTGCGCTCGTCCTCCTCGACGACGCGCGTCTGCACCGGCTTGCGCCCCGAGGGCAACTCGTGCAGCGCGGTGGCGTCGAGGTCGCCGTAGGCGGTGAGCGAGAGCGTGCGCGGGATCGGCGTCGCGGTCATGTGCAGGATGTGCGGCGCCAGACCTTCGACGCCCTTGGAGTCGAGCGCCTTGCGCTGCTCGACCCCGAAGCGGTGCTGCTCGTCGACCACGCAGAGGCCGAGGCGAGCGAACTGGACCGCCGGCTCGATCAGCGCGTGCGTGCCGACGATCAGGCCCAGCTCGCCGCTTGCGAGCCGCTCCAGGTACTGCCTTCGTTGCGCCGCCGGCGTCGCCCCGGTCAGGAGGCCGAATGGCGTCGCCTCTTCAGCGAGGAGCCTTCCCAAGGTCACGGCGTGCTGCTCGGCCAGCGTCTCGGTCGGCGCCATCAGCACCGCCTGGAAGCCCGCTTCGAGCGCTCGCAGCATCGAGTAGAGCGCGACCACGGTCTTGCCCGAACCGACCTCTCCCATCAGTAGCCGCTGCATCGGCTCGCCGGAGTCGAGGTCGGCGTCGATCTCGTCAAAGGCGCGCAGTTGGTCGTGGGTGGGCTCGAAGGGCAGCGACTCGATCCAGCGCCCGACGCTCTCCCCGGGCTTGCCGAGCCGCGGTGCCGGTCGCGCGGCCCGGTGCGAGCGCTTGCGCGTCGCCAGGATGGCCTGGTAGAGGAAGAGCTCCTCGAAGCGAAGCCGCTCGCGAGCGGCTTCGACTTCCTCGCTGTCCTCCGGGAAGTGCACCGCGCGGATCGCGTCGGCGGCGCCGGCAAGCCCGCGGCGGGTGCGCAGCTCCGCCGGCAGCGGCTCGAGCACGTTGTCGACCCAGCGGATCGCCTGCTCCATCCACTGCCGCAGGCGCTGGGCTTTGAGCTGCTCGGTGCCGGGATGGATCGGAACCAGGCCTTCGCTGGCGTCGCCGCTGAACTCGTATTCGGAGACGCGGAAGCCGCGTTTGTCGGCGGAGCCGGTGAGCAGCATCTGCGTGCCCTCGGTCAGCTTCGGGGCCAGCCAGGGCTGGTTGAACCAGGTCGCCCGCACGGTGCCGCTTTCGTCGCCGACTTTGACGCTGAGGATCGAGAGGCCGCGACGACGGAAGGGCCGTCCCGCGTTGCCGAGCACCTCGACCGCGATGCTCGCCTGCTGTTTCGGTTCGAGGCTTGCCACCGGCACGATCTGACGATCGCGGTGACGGTGCGGGAAGCGGGTGAGCAGGTCGCCCACGGTCGCGATACCGGCATCCGCCGCAATCTCGGCGAGCCTCGGCCCGACCCCCTCCAAGGCCTGCAGCGAGACGTCGAGGGCGCTGGCCCGGGGCCAGCGAAGCGAGGCGTCGCGCAACTGCGCCTGGGTCAGCTCGGCGGTACTGGCGAAGGCGCGCACTACTGGGCGGCGAGCAGCCACCACCAGCTCGGCTGGCCGCCGTCCTGGGTCTCGAACTCGACCCCGTCGGGCACGTGCGGATCGAGCTCGTCGAGCGCGATCGGGGCGTCCTGGCCGCCGATCACGGTGACGATCTCAGCTCCCGCGGCGAGCTTCTCGATCGTCGCCGCCAGGGTCGTGCCGGCGCCGCCCCAGGCAACGATCTCCTCGCCGACGAAGCCAACCGCATCGCCCTTGCGGAAGCGCCCCTGAGCATCGTCGCGGGCGGCCGGAGCGACCCCGCCGGCGGCGACCGTCGCCAGCGCCGCCTCCAGCCGCTCGGCGTTCTCCGATAGCGCCGCCTCCGGGTCGAGCTCGACCAGGGCCAGCAGGCTGGCCTGCTGCGAGGTTGCCGAGACCACCCGGGCCGGCTTCTCGGAGAGATCGCAGGCGCGCTCGGCGGCCATGATCACGTTCGAGGAGCTGGGAAAGACGAGGACTTCCTCGGCCGGGACCTGGTGGATGCCGGCGAGCAGCTCATAGGTCGAAGGGTTGAGCGTCTCGCCGCCCGGGACGACGTGGGCGCCGAGCTCGGCGAAGAGTCGCTCGAGGCCCTCTCCCGCCGCCACGGCGAGCGCGCCGCTGCGGCCACCGCCCTCGCCGAGTCGCGCCTGGCGCTCGGCGATCTGCTCGCGCATGTCGGCAACGTCGAGGTTGGTCACCTCGCCGGCGTCCTCGAAGAGAGCGACCGCGGCCTCGGGCTTGTCCGTGTGGACGTGGACCTTGAGCGTCACCTCGTCGCCGACGACGAGCACCGAGTCGCCCAGGCCCTCCAGCCGCGGCAGGAAGTCGCGACTGCTCAAGCCGCTGCCGGAGACGATGAAGTTGGTGCAGTAGCGGAAGCGACTGTCCTCGTGGTGGGGCTGGCTCAGCCTCGGCGCCTCGTGGTGGTTGACCTCCGGCACCGCCTCCTCGTCGCCGCGCAGGCCGGCGACGACGCCGGCGAGGATCAACACCAGGCCGTAGCCGCCAGCGTCGACCACTCCCGACTCGCGCAGCACGTCGAGCTGCTCGGGAGTGCGCTCGACTGCTCGCTGCCCATCCTCGATAGCCCGCTCGAGGATCTCGGCAAGGACGGCATCCTGCAGCTCGTCCGGCACGCCCTGCGGAAGCCGCTGCTTCTCGGCGTCGAGGCGAGCGAGCTGGCGGGCGATCGAGTGCGCCATCTCGCGGAAGACGGTCAGCATCGTCCCCTCGGCCGGCTCGCGCACCGAGTCATAGGCGGCGTCGGCGGCGCTGGCGAAGGCGGAGGCGACCAGGACCGGGTCGATCAGCTCACCGGGGCGGCTGGCCAGCTCCTCGGCGGCGCCGCGGACGATCTGACTGAGGATCACGCCCGAGTTGCCGCGGGCGCCCATCAGCGCCGCCCGGGCCAGGGCCTGGACCAGCTGCGTGCGGCCGACCTCGTCGACCTCCATCCCGTCGAGGCGGTCGAGCTCCTCCATCACCGCACGCATCGTCATCGCCATGTTGTCGCCGGTGTCGCCGTCGGCAACGGGAAAAACGTTGAGGTCATTGACCTCCTGGCGGCGGGCCTCCAGGTTGGCGTAGGCGAAGCTGACAACGCGCCGGAAGCGCACGATCGAGGGATCGGGCATCGGTCGAAATCTAGCTGTCGGGCTGGAGGACGCGAACTGGCGGGGTCAAGCCGCCGAGTTCGCTACGGTGCGACGCTCGATGCGACGCTTCGCCACCTGGACCACCGGCCACCGCAAGACGGTGATCATCGGCTGGATCGTGGCCCTGATCGGGATCGGCATTCTCTCCGGCGCGGTCGGCTCCGACTTCAGCGAAGAATTCAAGCTGCCTTCCTCCGATTCCACGGAAGCCTTCGAACTACTGGAAGACAGGTTCCCGCAGCAATCGGGCGTCACCGCAGAAATCGTCTACAAGGCGCCGGCCGGAGCCGACTCGCCGGCGGTCCGCAAGAAGATGGAAGGCGTCTTCGCCGAAGCGGAAAAGTTGCCGCACGTCAGTGGAGTCTCCAGTCCCTACGCGGCCGGAGGCGCCGGCGCGATCAGCAAAGACGGCGAAATCGCCTACGCGACCGTGCAGTACGACGTCTCCACCGACAAGCTCGAAAAGAACGACATCAAGAAGCTGATCTCGATCGGCGAGGCGGCGAACGGGGAAGACCTCAAGGTCGCCGTCGGCGGTTCCCCGGTCGAGGAAGTGCGGGGCGAAGAAGAAGGGGGCGACTCCTCTTTCGCAATCGGGCTACTTGCCGCGGTCGTCATCCTGCTGCTGACCTTCGGCTCAGCGGTGGCGATGGGGCTGCCGCTGATCACCGCGCTCTTCGCCCTCGGCGTCGGCATCAGCGTGATCACGATCGGCACCCATGTGTTCGACACCGCCAACTTCGCGCCACAACTGGCGGCGATGATCGGGCTCGGCGTCGGTATCGACTACGCGCTCTTCATCCTCACCCGCTTCCGCAACGGCCTCGACGAGGGACTCGCGTCGCGCGACGCCGCGATCGCCGCCGTCGACACCGCCGGCCGCGCTGTGCTCTTCGCCGGCATCACCGTGATCATCTCGCTGATGGGGATGCTGCTGCTCGGCATCAGCTTCCTCTACGGCGTCGCGATGGCCGCCGCGATCGCCGTGCTGTTCACGATGATCGCGGCGCTGACTCTGCTGCCGGCGCTGCTGACGATCGCCGGCAAGCGGGTCGACCGGCTGCGCATCCCGGGACTGGGCAAACGCGAGCCCTCAACTGCCGAAGACACGCGCTGGTTCCGCTGGAGCCGCGAGATCCAGAAGCGCCCGGTGCTCTCCGCGGTCCTCTCTGGCGGCCTGCTGCTACTGCTCTGCGTGCCGACCCTCTCGCTGCGCTTGGGCTCGAACGACGCCGGGACAGACCCCGCCGGCTCGAGCACGCGCGAGGCCTACGACCTGCTCGCCGAAGGCTTCGGCCCCGGTTTCAACGGGCCTTTCGCGATGGTGGCGGCGCTGCCGGGCAAGGGAGAAGACGAAGCCCTGGTCACCCTGCGCAACCAGATGAAGAACGAAGAAGGGGTCGCGAAGGTCACCGCGATCACGCTCAACCCGGCCGAAAATACCGGCGTCTTCCAGCTCTACCCGACCACCTCGCCGCAGAGCGCCGACACGACCAAGTTGCTCGACCACATCCGCGGCGACGTGCTGCCGCCGATCGAGCAGAAGACCGGCGCGCAGATGCACGTCGGCGGCATCACCGCGATCTTCGAGGACTTCGGCGACGCGATCTCCGAAAAGCTGCCGCTCTTCATCGGCGTCGTCGTCCTGCTCTCGGCGCTGCTGCTGATGATCGTCTTCCGCTCGATCCTGGTGCCGCTGAAGGCGATGGTGATGAACCTGCTCAGCATCGGCGCCGCCTTCGGCCTGATCGTCGCCGTCTTCCAGTGGGGCTGGGGTGCCAGCATCATCGGCGTCGACGGCACTGGGCCAATCATCTCCTTCTTCCCCGTCTTCCTCTTCTCGATCGTCTTCGGGCTCTCGATGGACTACGAGGTCTTCCTGATGTCGCGAATCCACGAGGAGTGGGAGCACAGCCACGAAGCCAGCGAAGCCGTCACCCGTGGACTCGCCCTGACCGGCCGTGTGATCACCGCCGCAGCGGCGATCATGGTCACCGTCTTCGCCTCCTTCATGCTCGGCGAAGACCGCATCATCAAGCTCTTCGGCCTCGGCCTAGCCTCGGCCGTGCTGATCGACGCCGTGATCATTCGCTCGGTCCTGGTCCCGGCGATCATGCAGCTCTTCGGCAAGAGCGCCTGGTACATCCCGGACTGGCTCGACCGCATCCTGCCCAGGCTGCATGTGGAGCCGGCTGAGGGCGACCCGGCGCCGACCGGCGAGCACCCAGTGGTTGTCACCGACTGACTTAGCGGTCGACTGACCAAGCCAGAGTGCGGGCGCGACGAGCGAATAGCAGCGCTATTCGTGAGGAGTCGGGTGCGCTATGGCGCAGTGTCAGACGGCCGCTAAGCGGCCTTGGTGACCTTGTTGGCCTTGAGGCACCTAGTGCAGACGTAGGTGCGGAGCTTGCGTCCGCCCTCGACGATCCGCACCTTCTGCAGGTTCGGATCGAAGCGCCGCTTGGTCGCGACCATCGAGTGGCTTCGGGACTGGCCGAACGCCGGTCCCTTGCCGCAGCTGTGGCATACCTTGGCCATCGGGTCGGGGATGGTACCGATCTCCGCCGATTGGAGGCAACATCGGCCCCTAAGCGGGGCTATCCGGCGCGGACCGCCCAGTTGTAGGGGTTGATCGCCTGTTTGGCCAGGGTCATGCGGGCGACGGTCAGAGCGGCGTTGCGGCCCTGGTCGCGCTTGCCGCCGCCGGCCCTTGCGAGCGCCTGCTCCATCGTGTCGCAGGTGATCACGCCGAAGGCGCAGGGCACGCCGGTCTCCAGCTGCACATCCTGGATCCCGCGGGCCGCCTCAGCGCAGACGAAGTCGTAGTGGTCGGTCTCGCCGCGGATGACGACGCCAAGACAGGCGACGCCGGAGAAGCGGCCGGTGGTGGCGTGCAGCTTGGCGGCAAAGGGGAGCTCGTAAGCACCGGGCACCGAGACCTCGCTGACTGAGGAGGCCGGCACGCCGGCCAGCTCGAAGCCTTCGCGGGCGCCGCTCAGCAGCCGTTCGGCCAGGTCCTCATAGAAGCGGCCGACGCAGACGGCGAACTCGCGGCCGGCCAGCTGCTCGCGCTCGGCCTCGCTGAAGTCCTCGAGGAAGGCGGTCGACTCAGCCACCCGCAGCCTCGTTCTCGGCGTCGCGCTCGTCCTCGTCGCGGATCATCTCCTCATCGAAGGCGAGGCCCTGGTGGTGCAGCGAGTGGCCCATCTTGTCGCGCTTGGCGCGCAGGTAGGCCTCGTTGTGGACGTTGGGCGAGGACTCGATCGGCACCTGTTCGCTGACCGAGAGGCCGTAGCCCTCGAGGCCGACGATCTTCTTCGGGTTGTTGGTGAGGATGCGGATGCTGGTCAGGCCGAGGTCGACGAGGATCTGGGCGCCGATGCCGTAGTCGCGCAGGTCGGCGGGCAGGCCCAGCTTGAGGTTGGCCTCGACCGTGTCGGCGCCCTCCTCTTGCAGCTTGTAGGCCCTGAGCTTGTTGAGCAGGCCGATCCCGCGGCCCTCCTGGGAGAGGTAGAGCAGCACGCCGCGACCCTCCTGCTCGATCTGGGTCAGCGCCGCGACCAGCTGCTCGCCGCAGTCGCAACGCATGCTGTGGAAGACGTCGCCGGTGAGGCACTCGCTGTGGACGCGGACGAGCACGTCCTCGACCCCGTCGACCTCGCCCTTGACCATCGCCACGTGGTGCTTGTCGTCGACCAGCGAGCGGTAGCCGACCGCGGTGAAGTCGCCGAACTCGGTCGGCAGCGCAGTGGCGACGACGCGCTCGACCAGCTTCTCCTCGGTGCGGCGCCGGTAGGCGATCAGGTCGGCGACGGTGATCATCTTCAGGCCGTGGCGCTCGCAGTAGGGGATCAGGTCGGGGACGCGCGCCATCGTCCCGTCGTCGTTCATCACCTCGCAGATGACGCCGGCGGGGGTGAGGCCGGCGAGGCGGGCGAGGTCGACGCTGGCCTCTGTGTGGCCGGTGCGCTCGAGCACGCCACCGTCCTTGGCCCGCAGCGGAAACATATGACCTGGAACGACGATCTCGTTCGGGCCGGAGTCGGGATCGATCGCGACCTGGATCGTGTGGGCGCGGTCGTGGGCGGAGATGCCGGTACTGACGCCGCCGGCGGCCTCGATCGTCACCGTGAAGGCGGTCTGCAGCGGCGCCTCGTTCTTCGCCGCCATCAGGTTCAGGCCGAGCTTGCGACAGCGCTCCGGGGTCAGCGCCAGGCAGATCAGCCCGCGCGCCTCCTTGGCCATGAAGTTGACCGCCTCCGGCGTCGCGAACTGCGCCGCCATCACCAGGTCGCCCTCGTTCTCGCGGTCTTCGCCGTCGCAGACGACGACCAT
>DATBAV010000011.1:0-110748 GCA_036271315.1 Solirubrobacterales bacterium | reverse complement strand
CCTGGATCAACGTCTCCGGCGCCGCCGCGCCGAGCGGCGGTGCCGACGCCCACGACAGCCTCCGCAAGGTCCTGGGCTACACCGGCGCCCAGATCGTCGAGGAGGCAGTGCTGCGACTGCCGCTTTCTCGCGACGAAGTCGGCGCGGACGGGCTGATCGAGCCGCCTGCGGCACGCGAGGCTATCGTCGGCGCGGTCAAAGCCCTGGCGGGCGGGGGCGCGGGCGCGGGCTGAGGGACGGGCGGGGGCTCGGGGTCGGCGCGGCCGTCCGAGGTGCGTCCCGGGCATCTCGTGGCGACCCTGGCAGGCTGTGGCCGCCACGAGACGCCCGGGACGTACCCTCGGACGGCCGCCCGGGCCTGAGCCCCCGCCGCCGGCCGCAAAGCCTCGCCCGTCCCTTCCCCCCGAGCCCCGCCCGTCCCTCACCCAGAAGCGCACGCGCGGGCAAGCGCCCGCACCGCGCCGGTGATCGCCCCCCGCGCCTCTGGGGGCACGATCAATCCGTCGGCGCCGATGTCGTCCCGCGACAGCGGCAGCCGCAGGACCGCGTCCTCGACGATCTGGGCGCCGGTGTAGCCGAGCACCTTGCGGAGGCTGTCGTGGGCGTCGGCCCCGCCGCTCGGCGCGGCGGCACCGGAGACGTTGATCCAGGCGACCGGCATCTCGTAGGTCTGGCCGCCGCCGACCGTCCAGTCGAGCAGGTTCTTGAACGAACCGGGCAGGGCGCCCGCGTACTCGGGGGTCGAGACGAGGAGCGCGTCGACTTCCGCCAGCGCCGCTCGCAGGGCCGCTACCTCCGGGTCGAGGCCGATCCCGTCGGAGGGGTCGTCGTCGGGGTTGAAATGGGGGAGCCGGCCCATCCCGTCGTAGATCGTCGCCTCGACACCGGCGGGCACCAGCGCCGCCGCCGTGCGCATCGTCGCCGAGTTGGTCGACCCGCTCCGCAGGCTGCCCGAGATCAGCAGGAGCCTCGCCACGCCGGACCGGGGGCGCTCAGGTTGCTTCGAGCAGCGACCAGGACACCGCGCCGACCCCGATCAGCCCGGGCCCGACGTGGGCGCCGATCACCGGCCCGATCTCGGAGATGAAGGCGGGCTCGCAGCCGAAGATCTCGCGCAGGTCGACGGCCAGCGCGTCGGCCGTCTCGGGGTCCTGGATGTGCTGGACGACCCAGGCGTCGGCGCCCGATTCGTGCAGCTTGCGGGCGTAGCCGCGCAGGCGCTCGAGCGAGCGGGTGCGGGTGCGGACCCGTTCCACCGGGACGATTTCGCGGTCGATCGTGAGGATCGGCTTGATCTTCAGCGCCCCACCGATCCAGGCGCTGGCGCCACCGATCCGGCCGCCCTTGCGCAGGTACTCCAGCGTGTCGACGGCAAACCACATCTTCAGCGTGTCCCGGACCTCTTTGGCGCGAGCGAGCGCTTCCTCCGGGCCGCCGCCGGCTTCGATCGCGGCAGCGGCGGCGAGCACGCAGAGGCCGGTCGCCCCGCAGGCCATCTCGGAGTCGTAGATGTAGATGCGCTCCCCGCCCTGACCATCGTCGATCAGCCGCTGCCGCGCCTGGTTGGCGGCCTCGAAGGTCCCCGAGATCGCCGCGGAGATATGGATCGAGACGATCTCCTTACCCTGGTCGAGGAGCGGCTGCCAGACCGCGATGAAGTCGCCGAGCGAGGGCTGGGAGGTGGTCGCGCCGCCGCTCGACTGGCGCAGGCGGCTGTAGAAGTCGTCGTAGTCGGTGACGTCGGTCTCCCGCTGCTGCTCGTCATCGACGGAGACGTAGAGGCTCACCACCCCGATCCCCTTGGCGGCGATCACCTCGGGAGGTAGGTACTGGCTGCTGTCGCAGACGACTGCGGTCTCGGCGCCGGGGGTCACCGTGGCGATTCTGCCAAACGCCGGCCGTGGTCAGCTTCGCCGCGCGACGTGGATGATCTTGTGGTCCTTGCCCTCGTCCCAGGAGTCGGTCAACTCGATGCCGTTCTCGTCGTCGTGCTGGCCCAGCGCCGCGACCGGCTGGAGGCCCGCGTTCAGCAGCGTCCGCTGCACCTCCGGCACCGTGTAGTGGCGCTCTTTGTGGGTGTGGGGCTCGATGCCCTCGCCGGAGACTTCGGCTTCGAAGACCCCGTCGATCTGCCCGCGCCCCTGCCAGTGCCAGTTGCCCTCGCGCTGAAGGCCCTCGTCCTCGCCGAACGCCGATCCGAGCAGGGCCAGCGTGTTGCAGTCGAAGACGAGCAGACCGTCGGCGGCGAGGTTCGCGCCCATCCGTTCCAGCGCGCGCTGTAGGTCACCGTCACCGACCAGGTAGTTGACCGGGTCGTTCAGCGCCCAGACCAGCTCGAACTCGCCGTAGGTCGGCAGCGTCGTCATGTCGGCGACGTCGTAGGAGATCGCCTCGCCGGCGTGTTTCTCCTTCGCCTTGGCGATCATCGCCGCGGAGATATCGCAGGCCGTGATCTTCCAGCCGCGCCGCAGCATCGGCGCGAAGGCGCGGCCGGTCCCGCAGGCGACGTCGAGCAGCTTCCCGATCGTCAGGCCGTATTCGTCGAGGTGGGGCAGCAGGGCGCTGAACCAGCTCTCGTAGTCGTTCTGGGCGGTGAAGTCGTCGTAGATCGGCGCGAAGGCGTCGTAGGCGATCTGCGCGTGGTCGGTGGTCTCCATGGCCGCGACGCTAGCGCCAAGGCGCCGTATGCGCGATCTGCCTCACGCGCTCAAGGTTGCTTCTTCCGCTCTTTGCGAACCGAAGGCGACGAGTGGGTACGGGGGAAGCCATGGGTAGATCCTTGAGGCGAGGGCTGATCTCTCTCGCGACCTTCGGCGCCATCCTGCTCCTCCCGGGCGGCGGCGTGGCGGCGGCGGGAGCCGATCGTCCGCT
Source organism: Solirubrobacterales bacterium (assembly GCA_036271315.1). Classification (GTDB taxonomy): domain Bacteria; phylum Actinomycetota; class Thermoleophilia; order Solirubrobacterales; family 70-9; genus VRUE01. The sequence continues at coordinate 107,877 of DATBAV010000011.1, read as the reverse complement.
GAAGCCTCCCGCGGTCCGGACCGGGAGGGTGCTCGAAGTACAGGGCACCTATGTGATCCTGCAAGGCTGGGTCGACCCGCGCGGCGAGGTGACGAGCTACTACTTCCAGCTGGGGACGACGAAGTCCTACGGCATCTCCCCGAAGCTGGATGACGAACAGCCCAACCCCGGCTACCGGAGCGAATCGGTGTATGAAGCGATTCCAGGGCTGCGGCCTCTGACGACCTACCACTTCCGCCTGGTCGCCGATAATCGGGACGGCACGACCTACGGCAAGGACAAGACGTTCAAGACGCACCGGTCGAACGGCTGAGCAGCGCCGCCGCCCCTTCTCGCTACACTTTGTGAAGTGACCGACACGCCTCAAGCAGCAATCACCCTTTCCGACAAAGCCGCCGCCAAGATCGGCGAGCTGTTGAGTGGGCAGGAGGGCAACGACCAGGCCCTGCGCGTCGCCGTCCGCGGCGGTGGATGCTCCGGCTTCCAGTACGCGCTCGCCTTCGACCAGGCCAAGGCCGACGACAACGTCTTCACCGTCGACGGTGTCTCCGTGGTCGTCGACAAGGTCTCGATGCAGTTCGTCTTCGGTTCCGAGGTCGACTATGTCGAAGGCCTGCAGGGCGCCGGGTTCCAGGTGAACAACCCGAACGTCGTCGCCGCCTGCGGCTGTGGCTCGTCTTTCCAGGTGAAAGACGACGCCGACGCGGCTCCCGCCGCCGTCTAGTCCTCTCCGGCCCCAATCCCGGCGACCGCCCCGAGCAGGCGGATCAGCTCCGCGCGCTCGTCGGTCGAGAGTGGGGCGAGCAGCTCCTCTTGGACGGAGGCGACGCGGTCGTCCAGTTGCCGCAGCCGACGCCTCCCGGCCGACGTGATCGAGACGATCTTGCGGCGGCCGTCGTCGGGGTCGAGGGTGCGCTCGACCAGGGCGTCGACTTCGAGCTCGGCGAGCGTCGCGACCACGTCCGAGCGATCGAGCGCCGCTCGCCGCCCCAGCATTGCCTGGCTGGCGGGTCCGAGATCCTCCAGCGCCGCCAGCGCGCGGTAGTGGTAGCCGCGCGCGCCCGCGGCGTCGAAGGCATCGGAAAGGAGGCGGTGCGCGCGGCCCGAGGACCGACTGAGGAGCCAGGTCGGGAGAGCGTCGAGGCGGTAGGCAGACATCGGCAGGGAGTCTAGTAGAACCGTTGGCGAGACCAACGACCTGCTATCTTCGCGAAAGATCGTTGGCTCAACCAACGAATCAATCGACGAAGGGAACTAGACGATGAACGCTCAGACCCCCACCGCATTCGGACCGGCGCTGATCGGCCAGACCGAGAAGGCCCTCGATGCCATCCTCGTGCGCGAACTCGACGGCACCGGGCTCTCGCCGTCGGGCTGGGTGATCCTGAAACTGGCCGAGGGCGCGGGCGGGCGCCTCGCTCGTCAGGAACTGGCCGACCTGGGGACGGTGCAGGCGAAGTTCGACACCGAGAAGTCGACCGATGCGATCGAGAGCACGCTCTCACTCGGCCTGCTCGAGGCCGACGGTGGCGACGTGGCGCTGACGCCCGCCGCCCGCGAGCTCCAGGCGCGCGTAGTAGGGACGACCGACGAGATCAGGGATCGCCTCTGGGGCGACCTGCCGGAGGCCGACCTCGTGGCCGCGGGCCGCGTCCTGGCGACGGCGTTGCGGCGCGCGAACGTGGAGCTCGGTTATTCGATCTGAAGCGGGGGAGACTGCGCCGGGAGGTCGTTGGCCGGTGCCGCCGCGGGTGCGGCGGCGGCGACCTCCGGCTGCTCGAGGCCGAGGGCCTCGCCGAGCTCGCCGGACTCGTACATCTCCTGGACGATGTCGGCGCCGCCCAGCAGCTCGCCGTTGACATAGAGCTGGGGGAAGGTCTGCCAGTCGGAGAGCTCGGTGGTGACTTCGCGCAGCGGCTGCAGCGCGGGCAGCACGTCGATCGCGCCGTACTCGGCGTCCATCGAGTCGAGGATCTGCACGACGCGCATCGAGAACCCGCAGCGCGGCGCGTCCGGCACCCCTTTCATGAAGAGCAGCACGGGGTTGGCTGCGATCAACTCTTCGACTTTGGACTTCAACTCTTGGTCGGCCATGAGCACAGGGTAGCCAAGCGCTCGCGTCGGCTCAGAGACGCGTCACGACAATGGTGAGGAATGCGGTGAGCAGCACCGCGATGATGCTGATCAAGGCGACCATCCCCTGAAGCATCGTGTGGTTCATCTTGTCGATCCGCTCGTTCGTCCCGTCGATCCGACTGTCGAGTCGGGCGAAGCCGGCGTTCATAGTCGCGTCGAGGCTGTCGACCTTCTCCTTCAGGTCGTCGAGCCGCGAGTCGGTCCAAGTGGATCGCATAGCCTCCATGACCCCAAGGCTAGGGAGAAATTACGCGCGTGTGGCGCGCAGAAAGTAAATCTTGTGTGCCAACTTTGTGACGGGCGTGGTCTTCGCTCAGGCGGCCTGGGTCTTCACCGAAAGCGCGTGGACCGTGCCGTCGTCGAAGCGCGGTTTCACCGCCGCCTTCACCAGCCGGTGCTGGTCGATCCGCGAGAGGCCCTCGAACTGGGACGCCTTGACCTCGGCGCGCAGGTGCTGGCCGCCGCCGTCTTCGTCGAACATCTCGACCTCGGCGCCCGGCAGGGCCGCCTCGATCATCGACCGCAGCTCGGCCAGGTCGACGGCCATCCTCAGCCGACCTGCTCGCCGACCGTGTCGAGCATCTCGTCGACGCGGACGAACTTGACCCGGGGACGACCGTGGGGCTCGCCGCGGCCGACCTCGGCCTGATCGATCGCCTGCCAGTCCTCGAAGGAGATGTAGCGCACGTTCCTGTCGGCGAGCAGCTGCTCGATCGCCTCCGGCGCCGGGTTGGCCGGGTCGAGGAGGGTCTCCGACGCGACGTCGGCGAGCAGGTGCCCGACGGTCTCCAGGGCGTCTTTCTTGTTCGTCCCGATCACGCCCGAGGGGCCGCGCTTGATCCAGCCCGCGGTGTAGTGGCCGACCTTGTGGCCCGCGTCGTGGGAGTCGAGCACGCGGCCGCCCTCGTTGAGGATCAGGCCGCGCTTCTGGTCGAAGGGCACGCCTTCGATCGGGATGCCGGTGTAGCCGACCGAGCGCAGGACGAGCCCGCACTTGAGCTCCTCGCGCTCGCCGGTGTCCTTGGCCACCAGGCGCCCGTTCTCCTCCACCAGTTCGTTGCGGCCGATCACGATCGACTCGACTTTGCCGTCGCCTTTGATCTCGACCGGCGAGGCGAGGAAGCGCAGGACGATCCGAATCTGCTTGCCGCTGGGCTGGCGCTGGGAGAACTCGCGCAGGGTTTCGACGTTTACCCGGGTCGTCTTGTCGGCTTCGTCCGACTCGAGGTAGGCGGTGCTGGCCTCGTCGAGCTCGACGTCGGCGGGGTCGACGATCACGTCGGCGTCCTCCATCACCCCCAGCTCCTTGATCTCGGGATTGGTGAAGGCGGCCTGCACGGGGCCGCGGCGGCCGAGGACGACGATCTCGCGGATCTGGCTTTGGTCGAGCAGCTCGATCGCGTGGTCGGCCGTGTCGGTCTGGCGCAGCTCGTGATCGGTCAGGGCCAACATGCGGGCGACGTCCATCGCGACGTTGCCATTGCCGATCACCACGGCCCGTTCGGCGGAGAGGTCAAATGCGTCGTCCGCGTAGTCGGGATGCGAGTTGTACCAGCCGACGAAGGCGGTGGCGGCATGGCTACCGGGCAGATCTTCGCCCGGAATCCCGAGCTGGCGGTCGGTCTCGCAGCCGACCGTGAAGACGATCGCGTGGTAGAGCCGCTCGAGGTCCTCGACCTCGAGGTCGAGGCCGATCTTGACGTTGCCGAAGAAGCGGAATCCGTCGCGGGCCGCAGTTTTTTCGTAGACCCGGATTACCGACTTGATCTTCGGATGGTCCGGGGCAACGCCGCCGCGGACGAGGCCGAAAGGCGACGGCAAGCGATCGAAGAGATCGACCTGAGCGTGCAGGTCGCCGTCTTTGAGGATGTGCTCGGCGGCGTAGAAGCCGGAGGGGCCGGCGCCGACGATGGCGACGCGCAGGGGATTGTCTTCGGTTCCGATCTTGCTCATGGCGAGCGCGAAAGAATAGGGAACTCAGCCCGTCGCGCGCCTACGCGGCGAGCAGCATCTCGTTGCAGTTGGGGCAGATGCCGTGACTCAGCGCCGGCAGCCGGGGCCGGTTGAACAGCTCCAACCGCCTCGCCGCCTCCTCCACCTCGACCCATTCCCCGTCGACTTCGAAGCGGTCGCACCAGCCGCACATCTCCAGCATCTCGCCGCTGCGCGGCGTCGCCGGATCGAGCAGGCGCTGGGGTAAATCGCGCTCCTCCTCGGCGCGCAATCGTGCCGAGAAGAGCACGACCCGCCCGCCCGGACGGGCAACGATCCGAATGTCCATCTCGCGACGAACCTCCGGCCCGTCGCAGCGAAAGGGCAACTCGACATCGCCGACCTCGTCGCGGATGCGCCGCACCAGCAGCCGCTGCAGTTTCTTCATCTCGCTGCCGCTGACGTAGTCCCAGAGCGAGCGGCCGAGGCTGCTGCCGGCGTCGGGCCAGCCGTTCTCCTCGGCGAAGCGGTAGTAGCCCTCGTCGACCCTGATCAGGTGATCGTGCTCGTCGATTGCGTAGCTGAGCGCCTCGGTCCTCATGCTCCGGCGGCGACGGCACTGGGGGTGCCGTCGAGCGCGTCCAGCGCCTTGCGCGGCGAGAGCGCCATGCAGGTGAAGATCGGGGTCTCGAGCTCGGTGAACTCGCTTGACTCGGTCGGGCGCAGCTCGTGCACCAGATCGAGGAACATCCCCGGGTCGTCACCCTCGAATGCGACCACGAACTCCTGGTCGTCGAGGCCGAAGGAATAGGTGGTGTTGATCGTGATCTCGGGGTAGCGGCGCCCCACTTCGATGTGACTTTTCATGATCCGGCCCCGCTCCTCCGGCGCCAGCCCGTACCAGCGGCGCTGCTTGATCATCGGGTAGAGGAACATGTACTTGCGCTCCGAGACGCAGATCTCGGGCCGCGCCTGCTCGTCCGAGTAGGGAGAGCGTTTGGTCATCGAGAGAAACGAGTAGGGCGTCTCGGCCCACTTCGCCAGGCCGCTCTGGCCGAGCACGACGTGAAAGGTGTGCAGGTCGTCAAGGCTGGGACTCTGGGAGAGGATGACCAGGTCGACATCGCCGCGCGTTCCTATGGTTGAGTAGGCGCGCAACGAGCGGTCGAGGGCGAAGTCCTCGCAGGCAGCGAGGAACTCTTGCTTGTCGGAAGCGCGTTGCTCGGCGTCGAGGCGGCGCCAGGCGGGATCAACCTTGAACATCGTGAACTTGGCAAATGTGCGGTCGGCCATTGGGTTGACGATAGTGCTCGTGGCCCTTGGGGCGGCGGGATCCGGGTGGGGGGTTTCGCTTAACTTTTTCGGTGAAGCGTCTGCTGCCGTCCGAGAATCTTCTGGCAAAAAAGTACAAGACGCTTCACCCCCCACCCGGATCCCGGTCACAGGGACACAAGCATCGGCTCCCAATGTGACGGTGGCTCTGTTGCCAAGAGGCACGAGTGTTGGAGAGCTTGCGCGGGTTCAAGGGGTTTCGCCAGGGCTGATGAGCGCCGGGCTCGGGAGCGTGCGAGCGGCGCAGACTTATCTCGATATCTCGCAGGGGAATCGGGTGTTCGATTCGCTCTATGACTCGGATTTGCCGGGCCACGTCGAGGGTGGGATCTGTGGGCCGGGGTATTCGAAGGCGGTTGTGGAACGGGCGGAATCGGCGCCGGCGGAGATCGTGCCGGGGCTGCTGGCGACGACGCTGGCGGAACACGGCCGGGCGTGCGAGGTGCGCTCGCTGAAGCTTGGCGAATTGGGCGCGCTCATCGGCCGGCTCAGGGGGAACGACATGGTCGTCGCGATCGGGCGGGCGCCGCCGGCCAAGAACGGGGCACTGGCGATCGGGGTCGCGGGGCGAGGGTTCAATGGGGATCTCACCTCCGACAGCACGCGGACCAATGGCTACGTGCTCTCGACCGATATCGCCCCGACGATCCTCTCCCGGCTCGGAATCGCGGTGCCGTCGCAGATGTCGGGGCAGGCGATTCGCTCCGAGGGCTCGGTCGATCCGGCGGCGATCGAATCGCTTGCGGCGCGGATGGCGGTGATCTCGGAGCGGCGCGGGCCGGTAATCGGGGTCAGCCTGCTCGTCTGGCTGGTGGTCTTCGGGCTGGCCGCCCTGGTCAGCTCCGATCGGGTCGGTCGGGTCGCGATTCGGCTTGCCGGTCTCAGCATCGTCTACCTGCCACTGCTACTGCTGGCGGCCGCGGCGCTCGAACCGGGCCAGGACACCGAACAGATATTGGTGATGTTCGGCGCCCCACTGCTCGCCGCCCTGACCCTCTTTCTGCTGGGCGGGCTGCGGGCGCTTGCGGTCGCCTCGGGACTGGTCGTCGGCGCCCTGGCGATCGACGTGATCGCCGGCTCGCCGCTCACCTCGCTCTCCCTGCTCGGTCCCAACCCCGGGCTCGGCGTGCGCTTCTACGGAATCGGCAACGAGCTCGAGGCGCTGCTCGGTGTTCTCGTCGTCGCCGGAACCGGTGCCGCCCTGGCCGGCTTCTGGCCGCGGCTAACGGAGCGCCGGGCCGCCGCAGCCTTCCTCGCCGTCAGCCTGCTCAGCGCGATCGTCTTTGCCGCCGGCCGCTTCGGCGCCGACGTCGGGGCCGCGATCGTCCTGCCGGTCGGCGGTGCCGTTGCCGCCGCGGCGATCGGCGCCCGGCGGCGGCGCACCGCTCTGCTCGTGATCGCCGCCCCGATCGCGGTGCTGGCGCTGATCGCCCTCGCCGACCTCGTCACCGGCGCCAACGCCCACCTGACCCGCTCGGTACTCGACGCGGGCGGACTCAGCGATCTCGCCGACGTTGCCCAACGACGCCTGCAGCTCTCCGCGCACAGCTTCGCCCGCCCGATCGTCATCTTCTTCCTACCCCTCATCGCCGCGCTTGCCGCGCTGGCGATCTGGCAGCGGGCGCGCCTGCGCAAATGGCTGCAGCCCGCGCCGGCCTTGCGCGCGGGCCTGATCGGCGCCGTAGCGGCGACCGTGATCGGCACGCTCGCCAACGACTCGGGTGCCCTTCTGCTCGAGATTGGCACCGCATACGTCCTGGTCTTCGCCGCCTACGCCTGGTGTGAGCGATCCGCGTGACTTACGCAACGAATCACCTCTGAGGAATCAACTACCCTTTGTGATTCGTGCGGATTGCTCTCGTCTCGCCATATTCCTGGTCCTACCAGGGCGGCGTGAACCGGCACGTGGAGGCGCTTGCCGAGGAGTTCCTCGGCCGCGGCCATCACGTTCGCGTACTCGCCCCCTTTGACCCACCCGGCCGCCTCAGCCGCGCGCTGCACCGTGCCGCGCCGGAGTCGCGCGAGATGCCCGACTACCTGATCCCACTTGGCCGCACGGCGGGCTTCCCCTCCAACGGAGCGATCTCGAACCTGGCGCCCTTCCCCGCCGGCGGGGTCGTCGCCCCGCGCCGCGAGCTGAGCCGGGGCAATTTCGACGTCGTCCATATCCACGAGCCGCTGGTGCCGCTGGTGGGCTGGAACGCGGCGCTGGGAACCGATGTCCCGGCCGTCGGCACCTTCCACGCCTACTCGACCAGGGCCGTGCCCAACTACGCCGCCTCCGGCCTGGGAGCGCGGCGCGTATTCAACCGCCTCTCCGCCCGGATCGCGGTCTCCGAGGCGGCCGCCTGGACCGGGCGCCGCTGGTACGGCGGCCACTACGAGGTGATCCCCAACGGGGTCGACGTCGCCGCCGCGCCAAGCGGGCCGAAGCCGGCGAGCGATCAGTTGCGTGTCCTCTTCGTCGGCCGGCCCGAGGAGCGCAAGGGACTGCCGATCCTGCTTGCCGCCTTCGGTGCCCTGGTCGAGCACGTGCCCAGCCGCCTCACCGTGATCGGCGCCGAGCGCGAGGACGTGCTGCGCTACCTCGCCGATCCGGAGACGATGCAATTCATCGACGTGCGCGGCCGGGTCTCCGGCGAGGCGCTGCACCGGGCGATGCACGAAGCGGATGTGCTTTGCGCCCCGTCGCTCTCGGGCGAGAGCTTCGGCATGGTCCTGACCGAGGCCTTCGCCGCGGGCACGCCGGCCATTGCCTCCGCGATCGCCGGCTACAGCGATGTCGTCAGCGACGGCGTCGACGGCGTGCTCGTCCCCCCCGGCGACGCCCAGCGACTTGCCGAGGAGCTGCAGCGCGCCCATCACGAGCCGGAGCGGCTGGTGGCGATGGGCCGCGCTGCCCGCCAAAGCGCCGAGCGCTACGCCTGGCCGCGCGTCGCCGATCGGGTGACCGCCGTCTACGAGCGGGCGCTGGCGGCGCCAAAGCCTGCGAACAACCTGGAGCGGGCCGCTCGCTGGATGGGCATACAGCCCTCCGATGGCCTGCCGCCGCAGCCTCCACAACGGCTTCCCTCGCTCGACCCCGAGCCCGCCCAGACCGGCAAGCGCAAGCGCAAGATCGCCCGCCGGGTCGGGTTGGCGGCCGCCGGCGTGACCGGTGTCGGCCTCACCGCTCTGGCGGCACAGAAGATCGGCATCGACAACGTGGTCGAAAGCATCGTCCGCTCCGACCTCAGCTGGGTCTGGGTGGCCTGCGGCCTGATGGCGCTCTCGCTCTTCTTCCGCGCCGCCTCCTGGTACTGGATCGTGCGCGCGGCGCTGCCGCTGGCGCCTGTCCGCCGCCGCGACGTCACCTCGGCGACGATGATCGGCGTGCTGATGTCGGCGACCCTGCCGGCCCGCCTCGGCGAGCCGGCCCGCGCGATGTCGCTGGCCCGCCGCATCGGCCGCATGCGCGAGACCTTCCCGGTGCTGCTCGGCACGCTGGTCTCCCAGACCGTGCTCAACCTCTTCGCCCTGGCGATGCTGGGCGTGATCATCGTCTCGACCACCGACCTCTTCCACTCGAGCACCCAAAAGCTCTTCGCCTTCAGCTTCGTGCCGCTGCTGCTCCTGCTGCTCGTCCTGCTCGGTCCGCCGCTGATGCGGCGCAACGGCAACGGCCGCCTGGCCCGCATCGGCACCGCCATGCACGGCGCCCTGCTGCAGGTGCGCGCCGGCCTGCGCATCTTCCGCAACCCGCGTCGTGGCGCCGCTGCCGCTGCCGCGCAGCTCGCCGCCTGGGCAATCCAGCTCTCCGCCTGCTGGGCCCTGCTCGCCGCCCTTGGGCTCAGCGACCAGGCCGGGATCGGTGCCGCTGCGGCGGTGCTCTTCGCAGTCAACGTGACCGCCGTGGTGCCGGCGACCCCCTCGAACATCGGCGTCTTCCAGCTTGCCGTGATCAGCGTCCTGCACACGGGCTTCGGCGTCAGCACCGCCGACGCCCTCGCCTACGGCGTGATCCTGCAGGCGGTCGAGATCGCCACGGCGGTCGCGCTGGGGCTCCCGGCGTTGGTCCGCGAAGGACTCACCTGGAGCGACCTGCGCGTGCAGGCCCTCGCCACCACGCCGGTGCGGCTCAAGCCGCAGCCGGTGCCTCGCGAGTCCGAAACTCGCGAAGGCATTCGCGCCTAGCTAGCTGAGAACTTCCTTCGAGACGCTGCCCACGCCGAGTAGGCCGGGACCGACGTGAGCCCCTAGGACCGCGCCGATCTCAGAGATGAAAACAGGCTCACAGCCGAATATTTCGCGACAGTCGTCAGCCAGAGCCGCAGCAGTCTCATCGTCCTGGATGTGCTGGACGACCCAGCCATCGATGCCGTCCTCGTGGCGCTGGCGAGCGTAGTCACGCAGGCGCTCGATCGAGCGAGCCCGGGTGCGCACGCGCTCGACTGGGGTGATCTCCTCCTCCAGAGTGAGGATCGGCTTGATCTTCAGCGCCGAGCCGATCCAAGCGCGGGCTCCACCGATCCGGCCACCGCGCCGCAAGTACTCGAGGGTGTCGATCGCAAACCACATCTTCAGCTCCTCTCGCGCTTGCTGGGCCCGGGCGAGAACCGCAGCACTGTCACCGCCGCTATTGGCCGCGGCTGCGGCCGCCAGGACCGAGAGCCCCATGCCACCCGCCGCCGAGCGGGAATCGAAGAGGTGGATCCGCTCGCCGCCCTTGCCCTCGGCGACCAGCCGCTCCCGAGCTTGGTTGGCGGCCTCGAAGGTCCCCGAGATCCCCGAGGAGATGTGGATCGAGACGATTTCACGCCCTTCGTCGAGCAGCGGCTCATAGACCGCAGTGAAGTCGCCGATCGAGGGTTGCGAGGTCGTCGCCCCCCCTTCGGAGGCGCGCAGCCGCTCGTAGAAACCGGCGTAATCGCTGATCTCCGACTCCGGCTCCTGGTGCCCATCGACCGAGACGTAAAGGCTGATCGTCTTGATCTCGCGCGAGGCAACGAGCTCGCTCGGCAAATAGGCCGTCGTGTCGCAGACGACCGCAGTTTCGGTTGAAGAACTCAAGCCAAGCGATTCTCGCAGACACCGCTGGTCAGATTGAACTGAGCAGAAACCCCGGACCTTCGGAGCCGCCAAGCCAGTCTCCGTTCAATTCAGTGCACGGCAGGGCAGTGGGTCAGTTTGAAGTGACCGCCAAACGGCCCTGATTTCGCGCTAGCTTCGCCTGACCAAGAGACGAAATGGCGCCCGCGACGGTGGAACGTCCGGGCGCCTGGCACGAGGAGGCGAAGCTCCCCATGCAGGCAAAGCGTATTCGGCGCAAGCCGAGCGAAGACGAGCGCGCGCAGCGGGCGATTCTGGCCCTTGCGCTCGCGAGCCACCCGCATCACCGCACGATGCCCGAAATGAGCCGGGAGATCGGCAACAAGGAAGCTGTTGAACGCGCCGTGAGGAAGCTCAGCGATTACGGCCTGATCCGGCTCCACGGTCAGACCCTCCTGCTGACCGATGCGGCCTATCACTGTCATCGACTGGAGACCTTGTGAGCCGGGAAGTCGCCAAGCGCTTCGGGGTCAACCTCGCCCGCCTTCGCGAGCAAGCCAAAGTAACGCAGGAGGAGCTTGCCTTCCGCGCCTCCCTGCACAGGACGGAGATCGGCCTCCTAGAGCGCGGTGGCCGACTGCCCCGGATCGACACCCTGGCGAAGCTCGCAGGGGCGCTCGGAGTCGAGCCGGGCACCCTGTTCGAGGGGATCACGTGGACGCCCGGAGACTTCCGGCGCGGCCAGTTCAAGCCCGACGACCCCGCTACGCTCTGAACGTGGCCAAGCGCTCCAAGAAGCCCGCTGATCTCAATCGCCTTGCGGCTGCCATTGTGGGCGATGCGACCGACGAAACGCCGCCAAAGCAGGAGACAGCCGAAACGCGAGCCGGGCGAGTTGGAGGACGCAAGGGAGGGAAAAGTCGCGCGGCACGAATGACGGCCGAGCAACGGAGTGAAGCCGCTAGGCGAGCGGCGAACGCCCGCTGGGCCTCACACCGACGGGCTGGTCTCGGCGGTAAATAGGGAGCTGGCGTCAAGGGGCTGGCGGCGCTCACGGGCTCGGTTTCGAATCTCCTCAAGTCGCTCAGCAGCTACGTAGTAAGTCCCCCGCTTCTTGCCGTGCTGCTTGAGTAGGCCCGCCTCAACAAGCGCTCTGAGATCGCTGGTCGCAACCTGATGCGAAATCTCCTCAGCGCCGAAGCGCTTGAGCACCGAGCGATAGGAGGCGTTACGAACCCGAAGCCCAAGCGTGGCGTCGAACAACCCTTGAATCGATCGCTCGGGAAGTCCGCGCCTCTCCTCAAGCAAAGCTTCTAGGTCGGCCCACATCCTCTCTGACTCTCGAACCCGGCGCAGAACGCTCATGGCCTGGATGTAATGAGCTTCCAAGCAGAACCTCACCCAGGGGCGCGCGTCATTCTCAGGATTCCACTTACCTTCGCCTACGCTGCCCAGCACCTCGTAGTACCGCTGAGTATTGGCGCCCAAGTACTCCTCGATGCTGCACCATGCGGGCGCCAGAATCTTGTCGCGAGCCAGGACGAGGGTCTGCAAGCAGCGAGACATGCGGCCATTGCCGTCTCGGAACGGATGGATCATGACAAGGCTCAGATGGGCCATCGCGCCGCGCACGATGGGGGGAACATCCTGGTGGCCTGTCAGCTGCTCCACCAGATCGTCAACGAGCCCCGGAACGTCATCGGCGTCCGGACCTTCGTAAACAACTTCGCCCGTGGCATCGTTCCGAATCCAAATTGGCCCCGGACGCCAAAGACCGGGACTAGCATCTAGGTCGTACTCAGCCATCATGAAATGAAGGCTTCGAATCAGGTGGGCGCTTAGCTCGAAGTGTTCATCCTCAGCGAGTTGAAGCACGTAGGTCATCGCTCGGCGATAGCCCATCACTGCATGCCAATCCTCGGTCCGGGCTTCCGCCGGATCGTCGTCCTCAATAGCGGCGACCGCATCCTCGACCGAGACGTTGTAGCCCTCGATGCTGTTTGAGCCTTGAATGGCACGAGCGGCCAGCATTCGCCGAACCGAGCCGACCCAGCGGCGCGGCTCAGCTACGTAGTGGCGCAGCTCTTTACGGAGGTCGTCGATCTTCGCGAGAGCAACCTCCTCCTCAACTCCCAACTCTGGGAATTCAAAAACCGTCGAGGTCCTGCGATTAGGGGATATATCTATTGCATCCATGCGTGGAAATGATAATAACAGTTCCAGAGAAGGAAGCAAACATTATTTCCGTCCGAACGCTTACGCATAATGGTCAGTATGAACAGGCTGTCCACCGAAAAGCGCGCCCAGATCATCGGCTGCCTGGTCGAGGGCAACTCGATCCGCGCCACGGTCCGGATGACCGGCGCGGCCAAGAACACGATCACCAAACTGCTGGTTGATCTCGGGGAAGCCTGCACCGAGTACCAGGACGGCTTACTGGTCGACCTCCCCTGCAAAGTCGTTGAGGCCGATGAGATTTGGGCTTTTTGCTACGCCAAGAACAAGAACGTGCCGGAGGAGTTCAAGGGCACTCCGGGCTACGGCGACGTTTGGACTTTCACGGCGATCTGCGCCGACACGAAGCTGGTGCCGTCCTGGCTGGTCGGCGAGCGGACCTCCGATGACGCCGAAGTCTTCCTAACCGACCTGGCGAGCCGGATGGCCGAGCGCATCCAGCTTTCGACGGACGGCCACCGGATGTACGAAGGGACCGTGGGGCCGTCCTTCCGCCATCAGGTCGATTGGGCGCAGATCCACAAGACCTATGCCTCGGCCGGCGAGACGGGCAAATACAGCCCGCCCGTCTGCACCGGGACGAAACGCCTGCCCCGGAAGGGCGACCCCGATCCCGACCGGATCTCGACTAGCTACGTCGAGCGCCAGAACTTGACCATGCGGATGGGCATGCGGCGCTTCACCCGGTTGACCAACGGATTCAGCCGCAAGGTCGAGAATCTCTCGTACGCCGTCTCGCTGCACTTCATGCACTACAACTTCGCCCGCCCGCACTCGGCGTTGAAGGAGCGCTATCCGCGCACTCCGGCGATGGCTGCCGGGGTCACCGATCACGTTTGGTCGCTGGAAGAGATCGCGGCGCTGCTGGACTGAGCTATCCGCCAGTCGAAGGAACCGAGAAGATCTTGCGGAACTCTGGTGCATCGGGAAGATTGCGAAATAGGGGCTCGGTAGTGGGTTGACGAGGCTCTGTGCGTGGGGCACGTCGAAATGTGAGATTGCCGGTCAGGGGCGGCATGTCGATACGGCGACCATCCAGCAACTCGGCGACCGTCAATAGCTGGAGACGGGGGTGTCGTCCCCAGGTGCCAACCCCCTCAGAGCCAGATTGATAAAAGCCTGCCGTCGCCGCCTCTGTTCGCATGGCCTTTGTCGGCTCTCGCATGCTTATGAGCAGTCCAATCTCCGCTTCCTCGCGCTCGATAACCCCGCGAAGGTCACGGACATCGTTGACGCCAGTTGTTCCGGACTTCACGGAAATCAAGACCTGACGAGTCTTTCCGCCCTGCTTCTCGTGGAAGAGGAGGCGTCCATCAATGCCGCGGTCTGCCCCCTTCTTCTTGGCGGTCGTTCGTGCGCCCACAAGGCCAAGCGCCCACGCCTCGAACTGATAGTGGTCTTCCTTGGCCAGCTTGGACGCATCTTCGAGGGCAGTCGGCTCGCCAATCACGGAGAAGTCGACGTTCTCTCCAAAGGCATCGACAAGCCGGCTCTTAATTAGGTGCGTGGCTAGATAGGTGATGTCAATGCCAACCCAATTCCGCTTGAGCTTCTCGGAGACCGCGATAGATGTTCCGCAACCGCAAAAGGGATCAAGAACGACATCGCCCTGGTTGCTACTGGACTCGATGATTCGCTCCAGCAAAGACTCAGGCTTTTGTGTCGGATAGCCAAGCCGCTCGGCTGCCTTAGCGTTGATCGGGTCTAGATCTACCCAGAGATCTTGAAGGGGCACTCCTGGCATCTCGTCGAGATACCGCTTCAGCTCGGGAACTCCGTCCGGCTTTTTCGGAAAACGAATTCGGCCTTCCTCAAGAAACTTGTCCATTTTTTCCTGCGAATAGGCCCAATAGCGCCCTTTGTAGGGGTGCCGCCCATGCCATTCGTAGGAGGTGTCGCCCCCGGGCTTCGCCGCGGTCAAATTGTCCAGGCGATAGCGCCGCCCGGTCTTGGGCTCTATGTGTCTGTACTTAGACTCGACGTATGCCTCGTCGTAGGGCGTATAGATCGGATTCCACGTCCACGAATTGCTCTTTGTGTAGAAGAAGATGACATCGTGGATATGGCCATGAATGCGCCGCCCTTGCTTGGTGTCGCTATGGGCACTGCTTCGCTTCCAAACAATCTCCGAGCGAAAGGAGCGCGGCCCAAAGACCGAATCTAGGAGCAACTTCAAGTAATGGCTCGCGGTCGGATCACAGTGGAGATACAGCGAAGCAGTTGACTTCATCGCTCGATGGAGTTCAGCGAGACGAGGCGCCATCATGGCGAGGTAGGCGAGCATGTTGCTCTCGCCGAGGATTGTGCGGAAGGCTTGCATCGTCCGCGAAACCTCGCCACCGCCCTCAACTACCTCCTCGTAAGCAGCGGCAGCCTCCTGATCCCAGCGCCAGGTATCTCCAAAGGCTTTGATTTGGGCGGCGGATTGAGACCCGTCTTGCTCCGCAAATAGGACGTTGTAGCTGGCATTGCTGTTGAAAGGGGGGTCGAGATAGACGAGATCTACGCTCTCGTCGTCAACGTAGCGACGAAGGACATCGAGGTTGTCGCCGTAGAACAGCGCGCCACTCTGAGTCATGCGGGCATCGCCCCTTTGGCCAGGGTTGACTTCGAGCAGATTGCTAGGTCGCTGACGAGCTTCACGGACTGCGTATCGACCCGAAAGACCTCAGCCTTTACCGCGAGGGAACTTCAGACGTACCGCTCGAAGGGCATCGGCTCAGTTTCTGAGGATGCGGGGAGTCGCCCAAAACGACGCCCAATCCAAACTGACCCACTGCCCACGGCAGCGGTCGCTACACTTTGTGAAGTGACTGACGCGACCAGCGACACTCCGCAGACAGCGATTGCCTTGACTGACAAGGCGGCCGGAAAGATCGCCGAGCTGCTCGGCTCTCAGGAGGGCTCCGAGGGCCAGGCTCTGCGGGTCGCGGTGCGCGGCGGTGGGTGCTCTGGATTCCAGTACGCACTTGCCTTCGATCGCGCCAAGGACGACGACCACATCTTCGAGGTCGACGGCGTCTCGGTGATCGTCGACAAGGTCAGCATGCAGTTCGTCTTCGGCTCCGAGGTTGACTACGTCGAAGGCCTGCAGGGCGCCGGCTTCCAGGTCAACAACCCCAACGTCGTCGCCGCTTGCGGTTGTGGCTCGTCCTTCCAGGTCAAGGACGACGCACCCGCCGCCGAGGCAGCCGCCGTCTAGCGCGGCGCTTTATTCGATCTGCAGCGGGGGCGACTGCGCCGGGGGCGCGGCAGCGGCCGGTGCCGCCTCGGGCTGCTCGACGCCCAGCGCCTCGGCCAGCTCGCCGGAGTCGAACATCTCTTCGATGATGTCGGCCCCGCCCAGCAACTCGCCGTTGACGTAGAGCTGGGGGAAGGTCTGCCAGTCGGAGATCTCGGCGGTGACTTCGCGCAGCGGCTGCAGAGCCGGCAGCACATCGATCGCGCCGTACTCGACATCAAGCGAGTCGAGCACCTGCACGACCCGCATCGAGAAGCCGCAGCGCGGCATTTCCGGCGTGCCCTTCATGAAGAGCAGCACCGGGTTGGTGGCGATCAGTTCCTCGATCTTCTGTTTCAGCTCGGCGTCGGCCATTGGCACAGAGTAGCTATCCGGGCAGCCCGGTCTTCAGCGAGAGGGCGTGGATCGTGCCGTCGTCGAAGCGCTCCTTCACCGCGGCCTTGACCAGACGGTGTTGATCGAGGCGCGAGAGACCCTCGAACTGGGTGGCCGATACCGTCGCCCGCAGGTGGTCGCCGGTGCCGGTCTCGTCGATGACCTCGACCGCGGCGCCGGGCAGCGCCGCCTCGATCATCCCCCGGATCTCTGTCAAGTCAGCGGCCACGGCGCGATTGTATGGACAGTCGCCGCGTAGGATCGTCGTCGTGGAACGGGAGGATGTCCACTTCGCTTCCGGGAGGGAGCGATGCGCTGCCTGGCTCTACCGCCCCAGCGGCGCGGACGCTCCGGCGCCCTGCGTGGTGATGGCTTCGGGCTTCTCCTGTGTGCGCGACCAGGGCCTCGACGCTTTTGCCCATCGCTTCGCCGCGGCGGGCTTTGCCGTGCTCGCCTTCGACTATCGCTGTTTCGGCGACAGCGGCGGCCAGCCACGGCAACTCGTCCGGGCCGATTGGCAGTGCGACGACTGGCGCGCGGCCCTGTCCTTTGCTCGCTCGCTCGACTGGATCGACGACCGCCGCATCGCCATCTGGGGCTTCTCCGCCGGCGGCGGCCACGTCCAGTTACTGGCTCTGACCGAGGCCGGGATCGGCGCGGCGATATGCGTCGCTCCGCTTGTCGACGGCACCCGCACGCTGCACTACATCGGCGGCCTCCCGCTTCTCGCCCGCCTCGGCCTGGCGGGAGTCCGAGACGGGATCCGCGCCCTGCGCGGCGCCGAGCCCTACCGCGTGCCGGCGGCCGGGCCGCCCGGTTCGGGCGCCGTCATCAGCAGCCCAGAAGGGCTGAGCGGCTTCGAATCGATCACGCCGCCGGGCTCGAGCTGGCGCAACGAGGCCTGCGCTCGCACCTTCATGGCACCGCCGTACCGGCTGAGGCGCAAAGTCCGCCGCATCCCGATCCCGATTCTCTACTGCATCGCCGAGGGCGACGACGTCACTCCGCCGGCCCTCGGAAAGCAGGCCGCCGAACGGGCGCCGCTCGGCGAGCTGAGGACCTACCCCGGAGGCCACTTCGACCCCTTCCTCGGCGAGACCCTGGAGCGCATGGCCGCCGACCAGATCGACTTCCTCGCTCGTCGCCTTACCGCCAGCTGAGAGTAAGCAGCAACCGGGCTAGCGACGGCGCCGCAGCATCATCAAGCCGCCGAGGGCGAAGCCGGCGATCGCCGCGCCGGCGATCAGCTGCGAGCGGTGCTCGTAGGCCTGGCGGCGCCAATCGGTGAGTTCGGTGACGCGGCCGCGCAGGATCTCGACCGAGCTGCCCAGGTCGCGGCGCTGCAGGTCGATGTCGCGGCGGATCTCCGCTGCGGAACGGCCCGGCCTGCCGGCGGTCGAGGGACGGACGGGATCGGGTTGAGCGCTCATTCCTTGCCTGCCTTCGCTCCGGATTCCAGCGTTTCCTTGGTCAGCTTCGCCTCGGCGATCGCCTGCTCGGGCACCGGCGGGGCGCCGGCCTGCACGGAGCGGTAGGCGATGAAGCCCGCCGCGGCGGCGATCAAGAGGAAGGCCGCTGCCTCGACGAAGAAGCCGGGCCAGGCATTGCCGTCGAAGACCTCTTCGGCGAGCAGCCAGGCGATGCCCTCCATCACCAGGATCAGGGCCAGGAAGGCGAAGACGCCGGCGGCAATGCCGACGACCGAGCCGCGCAGGATCTTGCCGACCTTCTCCGAGATCTCGGTCTTGGCCAGCTCGATCTCCTCGCGCACCAGCGAGGAGCTCTTCTCGGCGACGTCGAAGACGAGCTCTGAGACCGAGCGATCGTCAGGCGTCGGGCCTTGTGGTGCGCCAGGGCCCGAGGGCGGTGTGCCGGTTCCGTCAGCCACGCTACTCGGGCGGGTCCTCGTCGAACACGCGCCGCCAGACGAAGGCGGCGAGGCGCGTCGCGGCGATGCTGGCGAGGGCGCTGCTGGCGGCCAGCACGCCACTCCAGACGAGACGTTTGGCGATGTCGTTATCCATTAGCTCGACCATACCTATCGGGGCTCGAGACCGTCGCAGATCGTCGTCACCAGCAAGGTCTTTGCCTCGTCGAAGTCGCTGTCAGAGGCCGGGATCACCTCGAAGATCCAGCCCGAGAGCAACTGCTCGACCGCCCCGTAGAAGGCCATCGAAGCAAAGGTCGGGTCGATGTCCTGGCGGAAGACGCCGGCCTCCTGACCGTCGGCGACGATCTTGGCGATCGAGTCATAAGCGCGGCGAATCTCGGCCAGGTGGGTGCGCCCGAAGGAGTTTGCCGCCCGGGTTACCTCGACGATGATCACCTTCATCAACTCCGGGTCGTGCCGGTAGGAGTCGACGATGAAGCCGGCCGACGCTTCCAGCTTCGCCCGCGGCGAGCCGCCCTCGCGGTCGGCCTCGTCGATCGCCGTGATCAAGAGGGACCAGCGCTCGCGGAAGAGCTCATTGAGCACCTCGTCCTTCGACTTGAAGTAGTGGTAGACGAGGCCATAGGCGACCCCAGCCTCGTCGGCGATGTCGGAGACCCGGGTCGAGTGGAAGCCCTGGCGGGCGAAGACGCGGACTGCCGCGTCGAGGATCTGGCGGCGCTTGTCCACCGCCGCTGTCGGCGCCTTGGCCATCAGGCGCGCGCCTCGCTCAGTTGCGGCCAGGCGTAGGCGGCCGGACGGCGGTTGGCGAGTGAGGGCAGCGTCGCGCGAACACTTCTCTGGGCGACGAAGTCGAGCTCCGCGGCGACGAAGCACTCCTCGTCGGGCGCGGTCGCCAACACCACGCCCCAGGGGTCGACGATCGCCGAGCGACCGTTGGAGTTGAAGTGCGGGGCCGCCGCGCCGAACTGATTGGGGGCAAGCACAAAGGCCTGGTTCTCGATCGCCCGGGCGCGCAGCAGCACCTCCCAGTGATCGCGGCCGGTCGCCAGCGTGAACGCCGAGGGCACGATGAGGACCTGGGCGCCACGCACGGCAAGGATGCGGAAGAGCTCGGGGAAGCGAAGGTCGTAACAGATGCCGAAGCCGACGGTGATCTCCTCGAGCGCCGCAGTGACGATCTCCTCCCCGGGCTCCTCGTGGGCCGACTCGCGGTAGATCACGCCGCTGGCTTCCACGTCGAACATGTGGATCTTGCGGTAGACGGCGAGGTCCTCGCCGTCGGCGCCGATCAGGACCGAAGTGTTGAAGGCCTTCTCTCCCGGGCCCTGCTCGGAGACGCTGCCGGCGAGCAGGTGGATGCCGAGCTCGCGGGCCCAGGAGCGGGCGGCGCCGAGACTGGGGCCGTCGAGCGCCTCGGCACCGGCGAGCAGCGCCTCGCCGCCGGCGAGCAGGTTCCACTTCTCCGGCAGCGCGACCAGCTCGGCGCCGTCGGCCGCGGCAGCCCGCACCAGCCGCTCGGCGACTTCGAGGTTCCGTACCTTCTCGCCGGTGGAGTTGAGCTGTACGACGGCTGCGCGCAAAAGTTCCTTTTTTAGCTCCCTGGTTGACTGACCAGTCAATCGGTTTGCTCAGTATAGGTGCAGGCGTAAGCTTGAGTTTTCATGAGTGAGATCGCCCAAGCCGGCGGCGAACGCAAGCAGGTCACCGTCCTCTTTGCCGACGTCCAGGGCTCGATGGACATGGCGGAGAGCCAGGACCCCGAGCAGTGGCACGCAATCATGCAGCGCTTCTTCTCCACCCTCGCCGACGCCGTGCACCGCTTCGAGGGCACGGTGGACAAGTTCACCGGGGACGGGATCATGGCCGTCTTCGGGGCGCCGGTCGCCCACGAGGACCACGGGCGGCGCGCCTGTTACGCGGCGCTGAAGATGCTCGATGACGTCGGCGAGTACGCCGCCGAGCTGCGCCGCAGGCACGGGCTCAACTTCTCGACCCGGATTGGGATCAACTCCGGCGAGGTGGTCGCCGCCGAGGTCGGCGAGGGCGGCTACACCGCGGTCGGCCACACGGTCGGCCTGGCGCAGCGGATGGAGGCGCTGGCCGAGCCCGGCAAGGCGTACCTGACAGAGAGCACCGCCGAACTGGCTCACGGATATATGGAGCTGGAGGATCTCGGCCACTTCGAGATCAAGGGCGCCAGCCAGCCGATCGGGGTCTTCGAGCTGGCCGGGGTCGGAGCAGCGCGCTCGCGGCTCGACCTCTCCCGCGAGCGTGGCTTCTCCCGTTTTGTCGGTCGCGACGAGGAGATGGCGGCGCTGGAGCAGGCGTTGGCACGGGCCGAGAGCAGCGAGGGCGCCGCGGTCGGCATTGTCGCCGAACCCGGAGTCGGCAAGAGCCGCCTCTGCCATGAGTTCGCCGAAAGCTGTCGCGAGCGTGGGATCGAGGTCTTCGAGTGCCAGGCACAGGCGCACGGACAATCGATTCCGTTCATGCCCGTGCTGCAGATGCTGCGCTCCTACTTCGGCATCGCCGACAGCGACCCGGAGCGGATCGTGCGCGAGAAGATCGCCGGCCGCACCCTGCTGCTCGATCCCGACTTCGCCGAGGAGCTGCCCCTGCTCTTCGACTTCCTCGGGGTCCCCGATCCGCACCGGCCGCTGCCCCAGCTCAGCGCCGAGGCCCGCCACCGTGCTTTGCGCGGTGCCGTCTGCCGCCTCGTGCGGGCACCCAACCGGCGCAACTCGATCGTCACCCTGATCGAGGACCTGCACTGGATGGACGAGGGCAGCGCCACCCTGCTCGGCGAGCTGATCTCCTCGGTCGAGGGGACCAAGACCCTGGCGATCGTCAACTTCCGACCCGAATACGACGCCGCGCAATGGGCCGGAGCGAACACCTACCGGAGCATCTCGCTGGCACCGCTGGGACCCGATGGGACTCGCGAGCTGCTGCGCGACCTGGCCGGTGAGGATCCCTCGCTCGACGGGCTCGCCGACCTGATCCACGAGCGCACCGCCGGCAACCCCTTCTTCACCGAGGAGATCGTCCGCGGCCTGGCCGAGGCCGGCAACCTCGCGGGAGAGCGCGGTGCCTACCGGCTGGCGCGGCCGGTGGAGGACGCCGGCGTGCCGGCCAGCGTGCAGACGATCCTCGCCGCGCGCATCGACCGGCTCGGTCCGACCGCGAAGCAGCTGCTCCAGGCAGCCTCGGTGACCAATAAAGAGGTCAGCGAGCGGGCGCTGGGCATGGTCTCCGGGCTGAGCGAGAGCGAGGATTACCGGGCCGCGCTCTGCGAGCTCACCGACGGCGGCTTCCTCTTCGAGGCCGAGGTATACCCGGAACGGGTCTTCGCCTTCCGCCACCCGCTGACCCGCGAGGTGGCCTACAGCACTCAGCTGGCCGATCAGCGCGCCGCCGCTCACGCCGCGACCGCGCGCGCCCTGATCGAGCTCAACCCCGATCGCCACGACGAGCTGGCGGCACTCGTCGCCAGTCATATGGAGGCGGGCGGGGAAACGCTCGAGGCCGCTCGCTGGACGGGGCGGGCCGCCTACTGGGCGGGCAGCAGCCGCCCCCAGGACGCACTGCGGCTCTGGCGCAAGGTGATGGAGCTGGTCGAAGAGCTGGAGGAGAGCGAAGAGGCGACGTCGATGGCGGTGATGTCGCGCCTCCTGCAACTCGACTACGCCTGGCGCGTCGGCATGGACAAGGAGGAGGAAGCCCGCCTGGCCGCCGAGGCGGAGGCGATCGCCACCGAGACCGGCGACCTGCGTTCGCTCGCCCTGCTGCGCACGGCCACTTCGACCAGGCCGGGGATGCCTCACCACGCCGAGACCTGGCTCGAGGCGGTTGCCGAGACCAACCGCCTCGCCGACGAAGCGGGCGATCTGCACCTGCGGATCGCGATCCGCGCCGCCGGCTCCTACGCCCACCTCTGCGCCGGCGACTTCGACGGCTTCGACCGGGCGCTCGACGAGGTGTTGGAGCTGACCGCGGACGATCGTCGCGCCGGAGCCGGGATCGTGATCGGCAGCCCGGTCGCCTGGGCGACGATGGCGAAGGGGCTAGTGCTGCGCGAGCGCGGCCAGCTCGACGAGGCGGAAACGCAGTTCAACGCCGCGCTTCAGATCGCCACCGAGGACGGGGACCCGGAGATCGCCAGCTGGACCCGCAGCAACCAGTCGCTGATGCTGGCTATGCGGGGCGACCTCGAGGCCGCAATCGCCATGGCGCGGCGCAACTGCGAGCTGACCGAACGGCTCGGCGACGTCTTCTCGCGCAGCCTCGCTCTTTCGAATCTGGGCGGCGCGCAGATCACCGCCGGCGAGTACGCCGACGCGCTCGACACGCTGGAAGAAGCGGAGCGCGTCTACCGCGGCGCGGTCAGCGACGGCGACGAGATGGAGACCTGGCGCGCCGGGCTGCGCGCTCAGGCGCTGATCGGCGTCGGGCGTGCCGAGGAGGGACTGGAGCTGGCCGAATGGGCGACCGGGGTGGCGCGTGAGCGCGGCATGCTTTGGTCGCTGCCGCTCGACCTGCAAGCAGTGGCGATCGCCCGTACCTCGCTCGGCCGCGACGGCGCCGAGCAGGCGCTCAACGAGGCCGCGGAGGTGGCCAGGGGGACCGGAGCGACGATCAGCCTGGAGGCGGTCGAAACAACGCGGGCGACGCTCGGTGTTCGCGGCTGAAAACGCCGCCTAGGAAAGCCCCATCGCGCGGGCGACTATCCGGTCCATCACGCGAGCGGGCACGACGCGGGCCAGCAGCGCCTGGCCACGGGCGTCGGCACCGACCAGATAGCGGGTGCGTGGGCGGCGTGCGGTGAGCGCGTGGTGGACCGAGTCGGCGACCTTGGCGGGCGGGATGCCGCGCTCGGCCGTGCGGCGGACGGCGTGGCGGAAGCTCTCGATCTGCTTGCCGTAAAGCGCCTCCTGGGCGGGCGGTGCCTGCTCGGCGGCGGCGTCAGCCCGCTTCTCGCCGCGCTCCCAGATCGGCGTGTCGATCGAGCCGGGCTCGATCGCGATCGCCTCGATGCCCCAGGGCCGCAACTCCTGCCGCAGGCAGTCGACCACGGCCTCAATCCCGTACTTGGAGGCGTGGTAGGGCGCGCCGAAGGGCATCGCCATGCGACCGCCGATCGAGCTGATGAAGGCGATCCGGCCGCGGGCGGTGCGGATCAGGGCCAACATGGCCTGCGTCACCGCAACCTGAGAGATCAGGTTGACCTCGAGCTGGTGGCGCAGGTCCTCGATCGCGATCGTCTCCAGCGGCGCCATCACGGCGATGCCCGCGTTGTTGACGAGGCCATCGAGCCCTCCCGCACCGACCTCGGCGCCGATTCGCTCGGCGGTGGTGGCGATCTGGTCGGGGTCGGTGACGTCGAGCAGCAGCGGCTCGAGTCGCTCCGACCCCGCTCGGCGCAGCTCCTCGGCGTCCTCCTCACGCCGCACGGTGGCGAAGACCCGCCAGCCCGCGGCGTCCATCCGCAGCGCGCTCGCGCGGCCGATGCCGGTCGAAGCGCCGGTGATCAAGACCGATTTCACGTGGCCAGCCTACTCGTCCACCGTTCCCCATTACTAGAATAAACTTGACTTTCGATCTCGGCGGCTTAGGCTTTTACCCACGATGCGCCCAACCAGGATCCTCCTTGTGATCGTGCTTGCGATGGCGCTCGGCTTGATCGGCACCGCCTGCGCGCAGGCCGACGAATGGACGATTGAACAGGACACCCTTGGCGGCCTCGGGATCGCCAAAGAAACGACCTCGAGCACGGGCGGAGCCTTCGAATTGAGCGTGCCGAAACTGAGCCTGACGATCAAATGCACGTCCGAGAGCGGTACGGGCGTGGTGACCGAAGAAGCGAAAGACAGCGATTCGATGACGCTCAGCGGGTGTGGTGTCGCCGGCGCCGAAAAAACCTGCGCGGTCAAGAGTCCCGGGAAAAGTGCCGGCGTGCTCTCAGCCGCGCTCACCACCCAGTTCCTCGAAGAAGAAGTGGCGAAAACGGAGAAGTACTACGACAAAGCTGCCCTAACAATGATCGTCGAACTCACCGGCGAAGAATGTCCCTATCCGGAAAAAACGGAAGTCAAAGGAACGACAGCGCGAGAAGTTCCGGCGCCCGGCGAAGAATCAAAAGAACGAACGGAGAAATTCTCGAAAGCGATAACCGAAGAATCGAAAGTCGCAGGCCTCACCTTCGGGGCCAGTCCCGCCGTTCTGACCGGCCAAAATACGGAGCGGGCAAGCGGCGCCTACTCGGGTGCGCCAATCACCGTAAGCGCAATCACGGTGCAGCCAGTTCCGATCGAATTCACCGAAGGACCCGGGACGACCAAGCAGGTCAAAATCTTCAACACCGCCATCCATGTGACGATCAAACTGCTCGAAATAGGATTCACCGGACCGTACGGACTCTTTGACCCCAACCACTGCATCAACGCGCAGCTGCCGCCCGTCTCGATGATGAACTTCTGCACCGTCGAACTGAAATGCAACGAAGCAAAAATGGGCACTTTCTTTCTTAAATGGAATACCACCACCGCGCCCGCGAACGGCAGAGTAACCGTCCTGACTCGATGTTGAGGTCGGGTCCTTCCGACTAACATCGCCGGCAATGGCAGAGACGGCCTTCGTCACTGGCGGCTCGGGATTCATCGGCGGCAGGCTGCTGCGGCGCTTGGTCGGCGAGGGACACGCCGTCCGCGCCCTTGCCCGCTCTGACGCCGCAGCGGAGAAGATCGCCGCATTGGGCGCCGAGCCAGTTCGTGGCGAGCTTGGCGACCCGGCCGCTCTTACTGCTGCCGCAGACGGGGCCAACGTCGCCTTCCACCTCGCGGCCCACCTCGGCGAGTGGGGACCCTGGGGGGAGTTCGAGCGCGGCAACGTGGTCGGTACGCGCAACGTGCTGGCGGCGTGCGAAGAGGCCGGGGTGAAGCGATTCGTCCACTGCGGCACCGAGGCGTCGCTGATGGCCGGCGAGCCGCTCGTTCACGTCGATGAGACGGCACCGCTTCGACCCGACTCGCGGGCGCCCTACCCCGCGACCAAGGCCAAAGCCGAGCTGGCGGTGCGCGCTGCGGCACGCGAGGGCTTCGAGACCGTCGCTCTGCGCCCGCGCTTCGTCTGGGGCAAGGGCGACACGACGCTGCTGCCGGAGATGGTGTCGACGGTCGAAGCGGGCCGCTTCGCCTGGGTGGGTGGTGGTCGCAACGTCACCGACACAACCCACGCCGACAACGTCGTCGAGGGCCTGATCCTGGCGGCGGAGAAGGGCCGCTCGGGCGAGGCCTACTTCGTCACCGACGGCGAGCCCGTCGTCTTCCGCGAGTTCGTCAGCAAGCTGCTGCGCACACAGGGTGTCGAGCCGCCCGACCGCAGCCTGCCAGCCTGGAGCGCGGCGCCGATGGGGCGAGTTTGCGAAGCAGCCTGGAAGCTCCTCCCCCTCCCCGGCGAGCCGCCGATGACCGCATTCCGCTCCTGGCTACTGACCCAAGAGTGCACGATCGACATCTCAAAGGCGCGAGCGGAGCTCGGCTACGCGCCGATCGTCGACCACGAGCAGGGCCTGGCCGAGCTGAGCGCCTAGTCGTTCCAACCAGGGGGTGGCGGTGGGGCGGTCAGGTCAAGCCCTATATAGGCCACCAGTGGGATCAGCGTGATCGCGAGGCCGAGCCAGAAATAGCGGGAGCGGCGGGTCATATGAGCGGCGATCGCTCCCACGCTCGCCGCCGGCAGGGCGAAGCCGGTATAGAGCCACTCCGAGCCCCAGAGCCAGCTGAAGACAGTGCCGAGTGCGATCAGCAGCCAGGCGACGAAGGAGACGCCGGTAGCCGCAACCGCGCTCAGGCCTAGCAGCAAGCCACCCGGGGGATTCCGCTCTTCGACCGATGCCTCCGACATGCCGAAAATCGTAACCGGGTGCCTAAGGGGAGCCTGAAGGCGCTCGCTCAGGACCGCTGGGCCCGGTGGCGCTCGAGCTCGGCAACCATCAGCTTGGTGTGCAGCGCGGCGATCAAGTCCTGCAGCGGCTGGGCACCGGCTTCGAGCATCTCGACCACGCGCTCGGGTGAGACCTCGCCGGCAAGACGCTCCATCACCATGCCGACCTCCTCGCTGACCAGCGCTTCGATCGCCTTCTTGTAACGGAGGGTGTCGTAGACGGTGAAGCCGATCTGCTCGTCGTAGCCGCCGGCGCGGAAGCGGCCTATCGCCTCGATGATCTTGATGTCGGAGGGCGAGTAGCCGCGACTGTTGGGGCTGAGTACCTCAATCTCCTCTAGGCGGTCGAGGACCTCCTTGGGGATGCCGTAGCGCTCGCGCACCTCGGCGGCGCTGGTGCGGGTGCGCTCGCCGGCGAGGGCGCGGTCGAGGATGCGGTCCTCGAGCTCGACCAGGGCGCGGGCCCGCTCGGGGTCCTCATCGAGCACCGATTTGATCGCCTTCAGCGGCATGAAGCGCTCCTCCTGCAGCTGCTTGATCAGCTTGATCCGGTCAACGAACTCGGGCGGGTAGTAGGCCATGTTGCGGCTGGTCTTGACCGGCTCCGGCAGCAGGCCCTCGCGCAGGTAGTGCTTGATCGTCGGTGCCGGCACGCCCGAGGCCTCGGCCAGCTCGCCCATCCTCAGCAGGTCGCCGTTGGCGCCGTTGCCGCTCATACGCGGAAGGTGGTCGCCCCGTCGGCGCTGGGCCCGGCGGCGGCGCCGGACTCGAGCATCGCGGCGATCTCCTCGTCGGAGTAGCCGGCCTCGCGCAGGACGTCCTCGGTGTGCTCGCCGAAGGCGGGTGCCGGGCGGGTCGGGTCGGCTGGGGTGCGGCTCAGCTTCACCGGGTGCCCGAGCTGGCGCACGGTGCCGAGCTCAGGCTGCTCCATCTCGACCACCATCTGGCGGGCCCGGACCAGCTCCGAGTCGAGCGCCTCGTCGATGTCGAGCACCGGCTCGATGCAGCAGTCGTGCTCGTCGTTGAACGCCTTCCAATCCGCGCGGCTGCGCGAGCGGAAGACTTCGGCGACCTTCTCCCAGGCCTCGGAGCCCGGTGCCTCGAACTGGGCCTCGATCAGGTCGGGGCGCCCGACGCCGTTGCAGAAGGCGGCCCAGAACTTCGGCTCGAGCGCGCCGCAGCTGACCCAGCCGTCGCTTGCCTCATAGGGCAGGTAACAGAGCAGGCCACCGGCGAGCTGCTGCTCGCCGCGCCTGGGCACCTCGCCGTCGCAGAAGTAGCGGCCGGCGACCATCGCCAGCCAGGAAAGGGCACCGTCGGCCATCGAGACGTCGACCATCTGACCCTCGCCGGAGCGCCGGCGCTCGTGCAGCGCCGCCATCACCCCGAAAGCCGCCATCAGGGCGCCGCCGCCGAGGTCGGCGATCTGCCCGCCCGACTGCACCGGGGGACCATCCTTGGCGCCGGTCAGGCCGAGCAGGCCGACGAGGCCGAGGTAGTTCATGTCGTGGCCGGCGCGTTGGCTGTAGGGACCGTCCTGGCCGTAACCGGTGATCGCGCAGAAGACGACGCCGGGGTTGGCCTCGCGCATGCGCTCGTAACCCACCCCGAGCCGGTCGAGCACGCCGGGGCGGAAGCCGTCGAGGACGACGTCGTGCCGTTCGACCAGGCGCAGCAGCGCCTCCCTCCCCATCTCGCTCTTGAGGTCGAGCCGCACCGAGCGCTTGCCGCGATTGAGCGAGAGGTAGAGCGCCGAGCGCGTGCCCAGCTCCTGCTGCTCGTCGCTGCCGTAATAGGGCGGCGCCCAGCGGATGTAGTCGCCCATGCCGGTGTCCTCGACCTTGAGCACCTCGGCACCGAGGTCGGCCAGGAGCAGCGAGCAGAAGCCCCCCGGCAGCAGCCGGGTCAGGTCGAGGACCTTGACGTCGCTGAGCGGCAGCTCGCTCACGAGGGCTCGACCCCGACCGGAAAGTCGACCGAGTTGGCGATGAAGCAGAGTTGGTGCGAGCGATGGTGGAGCGCTTCGATCGCCTCGGGATCGGGCGGCTCGCTGGCCCAGCGCACCCGCGGCCGCAGGGTCGCGGAGGTGAAGCGCTTGCCGTCCAGCACGCCGTCGGCATCGTCTTCGTAGAAGGCGATCTCGAAGCCCTTTTTACGCGCCAGCGAGAGAAACCAGAGCATGTGGCAGCTGGCGAGAGCGCCGATCAGCAGCGCCTCGGGGTTCGACTTAGTCTCGTCGCCACCGAGCTCCATCGCCGAGGAGCTGGGCAGGGCCTGGGCGCCGAGCAGGACGTCGTGGGCGCGCACGTCCTTGCCCTCGCCGCCGCTCCAGGAGACGCCGGCGCGGTGGATCGTGGCCTCCAAGCTCAGACCTCCGCTCGCCGCGGCACTCCCAGCAGCTCGCGCGCCTCGGCGACGCTGGCGACTTTGCGCCCCACGTCTTCGGCCATCTGCCGCGCCTTGCCGATCAGGTCGCCGTTGGAGCGGCACATCTCGCCGTTCGGCAGATAGAGGTTGTCCTCGACCCCGGCGCGGACGTTGCCGCCCAGGACCAGCGCCGCGCCGAGCAGTTTCCACTGGTCGCGGGAGATGCCGATCACCTGCCACTGGTTCTCGCCCTCGGCCCCGCCCGGAACCTGGTCGGACATGAAGGTGACGTTGCGGGGCGTCGGCCGGATGCCGCCGTTGACTCCCATCACCAGCGAGATCTGCAGCGGCGCCCGCTCCAGCAGGCCCATGTCGATCAACGGGTCGAGGTTGGCGACGTGGCCGGCATCGAAGCACTCGTGCTCGGGCTTGATCCCCAGCTCCTTCATCGCCGTGAGGAACTCGATGATCGTGTCGAAGCTGTTCTCGAAGACCGCCTTGAAGACGAAGTCCTTGCGCCGTTTCGAGTACTTGGCGTAGTTCATCGAGCTCATGTTGAGCGCGGCGACGTCGGGCTTCAGCTCGCGCAGGTACTCGAGCCGCTTCTTGATCGGGATGCCGATCGCGCCGGTCGAGTAGTTGACGATCACGTCGCCGACCTCGGCCAGGATCGCCTCGGTGATCGCGCGGAAGTCCTCGACCTCGTAAGACGGCGTGCCGTCGGGTTTGCGGGCGTGGATGTGAAGCTGGGAAGCGCCCTCGTCGACCGCACGCCGCGCCTCAGCCGCGTACTCCTCCGGCGTGTAGGGGATCGCCGGGCACTGGTCGCGGTTGGCGATCACGCCGCTGATCGAGCAGCTGATCACCACCGGGTTGTCAAAGCTGCTCATACGGGCATCACTCCATGGCGCTTCTTCGGCTTTTGCACGTGCTTGTTGCGGGCCATGCGCAGGGCATTGACGATCGTCGGCCGCGTCTCGCGCGGGTCGATCACGTCGTCGATCACGGCGTTGCCGGCAGCGATGTAGGGGTCGATCTGCTCGCGGACCGCGTTCAGCATCGCCTCTTTGGTCGCCTCGGGGTCGTCGGAGGCCTCGATCATCGAGCGGCCGATGATGTTGACCGCGCCCTCCGCACCCATCACCGAAATCTCGGCACCGGGCCAGGCGACGATCAGGTCGGGCTCATACGCCTTGCCACACATCACGTAGTAGCCGGCGCCGTAGGCCTTGCGCACGATCACGGTCACCTTTGGCACGGTGGCGCGGCTGACCGCGTAGAGCATCTTCGCCCCGTGGCGGATGATCCCGGCGTGCTCGACCTTGGCGCCGACCATGAAGCCGGGCACGTCCTGGAGGAAGACGAGCGGGATGTTGAAGGCGTCGCAGAGGTTGATGAAGCGCGCCGCCTTGTCGGCCGAGTCGTTGTCGAGGATCCCGGCCAGCTGCTTGGGCTGGTTGGCGACGATCCCGACCGGCTGGCCGCCGAAGCGAGCGAAGCAGGTGATCAGCGTCTTGGCGAACTTCGGCTTGAGGTCGAACCACTCGCCGTCGTCGACGATCTCGCGGATCACGTCGTACATGTCGTAGGGCTGGCGCGAGGAGTCGGGGACGATCTCCATCAGCTGCTCCGACTTGCGGTCGATCGGATCCGAGACGTCCAGGACTGGTGGCTTCTCTTCCCAGTTGGACGGGAAGAAGGAGAGGTAGGTCTTGATCGCCTCGATGCACTCCTCGTCGTCCTTCACCTCGAGATCGCCCACGCCCGACTTGCGGCAGTGCACCTTGGCGCCGCCGAGCTCCTCCATCGTGATGTCCTCGCCGGTAACGGCCTTGGTCAGATGCGGCCCGGCGAGCGCCATCGCGCCCTGGCCAGAGACCATCGGAACGAAGTCGGCCAGCGCCGGGATGTAGGCGGTGCCAGCGGCGCAGGGCCCCATCATCGCCGCCACCATCGGGATCACTCCCGACATCTCGACCTCTTCGCGGAAGAGGTGGCCGGAGCCAGCGAAGAGCGAGCCCGCCGCCTCCTGGATGCGGGCGCCGGCCGAGTCGAGCAGCCAGATGAACGGCATCCGCTTGGAGAGCGCCATCTCGCGCAGGCGGGTGACCTTGAGCTCGCCGGTCATCCCCATCGAGCCGGCCATCACGGTGAAGTCGTAGGCGGCGACGCAGCAGGGACGGCCGTCGACGTCGCCCCAGCCGGTGATCACGCCATCGGCAGGAGCGTCCTTGCCGTCCATCGCCCGCTGGGCGAAGTGGGGCCTGCCGTGAATGCCCATCTCGACGAAGCTGCCCTCGTCGACCAGCAGGGCGATCCGCTCACGGGCGGTCAGCTTGCCGCGCTCGTGCTGCTTGGCGATCTTCTCCTCGCCGCCGCCGAGCCGGGCTTTGTCGCGCCGCTCGTGCAGCTGCTCGGTGAGGTCGCTGAGCGGGGCGGTCCCCGGCAGCAGGTGCTTGCTCTCTTGGTCAGTCGCCACTAACGCCCTTTCCACTGCGGATCGCGTTTCTCGAAGAATGCGGTGACGCCCTCGACGATGTCCTCGGTGGTGAAGGTGAGCGAGAGCTGCGAGCGCAGGTAGTCGAGCGCGTCGTCCACCGCCATGTCCTGCTGGCGATACATCGCGTCGTGGCCGAGCCGCATCAGCACCGGGCTCTTCGAGGCCAGCCTGGTCGCCCAGTCGGCAACGGCGGCGTCGAACTCCCCGGCCGGGACCACCTTGTTGGCGAGCCCGTACTCGACCGCTTCCTCCCCGCTGAGCCGCTCGCCCAGCAGCATCATCTCGTTGACCTTCTTGCGCGGGACGTTGCGGTAGATGATCGCCATGATCATGTAGGGGAAAGCACCGACGTTGATCTCCGGGGTGCCGAAGGTGGCCCCCTCCTTGGCGATCAGCAGGTCGCAGGAGAGGGCGAGGCCCATGCCGCCCGCGAGCACATGGCCGTTGGCGGCGCAGAGGCTCGGCTTGCCGAGGCGCGGCATCAGCCGGAAGAACTCGAGGAAGAGATCCGAGGCGAAGTGTTTGGCGACCAGTGGCACGTCGGCGGCAAAGCCACCCAGGTCGGCGCCGGCGCAGAAGACCTTGTCCCCGGCTCCGGTCAGCACGACAGCCCGCACGTCCTCGGAGTCGCGCGCCGTCTTCATCGCATCGACCAGCTCGGTCAGCATCTGGCCGGAGAGCATGTTGCGCTTCTCCGGGTTGTTCAGCGTCACCGTGGCGACGCCCTCGGCGACCTCGTAGGCGACCAGCTCGTATTCGACCATCAGCTTGCGCGCTCCGCTCTCTCGACGCTCATCGAGCCGGGACCATAGCCGAACCGCGCTGAAAGTAGGAAGTGCTACTGTCCACGGCGGATTTCCGGCGGCCGCGCCGCCCATCACGAACCCGCGAACGAGGAGAGAGACAGTGGCGACCGCGACGACCAACGGCTCCAAAGTCATCAAGCCCGACCACGAGGCCGGGCGCAAGCACTTCATCTTCAGCCAGGAGCACGAAGACCTGCGCGAGTCGATGCAGTCGTGGGTGAAGAAGGAGCTGTGGCCGCACCGCAACGAGTGGGAGGACACCTACTGGGACTCGGCCGCGATGAAGCGCGCCGGCGAGCTCGGCTTCCTCGGCCTCTGCTTCCCCGAGGAATACGGCGGCCAGGGCGGCGACTACTTCTACTCGCTGGTCCGCGCCGAGTGCATGAGCTACTCCGGCTCCGGCGGCACCAATATGGGCTTCGCCGTGCAGAGCGACATGGTCCTGCCGCCGATCCACCTGCTCGGCACCGAGGAGCAGAAGCGCAAATACCTCGAACCCGGCCTCAAGGGCGAGAAGATCGGCTGCATCGCGATCACCGAGCCGGGCGCCGGCTCCGACGTCGCCGGCATCCGCACCACGGCGATCCTCGACGGCGACGAATACGTGATTAACGGCTCCAAGACCTTCATCACCAACGGCCCGCGCGCCGACTTCATCGTCCTCGTCACCAAGACCGACCCCAGCGCCCGCCACGAGGGCATCACGCTCTTCGTCCTCCCCCTGCGCGACGAGGAGGGCAACCACGTGCCCGGCTTCACCGTCTCGGCCGAGCTGGAGAAGATGGGGATGCACGCCTCAGACACCGGCGAGCTCTCCTTCGAAGACGTCCGGGTGCCGGCCGACGCCGTGCTTGGCGAAGTCGGCAAGGGCTTCTACCACATCGCCTGGGAGCTCCAGGGCGAGCGCCTGGTCGCCGCCGCCGGCTGCCACGCGGGTGCGGAGCGGATGATCGAGAAGACGATCGAGTACGCCAAGGAGCGCGAAGCCTTCGGCCGGCCAATCGGCAAATTCCAGGCCCTGCGCCACAAGATCGCCGAGATGGCGACCAAGACCGAGGCCGCCAAGCAGTTCACCTACGCCACCGCCTGGCGCTTCGCCAACGGCGAGTACCCAGTGCGCGAGATCACCATGGCCAAGCTCTACGCCTCCCGCATCTGTTGCGAGGTCGCCGACGACGCTGTCCAGATCCTCGGCGGCTACGGCTACATGAAGGAGTACGAGATCGAGCGCGCCTACCGCGACGTGCGGCTCAACCGGATCGGTGCCGGCACCGACGAGGTGATGCTCGACGTGATCGGGCGCAGTTACGGGCTGTAGAAGGAGGCTTCCGGCCCGCTACCGCGGGCCGGAACTCAACCGTTCGAAATCAGAACGGTGGCGATCATGCCGAGGATGCCGAGCATCGTCGGCCCCCAGAGGATGAACATCAGCTGCCGCAGGTCCCGCACCTCGGTGCGCAGGTCAGAGATCTCGCGGTCCACCCGAGCGAAGCCCGCGTCCATCTTGCTCGACAGATCGTCGAAACGCTTGTCGACCGAGTTGAACCGGTCGTCCAGTCTCGCGTCGTTCCACATCGTGCGATCCATGGTAGCCACGCTAGCCGAATCGTGCTCAGACAATGTGTTGCGAGGATTGAGGTCCACGCACAGAACTGAAACGAGGTGCGCCGCGCACAAATCAGCGATGCGAACGCCTACTCCAGCGGTAGGCAGATCGCACAGAAGTCCTCGCCGAACGGGGTGAGGACGATGCTGCGGCGCACGGTGCGAGCGGTGCGCCCTCCCTTCTCCAGCGCCTCGGTCACCTCCGCTTGCGCCTCGAGCACCTGGTAGCGGCGGGCATCGCGCAGCGCCTCGCGCGAGAACCAGACGAGGCCGAGCCGGTTGAGGTTGTTGAGGTAGGCGTAGACGCGGTCGGCATGGCGGCAGCCTGCCTCCTCGGCGATCATCGTGCAGCCCTGGGCGACCAGCTCGGAGGCGAACGGCAGGCCCGCCCGAACATCAACCGAGGGTTGCTCCCCCTCCCGCGCCAGGAAGCGCAGGATGCGGGCCTCGTCCGGCGCCAGGGCGTCGAGGATCCGCATGTAGGCGGGGTGGGAATCGACGTCGACACTGACGTCGGCCGAGCGGCGCAGCAACTCCTCGCCACGGTTGCGCAACGCTTCCGCCGAAGCGTCGCCGCTCGTGGGCCTCGAGCGCGACCCTTCCTCCACCCCGATCAGCTCCCGCAGGTAGGCGCGCAGCTCGGCGGTAGTCTCCTGGACCGCGTCCGCGGTCGACTCGCCCTGGGAAGCGGCGCGCACCACCCGCGAGGCGCCCTCTACATAAGCGTTGGCTATCTCCGAGGCCCCCTGCCTGGCCATGTTGGCGGCGATCCTGGCCAGGCCGGGTGCCGCCTGCAGCAGCTCTTCCAGCGCCTGCTGCCCGCTTGCGGGCGGCGTCCGCCGCGGCCCCGCCGGCCCTCCCCTGTCGTCGTCGAGGCTCATCCGAAGATCGCCAGGTGTAGCAGTCCCGCGCCGAATCCGAGCACGGCCCCGTGCAGATAAAGCAGCCACTCGTCCTCGCGCATCGCCGTGCGCAGCATTTCCGAGAATTCGGGTGGCCCCATCGCCCGCACCTGCGTGGCGACGAACTCGCGCACGCCGCTGCGCTGCCTCGCGTTGAACTCCTCATCGGCGAGCGGAGTGACCGCGTAGTCGGCGGCCTCGGCGGCGAGCGAGGTGCGAATCGTCTCGTAGTCGCGACTGCCGACCGCGACGCGGACCGCCGAGCGCGCCCGGCCCAGCGCCCGGTCGACCGCGGGGCGCAGCGAGTCCTCGATCAGCTGCCGGGTGCGATCCGAGTTCGGCCCGTGCATCAGGTCCTCGGCGACGTTGGTCATCGTCACCACGTCCTCGGCGATGATGTCGGCGTAGACCCCGGCCACCTCGGGTTGGCGCTTGAGGAAGAGCCCCTGGATCTCGAACGGCCCGACCCGCCGCGGCCGCACCGGCTCGAAGATCATGCGGATGCCGAGCAGGTTGGTCGTGTAGCCGATCAGCACGCCGGCGATCGGCAGCACCCACCACTGGGTCAGCACCTCCTGAGTGAAGAAGGCGGTCGGGATGCCGAGCAGCAGGCCAAAGAAGAAGCCGAAGTTGACGATGAAGCGCAGCTCCTTGCGGCCGACCTCGAGGAAGATCCGATTGGCCAGTGCCGGGTTGGCCTCGAGCCGGCGGATCACCATCAGCTTGACGTCGATCAACTCGTCGGCGTGGGTGCCGATTTCGTCGGTGATCGTGCGCACGATCTGGGGCAGTTGCTCTTCGACGCGGGCGTGGACGGCGGCGCGCACGCGTGGCGGTAGGTCGTGCCAGAGCTGCGGGCGCTCGCGCTCCATGATCCGCTCGACCACGTCGTGGATCTCGCCGCGCGCCGTCGCGAGGATCTGCTCGGCGATCGCCTCGGGGTCGAGCTGGCGGTAGAAGTCGCCGGGGCTGCCGAGCTTCGAGATCCCCTTGTCGACCGCGATCGAGCCCATCTTCGCCGCTCGCGAGGGGACGATCCCCTGCCAGCCGAGGCCGCCCTGGCCGAGACCCGGGATCTGCTGGATGCGCCGCGGCATCACGTTGGCGAGCGGCGCCAGGCCCGGCACTCTGATCCCGGCGAAGCGCACCGGGTAGAAGAGCATCCAGACCCCGCTCAGGTTGGTCACGTAGCCGATCGCCCCGGTGAAGAGCGGGATCGTGATCAGGCTAAGGGTCGTGTGGTCCATCGGTTTTCGGGGATGATGTGCGGCGAGGCAGGATGACCGTAATCAAGGACACGGGAACGCGCGCGACGCTGCCGCCATTCGGCGAGGAGCATGAGGAGCTGCGCGAGACGGTCCGCCGCTTCGTCACCCAGGAGATCGCCCCCAACGTCGACGAGTGGGAGGCGGCGCGGGAATTCCCCCGTGAGCTCTACGGCCGCTGCGCCGAGCTCGGCTTCCTCGGCCTCAAGTTCCCCGAGGAGCTCGGCGGCCAGGGCGGCACCCACCTGCACGACGCAATCTGGGTCGAGGAGCTGGCCCGCAGCGGCGGCTCCGGCGGCGTCGCCGCGGGCCTCAACGCCCACACCTCGATCGCGATGCCGCCGATCTTCAACTTCGGCACCGAGGAGCAGAAGCAGCGCTGGCTGGTGCCGGGCATCGCCGGCGAGAAGATCGGCGCGCTGGGCATTACCGAGCCCGGCGCCGGCTCCGACGTCGCCGGCATCTCCACCTTTGCCGAGAAGGTCGACGGCGGCTACGTCGTCAACGGCTCCAAGACCTTCATCACCAACGGCGTCCGCGCCGACTTCCTCGTCTGCGCCGTTAAGACGACCAAAGGGGGCGGCCACGGCGGCATCTCTTTCCTCGTGCTCGAGCGCGAGATGCCCGGCTACGAGGTCGCGCAGAAGCTGGAGAAGATGGGCTGGCACTCGTCCGACACCGGCGAGTTGGCCTTCACCGACGTCGAGGTGCCCGAGGAGAACCTGCTCGGGGGCGAGAACGAGGGCTTCAGGCTGATCATGGCCAACTTCGCCTGGGAGCGGCTGCTGATGGCAATCGGCGCCGTCGGCGCAATGCAGCGCCTGATCGAGACCACCGTCTCCTACGCCCAAGAGCGCGAAGCCTTCGGCCGCCCGATCGGCAAGTTCCAGGCGATCCGCCACCAGGTAGCCGAGATGGCGACCAAGGCCGAGGCCTCCCGCGCCCTCACCTACAACGCCCTGCGCCTCTTCCACGAAGGCCAAAACTGCATCCAGGACGTGACCATGGCCAAGCTGGTCACTCAACGCGCCGTCCTCGAGATCGCCGACCAGTCCCTCCAAATCCACGGCGGCTACGGCTACATGCGCGAGTACGGCATCGAGCGAGCCGTCCGCGACGCCCGCCTCGGCCCGATCGGCGGCGGCACCGACGAGGTGATGAAGGAGATCTTGGGCAAGCTGATGGGGTTGTAGGAATTAGCAGGGGATTCCTGCTCCTCCTTCCCATCGTCCGCGCCAGGCGGACACGATTCGGACACATCGCGTCGTGCCTGGGCGATCTGATCCTCGGCAGACACCCGCTCCGCGATGTCGAACTCATCGAAGACGTGCGCGTAGACGTCGAGCGTCATCGTCGGCGAGTGTCCGGCCTGGCGCGCGACCTCGACCACGCTGCGCCCTTCGTGGATGAGCAGGGAGATGAAGCTGTGCCGCAGGTCGTACGGGCGAGCGTTCTCAATGCCGGCAGCGGCGCAGGCGGGATGCCAGGCGTCCCGGTGCCATGACTGCCAAGCGCCGTCATTCCAGATGCCGCCTGAGCGGTTCGGGAACAAGAGGTCTTCGTCCTCGGCGTGGTCGCACCGTGAGCGCCACTCGGCCAGGTCGGCCGCAAGCGGTGCGAGCAGCCGCACCGTGCGCGTCTGGCCCGTCTTGGTGGACTTGACGCCGCCCTGACCGTCCGCCGCCTTCTCGATCAACAGCGTCCGCTCGCGCACGTCCGCCCAGCAGAGCGTCTGGGCCTCCTGGGGGCGGATTCCGGCGTACGCCAGTACCGCGATCAACGTCGCGTCACGCGGCCCGTGCTTCCGCCGCCGCCCGGCGGCCGCAATCCGCAGACGCTCCACGGACAGCGGCGGCAACGGTCGAACCTCGCGATAGCGGCGGACCTTCGGCTTCTTCACCGCCTTGACGGGGTTGTTGCCGATCCGCCTCCACTCAACGGCGCACCGCAGGACTCCTTGAAGCTGGACAAGCGCCCGATGCACGGTCGGCAGCCCCACCCCATCCGCTTCCAGTTCCGCCCGATAGCGCTCCACGACTTCGGGCGTGATTGCGCTGAGCCGCATCGAGCCAAGCCTCGGCCCAACGTGCCGATCCCACAACTTCGCGTAGCTCTGGAGCGTGCGGCTTGCGAGGTTCGGGACCGCGTAGAGCTTCCACCATTCCTCAGCGAACTCAGCCAGCGTTTCGCGGCCTCCTGTGAGCAGGTCGAGATCGCCGGTCCGCTTGCGCCTGACGACCTCCGCCTCGAAGGCTTCCGCGTCCCTCTTGCGACCGATGACCTTGGACCGCTCGCGCCCCTGGGCGTCGCGCCACCGCACCCGCCAGACAACCCCGCCTTTCCGCTCGATCCGCTCAACGCTCATAGCGATGCTCTGCTTTCCTCGGCAAGAAGCGCTCGCAAACCCCGTGCGGTGCCGGCTCTGGGCGTCGTCCTCTCATCCGGCCGAGCAGCCGTTTCAGGTCTTGGCGTTCCCGCCTCGATCCATTTCTCGAACTCCGCCGGGTGAATCCGCAGTCGGTTGCAGAGGCGCGTTGCGCGCAGCTCCCCTCGCGCGATAGCCCGATAGACAGCGCGACGCGAAAGACCACAAGCTCGGGCAACTTCCTCCGGTGACAGAAGCCGCTCGATCTTGTTGTCGGGCTGGAGCCGTTGCATTTCCTCAGCACGTACTCCATTCACCCCCTCCCAGTGCGTCACCAATCGAAGGTCAAAGCCTCTCGCCGTGCCTCCATACAGGCGGCCTCCGCACGGCGAAGCCGTGCCACAATCGGCCGCCAGAGGCCCGGCCTGAGGGATCACCGCCAAAGTCCCGGAACCTTCCTGACCTTTGGGATCACCAAACTGCGGCCCAGGCACGATCGCACACAGTGCATAGTGTGTCGGGCTGTAAATGGCTGGTAGCTGGAGGCGGGTCTGAGACCTGCTGGGAGGTCCGCCTCGTAGCCCTCTGCGCTCAGTCTGTCTCTAGCTGGCAGATCTGCCTCCTGCTCTCTGGACTGCTCTGTCTCGGTCTCGTCTCTGTGGCTGAACAAGATCGCCTTCATGGGCTGGTCTCATTTGAAGACCGGAGCCGGAAACCGCCGCGCGTGAACTCCCCCGGCTGCCAGGCGATCCCATCGAGCAGGCTGGATGTGGGCACCCCCAGAGCACCGGCGAGCTTTGCCAGGGTGTCGATGCGAGGAATGCGCCCGCCGCGCTCAAGTAGTCCGATCTCGGTGCGATGAAGCCCCGCCCGAAAGCTCAGCTCCTCCTGGGTGACGCCCGACCCCTCGCGAGCGCTCGTCAGGTTCTCGCCAAAGCGCTGCGCCACGGCGCTCAACTGACGCCCCCAAGCAGCTCGTCAAAGCGCACAGCAGCCCTGCTGGGCGCAAGACGGCGACAGTCGCAGGTAATGAGCCCATCGCGGCTCAACTCACGTACAGCACGCTCAACCGCATCCTGGTCGTGATCCCATAGATCGCCCTCGACCCGAAGGGCAAGCTCCAAGATCGTCAGCTGCGCTGGGTGCAGGAACAGAACTTCGGTGAGGACCGAACGTTCCACGATCTGGTCCTCGTGGGCGGGCGTGAGCACGCGCCGCCGGATATGTTCGTCGTGCATGGGAGCTTCGCCTCCTGTGCCGGCCCCGGGGGCGTTCCTGCGCCGCCCGGGGCATTTTGCGTTTCTTTCTTGAAGTCCCGAGGACTAACGTTCGAGTTGTTCAGCGCGTGCCACAAGCTGCGAAAGCGGTATCTCCAACGCCGCCGACAATCGGACGAGGTTCCGATAACTCGGATTTCGCAAGCCGCGCTCGATCTCGCTGACGTAGGTCCGGTGCATCCCGGCAAGATCGGCAAGCCCCTCCTGCGAGAGACCGTCGATTTCGCTCCGTCGTGCTCGAATCGCATTGCCAAGGTTCTTTAGGGCCTTCTCTGGCACGCACGGAGCGTGCCAGTTAGACACTTATCAGTCTACAGGAAATAAGTGTTATCCGTCGGCAACTTCTTTGAACAGCTCGATTTGGCCAGTCGCTGGCCCCCGGTGCCGGGGACGAATCTGCAATTGGATGCCCGTTGGTCCATAGGCCACAACGACCTCATCCTCAGCATCGAGCGCCACCGCACGAGACTCATCCAGTTCCCAACCGGTGGGGGGAACCAATGGAAGCGTCAACCGTCGCCCCGGAAGACGATGCACACGTCTCGACGCGAGTGCTCGCCTTCTTTTGCCCTGAGGGACTGCTGGCAATAGGGACCTTGGACTCGGAGATCCAGAATCCTCAATGCGCGGACCCTCATTCACGTCCCGGGTTTCGACCAGCACAAGCCCCCCCTCAAAGCCCCCCCGCTCCGATCTCTTACTTGCGGCGACCCGCTCAACCTCACGAAACGGCACCTCCAAACTCTCGGCAGCCGCTCGCAAAAGCTCATGAATGTCGGCTAGCTCCTCAAGACTCGAAGCCTTGTCGGGAGCCCAGTAATACTCGGTGGCCTCCTCGATCATCTTCGCCCTTATCAAGGCCGCAAGTTCGTGTCTGCTCGCCGTATAAAAAGCTGCATACTCGCCATGCCGCTCAATCCGAATTGGAATCTGATCTCTCACCAGCTTTCCAAATGGCTGGCGGCGAGCCGCTTGGACCCACGGGTTGACACAGCGTACCGGTGCCTCGGTTTCATCCAGTAGGTAATAAACGTGCGAAAGCTGGCTTCCCTCAAGCTCAATGGGCAGTTTGTGTTCCCGAGCCACTTTTGCTACTTCAAGAATAAACTCACGAGATCTAAGCAGTTCGAAGCTGGGCCGTAGTTGAAGAGTTAGTTTGGGTGCCTCATTCCCGCTTACGCTTGCAGCCAGTGCCGCAAGATCATCGCCGTCTTCGATCCGAACCTTTTCGCCAACATAGAAGCCGGGCGCAGCCCGAATGTCCGCAAGAGGCCGTTTCGCCTTGTCAAAAAACCAGGGCAAAACTTTTTGCTCCGCCTCGGATTTCAAGATGAAAAACATGACCTCAATACTCTCGCCTACATATTCAGCCACCTTCGTTGCTTGCTCGGCAATTTGCAAGGCAACCGACTTCGACAATGACGCTTTCCAATCCCAAGGCGTACCCGCTGGGCGCGACCGCCATTCATCATTTGCATTGACATCAATGTAGTCCGTCTTACAGCGGAGATAGCGATCGACAGTACGCGACCCAAGATCAACTTTGTACGAGTCGTGCGGGTGGAACAAGAGTCCGTCCGGTAGGCCCCAGGTTGCATCGATCATGACCCGATCGCTTTTGGGACGCGCCATTCCAAATGCGCCAGCCTCCCCCAGCAGGAAGCGATGTACAAGGAAGGCAACATCTTTTGGGGCCCGACCTTCATCGAGAAACCCTTTGGCCGTTGTGGTCAAAAAACTTCTAAGCTCGCCGTAATCCGTGCAGTCATCCGTGCGGCGTGAAAGCAAGACGGGCTCCCCGCTCTCAGAGCGGATATCGGTTCGGACAACGACAGGGTGCGCCACGAGTTCACGCAGATCACGGTCGAGTTCTCGGCTGATTTGGTCTTCGGCAAGCCGTGCAATCACAACCGGCCCACTAAGGATTCGCACATCCCCGTGGGGGAGGCCAGCGCGAGCGAATGTTCGTACGTTCTCAGCCTTTGGAAAGCCCCTAGGGCTATCTGCGGCGAAGGCAAAAACACGCAAGGGACCATCAAGGGGTACGGGTGCCCCATGCGCCCAAGTGTTTCCGGGAGGGCTTCCTGGAGCAGCTTCTTCGACATCGCGTTGAACTATCCATATGCGTGACGAGTCCCATACCCACTCCAGATGAAGGCGCTGAGGAACCTTCGTCATCTTGCGAGCCACGAAGCGAAGTACACGTGGGATATCCTCAAGCTCTGCACATTTCAGGCTCGTTCGGGTGGGCACATCGCTGTCGACTCGGAAGCGGTCATTGAACCCGGCTGCAAGGCCCAACTCCGGCTCCCAGAGCCAGCGACGCCGATCCTGGCTGACGCGTCGCTCATTAGATAGATGGCCCGTGGCGACGCCTGGAATACGAGCTTGGACAACGAATCCAAGCGGCTGCGCATTGTTGCCGGCGATGGAGGCCGCGCTCTCAATGACCGCTTTCGCGTTGGCAGCGCAGGGCACGCTGTCGAAGGCGCCGCGCTGCTGCAATTCCTCTTCAGGCGCACTGGATCTAACCATTACACCGTCAGGACAGTGCCCAAGGTCCTTGAGAGCAGCTCGAATCCTGCGCTCAAGGGTCTTGTTGTCGGCTGCCTGCGCGACGACTCCGACCCTCAAAGCAAAGAACTTCGGTGTCCAGCTCTTCGGAAGCGCAGCGAGGCCGACTGCCTTCGCCCCAAACAAATTCGCCTCTTTTAGGGCTCTGTCCCCTCTTGTCGCTACATCACTCGGCGGGTGCGTCATTTTCACATGCCGACCCAGTTGCAGCCTTTTGCGATCCTAGGAGGTGCTCTGCAATTTCATAAAGACGTGCAACGGTGAAGTCGGAGAAATAACCAAAAACAAGACTCAAACCAAATACACTCGGAGGCCTCCGCAGAAGATCGCGATTAAAAAGCTCAAGCATGCCCGAGAGCAAGAGCGCAACGAGCGCCAAAGCGAACACCGCGGACAGCAGCGGCGTGAAAAGTCTCCAAGCGACCCTGTCAATGTGCCAGCGACCCCTTGCGATGCTGTGGTACAGCCACTTCGTAGAGAGCAGGATTCCCCCAAGGGCTCCACCGAGAGCAGCGTACGAGTAAACCTGAAAGGTTTCGTACCGGTAGTGATTCACATCTAGCCACGCTTCGGGGGATCCTTGCCAAATTAGGACCAACGTCGCCACGGCTAGGACAAGTAGCGCCGCTAGGTAGATACCCTCAGCCCACATCTGCCGAATGCATCTCGCGTCGGTGTAGCGCGATCTCCACTCCCACGGCGGTCGGTCGTCAAAAAGATCGCCTGAGGGCGCAAAGTCAGATGGCTCTTGAGCGCCCAACCGTCTCGGATGACTGGTGGGGTTCGGCTGTCCCCCCTCGCCGACGTCCCCCCTCCCTTCGCTAGGAGCTTCTGGGTCTGTATCTGGCATTCAGGCGAATCCCGCAGCCGATCGCGCTCATGGAACCGCTAGGGCTATGTCTATCGTCTTCTGAGTAACAGAACGCTGGGGGAAACGCTTCCAGTCATATTCATCCGGTCTCCCCTGCTCATTGGCGATGACTGCGCGAAAGGCTTGACTGGGAATCCGACTGTCCATCGCCAACCAAGATTTTGCATCTGGTGTACGCAGGTAGAGATATGGAAAATCGCTATCCACGACTGTCCGGAGCGAGGTGCAGAAGTTCTCTACTTTCGCAATAGAAAGCTCTGGGAACTGCGCCTTGGTCGGTTGAAGGAGGTCCATCGACCCAAGCGGAACAAGGTGGAGATGCGCATGGTCAATACTGCACCCTGTAGGGGTTCCCGGCCGGACCGGTCCATGCTCAAACCAGGTCAGCGGACCAAAGACAGCCTCCCATCTCCGTGCGATAGTTTCGATTTCGTGCTCAAGCGTGGCCCAGGTCCCTGCAGCAAACTCCGCAAGGTTCAGGGCATGCGTCTTTGGGATGAGTAGGAGCCAGCCAGGGACGAGCGCACCCACCGATGGGACAGCCACAAGCCGATCCGTCTCGGCAACGACACGCCAGTTCAAGGACTCGCTGGTTCCAGCCTCCAGGTGATCGCAAAAACGGCATGCGTGCCGGGCAAGCCTTGGCGATGAGACGGGATTGTCGAGCAACTGCGGCATCCTGCCGATACGGTACCGGCTGATCTAGACGAGCCCTAGTCGATTAGCGCGAGAAGCTTGCAAGCCGTCCGAGGATCGAGTGCCGGAGGACTCAGAGCGTCGTGGTCAAGTAGATCGCCATCGCTGGTAACTATCGCTTCAGCACCGGCTTTCCGGGCAAGAGCAATCAAGTAGTCGTCGGTCGGATCGCGTAGGACAGCTGGGGGATCGGCCGGGTCGTCGAGCATGATCCCAGCATCACGAATGATCGAAATGGCTTCGGCGATCTCCTGGTCGTCGATCAGCTCGCGGAAGTAGGGCTTTCGCAGCGCACGCTCGACCTCGACAAGCAGGCGCGGGCAGATGATCGACCTCGACGCTCATCTCCGAAACCGCGTCGTAGATCACGCAAGGCGGACTCTCAAGGCGCGAGCCGGTGATTCCAGACACCAGCGTGCTGGCGTCTATGACCAGCCGTTTCAATCGACGGCGCGTTCGCGGCGAGCTTCGTGCACCGCTTTGACCGCCTCGCGTTCGATCTCCTCCATCGGCACGCCGGCAAAGCGCTTCCTGACGCGGGCGATTGCCTCACGTCCCAGCTGGATGCGAACGGCGCTTTCGAGCAGCTCGCGGTCGCTCCGCTCGGGGCGACGCTTGCGCAGGCGGTCGAGTAGATCGGTGTCGATCTCGACGCGGGTGGTTGGCGATGCGGCCACGTCAGGAATGGTAGCGCCGGGGCGGGAAGCTCCTGGCGGACACGATTCGGACACATTGTCCGAGCCACCCCTGATCACGACTGATCATCGCACCCGTTCCCAAACAGGCTGATTTGCTGGGAATCCGTGCCCTCCGATGATCCCGCGTGCCCTCCCGTGCCATGCTCGGAACTCATGAAGGAGATCCTCGGCAAGCTGATGGGGTTGTAGGGATTAGCAGGGATTTCCTG
The DNA here is from genome assembly GCA_036271315.1 of Solirubrobacterales bacterium. Classification (GTDB taxonomy): domain Bacteria; phylum Actinomycetota; class Thermoleophilia; order Solirubrobacterales; family 70-9; genus VRUE01. The sequence continues at coordinate 63,628 of DATBAV010000011.1, read as the reverse complement.
CTCCCCTCCTCGTCGTCCGCATCAGGCGGAACGAGACGAAGCTGTGACGCAGGTCGTACGGGCGCGCTCCCTCCAGGCCGACAGCGCGACGGGCGCGGGAATCCGCACCGCGCTCGCAGCAAGAGGTCTCGGTGAAGGCGTTACTTAGCTGCCCGGGTGCTTGACGTCGAAGCCGGCGGCACCCAGCTCGGTCATCAGCTTGTGCTTCCAGTCGCCGTCGAGCGGTACGTACTCGACGCCGGTGTAATCGGATGGCAGCTCGACCTCGGGGTCATGTAGCGCGACGACGTTTTCGCGGCCAATGCGGCCGACGAAGTAGCCGAGCTCCAGCACGACGTTCTGGCGCGCGCGGGGGCGCAGATTCGCCTGCTCGTCCATGGCTGCGCCGACGTCGTCGGCGGTGAGTAGGACGACGGCGAAGGCCGCCCCGCCGGCCTCGCCTTCGAACTTCTCGATGATCGTCCGCCCGCGGCCCGGCTGCTCTTCGAGAATCGTGACGTCGACGCCGGTGCTGCGTTCCAGGAAGCGGGCGAGCTCGTCCTTGCGGGAGTGGCCGTGGACGAGGAAGATCTTCTTCTTGCCGCCCGGACGCGCGAGCCGGCCCGTGGGGGCCAACTCGGGATCCACCTTGAGCGGCTCGTCCGGGCCGATGTATTGCTCGGTCACGTCCTGAACCGTTTTATCGAAAAAGAGCTCCTCGGCCTGGTTGGGCACATGGACCATCGTCGAGTGCTTCAGACTCTCGCGGATCCGCGCCACCGTCTCGGCCCCGGACTCGTAGAGCCGTCCGATCTTCGGCTTGCGGTAGCTGCTCAGGGTGCGATCGTCCCAGCTCAGCGCCAACCGCTCCTGGTAGGGGGCGACGAATTTCTCCAGCACCTCCGCCTCTGTCAGATCAAGGGCGTAAATCGGGCCGCTTAGCTGGTCGCGGGCCTTGGCCGGCACGACACGCACGTGAAAGGTCGGGCCGGACCCATCGACATTCACGCGCCAGCCGCCTCCAGCCGGCGAGACCTTGCCCTCGGCATGGGCGAGCCGCAGCCAGTGCACGGCGGCCGTGATCTCGAACTTCGGCATCGGAACCGCAGCGGCGAGGTCATCGGCCGTAAACGTCTCATTTCCGACCTGCCCGAAGAAAGTCTCGATCGCCAGCGCCAATTCGGCGTCCGCCTTCTTCGCGTACTCCTGTCGTTCGGCATCGGTGTAAGAGGAGCCGCCAGTCGGCTCCTCAGCCTTGCGCCGTCCATCCGGCGTCAGCACAAACGAGCGACGCTTGTCGAAATGGGGCTCGACCCGCAGGTAGCCCATTTCCTCGAGGTCGTCGATGGTGTGCTCCGAGGGGACAGCCCAAGCCCGGTCCCAGCGGGGATGATCGATGTGGCTCTCCATCCCGCCGCGGTGGTGTAGTCGGAAGAGCTCCGGCTCGTGGCCGTCATCGCTCCACGCCTTATCGGCCTGGCGGATGCGGCGCAACGCGTCTTCGTGGCGAGAGTCCATACGGTGATTTTCTCAGCTAGGCCGACCTCCTAAGCGACAGCTTCGAGCGCCAAGGCGACCTCGGAGCCCCCGCGGCTCATCGAGCAGGCACAGATGCCCCCCGGCGCCGGTAGTCGGCACCCTTGCCCTCGGATCATCATCCGAGCGAGGAGAAGGGGCTGCTATTCACACCGGGCCACGGCCTTGCGGCGTTCACCGTGCCTCAGTTCGATCGCTGCATGCGCCGCGCCTATCCCCTCTGACCGAACTGCGGACACATCAGGCCGACCACGAGTGATCACTCACGGTCGTCGCTTCCCCCCTCGAACAGGCTTATGGAGCTGTGGCCATCTGCTCGACCATCTTCTTGACCTGAGCGAAGGTCATGGGGTCGGAAGAGGTGACTGCGTGGGGATCGGCTTCCTTAACCACGCCTGAGAGTCTGTCGGAGAGTTCCTTAAACCGGTCGATCGGCTGGTCCAGATTCCCTGGACCGTCGAGCTTCCCCATCAGGCGGTCGCGGATCTCCATCACCGCCGTCCTTACTGCAGTTGGCCAAGGGTCATCGACCTTCTTTGCCATCAAATCGAGCGACTCCGATAGACCGGGCAACACCATTTCGAGGTGGATCCGACTAAGTCGTTGGGCCTTGGGGGTAGGATGATCAGCCAGAGACCAGATTGCTAGATAGGCGTTGAGCATGACGTTTCCGGTTATTCCAGCGCATACCGCCCACTCGTAGAGTAGTGCCCTCGCTCCCTGCGGATCGACCATCGAGTCGAGTTCGTCGTATGTGCTGCGGGCCAACTTCATGCCCTCCCCCGCGCGGCCCGCTTTCCGCATTGCGCTGCAGAGGCTGGTCCGGAAGTTAAGCCTTTCCGGTTCCTCGTCATATGCCCCTTCGGCAGCACGTAGTGCAACGCGAGGATCGCCACGAAGCTTGCCTGGTAGATAGACAATGCCGGCGAGGTCAGGGACGTATCCGCCTTCGCGAAAGGTCCGGACCGTTCCCTTCAGGATGGCGTAGTAGATCTCGCCAATGTCCTGCCCCCAATCGTCGGCAAGGCGCACCGCCACCTCTGCGATGGACCGGTGCCTAATCATTAGGTGAGAACCGGCATGAGTGAGAGCCGCCTCCTCGCCGAGAGGCCAAATTACCTCCCCGTAGATTCTATTTCGCGCTATCCCGAGCGCGGCTGCCAGCGCCTCCGGTCGAAGAGTTGTCACACCCTGAGCGTGAACGCAAGCTACGCAGAGGAATGCCTGAAGCAAGGTCGCACCCGAATCGAGACCAATGCCCTCAAGGCGCTCACCGAGCGTCCGAACGTGGTCGTCCAAACCATCGCCGATCCTCACTCGAAGCATCGCGCCGAAGAGACAACCTTCGCTGCCGGCGGCTTCCTCCTGTGCCGCACGGAGGAGAGCCTCGCTCCTTCGCTCCGGCTCCTGTATTCGCGCCAGATCGCCGAGGCCCGCCTCGCCTGCCGTCGACCATGCCTCCACGATGGCCGATGCGTCTTGGCTATCCAGACCCTCAACCGGAATCGTGACAAACTGAGCGTAGCTAGACCATGGTCGTGACTGGTTACGCTCGGCCCGCCAATCGGTGGTGCGCGCGGCAAGAAGGAAAGCCACATCTTTACGACCGTGTTCGTGCAGACTTCGGAGCACCTCAAAGCATTCCTTCGCGACGACGTCGGCGTCATCGATGACCAGCAGCCATGGCCGATCGCCTTGTTGTAGCTCGGAGACATCAATGCGCCCCTGCACGCCGGACTCTCGCCAAAGTACGCGCCAGTCTCCGCCGGCGACGCACGCAGCGGCAACCTGACGCAGCGCGGTCGACTTCCCTTCGCCCGCCGGCCCCGCGAGAAGCGTCACACCGAGGGCGTCCGGTTCGTTCCCCGCTGTCAGCACGTCAAGCGCACCTTTCGCCGGACCTAGCAAAGGAACGTCTGGCGAAAGCGCAGTTCGCCAAGTTGGCATCTGACCGTCGAAAAAGCGAATGAGGTCGGAGCCGCGTACAGACTCTTGTTCGGTAAGAAGGGTCGGGGTTATAGCGGTGAAGGCCTCGAGCGGCGAACGAAAGTCATCGACAGCCGGCGCCGCCGCGCCTCCATCCTCGGCGCTCGGCGCCTGGGCGCCGGCGATCATGTCGAAGAGAGACTCGCAGTCGACGCCGCGGTAGAAGGTGACGCGTCCTGGAACGAATCCGACGCTTGCGAAGAGTCGCGCGTGACGTTCGGAGAGGTGGTCCTCGTCGTCGCTGCGAAAGGTCCAGAGAACGTCGAGGTCTCCCACTCGGTGCCGACGAATCGCTGCTACAAGGGCAGCGGTGAAAGCATCGTCCCAGCCGCCGTACCCGGCGACGATGGTTGTCCTCTCCCGCAGAGCGTCTTCCAGCGAGACTTGGAGTTCCACTCTCTCCTGCCGCAACTGAGCCGGTACGTGCGCCGTGTCATCGCGCTGCCAGAAGCCGTGCAAGTGTGCGACGACGACCGCACCACCCGTTGCGACATCCTCCAGCCGTCCGTCGGCGTCGAAGATCTTGGTTATCGCCGTTCCCCCAGCACGTCGCACCGCGATCTCCACGAGAGGGTCGAAATTGGTGGTCAGGACAAGACCGTCGTGGTCGGCCGCAGTCGAGAGAAGGAGGTCAGCGAGGCCCTGAACGGCCGATGGGACAATCCAGCCGCTGAGATCGCGTTCCGCAGCCGCACAGTAATCCTCATCAAAATCGCTTGCCGTCAGCTTGCCGGCGGCAAGCGCCTCGATACTGGGCTTGTGTGCGTTCAGCACCATGGACCGCACGGTCATGTTGAGAGCCTGCTGGCCGCGGAGGCCAAGAAGGATCTCGGCGGCGGCCTGATACCGCTCGCCGCCCGCCTTATTGCGCACCGCCGCGTCGAATGTCGCCCGATCCTCAGGGCTTCCGCCCAGCTCCGCCTTCATCCACTGGAGCGCTGCGCTTACATCGGGAACTCGTGGCGCCGTCAGGCCGGAGCCGACAACGAATGCGTAGTTATCGTTTCGACCGCGGAGGTGCCCCAGCCGCGAGGAGAGTATCTCGCGCGAATGGATGGTTGACATGGGGCAAGTGTATGTATCCAGGTATGTATCAGTACCTTTGGCATGCTCACGAAGATGCTCAACCGCGCCCGCGAAACGCTCATCCTCGGCCTCCTCGATGCGGATCGGCCTTGAGCAAGGTCAGCCTCTGCCTCCTCGTTCTGCTCGCCGGCCTCGCCGGTGGAGCGATGGCGCACCAAGCGGTGGCCGGATCCAGCGGCCGTAGTGCGGCGGCCAAAGGCACGCTCGCTCCGCGCCCACGAATCATCCGCGACCTCATCCCTTTCGGCCCGAAGCGCAAGCGGCAAATGGCGGCTTATTCGGAGCGGCACTACGGGGAACACACCTGGCGCCTGAAGCACCCGCACGTGATCGTCGAGCACTGGGCCGAAGCCGGGACCGCCGCCTCGGTCTACAACACGTTCGCGCCCGACCACCCGGATCCGGAGCTGCATGAGCTTCCGAATGTCTGCTCACACTTCGTCGTCTCAGGATCGGGGCGGATCTACCAGCTGGTCTCGACGCGGACGCGCTGCCGGCACACGGTCGGGCTCAACTGGACCGCGATCGGAATCGAGCACACCGGTTTCAGCGACGCGGAAGTGCTCGACAACCCGCGGCAGATGCGCGCCTCACTGGCGCTGACTCACTACCTGCGCTGCCGCTTCCAGATCAAGCTGCGCAACGTGATCGGGCACGCCGAGAGCCTCTCCTCTCCCTATCACCGCGAGCGGGTCGCGAGCCTGCAGCAACAGACCCACGGAGACTGGCGACACGCCTCGATGCAGACCTACCGCCGTCGGCTTCATCGCCTGGGCGGCTGCTGAGCCACGCTCAGCGCGCACGCCAGCGCTGCCCGACCCAGGCGACGACCTGCGGCCAGAAGCGCGCCAGCAGCAGCACTCCAACGAAAGCCGCGACGACGATCCAGTTGCCCTTGGAGATCTCGCGATAAAGGAGGTGGCCACCGAGCGCAATGAGCATCGTGCACTCGATGGTACGGCCGAGCCGACTAGGACATCCCGGCCACCGGGCAGGGCCGCCAGGGCCGGGCGAAGAGATCGTATGACTTGCCGATCGCACTGAAGCCAAGGCTCGCCGCGGCGTCGCAATATTCGGACGGTTCGAGTTCGTACTCGGCCTCGAAGACAGCCTTGCCGGCCCTGACGAACGGCTCGTAGGTACCGCATTCGTCGTACTGGAAACACTGCTCGACGATCGCGAAGTCGAAGCTGCCGAGCAGCTGCCCCACCTGGCCGCCGTCGTTCTTCAACGCCACCGCCATCCCGCGCGCGTGCACCTGCCGCGCAACCCAGCGGTTGAAGCGCAGCTGCGCCCCGGCACCGATCGGAAAGCCCGTCTTGTTTTCCCAGCCGGCGATGTTGTCCGGCTCGACCGCGTCGAACCCCTTGCGGGCGCAGATGTCGAAGCGCCGCTCGAGCGGCTTGGCGAAGAGGTGGAAGCGACGGATGTCGAGCCAGCGCTCGTTCGGGAAGCCTTCGTAGCGACGGCCGATCACCGACTTGGGGAACGACCCCGCATCGGGCCGGTAGCTCTCCCAGCTGCCGACGTCGAGATAACAGACGACGTGCCGCCCCTGTTCGTGCAGCAGTCGCACGACGCTCGCCGGCGTTTCGAAGCCATCAACGTCGTAGACCGGGGCATCGACACCGGTGTCGATCTTGCCCTGCAGTTGCCACTGCCACGGCTGGGTGGTTGGAGCCGGGTGCCAACGGGCGAACGCGGTGCCGCAGAGAGCCAACCCCAGGCAAGCGACGAGCGTGGCGAGGGCTGTGACGCGGCGGAAGGCCAAGGCCCGAGCATAGGCAGCGCGCCCCGCCGGCCCGACTTCGTAGCATCGGGTCAGTGATCTACCTGCTCAGGCACGGCGATGCCGAGGAAGGCCTCGGTGACGACGCGGCGCGTCGGCTCACGCTCAAGGGCGAGCGCCAGTCGCGCGCCGCCGGCAAGGCCCTGGCGGCGCTGGCAACCGCTCCCGACGCCTGCTTGACTAGCCCTAAGGTCCGCGCCGCCGACACCGCCAGGCTGGCCTGCGAGGCGCTCGGCCCTGAGCCCGAGATCGCCGAGGAGCTTCGCGGCGGCCCCTTCGACTCGACCGCCCTGACCGCCGGCCGCGGCGACGTCCTCCTCGTCGGCCACGAGCCCGACTTCTCCGCCGAGGTGGCGCGCCTCACCGGCGCCAACGTGAAGCTGCGCAAGGGCGGCCTCGCCGTCGTCGACGGCAGCACCTTGGTCGCCTTGCTCAGGCCCAAGGACCTGGCGGCGATCGCCGGCGCATAGACGCTCGGAGGCCGCTACTCCGCGGCCTCCTCGACGTCCATCCACATGATCAGGCCGTCCTCGAGCCGGTAGCGATGGCGAACTGCGCCCTCCGAGAGCTTCTCCCCACTCTTCGCGTCATGAACCGTCTGGTTAACCAGGACGCTCACTTCACCGTTCACCAGATGATCGAACGCCTCGGGCTCTACCTTGCTCGAGATCGATTCGAACTGCCGACGCCAGTAATCGCCCACGGCAACGCGCCCGACAACACGACCCCCCTCCCACGCGTTGGGCCAATCGACGTCGGGGTGCATCAACTCCAGCGCCGCGTCGACGTCGCGAGCATTGAAAGCCCGGTACGCGGATCGCAAAGTTTCCTCAGTCAGTTGAACGGTCATCTGGACGTCGGTTCGAAGCGTAGAGCGTAAATGTGGGTGTGGTGAATTTCGCGCGAAACGTCGAGTAGGGTCTTTTCGACCTATTCGACGCGGGGAGAAACGAGGGTTACATGGCTTACGAAATGCAGCTCAGGGAGAGCCAGGACAAAGTGAAGATCCGCAGCCCATGGGCGGCGGCGCTGCTGCCGTACATCACGCTCGGCATCTATCACCTGGTCTGGTGGTACAAGATCAATCGCGAGCTGCGCGACTACGGCAAGGCGAAGGGCTACGACCTCGGGCAGAACCCAACCAACTCGCTGCTCGCCCTCTTCCCTGGCGGCATCATCGTCGTGCCGGCCCTGATCACCTACTGGCGCGGGACCAAGCGCGTCATGGGCGCCTCGAAGGTCGCAGGGCAGACGCCGCTCAACGGCTGGATCGCGATCATCCTCTTCGTTGTCATCTCGCCGGCGCTGTGGTTCTACGTCCAGTCCGAGCTGAACAAGGTCTGGCAGGCCGAGGCCGACCCGGCCGAGGGCGAACTTGCGCCTCCCGCCCCCGCCGACCCGATGCCACCGCCGCTGCCCGAGCAGCCTCAGGTAACCGAGCCACCTGCCGGCGACCCGCCGCCCGCAGGGCCCGCAAGCTGAACCGCCCGTGAAGCAGCGTGTCAACCTGATCACCCTCGGCGTGGGTGACCTCGGGCGGGCGCGCCGCTTCTACGAGGCGCTCGGCTGGACCACCGGCGCGGCGCGGGACGACGACGTCGTCTTCTTCCAGACCGGCGAGATGGTCCTCGCCCTCTGGGACCGGGCACGCCTTGCGGAGGACAGCGCGGTCGCCGACGGCGGCGGCTGGGGCGGCGTCACCCTGGCGCTCAACCTCGGCTCGCCGGCCGAGGTCGATGCGGTGACCGAGGAGGCGCGAAACGCCGGCGCGACGATCGGGCGCGAGCCGGCCGAGACCTTCTGGGGCGGCTACAGCGGGGTCTTCATCGACCCTGACGGCCATCCTTGGGAGGTCGCCCACAACCCGCACTGGACCGTCACCGAGAGCGGCGGCATCGAACTTGGCCACTAACCCGCTGCAGCGCTCCCACCTCAACCTCCTCGACAGCTCGCGCCAGTTCTTCGAGCTCGACCCGGGTGCCGCGATCGAGGCCGAGCCGGGCTGGCTCTTCGGCGCCGGTAGCTCCACCCACCCGGTGATCTCCAACGGCGCCTTTCGCCGCGACGACGGCGTCGACGCGGCCGAATTCGTCACTCGGGCCAAGGAGTTCTTCGCCGCCCGTGAGCGTAGTTTCAGCATTTGGGTGCGAGGCGGAGAAGCGGCGGACCAAGATCTCATCGCTGCCGCCAAAGCGGCCGACTTTCAGCTCGTCTACGAAATGCCGGAGATGACGCTCGGGGAAAAGCTGGAGCCGCCCGAGCTCCCGCCCGGGGCCGAGCTGCGCAGGCTGACCACGGTCGAGCAGGCGAACGACTTCTGGCGCGTCGCGATCACCTCCTACGCGAGCATCGGCTTCCCGCCCGAGGTCTTCGCCGGCTACACCAACCACGCCGGCCTGCTCGCCGAGAACGTCGTCGCCTTCCTCGCTCTGCTCGACGGCGAGGCGGTCAGCATCGCGATGACGATGGTCAGCCACGGCGTCGCCGGCATCTACTGGGTGGGCAGCCTCGAGCGGGCGCGGGGCAAGGGCCTCGGCAGGGCGGTAACCGTGGCCGCGACCAACGCCGGCTTCGATCTCGGCGCCGACGTCGCCTCGCTGCAGGCGTCACCGATGGGCAAGCCGATCTACCTAGAGCTGGGCTACGAGACCGCGTTCGAGTACCAGATGTGGATGTTCCCGGCCCCCTGACCGTGCTGAGTTTGAGGTTTGTCGGCACATATGGGTACAAACCTCAAACTCAGCGGCGAGCCCGCCCGACTGGCCAGTCAACCAGGGCGGTTGGTTCCTTGTAGCCTCCCGAGCCGAATTTCACTGAATCCATAAGGAGAGAGCGACTAATGGGACTTCTTGACGGAAAGGCGGCGATCGTCACCGGATCGGCGCGAGGAATCGGCCGGGCGACCGCCGAAATGTTTGCCAGCGAGGGCGCCAAGGTGCTGATCAACGACCTCGACGCCGACGTCGCCGAACAGGCCTCGGGCGAGATCAACGGCGAGACCGCCGTCCACGCCGGTGACCTGACCCAGCCCGAGGCCGCCGACAAGCTCGTCGCCGCGGGCATCGATGCCTTCGGCGCCGTAGACATCGTCGTCAACAACGCCGGCTACACCTGGGACGGCGTCGCCCACAAGATGACCGACGAGCAGTTCCAGGCGATGATCGACATCCACACGGTCGTGCCCTTCCGCGTCGCCCGGGCGCTTGCCCCCCACTGGCGCGAGGCGGCGAAGGCCGAGCGCGGCGAAGACAAAGAGGTCTTCCGCAAGCTGATCAACGTCTCCTCCACCTCCGGCACGATGGGCAACGCCGGCCAGGTCAACTACTCGGCGGCGAAGATGGCCGTCGTCGGCCTGACCAAAACCCTCGCCAAGGAGTGGGGCCAGTTCAAGATCAACGTCAACGCCGTCGCTTTCGGCTTCGTCGAAACCCGTCTCACCGCCGCCAAGGAGGAGGGCGAAGAGATGACCGCCCCCGGTGGCGAGAAGATCGAGCTTGGCATCCCCGAGCAGATGCGGGCGATGGCCTCGGCGATCATCCCGCTCGGCCGCCCGGCCACGCCCGAGGAGGCCTCCGGCCCGGTCCTCTTCCTCGCTTCGCCGTTGGCGAACTACGTGCACGGCCAGGTGCTCAACGTCACCGGCGGCATGTTCGGGGGGATGTACACCTGAGCCCCCAGGCGACAGGTGGCAGGAGCACTCCCCGCTATCTCGACGTAGCGGACAGGATCTGGCCTGCCACCCGTCGCTTCATGGGGCTGCACACCGCGCTCTACAGAGCCAGCGGTGGGCGCCTCGGCCACACCATCCCCGGCGTGGGCGGCAGGATGCTGCTGCTCGACCACGTCGGGGCGAAGAGCGGCACGAAGCGCACCTCGCCGCTGCTCTACGTCAAAGACCACGACGACGTCGTCGTGGTCGCCTCCAAGGGCGGCTTCCCAAGGCATCCGGCCTGGTTCCACAACCTCAAGGCCAACCCGGACACGACGGTGCAGATCGGCCCCGAGCACCGCAAGGTCCACGCCCGAGTTGCGACGCCGGAGGAGCGCGAGCGCCTCTGGCCAATCGTGGTCAAGGCCTACCATGGCTACGAGGATTACGCGGCACGCAGCAAGGGCCGCGAAATCCCCCTCGTCATCCTTGAGCCGCGCGGCTAGCGAACTGCATCAAATTTCCGGCCCAGCAGACCGGAAATTTGATGCAGTTCAATTCTTCGGCCGCCGCTCCTCGGCGACCGGGTCGCCACTCTCGTTGGCGATCGCCTCGGGCGGCCAGGGGCCGGCCCAGTTGTCGCGGGCGCCGTCGATCGTGATCGTCGTGCCGGAGACGAAGTCGCCGGCCGGCGAGGCGAGGTAGGCGACCAGCCAGGCCATCTCCTCAGCCCGGCCGGCGCGGCCAATCGGGATCGAGCGCTCGAGGTTGTCGACGACGACCTGGGGATACTTGGTCAGCAGGGTCTCGGTGGCGAACTGGCCGGCGGCGAGGGCGCAGGTCCTGATCCCGAAGCGCGCCCACTCGACCGCGAGGGTGCGCATCATGTTCTCGACCGCGGCGCGGGCGGCACCGGAGTGCACCATTCCCGGCATCCCGTTGTGAGGCGAGAGGGTGACGCTGAGCACCTTGCCGCCCCCCTGCGGGATGAAGGCCTTCCTCGCCGCCGCATGGGTCATCAGCCAGGTGCCCTCGACGTTGAGCTCGATCACGGTGCGAAAGCCTTTCGGCGTAATCGACTCGGCCGGCGCCAGGAACTGGCCGCCGGCGTTGTTGACCAGCACGTCGATCCGCCCGTGGTCGGCCAGCGCGCGGTCGAAGAAGCGGTCGACGGCCTCCTCGTCGCGGATGTCCATCGCCTCGTGGCTGAACGATCCAGCCAGGCCGGCGGCCAGCTCGGCCGTCTCCGCCAAGGGCTCCTCGCGGCGCCCGCAACCGACCACGATCGCGCCTAGTCGAGCCAGCTCAAGCGCGGTCTCGCGCCCCAGGCCGCTGCCGGCGCCGGAGACCACGCAGACCTCGCCGTCGAGCAAACCCTCCTTGAAGATGCGCGAATGCGGGCTTTCAGCCATGAAAACCAATGATCGTGCTTCGCTCGCTGCACGAAGAATCAGATATGCACGTTTGCTCGCTCCGCACTCATCGCAAGCCTATAGACGGGCGCTCACCGTAACCTCAGCGGCAATGAAGGTCAGCGTAGAGCCAAAACCCCTGCACGAGCCGCTGGCCGGCGGCACCCCGGGCGCGACGGTCACGGTCGAGCCGCTGGTCGCCGGCCATGTCACCTGGCCGGCGACGATGATGGAACGACCAGGCGGTCGGCTCGAGACCCTGAAGCTGTTGCGCGCCTTGCTCAGCGGCAACCCAGCCGCCACCGTTCCCTGCCCCGCCTTCCTGATCCGCCACCCCAGCGCCGGCGCGATCCTGATCGACACCGGCCTGCACCCCTCGGTCGCCACCGACGGCAAGGAGAACTTCGGCAGTCTCGGCAACCGCTTTGGCAACCCCTCGCTCGAGGCCGGCGAAGACGCCCCGGCGCAGTTGCGCAAGCTCGGGCTCGACCCTGGCGAGATCCCGATCGTGGTGATGACCCACATGCACATCGACCACACCTCGGCGATCTCCGAGTTCCCCAACTCGACCTTCGTCGTCAGCGAGAAAGAGTGGAACGCCGCCGCGACCGGCCCGCGGCCGCTGCTCAACGGCTACCGGCACAACCACTACGACTACGCCTTCGATTACCGCACGGTCGACTTCGACCGTGCCGGCATCGACTCCTACGCCACCTTCGGCCGCTGCTTCGACCTCTTCGGCGACGGCTCGCTGCGGCTCGCCTACACGCCGGGCCACAGCGCTGGCCACATGTCGGTGATCGCCCACCTCGGCAAGCGCGACTTCGTGATCGGCGGCGACGCCACCTACATGCAGGGCCAACTCGACGGCGACGCCCCCCTGGCCCCGCGTCCCTTCGACGAGCACAACTACCGCCGCTCGCTGCAGGAGCTGAAGCTGTTCAAGCGCGAGTACCCCGACGCGATCGTCACCCCGGGCCACGACCCGGAGTTCTACGCCGGGCTCAGCGCCCGCTACGAGTAGCGGCGATTCCCTCGTACATCTCGCGCACCCGCGCGAAGACTTCCTCGGCGACCTCCTGCTGGCGCTCGCGGCTCGGCGACTGCTCGCGATCGAAGCTCAGCGGCTCGCCGTACTGGACGGTGACCTTGGGAAAGGTGAGGCGCTTCCAACGCCGCACCTTGGCCGAGCCGTGGATCGCGACCGGCACGATCGGCACCCCGGACTCCAGGGCGATGCGGCCGATCCCCGGCCGGGCCACGCCGAGCTCGCCGCTGCGCTGGCGACCCCCCTCGGCATAGACGAGCAGCATCCCGCCCTGGTCGAGGACCGTATAGGCGGTCTTGAAGGCCTCCTCGTCGTGGTTGCCGCGGCGGATCGGGAAGACGCCGCCGTGCTTGAAGACGTAGGTGAGGACGGGCGGTCCGAAGAGCTGGGACTTGCCCATGAAGCGGATCTTCCGCCGCAGATAGAGCCCACAGAAGAAGTGGTCCATCTGGCTTAGGTGGTTCGGAGCAAGGACCAGCGGACCCGACTTGGGAACGTTCTGCCTGCCGATCGCCCGCACCCGGTAGATCAGCAGCGTCGGCAGCGAGACGAGGATGCGGACGAACGTGTAGGTCCAGCCCACCCCCTTGCGCGCCGAGGCATGGAACTGGTCGAAGTACTCCGCCGGACGTTCGTCCCTGTAGTTCTGTGGCTTCATGTCGGCCATGGCAACGACGGCCTGCGGCCGTCGCTACGCGGTACCCCCGCCGGCGGCGAGGGTTACGGCTCCTCTTTGCCGGAGTCCGGCGAGGCCCAGTCCTTGGCACGATCGAGCGCCCGGTGCCACTCGGAGAGGAGGGTTTCCCGCTCGTCCCCTCCCATCGCCGGCTCGTAGCGGGCCGCCTCGCGCCACATCTCCCCGACCTGCTCGAGGCTCCAGCGACCGGTTGCGATCCCGGCCAGGTAGGCGGCGCCGAGTGCGGTCGTCTCGGCGATCTCGGGAACAACCACCGGACAACCGAGCAGGTCGGCCTGGAACCGCATCAGCCAGCCGTTGGCGACCGCGCCGCCGTCGGCCTTGAGCGCCGCCAGCCGCTCGCCGGCTGCGGCCTCCTGGGCCCGCACCGCGTCCACGGTCTGAAAGGCGATCGCCTCCAGCGCGGCGCGGGCGATGTGGGCGCGCCCGCTTCCCCGGGTGAGGCCGACGATCGTGCCACGCGCGTAAGGGTCCCAGTGCGGCGAGCCGAGGCCGGTCAGGGCCGGCACGAAGTAAACGCCGTCGTTGCCGTCGAGCGAGGCGGCGAGCGCCTCGCTCTCCTCCGCCCGCTCGATCAGGCCGAGACCGTCGCGCAGCCATTGCACAGCGGCGCCGGTGACGAAGATCGAGGCCTCGAGCGCGTAGGCCGGGGCCTCGTCGGTCCCGCAGGCGACGGTCGCCAGCAGTCCCTCGACCGGCTCGGGCGCCTTGGGGCCGGTGTTGAGCAGGACGAAGCTGCCGGTCCCGTAGGTGTTCTTTGCGTCACCGGCGTGGTGGCAGGCCTGGCCGAAGAGGGCCGCCTGCTGATCGCCGCCGATCCCCGCCACCGGCACCTCGCCGCCGAACTCACTGGTGGTGCCGTAGACGTGGGCCGAGGGCAGCGCCTCGGGAAGGCTCGCCGGGTCGATGCCGAGCAGGTCGCAGAGCTCCTCGTCCCAGGCGCGACGGCGGATGTCGAAGAGCATCGTGCGCGAGGCGTTGGTCTGGTCGGTTGCGTGGCGACCGGTGAGCTTGAAGAGCAGCCAGGAGTCGATCGTGCCGAAGACCGCCCGCTCCATCCCCTCGACGTTGCGCAACAGCCACTCGATCTTGGTCGCCGAGAAGTAAGGGTCGATGACCAGGCCGGTGCGCTCGCGCACGAGCCCTTCGTGACCGGCGGCGCGCAGCTCCGCGCAGCGCTCTGCAGTGCGCCGGTCCTGCCAGACCAGCGCTCGGTGCAGCGGCTCGCCGCTCTCGGGATCCCAGGCAACGACGGTCTCGCGCTGGTTGGTGATCCCGATCGCGTCGAGCTCGGCCCCCTGGATGCCGGCGTCGACGATCGCCTCGACGGCGACCCGGCGGCTCACCTGCCAGATTTCGGCGGCGTCGTGCTCGACCCAGCCAGGGCGCGGGAAGTGCTGCTCGAACTCGGAGTAGGCCCGGCCGGCGACCCGTCCACCGTCGTCGAAGACGAGGCAGGTCGTCCCCGTCGTCCCCTGGTCGATCGCCAGGATCAGGGAGCGACTCCGCGGAAGATCGTGAGCAGACCCGCGGCGACGCCAGAAGCATCCTCTCCCGTCGCCAGCCGGCGCAGGCCCATCCCGTACATCAGCGCGACGATCGTGCGTGCGTGGCGCTGTGGCTCGGGCACCTCGAGCATCTCCAGCGCCGCGGCCGCGACACCTTCGTAGGCTTGAAAGCAGCGCAGCGAAGCCTCGCGCAGGGCCGGGTCGCGGGCCGCCTGCAGGTGCAGCTCGATCTCGGCCAGCTGCTGAATCCGGTCGCTTGACTCCTCGACCACCCGCTCGACTTCGGCCGCGATCTGCTCGATGCTCGGTTCGGCACGGCGCAGCTCCGCCGCTATCTCCTCCTGGCGCGCGACCTCTTCGCCGACGAAGAGCAGCAGGCTCTCGCGCAACAGGTCCACCTGGCTGGGGAAGTGGTACGTGAGCGAGCCGAGGGCGACGCCGGCGGCACCGGCGACGCGACGGTTGGTGACGGCGGGCACGCCCTCCTCGCCGATCAGCTCGACCGTGGCGCGGAGAATTCGCTCGCGGGTATCGGAGGACGCGACGGTGGCCAAGAAGCGCCAGCCTACCGTTTTCGCTTATCGTTCGTTCGAACGAACAACAGGCAGCGGCGAGGGAGGCAAGGAATGGCGACGACAACGACTTCACCCGCCGGGCTACAGGAGCAGGTGCTGCTGCTGCGGTCCGGGGAGACCACATCGCGCGAGCTGGTCGAGGCAGCGCTCGAGCAGGCCGAGGCGAGCCAGGAGACCCTGAACGCCTTCCGCGTCATCTGCGCCGAGGAAGCACTGGAGGCGGCCGAGGAGGCCGATCGCCGGCTCGGCGAGGAGGACAGCGCGCCGCTGCTCGGCGTCCCGGTCGCGATCAAGGACGACGTCCACCTTGCCGGCCACACCAGTCCCTTCGGCTGCGGCGGCGGCCGGCCGGCCGTGCGCGATGCCGAGATGGTGCGGCGGCTGCGCGAGGCGGGCGCGATCCCGATCGGCAAGACCCACGCGCCGGAGGTGGGGCTCTGGCACTTCACCGAGACGCCACTGCACGGCGCCACCCGCAACCCCTGGAACACCGACCACACGCCGGGCGGCTCCAGCGGCGGCGCCGCGGCGGCGGTGGCGGCGGGCGTGGTCCCGGCGGCGATCGGCTCCGACGGCGCCGGCTCGATCCGCATCCCCGCGGCCTGGACCGGGCTCGTCGGGCTGAAGCCGCAGCGTGGGCGCGTCTCGACCTGGCCCGACCCCGAGGCCTTCAACGGGCTCAGCTGTTACGGCCCGCTGGCGCGCAGCACGGCCGATGCGGCGCTGATGCTCGACGCGGTTCACGGCAACGTCCCGGCCGACCTGCACCGACCCCCCGCGCCGAGCGAATCCTTCTCGGAAGCAGCGGCGCGTGAGCCCGGCAGCCTGCGCGTGGCGATCTCCTTCGCCACGCCCTTTGGCGTCCCCGCCAAAGTCAACCCCGAGCACCGGGCGGCGATCGAGTCCTTTGCCGAGCAACTGAGCGACCTCGGGCACGAGATCGTCCGCGTCGACCCGGAGTACGGCCTGGTCGG
The DNA here is from genome assembly GCA_036271315.1 of Solirubrobacterales bacterium. GTDB lineage: Bacteria > Actinomycetota > Thermoleophilia > Solirubrobacterales > 70-9 > VRUE01. Next base: position 47,389 of record DATBAV010000011.1, on the reverse strand, counting down.
CCCGACGATCGTCGCCCGCGGCGAGGCAGCGGTGGAGGAATGGCTCTGCGCCCATGGGGAAGACCGCTCCAACCTGGAGCCACGCACCCGTGCCGCCGCCCGCATCGGCAAGGCCCTGCAGGGCGTGCCGCTGCGCGTCGCCCGCGCCGCCGAGCCCAGCCTGCGGCGCCGGATCGGCCGCGTCTTCGAGCGCTGCGACGTCGTCCTCACCCCGACCACAGCGAAGCCGCCCCCTCGCATCGGTGCGCTCGACGGCGAGGGCTACTGGAAGACCGGCAACACCGCCAGCGCCACCTGTCCCTTCGCCTTCGCCTGGAACGTAGTCGGCTGGCCCGGAATCAGCGTCCCCGCCGGATTTACCTCCGGGGGACTGCCGATCGGCGCCCAGCTGCTCGGTCGCGAAAACGACGAGGCGACGCTGCTCTCCCTCGCGGGGCAGGTTGAGCAGGCCGAAGGTGGGTGGCCTCGGCCGAGTTGAGGGGCGCAATCCCGGTAGGGGTTTCGCTTAACTTTTTTCGAAGTTGCGTGGGTGGGCTGGCGCCCGAAGCAGAGCGCGAAAAAAGTACAAGACGCTTCACCCCTACCGGGATTGCGCCCTAAGCCCGGGCGCGGTAGGCACTCACGAAGTCGGCGAGCTGGCGGCCGCGATGGAGGAAGCCGCGGAAGCTGCGGCCGGTGGTGCGGTGGGTCAGATCCAGCTCGTACTCGTTGACTCGGTAGCCGGCACGCACGGCGTCCACCGTCATGCCGATCTCCATGCCGTAGCCACGGGCGAAGGGCAGCGCCGCCCGCAGCACCTCGACGCGCATCGCCCGCTGGCCGGAGATCGGCGCCGCGGCATCGAAGCCGCAGCGTCGCCAGATCGCCCAGTGGGCGAATCCCAGTGCCAGGCCGAAGCCGCCGCCGACCCGATTTGCAAAGGCTGCTACCGCGAGGTCGCAATTGCCCTTCTCCACCGCCTCCACCAGCGGCACCAGTTGAGCCGCCGAAACACCAAGGTCGCCATCGCAGAGCAAGACAATCGCCGGGGGTTCACCCTCACTCATCGCCGCCTCGGCTGCGGCGCTGACGTTGCCGCCCTTGCCGTGCGGACGGCCGCGGCTGACGACGCGGGCGCCGGCGCTCATCGCCACCTCCGCGGTGCCGTCGCTGGAGGCATCGTCGGCAACCCAGATGACCGCGGACGGCAGCGCCTCGCGCAGGGCCTTGACCGTCTCGCCGATCCGGTCGGCCTCGTTGTGGGCGGCGACGATTGCCGCCAAGGAGTCGGGCACGGCGGATATTGTCCCCCGCCATGAACATCGAGGCTCACATCACCGGCAACGTGTGGAAAATCGAGGTCGCCGTCGGGGACACCGTCGCGGACGGGGACACGGTCGTGATCCTCGAGTCGATGAAGATGGAGATCCCGGTCGAGAGCGAAGACGACGGCACCGTCAAGGAGATTCGCTGCGAGGAGGGTCAGTCGGTCAGTGAAGGCGACGTCCTCGTAGTGCTTGAGTGAAAGCGCAAATCGACACGGTGACTTCCGGGTATTCGGTTCCGGGTCGATTTGCGCGGGAACGCGGTGTTCGATGAACGAGCAGCTCGCCGGCGGCAAGCTGCTCCTCGACTCCCCGGCCGAGGCGGTAGTCCGCCTCCGCATCTCCAACCCCGAGCGCCGTAACGCGCTCGACCACGAGATCCTCGACGCAATCGCCGAGACCCTGCCCCGCCTCGACCAGGGGATCGCGACCCGCTGCCTGCTGATCACCGGTGCCCCGCCGGTCTTCTCGGCCGGCTACGACATCTCCGCGATCCCGGCGGAGACCTTCGAGCGCGATGCCGAGGCGCTCGTCGCCCACCCCTTCCACGCCGCGATGGAGGCCCTCGCCAGCCATCCCTGGCCGACCGTCGCCGCGATCAACGGGGCCTGTGTAGGCGGTGGGCTCGAGCTGGCGGTGACCTGCGACATGCGGATTGCCGCCGCCGGCACCAAGCTCGGCATGCCGCCGGTCAAGCTCGGCCTCGTCTACAGCCACACCGGCCTGCGCAAGTTCATCGACACGGTCGGCCTCGCCCGCACCAAGGAGCTGTTCCTCACCGGCCGCAACTTCGAGGCGGAGCGGGCCGCCGATATCGGCCTCGTCAACGAAGTCGTCGCCGCCGAGCGCCTCGAGGAGGTCTCCGTCGCCTTAGCCGCGGAGATCGCCGGCAACGCGCCGCTCTCGATGCGCGGCAACAAGAGCGCGATCGATCTGCTCGCCGCCTCGCCGATACTGAGCGAGCAACAGGAGGCCGGCCTGATCGCCCTGCGCGAGTCCTGCTTCAGCTCGGCCGACTTCCGCGAGGGCATCGAGGCCTTCGCCGAGAAGCGCAAGCCGGAGTGGCAGGGCCGGTGAGCGCGGCGGCGCGCAAACAGCTCGCTGCCAGCGACCCGACGATGGCGGCGCTGATCGAGCGCCTCGGCAAGATCGACCTGGCGACGCGGCTGCGCCGCCGCAAAGAGGAGCGCCCAAACGACGCCTATGGGGCGCTGCTGCGGGCGATCGTCGGCCAGCAGCTCTCGACCAAGGCGGCGCGGACGATCTACGGCCGCATCCTCGACCTCTTCGACGGCAGCACGCCCTCGCCCGAGCAGCTGCTCGAAGCCGAGGAATCCGATCTGCGCAGCGCCGGCCTCTCCGGTCGCAAGGTCGAGTACGTCCGCGATCTCGCCTCGCACGTGATCGCGGGGGAGCTCGAGCTCGAGCGCCTCGACCAGCTCGAGGACGAGGAAGTGATCGAGGAGATCGTCGCCGTGCGCGGGCTCGGCGTCTGGACCGCGGAGATGTTCCTGATGTTCCACCTCGAACGGCCCGACGTCCTCTCCGGCGGCGACCTCGGCATCCGCAAGGCAGTGCAGATCGAGTACGGCCTCGAGGAGATGCCGACCCCGACGAGGGTGCTGGAGATCGGCGAGCCCTGGCGCCCGCACCGCAGCCTCGCCTCCCTATATCTCTGGGAGTCGCTTGCAAACGCACCCGTGGATTGAGGCCCGCCGGTGAGCGGCCGACAATAGATCCATGCGCACGCGTTTCCTACTTGGCTTCGCCGTCGTCGTCGCGATCGCGATCGGCTCGATCGCGATCGCCCTGGTCGTCCACGCCCGCGAAAGCGACAGCTTCGAGACACGGCAGCGTGGCGAGGCGATGCGCGCCGCCCACCAGGCGGAAGCGCTTGCCGCCCTCTCGGTCGGCCAGCTCTCCAGCGCCTCGGCCTTCTACCAGGCAGAGGGCCACTTCAGCCACCACGAGTTCGACGTGGTCGCCGATTCGCTGCTGCGCCCGGGAGCGCTGCGGGCAACGGCCTTCATCGGCTCGGTATCCGCCGCGCAACGGGCCGGCTTTGAACGCACGCACGGCTTCCCGATCCTAGAACGGGGGCCGCTGGGCAACCTGCGTCGCGCCCGGGACCGCTCGCACTACTTCCCGCTGATCTTTGCCGCCGCAAAAGGACTCTCGATACAGGTGCCAATCGGCTATGACGTCGGCTCGGACAAGCTGCGCGGGGCCTATCTGCTGCGGGCGCGCGACAGCGGCAAGCCGGCGGCGACACCGGTGCTACGGCTGCCGGTCGGCGGCACCGGGATCAACGTCTTCCGGCCGGTCTTCCGCGACGGGGCGCCGACGAGGACCGTGGCCGAGCGCCGCGCCGCGCTGATCGGCTTCGCCGGCGGCTCCTTCCTGGTCCCAGACCTGGCCGCGGCAGCGACAACCGCGCTGCCGAACCGCGACGATGCCTCGTTCGTCGAGCACGGCAGAACCGTCACGGGCCCACAGCTCCCCCGCGACGAAAGCGCCGTTGCACCGATCCACATCGCCGATCGCACCTGGCTGCTGGTCGTGCGCGATCCGAGCCGCCCGGGCGTCGACCTGGCGGTGATGATCGCGATCGTCGGGCTGTCGCTGGCAGCGCTGCTGGCGGCGCTCGTCCTCGTCTGGAGCCGCCACGAACGGATGCAGGAACTGGCGCTGCAAGCCAGCCAGGACCCGCTCACCGGGCTGAAGAACCGGCGCCGCTTCGAGGAGGACCTGCGGGCGGAGCTGGCGCGCAGTCACCGCTACGGCGTCGCCGGGGCGCTGCTGATGCTCGACCTCGACCACTTCAAGCAGGTCAACGACACCCTCGGCCATCCCGCCGGCGACCGTGTCCTCGCCGAGATCGCCGCGGTGCTGCGCGGTCGCGCCCGAGAGACCGACGTGCTGGCCCGGATCGGCGGCGACGAGTTCGCGATCGTGCTGCCGCGCTGCGAGCTAGCCGAGGCCGAAGAGGTCGGCGCCGAGATCACCCTGGCGATCCGCGAGCGGATGAGCGCCGAGCCGGAGGTGCCGCCGATCACGGCCAGCGTCGGCATCGCCCCCTTCGGGGCCGGCGAGCGACTCAGCTACGAAACGGTGCTAGGCCGCGCCGACGCGGCGATGTACGCGGCCAAGGGATCGGGGCGCGATCGGGTGAGAACCTTCGATGACACCACGCCTGAGCCCGGGCCGGGCGAAGTGAAGATCACCGTCGGCGAGCCGCACTAGCCGCCAACGCACGGCGCAGGCGCAGGATCCGGCCGGCCGAGACTTCGAAGGCCGCCCGGACGTTCGGCGCGCTATGCAGTGAGCCCAGCAGGGCCCGCCCGGCGGTCATGGCGGCGCGGTAGTCGGTGAAGAGAAGGAGGTCGGTTCCGGCCGCGCTCGCCGCCCGGGCCACCGCGGCGGGACCGCCGAAATCGCGCACGGCGGCCGATTCGAGCGCGTCGGTGATCGAGACCCCGTTGAAGCCGATGCGCCGGCGCAGCTCACCGGTGGCGATCGGCCGGGCGAAGGCGGCCGGCTTCGGCGAGAAAGCCGGGTAGATGGCGGTGCTCAGCATCACCAGCCGCCCGCCGGTGGCGACGAAGCGCCGGTAGGGGCGCTCGTCGACCGCGCGCAGCGCCCGCTTTGGCAGGTCGATCCGCTGCACCGCGAAATCGGTGTTTTCGGCCGCCGCGCCGAGGCCGGGAAAGTGCTTGGCGGTGGCCGCAACACCGCGGCCCTGCAGGCCGGCCGCAAACGGCACCGCGGTTGCTTCCACCGCGGCGGCGGTGGATCCGAAGCCGCGTTCGGTGCTCGCGATCGTGCCGCCCGGGCGGGCGACGTCCAGCACCGGGGCCAGGTCGACGTTCACCCCCACCCCGCTCAGGTTGGCCGCCGTGGCCCGGCCCTGGGCGCGGCTGGACGCCGCGCCGGCCGCACCCATCCGCGCCGCCGAGACCGTCGGGGCACCCGCGAGACGCTTCACCAGGCCACCCTCCTGGTCGACCATGACCAGCAGCGGGTCGCGCAGGCCGGGCGGGCGGCGGATCGACTCGATTTCGGCGATCAGGTCCCGTGCCGTCTCCCGGCTCGGCAGGTTCTCGCGGAAGAGGACCACGCCCGCGAGGCCGTCGCGACGGATCGCCCGCCGCAATGGCTCCGGCACCTCGGTGCCCTGGAAGCCGGCGATGAGACGCGTGCCGACGAGCTGGGGCAGCGATAGTCGCGAGACCGGGCTGGGTGCCGGCGTGCTGCCACGATCGCTGAGCACGGCGCCAAACGCGAACGCCGCGATCGCCAGCCCGCAGACCGCCCCGACGGCCACTCGCCTGCGCCTGATCCTCGCCGCCTTCACCGTGCGCGATGTTAGGCGCAGGCCCGTCGGCAGCGCGCCGATCGAGCGTCCGGACCGCCACCTAGCCTTGCGCTCGAATGCCCTCCCTGATCACCTTTGAGGAAGCGCTCGCGCTCGGCGAGCTGACCGACCACCAGGAGATCGGCGACCTGGTCGAGCGTGCCTGGGCGGTGCGGCGCGAGAACTTCGGCGACTCGACCGACATGTGCTCTCTGGTCAACGCCAAGTCCGGCGGCTGCGCCGAGGATTGCGGCTTCTGCGCCCAGTCGCGCTACGCCGAGGCGGACACGCCGATGCACGCGATGATGGAGCCCGAGCAGATCCTCGAGCACGCCAAAGCTGCGGAAGCGGCCGGGGCCCACCGCTTCTGCATGGTCACCCAGGGCCAGGGGCTCTCCAAGCGCGATTTCGAGAAAATCCTCGAAGGCGCCAAGCTCGTCGCCGAGCAGACCAACCTGAAGCGCTGCGCCTCGATCGGCCATATGTCGGGCGAACGCGCCAAGAAGCTGCGCGAGGCCGGCATCCAGCGCGTCCATCACAACGTCGAGTCGGCCCGCTCCTACTACCCCGAGGTCTCGACCACGGTCCGCTACGAGGGCCGCCTGCGAACGATCCAGGCGGTCAAGGAGGCCGGTCTGGAGACCTGCGTCGGCGGCATCCTCAACCTCGGCGAGTCGCCGCGGCAGCGGGTCGAGATGGCCTTCGAGCTGACCGAGATCAACCCGACCTCGGTGCCGATCAACCTGCTCAACCCCCGCAGCGGCACCAAGTTCGGCGAGCGGCCGCTGATGGACGCGATGGAGGTCGTGCAGTGGGTGGCGATCTTCCGCCTGATCATCCCCGGCGCCCTCTTCCGCCTCTGCGGCGGCCGGGTTGAGAACCTCGGCGACCTGCAGCCGCTGGCGGTCAAGGCCGGCCTCAACGGGGTGATGATGGGCAACTTCCTAACTACGCTTGGGGCCGAGCCCGAGGACGACCGGGCGATGTTCGAGGAACTCGGGCTGAACGTAGCCCGCCAGCCCGACAACGGCGCCAACCCGCGGCCCGACAACCGCGACGGCTGGCTCGACGGCGAGACGCCGGCAACGCCGATGGACGAGCTGATCGACCACCAGGACGAGGCCAACTTCTGGGACCCCTCGACGCAGCTGCGGGTGATCAAGAAGACCAAGAAGCCCCCGCCGTACCCAGAATCAGGCGCCGCCTCCTCCGCTCCCGCACAGGCACGCTAGTGACCACCGGAAGTCACGTGCCCGCGCTCCCGCGTCCGGGGGCGGCTCTCCTATGACTGAAATCGCGGAACGCCTTGAGGAGCTCCGTGACCGGGGGCTCCACCGGCGCCTACGGTTGATCGGCGGCCCCCAGGGCCCGCGCGTGACGCTCGACGGCAAGCAGGTGCTGCTGCTCTGCTCGAACGACTACCTCGGCCTCGCCAACCACCCCAAGGTCCGCGGGGCGGCAGCCGAGGCGGCGATGCGCTGGGGCGCTGGGGCCGGCGCCTCGCGCCTGATCTCGGGCAACATGCAGCCGCACTCGCGCCTGGAGAAGCGACTCGCCGCCTTCAAGGGCTACGAGTCGGCCCTGCTCTTCGGCTCCGGCTATCTGGCCAATACCGGCACGATCGCGGCGCTGGCAAAAGAGGGCGAGGTCGTCTTCTCGGACGAGCTCAACCACGCCAGCATCATCGACGGCTGCCGGCTCTCACGGGCGGAGACCTTCGTCTACCGCCACGCTGACGCCGAGCACCTCGCTTGGGGCCTTCGCAAGGCAGGCAGGCGGGCCGCACTGATCGTCACCGACGGGGTCTTCTCGATGGACGGCGACGTCGCCCCCCTGGCCGAGCTGACCGAGCTGGCCAAGGCGCACGCCTGCCGCCTGATGGTCGACGAGGCGCACGCCACCGGCGCGATCGGCCCGGGTGGCCGTGGCTCGGTCGCGGCGGCCGGGTTGAGCGGCGAGGTCGATGTCGTGATGGGGACCCTGGGCAAGGCGCTCGGCTCCTACGGCGCCTACGTCTGCGCCGACCGCGAGACGACCGACTACCTGCTCAACACGGCCCGCTCCTTCGTCTTCTCGACCGCGCTGCCCCCCTCTGTTGCCGCCGCCGGCCTAGCGGCGCTGGAGCTGCTCGAGTCCCAGCCCGACCGGGTCGGGCGGCTCGGCGCCAACGCCAGGACCCTGCGCGATGCCTTCGCCGAGGAGGGGCTCGAAGTGGGCAAATCGGAAACGCAGATAGTGCCGGTCCCGGTCGGCGACGCCGGTACGGCGATGGAGCTCTGCGAGCGACTGCTGGAGCGCGGCGTCTTCGCCCAAGGCATCCGCCCGCCAACCGTGCCCGAGGGCTCCTCGCGACTGCGCTTCACGGTGATGTCGACCCATCGCCGCGAAGAGCTGGAGCGCGCCGCCAAGCTGGTCGGCAGCGCGGCCCGGGATCTCGGCCTCGGCGCGGATCGCTCCGCGGTCGCTCAGCTGGCTGCCTAATGGCCGCCACGAGGGGCTTCTTCGTCACCGGCACAAGCACGGAGGTCGGCAAGACGGTCGTGGCGGCGGTGCTGGCGAACGATCTGCGGCGGCAGAGCGCGAGCGTGGCCGTCTTCAAGCCGGCGGTGACCGGTCTCGACGAACCCGGCGAGACCGATCACGCCCTGCTGCGGCGCGCCGCCGGTTCCGGGCAGAGCGACGATGAGATCGCTCCCTACCGCTACGGCCCCCCCGCCTCGCCGCACCTGGCGGCGGCACAGGCCGGCGAGGAGATCGACCCTGAGCGCCTGCGCGGCGCGGCGGGCGATGCTGCGGCTGGCGCCGACCGCCTTGTCGCCGAGGGCGTCGGTGGCCTGCTCGTCCCTCTTGCCCCGGCCTACCTGATCCGCGATTTCGCCGTTGATCTTGCCCTGCCGCTGATCATCGCCGCTTCGCCCGGGCTCGGCACGATCAACCACGCGCTGCTGACGATCGAGGCAGCTCGCGCCGCGGGACTTGCGGTCGCCGCGGTCGTCCTCACCCCCTGGCCTGCGCGGCCCAGCGCGATCGAAAGCTCCAACAGGGAGACGATCGAAGCGCTCGGCGAGGTAACGGTTGAGGTCCTGCCGCAGCTCGATCTGGCCGCTCCGCAGAGCTGGCCCAGTCTCGAGCTCTAGCCGCTGACGATCACGTCGAGGCTCGTCGGGGTCAGCTCGACCTCGAAGCCGGCGTCGGCCGCAACCGCGGCAACGGCCTCCGGGTCCTTCGGCTCCGCACGGACAAGCAGCAGCGCCCTCGCAACGTCGCCGCGCACGGCCTTCGCCATGTGCGAGACCGCCTTGCGCTTGCCTTTCTCCTCGCGAAAAGCCCGCACCGAGAGCAGCGTGGCGCGCTTTGGCTTCCAGGCACTGGCGTAGGCGCCGGAGCGCATGTCGACGATCGTCTCGCCGGGCTCGTCCGCCATCGCCGCCGCCAGCGCCGGGCGCCACCAAGCCGAGAGCGGCCCAATGCCATCGAGCTTGGTCGATGGCGGTAGGCGGTAATAAGGGACCCGGTCCGTTGGCCGGGAGAAACCCCAGAGGGCACTGGCGATCAGGACCCGTTTCGCCGCCCTGCGGCGAGCCGCCGCGCTCAACCCGGCGAGGTCCAAGCGCTGGTAGAGCACGCCGGTATAGACCTCGGCCGCCGGCGCGGCGGGCGCTTTGCGCAGCCTCGGGTCGACGGCCCGCAGCAGCTTCTGCCTCTGCTTGCGCAGCTCCGCGGCAAAGACCAGCGAGTCGAGGTCGACCGGCTCGCCGCCCTCGGGCTCGGCCTTGCCTTCCGAGGGCGGCAGCAGGATCAACATCGGGGCAGCTTTTCAGGCGGCGGAATCGCCAGCGGCAACGGGCTCGCGCCCGGCCACAACCTCACGCCCGGCAAGCTCCTCGCCGCCGAAGTTGACCGCCGCCTCGGCGGCCTCGTCGCTGAGGTTGTCGCGCTTGGCCCGGATCGCGACCGCGCCGACCAGGGCACCGGTCAGTGCGACGGCGGAGCAGATGCCCATCGCCTGGCCCAGGGCATCGACGAACTGCTGCGGGCTCGCTTCGGCGAAGTTGGTCGTCCCGACCGAGCCTTGGAAGATCGCGCCGGTGACGGCAACGCCGAGGCTGCCGCCGACCATGCGGAACATCGAGAGCACTCCCGAGGCGATCCCGGCCTTCTCGACCGCGACGGCGTTCATCGCGGCGCTGGTCATTGGCGACATCGTCAGGGCGATGCCGATGCCGAGCAGCATGAAGCCGGGCAGCAGGTCGAGGTAGCTGGAGTCGACCGCGATGCCGCTGAAGCTGTAGAGCGAGGCGGCGACGATGCCGAGCCCGGCGGCGATCAGCCAGCGCGGCCCGAAGCGGTCGGCGAGCCGGCCGGCGACCGGCGCGACGCCGACGATCATCAGGGTGGAAGGCAGGAACCTGACCCCTGCCTCGAGCGGCGAGTAGTGGAGGATGTCCTGCATGTAGAGGGCGAGGAAGAAGAAGACCCCGAGCATCGAGAAGGAGACGATCAAGGCGACGACGACCGCGCCGAGGAAGTTGCGATCGGAGAAGAAGCGGAATTCGACCATCGGCACCTTGACCCGCAGCTCGACCGCGACGAAGGCGGCCATGCCAACGGCTGCGCCAATCAGCAGGGCGACGATCTCGGTCGAGCCCCAGCCCCATTCGTTGCCCTCGACCAGGGCCAGGATCAGCGCCGTCAGCGCACCGGTGAGCAACGCCACGCCGGCGTAGTCGACCTCGCGGCCGACGGTGTTGTCGCGCGACTCGCGCACGGCGAAGAGCGAAGCGGTCACGGCGCCGATCGCGACCGGGATGTTGAGGTAGAAGATCGCCCGCCAGCTGACGTGCTCGGTCAGGGCACCGCCGACGACCGGGCCGACCGCGAGTGCGAGGGCCGAGACCCCTGCCCACATCCCCATCGCCTTGCCGCGCTCAGAAGCGGGGAAGGCGTCGGTGATGATCGAGAGCGTCGCCGGCATCATCAGCGCCGCGCCGACGCCCTGCACCACGCGGCTGGCGACCAGGTCGGTCTGGCTGGCGGCGAGCCCGGCGGTCGCCGAGGAGAGGGCGAAGATGATCACGCCGAAGAGGAACATGCGGCGGCGGCCGAAGATGTCGCCGAGGCGCCCACCGGTCGCCAGCAGCACCGCGAAGGAGAGCGTGTAGCCGTTGATCGTCCACTCGAGGCCGGAGATCGAGGCCCCGAGGTCTTTCTGGATCGACGGCAGCGCGACGTTGACCACCGTGTTGTCGAGCATGATCATGAACAGCGCGAAGCACATCGCTCCGAGCGTCCACCACTTGCGGTTGTCGTCGGTGATCAGGTGGCTGTAACGGGTCAAGCTGGTCCTACCTCCTTCAGGTGTGCGAAAGCTTCCGCAATGTCGTCGCGGTCCATCAACGAGTCGACGGCGGCATCGAGCTTGCGGCGCTGTGCCGCGGTGAGGCTGGCGGCAAAGGTCTCCATCCCCGCCTGGCGCACGACGACGAGGGTGTCGACGAGCTTCTTGCCCTTGGCGGTGATCGCAACACGGCGCACGCGCCGGTCCTCGCGATCCTCGACCCGGCTGGCAAGTCGCTTCTTGACCAGGCCGTCGACAGCCCGGCTCATCGAGGGCACCGAGACGCCCAGCGCCTCGGCCAGCTCGCCAACCTGCCGCGCCTCCGTCGCCTCGCCCAGCCCGCCCAGCTCCAGCAGGGCCTTGGACTGGGTCATCGAGAGGCCACTCTCCTCGATCACCCGCAGCACGTTGCCGCGGTCATAGAGGAAGAGGTGGCGCAACAGGGCGCTGATCCGCGCCGCCGTGTGCTGGGCCTCGGCGCTGACGTCCGGGGTGCTGACCTCGTCGACGAGTGCCGTTATGTCGCTCGCTTGCATGCCAGTAATAGTTGCAGATACGCAACTATTACTCCAGAGGAATTGTTGCTCGTGTGACGACAATCACGCTCGGTGGTTCCGCCGGACCCGGGTCTAGTCTCGGTTTCCGGTGACGTCGGTGGACCACGCTCAGCTTGATCGCGACCACGTCTGGCACCCCTTTACACAGCAGCAGGCCTGGAGCGAGGAAGAGCCGCTGATGATCGAGGCGGGCGCTGGCTCGCACCTGGTGGCAAGCGACGGGCGCCGCTACCTCGATGGCGTCTCCTCGCTCTGGTGCACGGTCCACGGCCACGGCCACCCCGAGATCGACGCCGCCGTCACCGCCCAGCTCGAGAAGGTCGCCCACACGACGATGCTCGGCCTCTCCCACCCAGGTTCCGCCGAGCTGGCGGGCCGGCTGGTCGACCTCGCCCCGCCGGGCCTAACCCGCGTCTTCTACTCGGAGTCGGGCTCGACCGCGGTCGAGATCGCTCTCAAGATGGCCTTCCAGTTCCAGCAGCAGCGCGGCGGCCAGCATCGCCGCCGCACCTCCTTCGTCCACCTGCGCGACTCCTACCACGGCGACACGATCGGCTCGGTCGCGGTCGGCGGCATCGAGCTCTTCCACTCCACCTACCGGCCGCTGCTCTTCCAGACCCAAGCGGCCGAGCCCGGCGACGCCGCCGACCTGGAGCGGGTGCTCGCCTGCCACGAAGAGGAGATCGCCGCGGTGATCGTCGAGCCGCTGGTCCAGGGCGCCGCTGGCATGCTCACCCACCCACCCGGCTACCTGCGCCAGGTGCGCGAGCTCTGCGACCGCTTCGGCGTGCTGCTGATCTGCGACGAGGTGGCGACCGGATTCGGCCGCACCGGCAAGATGTTCGCCTGCGAGCACGAGGACGTCGCGCCCGACCTGCTCTGCATCGCCAAGGGCCTCACCGGCGGCTACCTGCCGCTGGCCGCGACCCTGGCCACCGAGCGGATTTACGAGGGCTTCCTCGGCACCCCCGAGGAGTACCGCACCTTCTTCCACGGCCACACCTACACCGGCAACCCGCTCGCCTGCGCCGCCGCTCTGGCCAGTCTCGACGTCTTCGAGCGCGAGCGCACGATCGAGCGCCTGCAGCCGAAGATCTCCCTGCTGCGCGAAACGCTCGCCGAGATCGAGGCGATGCCCGAGGTGGCCGAAGTGCGTGGCCGCGGCTTCATGGCTGGCATCGACCTCGGCGAGCACGACCCGGGCCTGCGCATGGGCCACCAGGTGACGCTCGAGGCGCGCGAGCGCGGCGCGATCATCCGCCCGCTCTCAGACGTCGTCGTCCTGATGCCCCCCCTCTCGATCTCCGAGTCGGACCTGCGCCGACTGCTCGAGATCACCCGCGAGTCGATCGAAGTCGCCTGCGCGGCCGCGGCCCCGGTATCGCTCGCCCAAGCGGCCTAGTCTGCCCTTGTGACAGATCGGGGCCTCGCTCGTAGTAAGGGCATGAGCGAAGCAACCGTTGCCGAGGTTGAGAGCCCGCCTCAGAGGGAGCTCGATTTCGAGCGTCTCTACCGCTCCAGCCGCGACGACGTCTACGCCTACGCGGCTGGGCTCCTGCGCGATCGCGCGGCAGCGGAGGACGTGACGGCCGCGGCCTTCGAGCGCGCCTACCGCAAGCGCTCGCGCTTCGACGCGGAGAGGGGCAGCGCTCGCGCCTGGCTCTTTGGCATCGCTCGCAACGCGGCGCTCGACGAGCTGCGGCGTCGCGGTCGCCAGGCCGAGCTCAGCACAGATCCGGTCGACGCAGCCAGCCAGCCGGACAGGGGCGATCAGCGCAGCGAGCTGCGCCTACTTCTCGACGGCGCACTGGGCGAGCTCGAGGCGCGCGAGCGCGAGCTGATCGCGCTCAAGTTCTTCGCCGGTCTCTCAAACGCGGAGATCGGCCGCGTGATCGGCACCAGCGCCTCGAACGCCGGCACGAAGCTGCACCGAACGATGGACAAGCTAAGGGAGGCATGCGATGGAGCGCTTTAGCGACCACAACGATCTCGCCGCCGCGCTGGCCGAAGTCCGGCCGGCACCCCGCGATGACTTCTCCCAGGAGCTGGATCGGCGCGCCGACGCGGGCTTTCCGCGGCGCTCGCGCCTCGCCGGCTCGCCCTTGGCGGGCTTCGCCGCCTGGATCCGCGACCTCCCACCCCGGCGCCTTCTATTCGCGGGCAGCGCCACCGCGCTGGCGGCCATCGCCGTAGCCACCGTCGTGATCGCGAGCAATGGCTCCACCCCACAACGAGTCCCGATCGCGCTCGATCGCCCAATCCCCACCGAAGCAAGTGGCGTCGATCGCCTGGCCCACGCGCAGACAGGTGGCGTGCAGTACTCCGAAGTCGTTCCCCAAGTCGCCACATCTGGATCATCCGGTCGCGGCCGAGCAAGCAACTCCGCGGCGGCCCCCTCATCCGCGACCGAAAGCGACGTTGAATACACCCAATCCAAGCCTTTCATGGCTGAAAGCCTTGCCAATCTCTCACGCAACCGTGAGATCGAACGCTCCGCCGAGATCAGCCTGCTTGCCAACCCCATCGACGTCTCCGAAGACTCGACCAAGGTCTTCGCCGCGGTCCACGACGCCAACGGCATCGTCCTGCACTCGACGACCAGCTCGGGCAAGGGGGGCGGCGCCCGCTTCGAGCTGCTGATCCCCAGCGCCAGGCTCGGCGATGCCCTGGCCGCCTTCTCCTCGATCGACGAGGTCCGCAGCCGCCACGAGGCGACCGACGACATCACCAAGCCGACGGTCACCGCCAGCGAAGAACTGCGGGAAACTCAGGCGCGGGTCGACAGCCTCCTTGCCCAGCTCTCGAGCGCGGAAGTCGAATCGGAACGGGAAGCGATCACCGCCGAGCTGCACGCCGAGCGCGGTCAGGCGGCACGCCTGCGCAACCAGCTGGCACGACTGCACCAGCGCGTCACCTACTCGCGCGTCCTGGTCCGGATCCAAAGCGGCACCTCGACCGAATCGGAAGGCGCCTGGGGGATCGGCAACGCATTCCACGATGCCGGCCACATCCTCGGCATCGCGGCCGGGGTCACCCTGGTCGGTCTCGCCGTCATTGCACCGCTTGCGCTCCTCTGCCTCCTTGCCTGGCTTGGCCAGCGCCTCTGGCTGCGCAGCCGCCGCGAGCGCGCTCTCGACGCCTAAGCGACACCGGCCACGCACCACCGGCGTGAATGTCGGAGGCGCGCCGATATGGTGGCTCGATGGGCGAGGAGAGACAGCGCGGGCCGGCCGAGGCGCCAAATCTCGGCGAGCCCTCTGAGCCACGGCCGGCGGCCTCAGTGGTCCTGCTGCGGCGCGGCGGTAGGCACGCCGACCGGGCGCTCGAGGTGCTGCTGCTGAAGCGCACCGAGAAGGCGCGCTTCATGCCCAACGTCTGGGTCTTTCCCGGCGGTGCCGTCGATGGCGAGGACGGCGAGGACGAAGCGCGCTTCAAAGCCTGCGCGGTGCGTGAGCTGGAGGAGGAGGCGGGAATCGCCCTGCCGGAGGACGAGGAGCTGGTGCTCTTCTCGCGCTGGATCACCCCCGAGGTGGTCTCGCGTCGCTTCGACGCCTGGTTCTTCCTCGCCCTCGCCCCGGCCCACACCCCGCCCCGCCCCGACGGCGTCGAGACCACCGACGCCGGCTGGTTCGAGCCGGCGGGCGCGCTCGAGGCCCAGGCCGCCGGCGAGATCGCCCTCGCCTTCCCGACGATCAAGCAGCTGGAAGCGCTGCTCCCCTTCCGCAGCTCCGACGAGGCGATCGAGGCGCACCGCGGCCTCGCGGTCGAACCGATCCTGCCCAAGGTGATCGGCACGGCCGAGGACAACCGGGTCGTCCTTCCCGGCGATCCCGACTATCCCTCCTGAGGCTCAGAACTGACGGTCGCTACCGGCCGTCACGCTCGCGGCCGAGCAAGCGTTTTCGGCAAGGTCCTTGGCCGAGGCCGACGGCTTCCAGATCGGCGCGCGGTTGCCGTTGTCGTCTTCGACGCTGCTCGACGAGCTCGGCGTGCCCAGGGTCAGCACAACCGAGCTCCCTTCCAAGGTCAGCGAGGACGAGGTGAAGGTGACGGTTTTGGAGACGTAGTTGCCTTTCAGTTCGACCGTGCCGAGCGTGGCGCTGGAGACGGTCAGGGTGTCGTTACTCGAGGACTGCGTGATCGTCGCCGTGACGCTGACCGGCGAGGCACCGCTCCAGCCGGAGACGATCGAGCTCGGCAGCGGCTGGCTGTTGTAGGTGAAGATCGCGGTGTCGCCTTTCTCGGGCTTGCCTTCGTTGCCGCCGCTGACGTTGGTGGTCGCGAAGCTGGCGGCGGCGAAGCCGCTGAGGACGGTGACGGAGAATTCCGCGCTTTCCGTGTTGCCTGCTTTGTCGGCCAGCGCCAGCGAGTAGGCCTTGCTGCCCGCGCTCAGCGTGCCGGCGGTGAGCGAGACGCTGCGGTAGTTGTAGGAGACGCCGCCGACCGAGTAGGAGCCGACGGTCAGCGTGACCGCGGTCTGGCCCGAGGTGAGGTTGTTGACGTTCGCTTTGATCGAGGCGATGCCGCTCGCCGGGTTGCCGGAGTCCGACACCTTCGCGTAGACGTAGTAGGTCGGTTTCGCCGACTTGAGGTAGCCGGCCGTGCCACCGCTGGTCGGGGCGATCGTGCTGGCTTCGGCGCTCGGCGCGGTCCAGTCGGCGATCGCCGTGATCGTCTGCGGGTTCTGCTTGGAGTCAGTGAAGCTCGCCGCGGAGAAGGCGACCGCGAGCACGCTGGCGGCCAGCGCGACAAGCGAGAGCGCGATCTGAGCCCTGAACCTCATGAGCTGCCGTTCCAGTTGAAGTTCAGCGAGCTCGATGTCCCCTGCAGCGACGCCGCGTCGGAAGTCGAGGGCCAGCTCAGCGTGAAGCGATAGGTGCGAGTAGCGCCCGCTTCAAAGCTGCCGAGGGCGACGCTGGTGAACGAGCCGAGCTTGCCGCTCCACTTCTGGGTCGTGCCGCTGGTGACGTCATCGACTTTGAGGTCGATCACCGCGGCAAGCGCTGTGCCGCTCAGCCCACTCGCGGTCAGCGTCACCGTGCCTGCGACATCGCCTTCGTTGCCAATTTTGATCGTGCCTTCTCGCGAGGACCCCGGTTCCATCCCGGACGCGCTGACGATCGCTTCATTGGGCTTCGACGAGCTCAATTTGACGCTGCCGGCGGCCAGCGAGGCTTTGTTGGCGCTTTTCGAGCTGAAGCTGGCACCGCTGAACATCGCCGAGCCGAGCGCCAGCGCAAGCAGGGCCAGCGCCGCCAGCAGCAGCCAGCGGCGCGAGCCGGCGATCAGCCTTACTCGGTCCATTGCGGCGTCTGGGTCGGGTTGGCCTCTTCCCGGCGGCGCCGCGCCTCCTCCCCGGCGTCGCGCCAGATGCCGCCGAGGATCAGCAGGGCGACGAGGACGGCGGGGATGCCGATCGCCAGCATGCGCACGGTCGGGATCGAGAGCGCGGCGAGCAGGAAGCCGACGTAGGGAATCGAGAAGGCGACCTTGGCCTGCTCGGGCTTATCGAGGCTGAAGGTCCAGGGGTCGGCCACTTCGTTGGCGTCGCCCTTGGTGCGGAAGATCTCTTCGCCGGCCTTGTTATGCCCGATCCAGACGATGCGGTGAGTGACCAGCTTCTCGGGCGAAGCACCCGGTGGCGGCGCGTAGGTGATCGGGTCGCCCACCTCGAGGTCGGAGACCGGCACTTCCTTGTCGTAGACGATCGAGCCGCGGTCATAGGTCCCGGTCATCGAGCCGCTGACGATCACGTAGCGCTGATAACCGAGGACAGCGGGGATCAACAAGGTCGCCGCAAGCGCCAAGCAGAGCACCGTCGCCGCGGCGCCGGCCCAGCGCAAGGCGGGATGAGAGCGGATCGCCGGGGCGGTCATCTAGTGACCGCCCCGGCTCCCCACTTATGAGATGCGCTCAGGAAGCGGCATCCCACTGGTAGCCGACGCTCATCGAAGAACCCTTGTAGGCGTTGTCGCCCGTCGTCGCAGACGCGGGGACTCCACCGTCGGGGAATTCGACTGTGAACTTGTAGGTGCGGGCTTCGCCGGCAGCAAAGCTGCCCAGCGATTGCGCACCCATAGCGCCGACCTTGCCCGAGTACACGGAGATCGGCGACCCCGCTTTGGTCACGTCTTCCACTTTCAGATTGAGCACCCCGGAGAGCTGGCCGCCATTGGCGCCCGGCGTATCCGTGAGACTCGTCTTCGAGAGGGTGAACGTGCCAGCAACGTCGCCGCTGTTGGTAATCACCACCGTGCCGTTGGTCGAGGTTCCGGGCACCATCTTCACAGCGGTCAGCACCGCGGCGCCTTCCTTGGAGTTGGACTGCGCCAGGTTGCCTGCGCTGAATGTGTTGCTCGGGTTCGCGGACTTCGAGGTGAAGCTCGCGCCTGATCCAACGACCGCGCCGACTGCAAGCAGCGCCACAAGAAGCGCTCCAAGCAGATGGCGGGGACTCGAGAGGATCACGGAAATACGAGACATAAGTGCCTCCTTCGGGGCTCGAATTTTGGGCTCCGAAAGCGGCAGCCGAGCTACCTCGCCTTGCGGCAAGGCCTCTAGCTTTGCGTCCCCGCCTCGCGGCGGGTTTGCCTTGAATCGCTTCCATGCACCGATCTGATCGGCAGGAAACGCCCGCTTGCTGAGCGGGGCAACGGAAAAATCCGCTTATCTATGACGCGCCCTGAGGCGGGCCGCGCAGAGGAGATTCAGCTGGCGATCCAGCTGAAGCCAGCGCTCAAGCTGCTGCCCTCGACCGCGTTGCCGGCGCTGCGAGGAAGGGTCACCGTGAAGCGAAGCGCCCGCGTCGCGTCGCCACCGATCCGGCCCAGCGCAAGCCGCCGCAGGCCAGCGAGAGTGCCGTCATAGAGCACCGCTCCGCCGCGAGAGGCGATGCGGAGCTCGAGGACCGAGGAGAGCGCCGTTCCGCCTGCCCCGACCTGATCGTGCAGGCGCGGCGCAAGGGCGAAGGAGGCGGCCTCCGAACCCGCATTGGAGAGCCGAATCGTCGCGCTGCGGCTGGCCCCGGGGACGAGACCGCCGACCGAGAGCTGGGCGCCCCCGCCGGCGTCAACGGCAACTGCCGAGCCAGACGAGAAGACCCGAACCGGATCGGCGCCCGCGCCCTTGGCGCCGGCGCCGAAGGCCGCCGGCAGGGCGATCGCGAGGATGCCCAGGGCCAGAGCCAGGGAGAGCCCTGAGCGCAACCAGCGCATCGCGTCGAGGCCGTCGTGCCTAGCGGCAAACGGGGCTGCAACGGTTCCGGCGAGTGCGCTCACGCTTACCCATCGGCCGAAACGAGATCCACTAGACCCAGTTGGACCCATGTCCAATGGACGTTCGTTCGAGGAAGACTAGGAGGCCGGGAAGGGCTCGAGACCAGCGTGCCAGGGGCCCGGCGGATAGGTATGGATCCCGCTCTCTTCCATCTCGCCCTGCAGGCGTTTGAAGAGCCGACCGGCGTTCTTCAGCACTGCTTTCAGTTCTTCGGCACTGCGCTCGCGCAGGCGCCAGAGGAACCAGAGCTGGCGATCGTTGATGCCGAAGTCGACCTCGCCGGTCATCGTCGTCGTCCAGCTGAGGAAGCCGGGGCTGAAGAGCTCGCGCAGGGCCACTGGGTCGTACTCGCTCGGCACCGTCGCCGAGAAGCGCTTGTTGAAATCGATCGACTCGAATTCCACCTTGCGAGCGAAATGCTGGGTGACCACCTCGTGGCCCTCGATCGACTCGACGTTGAAGGCCGGCACGACCTGCGCCAAGTCGGGCATGTGCGCCTTGGCCAGGAGGGCCGTCGGTAGGACGGCCTTGCTGAAGAGCCCTCCCATTTCCTTCTCGTCCGCGTCGCAGCACGAACCCCAGAAGCCCTCGCTGAGCTGGCCGGTAAGGCGGTTGCTGCCGCCGACGCAAAGGGCCACCGGACCGTCCACGGGGTTGATCCCCCCGACCGGCTCGTATTTGAGCTGTTGCCGCTCGCCGTATTTGCTGACGATCTCGGCCCAGTCCTGGGCTTCCTGCTTGGCGCTCATCGCCCTCGATCCTATGCAGTTGGCCGGCGAGCCAAGTAGCATGGACCCATGCTCATCGCCATCATCGTGGTCGTCGCGATTATCGTCATCGCGGTCCTCTACTACATCGCCAAGCGCAACTCGATCATCGCCTCGCGCAACCGAGTCGACGAGTCGTGGAGCGGAATCGACGTGCAGCTGAAGCGTCGCCACGACCTCGTGCCGAACCTGGTCGAGACGGTCAAGGGCTACGCCGAGCACGAGAGCCAGACCTTCGAGAAGACGACCCAGGCGCGGGCCGCCGCGATGGCCGCCCAGGGTGTAGAGGAAACCGCCAAGGCCGAGCAGCAGCTGACCCAGGCGCTCGCCGACGTCAAGGCAGTGGCGGAGAACTACCCCACCCTGCGCGCCACCGAGAACTTCCAGCAGCTCAGTCGCAACCTCTCGGAGCTCGAGGACGAGATCCAGGCCTCACGGCGGATCTACAACTCCAACGTGCAGTCCTACAACACCGACATCGAACAATTCCCAGGCTCGATCATCGCCAACCAGGGCGGTTTCACCAAACGCGAGTACTTCGAGATCGAAGACGCGGCGGATCGCGAGCCGGTCGCGGTCAACTTCAGCAAAGACTGAGTACTAACCTTTGTTGTCATGACGACGGCCACCGAGCAAACGCTTTGGATCTGCGAGAGCTGTGGGTTCATCTATGACCCGGCGATCGGCGACCCCGACGGGGGCATCCCGCCCGGAACCAAATTCGAGGACATTCCCAAAGACTGGTTCTGCCCGGTCTGCGGCGCCCGGACCTCTGACTTCCGGCCGCTCGAGCCCGGCGAGGCCTAAGCCTCTCCAGCAAGGGCCGCGGCGTGACTTACGACTACGACTGGCTGGTAGTTGGGTCTGGCTTCGGCGGCAGCGTCTCCGCCCTGCGGCTGGCCGAAAAGGGTTACAAGGTCGCGGTACTGGAGTGCGGCAGCCGCTTCGGAGACGAGGACTTCGCCGAGTCGAACCTGCGCCACCCGCGCCGCTACTTCTGGCTGCCGCGCTTCGGCTTCCGCGGGGTGATGCGGATGACCTTCTTCAAGGACGTCTTCATCGTCTCCGGCAGCGGCGTCGGCGGCGGCAGCCTCGGCTACGCCAACACCCTCTACCGAGCGCGCCCGGCCTTCTTCGAGGACCCGCAGTGGAAGCAGCTGGGCAACTGGGAGCTGGAACTGGCGCCGCACTACGACACGGCGGAGCGGATGCTCGGCGTGGTCGAGTACGAAGGCATCGGGCCGGCCGACAAGCTGCTGCAGGAATACGGCGAGGAGATCGGCGTCGGCGAGACCTTCACCAACACCCGGGTCGGGGTCTTCTTCGACAAGCCGGGAGTAGAGGTCGAGGACCCCTTCTTCGGCGGCGAGGGGCCGAGCAGAACGGGTTGCATGCGCTGCGGCAGCTGCATGGTCGGCTGCCGCCACGGGGCGAAGAACACGCTGATGAAGAACTACCTCTGGTTCGCCGAGAAGCTCGGGGTCGAGATCCAGCCCGAGCGCCAGGTGACCGAGATCCGCCCGCTCGGCGCCGCCGACGGCTCAAACGGCTACGCGATCGCCAGCGAGCGCTCAGGATCCTGGCTGCGCAAGCAGCGGCGCATGCAGACCGCCCGCGGCGTGATCGTCGCCGCCGGCGCCCTCGGCACCAACAACCTGCTCGCTAACTGCCGCCACAGCGGCGCGCTGCCGCGGATCTCGGACAAGCTCGGTGACCTGGTCCGCACCAACTCGGAGTCGATCCAGTCGGTCACCGCGCCCGACGACGAGCGCGATTTCAGCCGCTCGGTCGCGATCACCTCGAGCATCTACCCCGACCCCGATACCCACATCGAGGTCGTCACCTACGGCACCGGCGGCGACGCGATGTCCGGCACCTTCACCGCTATGACGGGCCCGGGCACGAAGCTGAGCCGGCCGATCAAGTGGCTCGCGGCGATCATGCGCCACCCGCTGCGCACGGTGCGGATGATGATCCCCCACCGTTGGTCGCAGCGCACCGTGATCCTCTTGGTGATGCAGACGGTCGACGCCGCTATGCACTTCCGGCCCAAGCGCAAGATCTTCGGCTCCGGCGTGCGCCTGCAAACCGAACAGGACCCCGGCCGGCCCAACCCGACCTACATCCCCGCCGCTGAGAAAGTGGCGCGCTGGTTCGAGCAGCGCACCGGCGGCGTCGCCCAGAGCGCGATCACCGAGTCGATCGGGAATATCCCCTCGACCGCTCACATCCTCGGCGGTGCGGTGGTCGGCGAGGGTCCTGAGAGCGGCGTCGTCGACAGCGGCAACCGCGTCTTCGGCTACGAGAACCTGCTGGTCACCGACGGCGCCGCGATCCCCGCTAATCCCGGGGTCAACCCAAGCCTGACGATCACGGCAAAGGCCGAGCACGCAATGAGCCTGATCCCCCCAAAGGAGGGCTCAGAGCCTCGCGACCTACCGGAGGCCGCGAGGCCAGCTGTTCCAGTTAGTCCCTAGAACGGGCGCGAAACCAAGCAGGTCGGGGGATGCAGGGAGGACGGTGAGGGGAGCGCACTCTTGTGCGTGACCCGATCCGGACGACTGAAGACCCCAAGATGCGCCGGTTTGCAGCGTCCGCTACTGGGCAAACCTCTCAGCTACGTAGTCCCAGTTGACAACGTTCCAGAAGGCGTCGATGTAGTCGGGACGCTTGTTCTGGTACTTCAGGTAGTAGGCGTGCTCCCAAACGTCGCAGCCGAGCAGCGGCACGCTGCCGTCGGAGATCGGCGAGTCCTGGTTGGGGGTGGAGACGACCGCCAGACCGGAGCTGTCTTTGACCAGCCAGGCCCAGCCGGAGCCGAAGCGGGCGATGCCGGCGTTCTTGAACTCGTCCTTGAAGGAGTCGAAGGAACCGAAGGCCTGCTCGATGCCGGAGGCCAGCTCACCGCTGGGCTCGCCGCCGCCGTCGGGGCTGAGCATCTGCCAGAAGAGCGAGTGGTTGTAATGACCGCCGGCGTTGTTGCGAACGGGGCCCTGCTTGTCGCCGGGCAGGCTGGAGAGGTTGCGGAGCACGTCCTCGACCTCGCGGTCGGCCCACTCGGTCCCCTCCAGGGCGGCGTTCGCTTTGTCGACGTAGGCCTGGTGGTGCTTGTCGTGGTGGACGCGCATCGTCGCCTCGTCGATGTGGGGCTCGAGCGCGTCGTACGCGTAAGGAAGGTCGGGAACCGAAAAGGCCATCTGGCGTCTCCTTTGGTCGATATTCGAAGTCGGCGGAGAGCCTAACGCCGCCACGCCCCGCGTACCCGCCCCAGGTAGATCGACAACCACGCAAGTCGCATGAAGTAACCGGGATCCGGGTAAACCGCTGACTGCATGACCGACGGAGGGAGAGATTCGGCGGCAGATCTAGGCACGATCGAGACGCGCATTCCTTCGCGCCTCGATCGCCTCCCCTGGTCGAAATTCCACTGGATGATCGTGATCGGGCTGGGCACGGTCTGGATCCTCGACGGGCTCGAGGTGACGATCGTCGGCAGCATCGGCCAACGCCTGACCGAAAAGGGCAGCGGCCTCGTCCTCGACGCCAGCCAGATCGGCACCGCCGCCGCCTTCTACGTTGCCGGTGCCTGCGTCGGCGCTCTCTTCTTCGGCCAGCTCACCGACCGCTTCGGTCGCAAGAAGCTCTTCCTGCTCACCCTCGGCGTCTACATCGTCGCCACGATCGCCACCGCCTTCTCCTTCAGCCCCCTGTACTTCTTCATCGCACGCTTCTTCACCGGTGCCGGGATCGGCGGCGAGTACGCGGCGATCAACTCGGCGATCGACGAGCTGATCCCGGCCCGGGTGCGCGGCCGGGTCGACCTGATGATCAACGGCAGCTACTGGATCGGCGCCGCCGGTGGCGCGATCGCCTCGATCGCCCTGCTCGACACGGCCCTCTTCGCCGCCGACATCGGTTGGCGGCTCGCCTTCGGGATCGGCGCCGCACTCGGCGTCGGCATCCTGCTCGTGCGCCGCAACGTCCCCGAGAGCCCCCGCTGGCTCTTCATCCACGGCCGCGACGAGGAGGCGGAGAAGATCGTCGGCGACATCGAGCACGCGGTCGAAGAGGAGACCGGCGAAAAGCTCTCCGAGGTGGATGACAGCCTCACGGTCAAGCAGCGCGAGCGCATCCCGCTCAGCGAGATCGCCCGCACGGCGTTCACCAAATACCCGCGCCGCACGGCGCTCGGCTTCGCCCTCTTCATCGGCCAGGCCTTCATGTACAACGCGGTCACCTTCGACCTCGGCACCCTGCTCGGCGAATTCTTCGATGTCGCCTCGGGCACGGTGCCGATCTACATCGCGATCTTCGCCTTCTCCAACTTCCTCGGGCCGTTCGTGCTGGGCCGCCTCTTCGACACCGTCGGCCGTAAGCCGATGGTGTCCCTCACCTACCTGGGCTCGGCCGCCCTGACCACCGTGCTCGCCATCCTGCTGCTCGGCAACTCGCTGACGACCTGGTCGTTCATGGCCTTCGTGCTGGCGATCTTCTTCCTCGCCTCTGCCGGTGCCAGCTCGGCCTACCTGACCGTCAGCGAGATCTTCCCGATGGAGACGCGAGCGCTCTCTATCGCCTTCTTCTACGCGGCCGGCACCGCCGCCGGCGGCATCGCCGGCCCGCTGCTCTTCGGCCACCTGATCGCCAGCGGCAGCCAGGACCAGGTCGCCACCGGCTTCTTCATTGGTGCCGTGGTGATGGCGATCGGCGGCATCGCCGAGCTGCTCTTCGGGGTCAAGGCCGAGCAGAAGCAGCTGGAGGACGTCGCGACGCCGCTGACCGCCGAGGGCGAAGGGGACGGCGCCACCGCCGCCCGCTCGCGCGGGATGCCACTCTGGTCTCCGGCGGCGAACAGGACCGACCGTGACCGCGAGATCGAGATCATCGAGCGCGCGCTGAGTGAGAAGGGCAGCGCCAATCGCAAAGAGCTCGCCCGCCGCGTCGGCAGCCGCTACTGGGGGCCGGGACGCTTTCGCGGGGCGCTCCAAGAGGCCGTAATCGAGGGACGCGTGAGGCGATTGCGACATGATCAGTACGCCCCGAAAGAGCCCTGATAGCTTTGTACTCCGAGTAGCTGCACGG
The DNA here is from genome assembly GCA_036271315.1 of Solirubrobacterales bacterium. GTDB lineage: Bacteria > Actinomycetota > Thermoleophilia > Solirubrobacterales > 70-9 > VRUE01. Next base: position 22,712 of record DATBAV010000011.1, on the reverse strand, counting down.
CCTGGGAGGGGGCTCAAGGGCGGCATGTAGCGAATTGGTGCCAACCCGCCCTGCTTCGACCATGGCAGCTAAACGCGACCGCGACGACAGCTCCGCAACATCGGCCCCGCTGGGGGCAGAGGAGCATCTGGCCGGCGAACGCGAGCTTTGGGAGCGCTTCACCCGCGATCGAGAGCCCGCAGTGCGCGAAGAGCTGGTGCGGCGCAACATGGCCTTCGCCAAGCGGCTGGCCCTGCGCTACCGCGGTGCCAGCGAGTCCTTTGACGACCTGCTCCAGGTCGCCAACCTCGGCCTGCTCAACGCCGTCGACCGTTTCGATCCCGAGCGCGGCATCCCCTTCACCGCTTTCGCCTCGCCGACGATCCTCGGTGAGCTGAAGCGCCACTTCCGCGACCGGGTCTGGACCGTGCGGGTCCCCCGTGGCCTCCACGACCGCATGGCCGAAGTCGACAAAGCGATCACCGAGCTGACGAAAAAGCTACAGCGCTCGCCCTCGGTCGGCGAGATCGCCGAGCGGCTAGACCTGGAGCAGACCGACGTGCTCGAGGTGATGGAGGCCAACCACAACCGCCGCCCGCTTTCGCTCGACCGGCCCGCCGGGGCCGAGGACTCCGACGAAGCGCCACCCTCGGAATGGGTCGGCGAAGAGGACGAGCGCTTCGAGTTGGTCGAGGGGCGGATCGCGCTCGACGCAGCACTGCCCTACCTGGAGGAGCGCGAGCGGGTCGTGCTGCGCCTGCGCTTCGTCGAGGACATGACCCAGTCCCAGATCGCGGAGCGGATTGGGCACTCCCAGATGCACGTCTCGCGCATCCTGCGCCGCGCGCTGGCACGGATCCGCGAGCGGATCGAGGAGGAACGCGGCCTGGGCGAGGAGCGCGACTAGGCGGCCGGTATGCCGGCGAAGCGAACGATCAGGTAGTCGCCGTCGCTCGATTCGTCGACGGCCAGCTCGTCCGCGAGCGCCTCGATAGAGCCACCGAGGTCCGGTACCTCGAGGTCGTTGCGAATGTCAGCAGCGGCGCCCTTGTCCATCGGCCCGAGTCGCAGCTCCAAGCCGTTCTCGCTCTCGTCGAGGCCGAGCCGCACGCGGCCATCCGCGAACCGTCCCGGCGCGGCGCCGGCGATCGCGTCGGTGACCAGCACGGCGTCGGAGACGCGCTCGACCGAGAGTTCGCGACGGGCCGCGAGCGCTCCGACCAGGCGCGCCAGAACGGGCTCGAGCAACTCGGCCCTGCCAACGGTCACCTCGGTGCCCGTCACCTCGACCGAGATCTCTTGCTCGGCGGGTCCGCTGCCGTTGGTACCCCCGCCGCTGAGCGGCAAGCGCATCATCACCTCGGTGCCGCGATCGAGACCGCCGGAAATGCTGAAGCTGCTGGAGAGGGCGGCGATCAGAGAGAGGCCGAGTTTGAGGCTGTCGCGCTCGGAATTGGCCTGCGGGCTGATTCCAGCGCCGCTGTCGCTCACCTTCACCGTGAGGCCGTCCGTGTCGGGGTCGGCCTCGACCACGAGCGGTCCGGTTCCGTCCGGGTAGGCGTGGACGACGACGTTCATGCTGGCCTCGGTGACCACCGTCTTGAGGTCGGCGACACCGGCTTCGTCCATGCCAATCTCCTCGGCCAGCCCGGCGAGCGCATGGCGAACGACCGCCACGTTCTCAGCCTTCGCCGGAAGTCTGATTTGAAGCCCGGTCGGCTTCTCATTGGTCGTGGAACCGTTTGGCATCGTCGCGTCGTCTTCCCGCTCGAGAGCGGGTCCCCCCGCGCACAGCGAGCATAACCGTCTCGTCCTAGGCCCACGCTACCCGTGGGCCCTGGGCACAAAACGGTCGTTTCCACGAACTACCTACGGGTAGCCGCTAAAAGCGCGCCCACCGCCAACCCCGGAGGAACCCCCACTAATGCCCGCACCACGGCGGCGACTCAACCGCGAGCTGTTCGAGACCCGTACTCACTCCTGGCAAGAAGTGGGCCTCGGCCATGAGCTCGAGCCGGCCTCTCCCGGCCGGGCGCTCGGCGGCCTCCTGGTCGCGCTGACAATCCTTGCCGCGGTGCTCGTCGTCTACTACCGGCGACACGAGCTGCTCCCCGGCTACGGATCCTGGGTGCGGGCGGCGACTGTGGCGATCCTGATCATCGTCGGCTCGGCCGGCAGCCACTGGCTGGTGCGCTGGATCTCTCCCCGCCTCTTCCGCCGCGTCGATCCCGCTACCGCCGGCACCCTGGGCTTCCTGATCCGCCTCTTCGCGATGGCCGCCGTGGTGATTCTGGCGCTGCGGATCGCCGGCGTCACCGCCGCCACCCTCGCCGTCGGCGGCGCCTTCACCGCGATCGTCCTCGGCCTCGCGGCCCAGCAGACCCTGGGCAGCCTCTTCGCCGGCATCGTCCTGCAGAGCACGCGACCGTTCCGGGTGGGAGAACGCGTGCGCCTGGTCGGCGGTGCCCTGGCCGGCTCGCTGGAAGGGACGGTCAGCTCGCTCGGCCTCTTCTACGCGACGCTGGTGCAGGGCGCGGACCGCCTGCAGGTGCCCAACAGCGTCCTGATCAGCCTCGTGGTGGTGCCGTTGCGCGAGCCACCCAAGGTCGATTTCAAGGCACGCTTCTCGCACGAGGCCAGCCCGCGCCGGATCGAGGAGCAGCTGCTGGCGGCGATCCGGGTGCCGACCCGCTACCCGCCGAACGTCTCGCTGGAGGAAGTTGACGAAGAGAGCGTGGTGCTGCGGGTGAGCGCCACCCCGCTTCGCCCCGACGACGGCTCGCAGCTTGCCGAGGAAGTGCTCGCGGCGCTCAAGCCGGCGCACGCGCGAAACGGCTGACCGCCTCGTCGGGATCGGCGAAAACCTCGCCCCGCACGAAGAGTCCGTCCTCCACCTGCCAGATCCAGGCGACCGGCATATCGCGAATGCCGAGCTCGCGATTGCGGACGAAGACGCGGCCGAGGACGAGCAGGCGATCGTCGCGGCGCTCCACCCTGCCGGGGGTGATCAGCAGTTCTTCCCAGAACCGTTCGACGTCCTTCAGATAGTCGCGCAGGCCCTCCGGCCCGACGTAGGGCGCATCGCGACCGACCTCCTCGGCGGTAATCGCGAAGAACTCCATGCGCGGCGAGCAGAGCCCGACGATCTCCTTGATGTCACGCTGGTTGAAGGCGTTGAAGAGCCGCCCAACCAGGGTCTCCGGCGACTCAGCCATCGGTGCTGATGTCATACCCACCAACCAGTGCGGTGGGGACCGCGCCACCCGCCGAGCGGGCAACCGCGAGGATCGCCACATCGTCGTCGAGCGTGTCCGCGGTGAAGGCGCGGAGGGCTCCTTCGAGGCGTTGCACCGCCCCGGCCGGGTTGCCCGCTCCGGCGAGCTCGGCGCGCAGCCGCTGCTCGCCAAAGCGCCCGTCCTCACCCTCGGCCTCGACGATGCCGTCCGTGGTCATCACCAACTGCTGGCCGGGCTCGACCTGGCTCTCGCCGATCCGCCACTCGCCGTCGGCAAACGCGCCGAGCACCTGGTCGCTCTCGGTCGCCTCGCGAACCTCCTCGCCATCGACGAGGAGCGGTGGCAGGTGGCCGGCGACGGCCATGCGCACCGGCTGGCGCGGGTCGTCGCTGAGCGTGAGCGCCGCCATGCTGCAGAGCGAGGTGTCGTGGCGGGCGAGCAGAGCGCGGTTGAGCGTCGCCAGGGCAATCTGTGGGTCGTTGGTGAGGGCCGCGGCGGTGCGCAGCGTGTAACGGGCCAGCGCCGTGATCGAGGCAGCCTGCGCCCCCCTGCCGGTCACGTCGCCGATCACGAGCATCCAGCCGTCAGCGACCGGGAAGGCGTCGTAGAAGTCGCCGCCGACTTCGTTCTCCGCCCCCGCCGGCCGATACACCGCCGCCAGCGACCAGCCCGGGATGTGGGGCAGCGGCGGTGGCATCAGGCCGCGCTGAAGCGTTTCGGCGATCTCGGCGCGCGCCGCTTCCGCCCGCTCGAGGTCGGAGAAGAGGCCGCTGTTGTCGAGGGTCAGCGCCACTCTGCCGGAGAGGATCCAGGCGAAGCGCACGTCGTCGCGACGGTAGCGACGGCCCGACCAGGCGACCGCGAGGGTGAGCGTGCCCTTCACCTGACCGCGCGCCTGCAGGGCGAGCGTGATCACCGAACGCATTCCGAGGCTGCGCAGGAAGTCGAGGTCGTCGCCTTCGTCGTGAGCGAGCTCCCGCAGCTCGGCCTCGGACACCCGCTCGTAGAAGCGCGGTTCCAGCGAACCGTCCTCGCCGCGGACCATCCGCTCAGGCAGGGAAGGTTCACGCCCCTTCAGCCTCTGCTCGGCCCGAGGGACGCCTCCGCGCGCGACCCGCACAGCGACGCGCTTCGGCCCGCCGTCCTCGATCACGTCGATCATGCAGAAGTCGGCTATCTCTGGCACGAGGATGTCGCAGATCTTCTCGAAGGTGCTCTCCAGCGAATCGCTCGACTCCGCGACGGCGGCCACACCGCCGAGGATCTCGAAACGGCGCTGCGAGCGACGCGCCCTTAAGAGCAGGACGACGACCAGCCAGGCGCAGAGGATGGCGAGCGCCGCTGCCACCATGGATATGTCGATCCAGGCCATCGTTCCCCCAGTCGCGGTGGTACTGAAAACAACGTAGCTCGGGTCCGACGATAAGTCCATACCGCCCGGGGGAGAAAGGCAGGATTGGCTAAAGGCCGTTGCGCAGCACCCTGGCCGACGCACGGGGAACCGTGGCGGCATCGCCGCCGGTCCAGGCGTTGAAGCGATACCAGGCGGGCTTCGCTTCGCGCTGGTCAGTGAGCAAGCCGGCCGAGTCGCAGAACTGGCAAGAACCGGCCTGGTCGACCCAGGAGAACCACCAGACCCCGCCGATGTTCCAGCGCTGGCGGTTGCTGGCCAGCAAAGCGAAAGCGCGGTCGAGTTCACGCGCCTGGCCGCGCGGTCCCCGCTCCCAGCGGGACTCGAAGCTGGCAGATCCCCAGCCAATCTCGGTCACGTAGAGCGGCGTCGCGGCGTCGCCGTTGAAGCTCATCACCCGGCGCAGGTTTTCGATCTCCCCAGTCAGGGCGCCGGCATCGGCGACATACGGGTGCAGCGCAACGCCATCGAAGTACCGCTTGATCCCAGGCACGCGGTAGAGGTCGGCGAGGAAGCCCCCCGATTGGATGTTCGGCGGGCTCTGCAGCGGACGACCGAAGAGACCGCCGAGGATCACCGTGGAGCCGGGCTCCTCGCGGTGCAGCAAACCGCCGGAAATGCGAATCAGTTGGCCGAAACGAGCCGGATCCGGTTCCTTGGAGAAGGTGATGATGTTCTCCTCGTTCCAGATCTCCCACTGGTTCACTGGCAGGCGGGGTAGCTCGCGGTGTTCGCGCCAGAAGCTTCCTCGGGTGCCATATCGGGCAACCGCCGCGTGGAGGAACTGCACCCAGGCCTGGCGCTGGCGCGCCGTCGCGACGGGTTCGCCGCCGAGCCTCGGCGATACCCATTCCGGCGTTCCCCAGAGAAACATGAAGGCGCGAATGTGGTTTTCGGCGGCGTAGGCGACCTGTTCGTCGAGGACTTCCCAGCGCGGCGCGAAGCGATCGCTGGCTTCGGGCTCGACGTCGGCCCAGTTCATCGGCAGGCGCACCGAGGCGATTCCCGCCTCGTGCATCAATTCGTAGTCGTTTTCGTCCGTCGGGCCCTGGGGCGAGATGCCGATGAACCCGCGCGGCGGCAGCGGCAGCGACCCAGCAAACGCCGGGGTCAGCGCCAGCAGCGCGACGGTGAGCGGAATGAGCAGGAGTCTGCGCATGCGTCCAACACATGACCCGGCGGATCGGAGGAAGTAGCGCTCCGGTCCGACCCCCCGAGTTACGATCGCCAGATGATCGCATGGATGCAGGCGCGAGCCGCCGCCATCATTGCCACGATCCTCTTCGGCGCGCCGCTGCTGGCCTTCGTGCTCGTGATCGCCCTGGTCAAAGGCCACGCCAGCGTCGGCTACTACGAAGCCGTGAGCCAGATCATCCCGGTGGTGATCCTCGCCCTCGCGATCGAGTTGCGTTACTTCTCGCCGAGCCGGCAGCTGCCGACACCATTGAAAGCCCGGTTCCGCCACCCCGAGCGCGCCCAGCCGCTCGCGGCCGGGTACGCCGTCGCCACCCTGCTCGCCCTGATTGCCAGCGAGGCGATCGCGCTGGCGGTCGTGGCCTCCGAAAGCTCCGGCCGCCTCGCGCTCAGCATCACCGCCGCCGGGCTGGCCGCCGGGGCCTGCGCCCTTGTCGCGGCGATTCTGCTGCCAAGCAGCGGCGAAGCCGCTGCTTCGAGCTGAGGGGGTTCAACATCACGCGGGCATCCTCACCCCGTCCGCCGGTAGCGGATGTGCGTGGCGAGCGGAGAGTGGAGCACCTCGACCGGCTCGAACCCGAGGGACTCGACTCCGTCGAACAGCCGCTCGCCGGACCCGAGCAGGACGGGGGCCAGGTCGAGTGTGAGCTCGTCGATCACTCCGGCGGCGAGCGCCTGGCGGACGGTCGATGCGCCGCCCGCGATGTCGATGCCATCCTCGCCGGCCGCCTCACGCGCCTGGGCGTAGGCGGCCTCGAAGCCCTGGGTGACGAAGTGGAAGCTCGTGCCGCCCTCCATCTCGATCGGCTCGCGGACGTGGTGGGTGAGCACGAAGACCGGCGCGTGGTAGGGCGGCTCGGAGCCCCACCACCCATTCCAGTCCCCATTCCACTCGCCGCGGATCGGCCCGAACATGTTGCGGCCCATGACGTAGGCCCCGCGCGGTCGCATGAGCCAGCCTTCTGCCGTCGCATCGGCGTCGTTGGCGCGCTCGTCGCCGAGGTGCCAGCTATGGACCTCCCTGCCGCGCTTCCCCAGCGGATTCTCCCGGCTCTGGTCCGGCCCGGCGACGAAGCCGTCGAGCGAGATCGACATGTGGCAGGTGGTGTCCGGCATCGACGTCCTCCAAGTAAATCCAATCGGGGCGCCCGGATTTGAACCGGGGACCTCACCGACCCGAACGGTGCGCGCTACCAGGCTGCGCCACGCCCCGAGAGGCGGCGATTATCCCAGACGCGGGCCGCGACTACTCGACGGCTTCGATCGCGGCTTCGATTTCGGCCAGCGCGGGGCTGTCCTGCAGGGTCTGGGTTCCGTGGGGACCGTTGACGATCATCGCCTGGCCGGTGCGGATGCCGAGGTTTTCTCCGAGTTCGTTGTAGCTCTGCAACTGCTTGCTGATCGGGCCATCGGAGCCGCCGTTGTCTTCGAGGTATTCCAGCCATTCCGGCTCGTTCAGTTCCTCGATGCCCCCCGCCACCGAGTCGAGGAAGTCCTGGTCGATGCCGAACTTTTTCGCTTCGTCCTGGTTGCGGAAGAAGAGGTAGGTGTACTGCCAGCCGTAGCCCTGCTGCGCCGCCGCCTCGGCGCCGTAGAAGCCGAGCTCCTGTGGGCTTTCGCTGTTCGAGTAGTGGCGGTAGAGCAGCTTCACTTCGCCATTTCGAACGGAGGAGTTGACCAGGGGCGGGATCGTGCCGAGGAAGGCTTGCTGGCAACTCGAGCACTGCAGGTCGTTGAAGACCTGGATCGTCACCGGCGCGTCGGAGGAGCCGAGGCGGTCGCCTTCCTGCGGCACGCCACCGAAGATTTCTTGCGCTTCGGAGATGCCGGCCAGGTGGACGACGGCACGGCCGGCTTTCTGGGTCGAGATGCTGACGATCGAGTAGCCCAGAAATCCCAGCGCGATCGCAAGCCCCAGCACGATCCAGATCCGGCCACGCCGGGGGATCGGCACGACGGCGGGCTCGGGCCCCGGCTTCTCGGCGGTGGCGGGCATCGCGGCATTATCGCGGCTCGTCGTCCCGGGCCATTCGAGCGCGGCTGCATCCGTTTGACACGTCCGCGATCTGGGGTAAATATCTCCCTACCCAGTTTCAACGACAAAGGGAGGTCCGCAGTGGCCAATCACCTCACCCCGTCCGAGCTTGCCGAAGAGCTTCACATGAAGCGGCAGGAGGTGATCGGCAAGTGCATGCAGATGGGCATTCCGATCTTCCACGGACGCATTGACAAGTCCCTTTTCGAGACCTCGCTGCGCAGCATGGCCAGTCAGCGCCAGCGCCACCAAGTTCGCCCCAACTAGCTCTTAACTAGACTCCCTCCCCGCATGGAGCGGGGAACCAAATCGTCCACCCTGGCGGACCTGCTGCCGCTTTCCGCCAAGCTCTATGGCGCCGCGCCTGCGGTCCGCTTCAAGCAGGACGGCCAATGGACCGACCGCAGCTTCGATCAGGTGCAGGAGACGGTGCGCTCCCTCTCGCTCGGCTTGATCGATCTCGGCGTCGCCAAAGGCGACAAGGTCTCGATCCTGGGCAACACGCGCCCCGAGTGGACCTACTTCGACTTCGCCGCGCTTTCCGCCGGCGCGGTAGTGGTGCCGATCTACCAGACCAACTCGCCCGAGGAGTGCCAGTACGTGCTGGAGAACTCCGACGCCAAGGTCGTGGTGGTCGAGGACGACGAGCAGCTGGAGAAGGTCCGCGCCGTCCGCGACCGCCTGCCGCTGCTCGAGCACGTCGTGCGGATGACCGGCTCCAGCGAGGACGCGATCTCGCTCGAGGATCTCGCCGCCCGCGGATCGGGGCGGGAGGTCGGCGAGTGGGAGGCCCGCTGGCAATCGGTGACCAAGGAGGACATCTGCACCTTCATCTACACCTCGGGCACGACCGGGCCGCCGAAGGGCTGCATCATCAGTCACGGCAACTACCGGGCGATGCTCGACATGGTCAACCAGACCAGCGTGATCGAACCGGAAGACATCGCTTACCTCTACCTTCCCCTCGCCCACTCCTTCGCGTTGCTGGTCCAGTTCGGCAGCTTCGACCTCGGCACCACGATCGCCTACTGGGAGCGGGACCCGCAGAAGATCCTGCCCAACCTCGGCGAACTCAAACCGACCTACTTCCCCTCGGTGCCACGCATCTTCGAGAAGATCTACACCGCTGCGACCAGCGGCATGGAGAAAGCGGGCGGGGTCAAGAAGGCGATCTTCGACTGGTCGATCAAGGTCGGCGGGAAGATGCGGGCGACGGAGCGCTCCGGGCGCAAACCGGGTTTCCTGCTGCGCAAGCGCTACGAGTTCGCCGACAAGCAGGTGCTCTCCAAGATCCGCGGCCTCTTCGGCGGCAACCTGCGCCTAGCCGTCTCAGGCGCCGCCCCGATCAGCCCCGAGATCCTGCGCTTCTTCGACGCCGCCGGCGTGCTCGTGCTCGAGGGCTGGGGCATGACCGAGACCTCGACCGCGGCAACCGTCTCCTCCCCCGAGGAATTCAAGGTGGGGACGATCGGCAAGCCCTTCCCGGGCTGCGAAGTGAAAATTGCCGAGGACGGCGAGATCCTGGTCAAGGGGCCGAACGTCTTCCAGGGCTACTACAAGAATGAGGAGGCGACTCGCGAGACGATCGTCGACGGTTGGCTGCACACCGGCGACATCGGCGAGATCGACGCCGATGGCTTCCTCAAGATCACCGGCCGCAAGAAGGACATCATCATCACTGCGGGCGGCAAGAACATCACGCCCGCCAACCTCGAGAACGAAATCAAGCAGCACCCGCTGGTCTCCCAGTGCGTCGTCGTCGGCGACCGCAAGCCCTACCTGGTCGCTCTGGTCACGCTCGACCCCGAAGACGCCGTCGCCTACGCCAAGGAGCACGGCCTGCCCGAGGACCCCGAGCACCTGGCCGCCAACGCCGACGTGCTGAAAGCGATCGAAGACCACGTCGAAACGATCAACCAGAAGTTCGCCCGGGTCGAGCAGGTCAAGAAGGTGGCGATCCTGCCCCGCGACCTCTCACAGGAAACGGGCGAGCTGACCCCCACCCTCAAGGTCAAGCGCGCGGTCGTGGCCAGCAAGCACGAGCAGGAGATCGAGGCGCTCTACGCGAGCTGAGTAGTACCAAAAAGGCTCCAACTTCCTTGACTGGTACGACAAGAACCTGAAAGGTTCGCGAGCATGTCGCCGTCCTCGCAGCCCGCGGCACCCGGACCGGCGACCGCGACGCCGGATCCTCCGATACAGGAGGTTCGCATTGCGATGGCCCTCAACGGCGGCGTGAGTCTCGCCGTCTGGATGGGTGGGTGCGCAGTCGAGCTGGATCGCGCCAGGCGCGCCAATGCCCCGGCGGACGAGACGCCCCGAATCTACGACGCCCTTTGCGAGTGCTTCGGCAGGCACCTCGTGATCGACATCCTCACCGGAGCCAGCGCGGGAGGGATCAACGGAGGGATGCTCGGCGCCGCCATGGTCAGCGGCCGCAAGCTCCCGACCAAATTCGTGCGGGATCAATGGCTGGATCTCGGCGATCTCTCGGACCTGCTCTACCCATCGACCAAGGACGATCCACCCGCCCTGCTGAACGGCAAGCTCTTCTACGACGGGCTCCTGGCCACCTTCAGGACCCTGCTCGGCGTGGATGCGAAGGCATCGGGCCACGACGAATGCGCCACCAATGCCGCGGTCACCCCGCTCGTCCCCAGCCTCGACATCACGATGACCGACGTGGTTGGTGTCGAGAAGAGGTTCAGGGACACGTGGGGCGGAGAGCTTGTCGCCCGCGAGCACCGGCCCCGCTTTAAATTTCGCGAAGCGGCCCACTTCAATGCCGAGGCGCTGGCGACCGCCGCCAGAACCTCGGCGTCATTTCCAATCGCATTCGAGCCCTGGCCGGTCAAGGGCGACCCCCGCGTCCTGGCGGGCCTGCCCAACCCCACCTTCGGAATCGACGGCGGCCTGCTGGACAACGCGCCGATCAAGGCGGCGCTTGACCTGATCCCCTCCAAGTCGGCGAATTCCCGGGTGTTGCGCTACGTCTGCTATCTGAACGGAGATCCGGTCACACCCAGCGATGACATGGCGGGGGGCGCACCGGACCTGCGCGCGGTTGGCGGCTACACGATCAACCTGCCGCGGACCGCTCCGTTCGTCGACCAGCTCTACGCAATCAAGCGGGCAGTCGAGCGTCCACGACTCGCCGAGCGGGTCCAGCTGCGACTCCTTGGATTGGACATTGAAGAGCTACGGGGGGTTGCTCGCGCGCTTTTCATCTCCTATCAGGACCGGCGCACCATCGAGTCCCTGGAAGAGCTGCTGGGGGACCCGGGAGCGGCATCGGCGATGAACGAGCTGCTGCGCAGGACCGAGGGCCATCTGCCCTGGATCCCACTCGGGCTGGAGTCCAGGCCGACGGACACCTGGCGCTGGGGAATTCGCCCGTCACAGCGCATCCTCCACCTGCTGCTGGACCTGCTCCGGACGGAGATCCGGGCAACGACCGGCAGTCTCCGCGAAGACCTCGTGCTGGCGCGCACAGCGATCGACAAAGAGCTGTCGTTGCTTGGCGATGCTCGCGAGCTGGTGATCGCATCTGATTACGAGAACGACCCAGCCAACTTCATCGACGAAGCGCCCCTCGACCGACTTCAGAAAGCCGTCACCAAGGCCCTGGCGCAGGCACCCAGAGCCCGCAAAGCCGTCGAGACTGCCGCTGCCGTCTTCCGCGAGCTAGTGCTCGCGAATCCCGGGCACTTCGAGGCGCGCCCCGCCTTTCGGGTCTTCTATGAGCCGCCCCCCGACGACGGCGACTGGTTCTCCACCTTCCTCCAGCGCGTTCTCTCGATCGAGGTGATTCGCCGCGCCTTCTCCTCCGAAGCGGAAATCGAAAGCGCCGAGGAGCTGCGGTTCGTCCAGCTGACGCCGGCCGCACCATCTCCGATCTTCACCACCCGCCCCCTCAGCCTGCGCAGCCCTGCCTCCGCCAGTCAGAAGCTGGCGGGAGTCGGCCTCGGTCACTTCGCCGGTTTCTACCGGCGCTCGTGGCGCGCCAACGACTTCATGTGGGGAAGACTCGATGCAGCCGCCAGGATCGTCGACCTGCTGCTCGACAGGCCCTCCGAGGAAGTAGGCCTGCTCACGTCATCCGGCACCTCGTCCCCGCCCGAAGCCCGCAGCGCGTTCCTCGCCGAGGCGCTCCTACCTGAGGATCTGCCCGAAGACGCAAAACCAAGCTTCGAGGCGCGACGCTCGCTTCTCCAGGAGGCGCTCGAAGATGCCGGCGCGATTGGAGACTCTCCCCCTGGGGCGAAGCTGCCGGCCGACATTCTCAAGCCGTTGCTTCGAGACGTGATCAGAGCGGAGCTGGTGGAGGCGAGCAAACAGGAATCGAGCGTGAACAGGATGCCGTTCACCAGGGCGGTGTTTCAGCGCGCGGCACAGCTCGAGATCGTCGCCGAGGATCTGCCCGTGATCCGCGACGAGACAGCCAAGGACAGCAAGCTCGGCAGCGCCGTCGTGCCGTTCCCCCCTGCGGGCGCAAACGACGAAGAGAATCTGATGGACGAAATCAAAGCCGTGCGCGACCTCTACCAAGAAAAAGACGGCTCGCTTCCCCGCCGTCTCACCGACAGCGAGGAAGTAGTCAGCGACCTCGGCCTGCGCACGATCACTCACGCTGCCTTCGTCGCCCTCGGGGCCGTGCGGACTGCGAAAGCGCCCCTCTCGAAATTCTTCGGAATCGTGCGAACACCACTGTCAGCGGTCGCCGCGACGGTTGCTCTGGGACGCCTTTACCGCGCCGTCGCGGGGATTGGCTTCTGGGCAGCAGCCGTGTACCTGACCAGCCGACTGGTCACCGCCAATCCTCACGGCCACCTCGAATTCTCCGCTGTCTGGTCCTGGCAGGCACTCACCGCGCTGGTCGCCGCCCTTGCCGTGCTCGGCATTGCGACCGTCCCCATCCTGCGCCTCTGGCGTGGCGTGGAGTCGGCGCGCAACTTCCTGCTCGCGGTGGCCCTGCTCGGGGCGGCGTTTGCTTTCTCCGCCGCCCTGGCAGCCATTTTCGGCGAATTCAACCTGCAGCGAATCATCTTCACACCCGGAGCATCGACGCCTCCGAACATCGTCCTACTCGCACCCCTCGTCGTGCTTGGCGTGGTATCCGCCTCGCGGCTGCCGATACCCGGCTGGCTCAGCCCCCTGGCCGGAGCGATCAAAGCTATCCGCACGAGCAAGTTCGTCTACCTGCTCGCCCTTGCCACCTTCCTCCTGCTCGGAATCTGGGCGGGAATCGACCTCGGCAAAGAGAGTTTCGAAGGAGGGGATTTCTGGCAGGCCTGCAGCGCCGTGTTCGCCTTCCTGGTCGCGCCCATCGTCGCCGCTCTGTCGCTGGCGCGTTGGCCGCGGCAGATACCGGCTCGCCTGCGCCGCGTCTTTGGGGCTCGCCTGCGCCGTGTTTTTGGCTAAGAGACCTCGCCCGACTGGCGCAGGAGTGCCGAGGTCGTTTGCTCGAGAACTCGGCGCCAGGTGGAGTTTTGCTCTTGCTCCTCTTCCGCCGCTCGCTCGACCACGCGATTGACGCGGCGGCCTGAGATCTCGAGGCCGTGGCGCTTGGCGATCTCCTCGAAGCTGTCGTAGTCCTTGGCCAGGGTCGCGGTTACCGATTCGAAGCCGTGGCGGGCGATTTTGAGGCGGCGCGAGTAGTCCATGATCGGCGTGCCGAACATCAGCTCGTCATTGGGCTCGGGCTCGACCAGGATGATGTCGACGCCCGGGTAGCGCTCTTGCCAGACCTCAACCGCCTGATGCAGGCGGGCATGGGCGATCAGGCGAAAGGTCTGGTTGGCGATCGCCGGCAACCCCATGTCGGAGACGCGGCGCACCCGCGTGCCGAAGACCGTCGGGATCGTCTTCTCGAAATCGTTGACGTAGGGCACCAGCGGGTTGACGACGACGATGAATTTGGCGCCCTTTTCAACCGCGATGTCGACGTTGGTGGTCGAGCGGATACCGCCGTCGACCATCTGTCGGCCCTTGAGGTCGACCGGCTTGTAGACGATCGGCAGCGCGGTCGAGCACTGGATCGCCTTCGAGATCGGCACGTCGTTCCAGCCCTCCTCGCCGAAGACGATCCGCTCGCAGGTATCGAGGTCGGTGGCGGCCAAGTAGAGCTCTTTGTCGAGCAGACGGAAGTCGTCAACGCGGTCATCTTCGCTGAGCGCGGCGGCGACGTAGTCGGCGATCCCATTGCCCGAGTAGAAACCGGTCGGCAGCGCCTCGGCCAAACCGACGCCAACGTCCATCGCCGAGAAGCGGCCCATCCCGGCCAGGCTGCGGGCGAGCTCCAGCGTGCGCAGCGGCAGCATCGCCGCCTTCTCGATGAAGCCGAGGTAGTTGGGCTTCAGCACCTTGCCGAGGTCGAGATCCTCGAGCTCGGAGGGAATGCGGCGGTTGATCACCTGCATCATTTCGTCGGGCGTGACCCCGTTGGCAAGCATGCTGGCGACGAAGGAGCCGGCACTGGTGCCGACGTAGACGTCGAAGTTGTTGACCGTGCTGTTGACCGCGAGCAGGTCAAGGGCGCGCAGGGCGCCGATCTCGTAGACCCCGCCGGTGAAGCCGCCGCCGCCGAGAACGAGGGCGGTCTTGGACGGGCGTTTACGGTTGCGGCGACGACGCGGTTGCGACTCTATGTCCACAACTTTGCCCATAAACATGCATTATCCCACTAAGTGAGGCGTTCCCCGGCAATCCCTGCCGCTATTTGTGCCCTGCTTGCGGCTCTCTTGCTATCCGCGGCGGCACAGGCGGCTACCAACAGCGACCGTTGCGCAACCATGCGTTCTCGGCTCGTGCACGGCGGCGGCGGCTCCAGCGGCCTGCTCGTGATCGACGGCGAAACAGGCAAGGTCGTCTGCGCGCGAGCGCCCACACGTCCGCGCTCGCTCGCCTCGAACATGAAGCTGTTCACCACCTCGACCGCGCTGGGGCGGCTCGGGGCGGAATCGAGGATCGCGACGCTGCTCAAGACCGACGGGGGAATCGATCGCAACGGCGTCCTGCACGGCAGCCTCTACCTGGTCGGCGCCGGCGACCCCGCCCTCGGCACGCCATCCTTCTACCGGCGGTTCCTCGGCGGTCTCGGCACCAACATCTTCCAACTCAAGCGCCAGGTACGCGAAGCCGGGATCAAGTCGGTAACCGGCCGCCTCTACGCCGACGACGGCATCTTCGACCGCCTGCGCGGCGTGGCCGACTCGGGCTACGCAACCAGTCCGGAAATCGGGCCGCTATCCGGCCTCTCCTTCAACTCCGGCTACAGCACGCCGAGCGCCACGGGCTTCGCCAGCGATCCGGCGATCACCGCGGCCGCGACCCTGGATGCGAGCCTGCGCGAAGCCGGCGTCAGCATCTCCCCCACGGTCGCGCTGGGAACCTCTCCACCCTTCAGCACCGAACTGGCCCGGGTCGAATCGCCGCCGCTCTCGAGCATCGTCAACACCACCGACGTCTACTCCGACAACTTCTTCGCCGAGATGCTGATCAAGCTGCTCGGCGCCCGCTTCGGCGGTGCCGGCACGACGACGGCAGGCACAGAAGTCGTCGAAGCCTTTGCCCGCGGCCACGAATCGGGCGTGCACGCCGTCGACGGCTCCGGCCTGACCCGCTCCAACCGCGCCTCGCCGGCCCAGGTCGTCGGGCTGCTCAAGTCGATGCGCGGCACGGCCGTCGGCGACGAATTCATCCAGGACCTCGCCCTCGCCGGTCACGAAGGCACCGTTGCCGAACGCATGCACGGCACCGCCGCCTACGGCCGCTGCCGGACCAAGACCGGCACGATCAGCGCCGTCAGCAACCTCTCCGGCTACTGCTTCAACCGCGACGGCAGGGTAATGATCTTCTCGATCCTGATGGGAAGCGTTCGCGATCTCAGCCTCGCTCACCTCGAGCAGGACCTGATCGCCGGCGAAGTCGCCTCCTACTGAGCCTAGAATCGTCGCGATGCGCGTGCTGCTCACCAACGACGACGGGATCACCGCTCCCGGCCTCCAGGCGGCCCGGCGGGCCCTGCGCGAGATCGAGGGGGTTGAGGTAGACGTGATCGCGCCCGACTCCAACCGCAGCGCCACGGCGCGCAGCATCACCACACGCTCGCCGCTGACGGTCGAGGAGGTCGAGTTCGGCGATGGGGACAAGGGCTACGCGACCGACGGGACGCCGGTCGACTGCGTGCGCTTCGCCGAGCTGGGCCTGGTCGGTCACCGGCCCGACCTGATCTTCTCCGGGATCAACCACGGCGCCAACCTCGGCGACGACATCACCTACTCGGGCACGGTCGCCGCCGCCTTCGAGGGAATCGTCCTCGGCATCCCGGCCGTCGCCTTCTCGCAGCAGTCCTCAGGGGGTGGCATGGGCTACGTCAGCGGCCGCTTTGACTTCGGCGCCGTCGCACCCTTCGGCGCCGAGCTCGTGCGACACCTGCTGAGTCAACCAATGCCGAAAGCAACGTTGATCAACGTCAACTGTCCCGCCGGCGAGCCCAAGGGGGTCGAGGTAACCAAGCTCGGCAAACGGATCTACAACGACGAGCTGAAGCTGATCGGCGAGGCCGACGGTCGCCGCCATTACGAGATCTACGGCTGGCAGCCGGGCTACGAGGAGATCGACGGCACCGACCTCAACGCGGTCGCCAGCGGCCGCATCTCGGTCACCCCGATCCACTTCGACCTCACCGACCATGGCGGTCTCGAGAACCTG
Organism: Solirubrobacterales bacterium; assembly: GCA_036271315.1. Taxonomy (GTDB): domain Bacteria; phylum Actinomycetota; class Thermoleophilia; order Solirubrobacterales; family 70-9; genus VRUE01. The sequence goes on along the minus strand of DATBAV010000011.1, from coordinate 6,145 downwards.
CGCGGCTGGGGGTTCGACGCGATGCTCGCCGCAAGCGCCCCCTCCTCGGTGTGAGCGGGACGCCCGAGCAGCGCGCGGCCGAGCTGCGGCAGGAGCTGGCGGGGCACAACCGCCGCTACTACGTCCTCGACGACCCAACCATCGGCGATGACGAGTACGACGCGCTGCTCGATGAGCTGCGGGCGATCGAGGCCGACCATCCCGATCTGCGCACGCCGGACTCGCCGACGCAGCGAGTCGGAGCGCCGCCGCTGGAGCGCTTCGAGCAGGTCGAGCACGCCGAGCAGATGCTCTCGCTCGCCAACGCCCGCAACGAGGAGGAGCTGCGGGCCTGGGAGACGCGAATCCGCAACCACCTCAAACGACTCGACATCAGCGCCGCCGAGTTCAGCTACACGACCGAGCCCAAGATCGACGGCCTGGCGATCTCGCTCACCTACGAGGAGGGCGTGTTCACGCGCGGGGCCACCCGGGGCGACGGCCGGATCGGCGAGGACGTGACCCAGAACCTGCGCACGATCGGCTCGATCCCGCTGCGCATCGACGAAGCGCCGCCGCTGATCGAGGTGCGCGGCGAGGTCTACCTGCCGATCGCCGATTTCAAGGCGCTCAACGAACGCCGGGTCGAGGCGGGCGAGCCCGCCTTCGCCAACCCGCGCAACTCGGCCGCCGGCTCGATCCGCCAGCTCGATCCCAACCTCGCCGCCGAACGACCGCTCTCGGTCTGGTGCTACGGGATCGGAGCGACGGAAGGCCTCAATCTCGCCACCCACAGCGAGGAGGTCGAGTGGCTGCGAGCGAGGGGTTTCAAGGTCAACCCCGATACCGACCACCACGGAGGCATCGAGTCGGTGGTCAAACGTTGCCACTGGTGGGAGGAGCGCCGGGACGAGCTCGACTACGAGATCGATGGCGTCGTGGTCAAGATCGACGAGCGGGCGCTCTGGCGCGAGCTCGGCGTGGTCGGCCGCGAGCCGCGCTGGGCGATCGCCTGGAAGTTCGCGCCGACAACCGCGACGACGAAGATGAACAAGGTGGTCTGGAATGTCGGTCGTACCGGCCATCTCGTTCCCTTCGCGATGCTGGAGCCGGTCCACGTCGGAGGCGTCACCGTCTCCACCGCGACCCTGCACAACGAGGAGGACCTGGCGCGCAAGGACGTGCGTCCGGGGGACGAGGTCGTCGTGATGCGGGCGGGAGACGTGATCCCGCAGGTGGTGGCGCCGCTGATTCAGCGCCAGGAGAAGGGCAAGCGACGCGGGCCAAGGCCCAAGCCGCCGGCCAAATGTCCGGCTTGCGACACCCCGACGATCAAGCCCGAGGACGCGGTCTTCACAATCTGCCCCAACCGCGCCGGCTGCCCGGGCCAGTCCTTCCAGCACGTCAAACACTTCGTCAGCAAGGGCGCGATGGACATCGACGGCCTTGGCGAGAAGCAGGCGCTGCGCTTTCTGCAAGAGGGCCTGATCGCCGACGTCGCCGACATCTACGAGCTGAGCGAGGAGCAACTGGAGGACCTGGAGGGCTTTGGCGAGATCTCCGCCCGCAACCTGCTCGCCGCCATTGGCGCCTCGCGATCGCGACCCTTCAAGCGCGTCCTCTACGCGCTTGGCCTGCCCGGCGTCGGCTACGTCACGGCGGAAGCGCTCGCCGACCACTTCGGCTCGATCGACGCCCTGCACACTGCCGACCCCGAGCAGATCGAGGAGGTCGAGGGCGTCGGTCCGATCATGGCGGTCCAGATCGCCGAGTCGCTGGCCGACGAGCGCACCTGGGAACTGGTCGAGAAGCTGCGCGAAAAGGGCCTGCGCCTGGAACAGGACGAGTCCGAACGCCGAGCCAGCGGCGGCCCGCTCGAAGGCAAGACGTTCGTGCTCACCGGAACACTGCCCGAGCTGACCCGCGAGGAGGCCGGCGCCCTGATTAAGGCGGCCGGCGGCAAGGTGGTCAACTCGGTCTCGAAAAAGACCGACTACGTGGTCGCCGGCGAGAACCCGGGGTCGAAGCTGGCCAAAGCTGAGAAATACGAGACCGAGATTCTCGACGAGGCTGGGCTTCTCAAGCTGCTTGGCAGCGGGTAGCAACAGCAGGACGGGAGACCTCTCGCCCTGACAAATGACGCGCTAATTGGCGCGTCATTTTGAGTATCCGCCAGTTCGAGAGGTCTCCCATCCTGCTGTTCCCAATCGCTGCATACTGCTCGCGATGACCAGCGTGCGGATGGAGCTTGAATACGACGGGACCGGCTTCAAGGGCTGGGCCAAGCAGGCCGGGGTGCGGACGGTGCAGGAGGAGCTGGAGACGGCGCTGGAGACCGTCCTGCGCGAACCGGTGAAGCTGACGGTGGCAGGGCGCACCGATACTGGGGTGCATGCTGAGGGGCAGGTGGCTAGCTTCGTCACCGCGGGCGAGATGCCGACCAACCTGACGCAGAGACTGAATGGCCTGGGGCCTCGCGACATCGCCGTCACCGCGGCAGCGCCAACCGACGATGGCTTCGATGCCCGTCGTGACGCGGTTTCCCGTACCTACCGCTACCGCATCCTCGCCCGCCACAGCTCCAGCCCCTTCGAGGAGAACCGCGCCCTCTGGTGGCCCCACAAAATGAATCGCGAAGGTCTGGAGGCCTGCGCAGCGGCTCTAACAGGCAAGCACGACTTCACAGCCTTCACCCCCACCCAAACCGACCACGTCCACTTCACCCGCAACATCCTCAACGCAGACTGGTCGCGAGAGGGCGAAATCGTCAACTTCCACATAACCGCTGACGCTTTCATGCGCAACATGGTCCGCATCCTCGTGGGCACCCAGCTGGAGGTAGCCAGCGGGCGTCGAACCCTAGAAAGCTTCAAGCAGCTACTACAAGGAGCACCTCGACCCGATGCTGGCGAAACGGCACCTCCCCAAGGCCTGTACCTGGAGTCCGTCTCCTACGGGAACTAGACCAGCTCTAGGTAGACCATCTCGGTCGAGTCCGACTTGCGCGGACCCAACTTGACGATCCGGGTGTAGCCACCGGGCCGCTCCACGTAGCGCGGCGCAACCTCCTCGAACAGCTTGTGCACGATGAACTTGTCGTTGTGCAGCGTTGCCAGCGCCTGGCGACGCGCGTGCAGGTCGCCGCGCTTGGCCAGCGTGATCAGCTGCTCGACCTCGGGCTTGACCGCCTTGGCCTTGGCCTGCGAGGTCTTGATCCGTTCGTGCTCGATCAGCTGCTTGGAGAGGTTCGAGAGCAGGGACTCGCGATGCGCCGCGTCGCGGCTCAGCTTGTTTCGCTTCTTGCGATGACGCATCGGATCCTCAGCTCCCCCGCCTAGTCTCCCTGAAGATCGAGTCCGCGCGCGTGCAGGGTCTCAATTACTTCCTCGATCGACTTCTGGCCAAAGTTCGGAATCGCGTTCAGCTCCGAGCGCGTCTTGCGCACCAGGTCGCCGACCGTCTGCACCCCCGCCCGCTTGAGGCAGTTGTAGGAGCGCACTCCGAGCTCCAGCTCCTCGATCAGGATCTCGTCGAGGCCGTTGTTGCTGGCGATACCGTCGCCGCTTGGCCCCGGCAGCACGTCCGCCGTGTGGCTCGGCACCGGCTCGCGAGCGGTCAGCTCCTCGACCCGGTCGGCGTCGGTGAAGATCGCCAGGCTCTTGATCAGGATCTCAGAGGCCTCGCGCAGGGCGGCGCCCGGCTCGATCGAGCCGTCGGTCTCGAGGTCGAGCGTGAGCTTGTCGAAGTCGGTGCGCTGACCGACGCGCGCCGTCGCCACCGCGTAGGAAGCGCGGCGAATCGGCGAGAAGATCGAGTCGATCGGGATCACGCCAATCGGCTGCTCGTCCGACTTGTTCTCATCGGAGGGCGAGTAACCGCGGCCGCGGCCGATGGTCAGGTAGATCTCGAGCTTGGTTTTCTTCTCCAGCGTCGCGATCGGCGCCTCGGGGTTGAGGATCTCGACGCCCGAAGGGAGGTCGATGTCCTTCGCTTTGACCTCACCGGGGCCGGTGGCAACCAGCGGCGCCTCGACCTCATCGGCATCGGTGTGCATGCGGACGACGAGGTCCTTGAGGTTGAGGACGATGTCGGTGACGTCCTCCTTGACCCCCGGCACGGTGGAGAACTCGTGCGCAACGCCCTCGATGCGGACGCTGGTTACGGCAGCGCCGCCTAGCGAGGAGAGCAGGACGCGACGGAGGCTGTTGCCAAAGGTGTAGCCGAAGCCCTTATCGAGGGGCTCGACGGTGAAGGTACCGCGGCGATCGTCCACCTTCTCTGAGGTGATGCGAGGGACCTGGAAATCAGTGGGCATGTGTTCCTTGCGTGTGGGTGTTACAGAAACAGGGTCCGGTTACTTGGAGTACAGCTCGACGATCAGCTGCTCCTGTACCGGTGCCGAGATCTCCGCGCGCTCTGGGTAGCGCAGGACCTTGGCGGTAAGGGAGTCGTGGTCGGCCTGCAACCAGGCCGGCACGGTGGAGACGAGCTCCGTTGCCTTGCGAATCGTGTCGCTGGCCGCCGAGTTCGACTTGATCGAGATCACGTCCTCGGGACGCACTTGGTAAGAGGGGATATCGACGCGGCGGCCGTTGATCAGCCAGTGGCCGTGCCGGATCAGCTGGCGGGCCTGGCGCCGCGAGGCGGCGAAGCCGAGGCGCACCAGCACGTTGTCGAAGCGCGACTCGAGCAGGCGCAGCAGGTTCTCGCCGGTAACGCCGTCCTGGCGCGATGCCTTGTCGTAGTAGGCACGGAACTGTTTCTCCAGCACCTGGTAGTAGCGGCGCGTCTTCTGCTTCTCGCGCAGCTGCACCCGGTACTCGGACTGGCGCATGCGACCGCGGCCGTGCTCGCCGGGCGGGTAGGAGCGACGCTCGACCCCGCACTTGTCGGTGAAGCAGCGCTCACCCTTGAGGAAGAGCTTCTGGCCCTCGCGACGGCACTGCTTGCACTGCGGTGAGGTATCGCGGGCCACTAGACGCGCCTCCGCTTCTTCGGGCGGCAGCCGTTGTGAGCCTGCGGGGAGACGTCCTTGACGGTGGTGACGTCGAGCCCGGCTGCCTGCAGCGAGCGGATCGCCGTCTCGCGTCCGGAGCCAGCGCCCTTGGCAAAGACCTCGACCTTCTCGAGACCGTGTTCCATCCCCTTCTTGGCGGCGGCGTCAGCGGTGACCTGAGCGGCGAACGGGGTCGACTTGCGCGAGCCTTTGAAACCCGCCGAGCCAGCCGACTCCCAGGCGATCACGTTGCCTTCGGTGTCGGTCAGGGTGACGATCGTGTTGTTGAAGGAAGTCTTGATGTGCGCCTGCCCGTAGGTGACGTTCTTCTTGACGCGCCGACGGGAGCGCCCTTTGGCGGGTTTTTTCGCTGCTGCCATGAGTCTCCTTAGACCTTGCGCTTGCCGGCGACGCTCATCCGGCGCGGGCCCTTGCGACCCCGCGCGTTGGTCTTCGTCCGCTGGCCGCGGACCGGCAGGCCGCGACGGTGGCGCAGGCCGCGGTAGGAGCCGATCTCCATCAGCCGTTTGACGTCCTGGGAGCGCTCGCGCCGCAGGTCGCCCTCGACCTCGCGCTGATCGACCGCGTCGCGCAGGCGGATGACCTCGTCCTCGGTCAAGTCTTTGACCATCGTGTTCGGGTCGACTTTCGCCTCCTCGAGGATCTTCTGGGCGGTCGAGCGCCCGATCCCAAAGATGTAGGTGAGGCCGATTTCGACCCGCTTGCCGACCGGGACGTTGACTCCTGAGATACGTGCCATGCGCGCTCCGCCCTAACCCTGACGTTGCTTGTGTCGGGGGTTCTGACAGATCACCAAGACCGCGCCATTTCGACGGATGATCTTGCACTTTTCGCACATCGGCTTTACGGAAGCTCGAACCTTCATTGCTCCGGTCTCGTATCGAATACAGGTTTCCCGCACGCCCCAGGAGTTGGACGGCAGGCACAAACCGGCCCCCACTGGGCCGACCGAGAAAGATAGCAGGGGCGTGCTTCGGGGGGTGTCCGGCTGGGAGGGTCGGAGGTGCATCCCCAAAACGCGCGGCGGAGCCCCGCTTAAGTGTTTTGGGGATGCACCTCCGACCCTCCTCCCCACACGCCCCGTAACACGCGCGAGCAAGCTCCCGGTGGGCCAGCGAGCCCGACGAAGCTGACGACAGCGGCCCACGG
>DATBAV010000010.1:0-35678 GCA_036271315.1 Solirubrobacterales bacterium | reverse complement strand
GCGGTCGGCGTCGTCGGGCCGCTGCGGATGGACTACGCGGGGGCGATCGCCTCGGTGCGGGGCGCCGCCCGCGAGCTGTCGCGCTATTGCGAGACGGTCTACGGGTAGCCGGATGCCGCGCGACTACTACGAGGTTCTCGGCGTCGGCCGCGACGCCGGGCAGGGCGAGGTGAAGACCGCCTTTCGCAAGCTCGCGCGCGAGCTGCATCCCGACGTCAACGACCATGACCCGGAGGCCGAGGAGAAGTTCAAAGAGGCCGCCGAAGCCTACGAGGTGCTCTCCGACCCCGAGCGTCGGCGCGCCTACGACGCCTACGGCCACGACGGCCTGCGAGGGGCCGGCGGCTTCGCCCCCGGAGCCGGGTTCGGCCCGATCGAGGACATCTTCGAGGCGCTCTTCAGCGGCCAGGGGATCCGCTTTGCCCGCGGCCCGATGCGCGGCCAGGACCTCCTCCACCAGGTCGAGATCACCGCGATCGACGCGATGCTCGGGGCGAGCGTGAAGGTCCCGAGCCATGAGGGCGAGCGTGAGATCGAGCTTCCCTCGGGGACCCAGCACGGGACCCAGTACGCGTTGCGCGGTCACGGCCTGCCCGGCTCGAACGGCGGCCCGCCCGGGGACATGGTCGTCGTCGTCAGCGTGATCGTCCCTCGGGACCTCTCCGAGGAGCAGGAGGAGCTCGCTCGCAAACTCGGCGACTCGCTCGAGCCCCGCAATCTGAGGGGCTCCGGCGGGGACGACGGCTTCTTCTCGCGCGTGCGCCGAGCCTTCGGCTGATGATCCGGCTCGCGGTGCGCTGCGCGCCCGAGCAGGCCGAGCTCGTCCTCGCCGAGCTGATGGTCCTGGCGCCGAACGGCGTCGAGGAGGAGCAGGGCACCGGCTACATCGAGTACGCGATCTACGGCGGCGAGGGCGAGTTGCCCGAGTTGGGCGAACTGCGGGCGGCGGCCGGCGAGAGTCTGGTCGAGGTGATCTCCACCGAGGTCCCCGACGACTGGGCCGACCGCTGGCAGGACTTCCACAAGCCGATCCTGGTCGGCGGCCGTCTCTGGCTTCGACCCTCGTGGGAGAGCCCGCGCCACGGCGCGGTCGACCTCGTGGTCGACCCGGGGCGCGCCTTCGGGACCGGTGCCCACCCGACGACCCGGCTCTGCCTCGAGCTGATGCTCGAGCTCGCCGAGCGGGGTCAAGCGAGCGGGCCGCTCGCCGACCTGGGAACCGGCTCGGGGGTCCTCGCGATCGCGGCGGCCAAGCTCGGCTGGGCTCCCGTCGTCGGCTTCGACCACGAGGCGCCGGCGATCGAGGCGGCGGCCGCCAATGCCGAGGCGAATGGGGTCGATATCGCCCTGGAGCGTCAGAACCTTCGCGATCGGCTGCCGCCGCTCGCTCCGACCACCGTCGCCAACATGACCGCTCCCGTCCTGCGGGAGGTGGCGCCCCTGATCGGCGAGCCACCCGAGCGGATCATCCTCTCGGGCCTGCTGCCCCCCGAGCTCGACGAGATCTCGGCGCTCTACGCCGGTCTCGGCCTCGAGGAGACCGAGCGCCGCGTCGACGGTGACTGGGCCGCCCTTCTCCTCCGCGCGGCGCATTAAGCACCAGATGGGTGCCCCGAAGGCGCCGCGGCCGCGGCGCCTCTTTCACGGGGGGAGCGACCAAGTCACCCCGCCGGCGATATCTTTGGCCCGTGCCGCTGGCGACCTTCGACGATACGGGCTACAAGCTCGCGCTCTTCCTGCACATCCTCGCCGTCGTCGTCGCCTTTGGCCCGACCTTCGCCTACGCGCTGATCATCTCCGTCAGCCAGCGCCACCCACGGGCCACGCCGGCGCTGCTCGAGGGGATCCAGCGCTCCGACCGCTACCTGGTCGACCCGGGGATGATCGTCCTGCTCCTGGCCGGTCTCTTCCTGCTCTCCGATGGCCCCTGGAAGGGGAGCAACGCCTTCATCGGCGTCGGCATCGCGGCGATCATCGTGCTCTTCGGGCTCCAGCACGCCTTCTTCAAACCGCAGGTGCGAAAGGCGAAGGAGCTGGCCGAGCGGGACCTGGAGGCGGGCGATGAGCTCAGCGACGAGTACGTCGCCATATCGCAGCGGATCGGCAAGGTCGGCTCGATCGCCGGGCTGATCATCGTCGTGACGATCTTCTTCATGGCGTACAAGCCGTTCATGTGAGCGACGCATCGCCGCCGGTGGCGATGTTCGACTCCGGGGTCGGCGGGCTGACAGTGCTGCACGAGTGCCTCGTCTCGCTGCCTGAGGAGGATTTCGTCTACCTCGGAGACACCGCCTGGTTCCCCTACGGGACCCGCGACCCGGCTCACCTGCGTGACCGGGTGCGGGCGATCGCCGAGCTGCTGCTCGGCGGCGACGCCGCGAAGCTCCTGGTGATCGCCTGCAACACGGCGACCGCGATCGGCGAGGACGTCGCCCGCGAGGTCGCGGCCGCTCACGGGGTCGAGGTGGTGCCCGTGGTCGAGCCCCAGGCCGAGATCGCCGCCGCGATCACCGACAGCGGCCGGGTCGGCGTCCTGGCCACTCCCAACACGGTCGAGAGTGGCGCCTACCGACGAGCGCTCGAGGCCCAGGGCCGGGCGCTCGAGGTGACCGAGGTCGAGGCGCCCGACCTGGCGCCCTTCATCCAGGAGGGCTCGCCCTTCGACGAGGGCGTCCTCGAGATGGCACGCGCCTACTGCGCGCCGTTGAAGCGGGCCGAGGTCGACACCCTGATCCTCGGCTGCACGCACTATCCACTGGTCGCACCGATGCTGCAGAGGGTCCTCGGCCGCGACGTGCGGCTGGTCAGCGGCGGCCACGCGGTCGCGGCGGCGGTTCAGCGGACCCTGGTCGCAGCCGGTCTCGACCGCAAGCCCGGCGGCGAGGGCGCGTACCGCTTCCTCTGCACCGGCGAGGCCGATTCCTTCCGCGAGCACGGCACCCGCTTCCTGCAGATGCCGCTCGGCGAGATCGAGCGGGTCGAGGTGCGGGGCGGCGATACTCCCTACCCTTAGGGCTTGGAATGAGCGTTCTGGAGCAGGTACAGGAGGATGTGCGGACGGCGATGAAAGCCGGCGAGAAGGACCGCGCCGGCGCCCTGCGGCTGGTCGTCGATTCCCTGCAGAAGGAGGCCAAGCTCGGCGACGGCGACGAGGTCGCGGTGCTGCAGCGCGAGCGCAAGAAGCGGGCCGAGGCGGCCGACGCCTACGCCGATGCGGGGCGGGACGAGCAGGCGAACGCCGAGCGCTTCGAGGCGGAGCTGATCGAGGCCTACCTGCCGCAGCAGCTCTCCGACGAGGAGCTTGCGGAGCTCGTGGATGCCGCGGTGGCCGAGACCGGGGCCAGCGAGCAGAAGCAGATGGGCCAAGTGATGTCGGCGCTGATGCCCAAGCTGGGCGGGCGCGCCGACGGCAAGCGGGTCAGTGCGGCGGTGCGTGAGCGGCTTGGCGCGTAGGCAGCTGACCCTCGACAACACGGTCGCCGCCGAGCTGGCGGGCTCCGAGGACGCGGTCCTGCGCGAGCTGCGCGGCCACCTCGACTGCGACTTCCACCTGCGCGGCAACGTGCTCACCCTCGACGGCGAACCGGACGACGTGCAGATGGCGGCGACCGTGGTCGACGAGCTGGTCGAGTTGATCGAGCAGGGCCACGAAGTGGCGCCGGGGACGATCGAAGCGGTGACCGGCGCGCTCGACGCCGAGGAGAGCCCGGCGGAGATTCTCGATGACGTCGTCTGGCGCCACCGCAACACCAAGGTGGCGCCGAAGACGCTCAACCAGAAGCGCTACGTCGACGCGATCCGCCATGAGACGATCACCTTCGGCGTCGGCCCGGCCGGCACCGGCAAGACCTTTCTCGCCGTGGCGATGGCCGCCGCGGCGCTGGCCGAACGGCAGGTGCAGCGGATCATCCTCACCCGGCCCGCGGTCGAGGCCGGCGAGCGGCTCGGCTTCCTGCCCGGCGACATCCAGGCCAAGGTCGACCCTTACCTACGGCCGCTCTTCGATGCGCTCTTCGACATGCTCGACCCCGACCGGGTCAACGGCTACTTCGAGCGCGGCGTGATCGAGGTCGCGCCGCTCGCCTTCATGCGCGGGCGCACCCTGAATGACTCATTTGTGATCCTCGACGAGGCGCAGAACACCAGCCCCGAGCAGATGAAGATGTTCCTCACCAGGCTCGGCTTCAACTCACGCATGGTCGTCACCGGGGACGTGACCCAGATCGACCTGCCGACCGATCAGCGCTCCGGCCTGATCGTCGTGCGCGACATCCTCGATGACGTCAAAGACATCGGTTTCGTCAACTTCGGCGGCGAGGACGTGGTCCGCCACAAGCTGGTCCAGCGCATCGTCGCCGCCTACGACGAGCACGGCAGCCGCGAGCGGGCGGCGCGGGCCGAACACGGGCCGACGCCGCGCTCTTGAGCTTGGACCTCGCCGACGTGCCGGCGGATCTACGGACCCCGGTTGCCGCCGCGCTTGCCGCCGCCGGCGTCGAGGATGGTCATCTCGCGATCGAGCTGGTCGACGCTGCGCGCATCCAGGAGCTCAATCGCGAGCACCGGGGGAAGGATGCCCCGACCGACGTGCTGGCCTTTCCGATCGACGAAACGGGCCCGACCGCCGGCCCGCGCGAGCTCGGCGATGTGGCGATCTGCCCCGAGCACTGCTCTGACGTAACCGAGGCCGCGGTGCACGGCGTCCTCCACCTCTGTGGCTACGACCACGAGACCGACGCGGGTGAGATGTTGGCGTTGCAAGGTGAAGTCATACACTCTCTAAAAGCCCCGCCGCCCCCGGACGCGGGAGTCCGGGCGCGAGGCTCCCGGGTGTGATGAGCGCGCCCGGGCGGGAGCAGAGGAGGCGGCGGTCTGGTTTTGTCGGCCTCGCCGGCCGCCCCAACGTCGGCAAGTCGACCCTGGTCAACGCGATCGTCGGCAGTCGCGTGGCGATCGTCTCGATGCGGCCGCAGACGACCCGACGGGCGATCCGTGGAATCCACACCGACACCGCCGCCGAGCGCCAGCTCGTCCTCGTCGACCTTCCCGGCGTGCAGCGTCCGCGCGACATCCTCACCGAGCGCATGCAGAAACGGGTCGAGCGCGAGCTCGCCGACTCCGACCTGGCCCTGATCGTGATCAACGGCGAGGAGGGGGTCGGCCCCGGCGATCGCTTCATCGCCCGCGCCCTGATCGGCACCGGTACCAAGCTGCCGACGATCTGCGCGGTCAACAAGGTCGACCAGCTCGGCCCCAACGAGCTGGTGCCGGTGCTCGCCGCGGCGGCGGAGCTGGACGGCGTCGACGAGGTCTTCCCGATCAGCGCCCGCAGCGGCGAGGGGCTGGAGGTGCTGATCGAGCGGCTCTGCGAGCTGATGCCCGAGGGGCCCTACTTGTACCCACCGGAGGACCACAGCGACCAATCGAGCGAGCTGTTGCTGGCCGAGCTGATCCGCGAGCAGGTGCTCAATCGCACTCGCGATGAGATCCCACACTCGGTCGAGGTCAAGGTCAAAGAGGTCAGTCAACGCGAGGACGGCCTAACCACGATCAACGCCGAGGTCTGGGCCGAGACCGAGTCCCAGAAGCGCATCCTGATTGGCAAGGGCGGTGCCAAGGTCGGCGAGATCGGCACCGGCGCCCGCCGCTCGCTCGAAGCTGAGCTCGACACCAAGGTCCACCTCGATCTGAAGATCCGCGTGCGCAGTCACTGGCGCCGCGACGAGGACCTGCTCGATCGGCTCGGAATCGAGTGAGGGGCGATGAGGATGCCCCTCGCCCGGACAAATGCCGAGCTAATTAGCTCGGCATTTTGAGTATCCGCCCGTTCGAGGGGCATCCTCATCGCCTCGCATACGATTGGAGCCGATGTTCAGTGAGCTGACATTTGACGAGCGGGGACTGATAGCCGTGGTGGCACAGGATTCCGGGACCGGTGAGGTGCTGACGTTGGCGTATGCCAATGAGGAGTCACTGAAGCTGACGGTCGAGACCGGTGAGCTGCACTTCTACAGCCGCTCGCGGGAGGAGATCTGGCGCAAGGGGGAAACCTCGGGAAACGTGTTGAAGCTGCGCCAACTGCGCTACGACTGCGACGGCGATGCCATCGTCGCCCTGGTCGAGCCGACGGGGCCGGCCTGTCACACCAACGAGCGCAGCTGCTTTTACCGCGAGCTGGGCGGCTCCGCCGGGACCGAGCCCGATGCGTCTGCGGTGTCGGGCGAGCCGTCCCCGGTCGTGCACGAGGCGCTGGCGACGCTGGAGCGCACGCTGCGTAGCCGCGCCGCTGAGCGGCCCGAGGGCAGCTACACGGTCGAGCTGCTCGACAACCCGAAGCTGATTGGCGAGAAGGTCGAGGAGGAGGCCGAGGAGGTCGTCCGCGCCGCCCGCGAGGAGAGCGACGAGCGCATCGCCGAAGAGGCCGCCGACCTGCTCTATCACCTGGCTGTGCTGATGGCCTCGCGCAAGGTCCCGCAGTCCGCCGCGATGGAAGTGCTCAATGGCCGTCGCCGATAGCGAGTTGACCGAGGTACTGGTGGCAATCTGATGATGTCCAGTGCCTCGGGAACACGAGCGCGTGATTTCTCCGAGCTGCGGCTCGAGCCGAGCCTCGAGCAGGCTCGCGAGCTCGCCGAGCAGGGCAACGTCGTGCCGGTCTGCGCCCGCTTCCTCGACGACTGCGAGACGCCGGTCTCGGCCTTCCTCAAGCTGCGCGCGGGCGAGCCCGAGGGCGCGCCCTGCTTCCTGCTCGAGTCGGCCGAGCAGGGCCAGGTCGGCCGCTACTCCTTCGTCGGCTTTCGCCCCCGTTCGATCCTGCGCTGGAGCGATGGCGTGCTTTCCGAGAGCGGTGGGGAGGGGCGCGAGGTAGCCGACCCCTACGCCGCGGTCGCCGAGCACCTCGCCGGCTTCCGGCCGGCGCCGGTGGAGGGCCTGCCGCCCTTCAGCGGCGGTGCGGTCGGCTTCTTCGGCTATGACCTCGTGCGTACGGTCGAGCCACTCGGGCCGCCGAACCCGGACCCACTCGGCCTGCCGGACATGGCCCTGATGGTCACCGACCTGCTGCTCGTCTTCGACCACCTGCGCCACGAGCTGACGATCATGGCCTGCGCCTTCGCCGACGACGAGGGCGGCATCGACGCCGCCTACGAGCGCGCCGCCGGCGAGATCGCCGAGGCGAGGCGGCGCCTGCGCGGCGCCGTGCCGGCGCCCGAGAGCCCGGCCATTGCCGAGGCACCCGAGTTCAGCTCCAACATGGAGCGCGAGGAGTTCGAAGCGGCGGTCGCGCGGATCGTCGAGTACGTCCACGCCGGCGATGCCTTCCAGGTCGTTCCCTCGCAGCGCTTCTCGGCGCCTGCCCCGGTCGAGGCCTTCTCGATCTATCGCGGCCTGCGCGCGGTCAACCCGTCTCCCTATATGTACTTCCTCGAGTTCGGCGATTTCCAAATCGCCGGCGCCTCGCCCGAGCCGCTGGTCAAAGTCAGCGGCCGCACGGTCGAGACGCGGCCGATTGCCGGCACCTACCCGCGCGGCTCCGACGAGGAGGAGGACCGGCGCCTGGCCGAGCGCCTCGTCAACGATCCCAAGGAGCGGGCCGAGCACGTGATGCTGGTCGACCTCGGCCGCAACGACCTCGGCCGGGTTTGCGAGTACGGCTCGGTCTCGGTCGACGAGCTGATGGTGGTCGAGACCTATTCGCACGTGTTGCATATCGTCAGCCAGGTCTCCGGGACCCTGCGCGAGGACGTCGACGCGATGGACGTGCTGCGCTCGGCCCTCCCCGCCGGCACGCTCTCGGGCGCGCCCAAGGTGCGGGCGATGCAGATCATCGACGAGCTGGAGAAGGTCAAGCGCTGCTCCTACGGCGGTGCGATCGGCTACCTCTCCTGGAACGGCGATCTCGACACCGCGATCCACATCCGCACCGTCGTCGTCAAGGACGGCCAGATCCACGTGCAGGCGGGCGGCGGCACCGTCGCTGACGCCAAGCCTGCCTACGAGTACAACGAGTCGGTCAACAAGGCGAGGGCGGTCTTTCGCGCCGTCGAGCTCGCCTGCGAACAGCCGGATTGGGCCTGAGCATGCGCGTACTGGTCATCGACAACTACGACTCCTTCACCTACAACCTGGTCCAGTACCTGGGCGAGCTCGGCGCCGAGCTCGAGGTCGTGCGCAACGACAAAGCGACGGTCGACGAGCTGCTCACACGGAATGTCGAGCGTCTGGTTGTCTCTCCCGGCCCCTGTACGCCGGCCGAGGCGGGTATCTCCAAAGAGGCGATTCGCCGCTTTGCCGAGGCCGGCACGCCGGTCCTCGGCGTCTGCCTCGGCCACCAGTCGTTGGTCGAGGCCTTCGGTGGGCGCACCGTCCAGGGCGAGCCGATCCACGGCAAGGACGCCGAGATCGAGCACGACGGCCGCACGATCTACGCCGGACTGCCCAGTCCGCTGGTTGCCGGTCGTTACCACTCGCTGGTTGCGGATCCAGACCTGCCCGACGTGCTCGAGACGAGCGCCCGTCTCGGCGACGTGGTGATGGGCGCCCGCCACCGGGAGCTGCCCGCTGAGGGCGTTCAGTTCCACCCCGAGTCGGTCCTCACTCCCCAGGGCAAGCACCTGCTCGCCAACTTCCTCGGCAACGGCAGATGACGAACGAGATCGTCACCCGGGCGATCGACGCCGTCTGCAACGGCGATCACCTGACCGCCGACCACGCCGCCACGGTGCTCGCCGAGATCATGGAGGGGCGCAGCAGCGAGGTGCAGACCGCGGCCTTCCTGATCGCGCTGCGGGCCAAGGGCGAGACGGTGCCCGAGCTGGTCGGCCTGGCGCGCACGATGCGCGCGCTCGCGACCCCGGTAACCACGACCCGCACCGATCTCGTCGACACCGCGGGGACGGGGGGCGGCCCCTCGACCTTCAACGTCTCGACCACCGCCGCTCTGGTCGCTGCCGCGGCGGGCTGCGCGGTCGCCAAGCACGGCAACCGCTCTGCCACGAGCAAGTGCGGCTCCGCCGATCTACTCGAGGCGCTTGGCGTCAACATCGAGCTCGAGCCCGAGCAGGTCGGGCGCTGCATCGACGAGGTCGGCTTCGGCTTCATGTTCGCGCCGCGCCACCACAGGGCGACCGCGCACGTGGTGCCGGTGCGCAAGCAGCTCGGCGTGCGCACGATCTTCAACTTCCTCGGCCCGCTGACCAACCCTGCGGGGGCACAGCGCCAACTGCTCGGCGTCTCCGATCGCCACTACCAGGAGACGATCGCCGAGGCCCTAGTCGGTCTTGGTAGCGAGCGGGCAATGGTCGTCTCGGCGGAGGACGGGGTGGACGAGCTCTCGATCTCCGCCCGCACCCGGGTGATCGAGGTGCGCGACGGGCGCACCGAGGAGCACTACGTGGAGGCAAGCGACCTTGGCCTGTCCACTGCCGAGCTGAGCGATGTCGCTGGCGGCACCCCGGAGCAGAACGCCGCCGCCTCGCGCGGGGTACTCGCGGGCGAGCTGGGGCCCCGTCGAGACCTGGTTCTGCTCAACGCCGGCGCCGCGATCTACGTCGGCGACGGCGCCGAGGACCTGGCCACAGGGGTGGAGAAGGCCGGCGCGGCGATCGACTCCGGCGCGGCAGCCGAGTTGCTGGGTCGACTGATCGAGGCGACCGGCTCCGCCGCCGTCTAGGCTTCGCCAGTCAAGTGGCAATGATCGAGCAGCTGATCTCGGTAGCACGGGAAGGGGTCCAGAGTCGCCGCGGGCAGGTTCCGCAGACGGACCTCGAGTCGCGCCTTTCCGCGCGCGGCGAGGATCGCCCCTTCAGCGAGGCGCTGGTGCGCCCGGGCCTGTCGCTGATCGCCGAGTTCAAGCGGCGTTCGCCCAGCGCCGGCGACATCTCCGCTGACGCCGATGTCACCACACAGGTCCAGGCTTACGAGCGCGGCGGCGCGGCGGCGCTCTCCGTGCTCACCGACGAGCGCCACTTCGGCGGCTCGCTCGACGATCTGCGGACGGCGATGGCCGCCTGCGATCTGCCGATCTTGCGCAAGGACTTCATCGTCGACCCCTACCAGCTCTATGAGGCCGCGGTCAACGGCGCCGACGCGGTGCTGCTGATCGTCCGCGCGCTTACGGATCGGGAGCTGGGCGAGATGTATGAGATGGCGCGCGGACTCGACCTCGACTGCTTGGTCGAGGTTCACGACGCCGAGGAGCTGCAGCGGGCGCTCGAGCTCGATGCGGACGTGATCGGGATCAACAATCGCGATCTCGACTCGGGCACGGTCGACGTCTCAACCACGTATGAGCTGATCACCGACGTGCCGGCGGGCAAGACGGTCGTCGCCGAGAGCGGTATCTCCTCGCGCGACGAGCTCGATGAACTTGACCGGGTCGGGGTCGACGCGGTGCTGATCGGCGGTGCCCTGATGACTGCTCCCGATCCCGAGGCGAAGGCGCGCGAGTTGACCGGCGCCGACGACGCCACCAGCGAGCACCGTCTGCCCTGAACTCGTCGCCGGGTTTTAGAACAGCCTTGCTGGCTGTTTAGGAATCCCTGAGGGAGCCCTCCTACAGTGCTCCCACGATGAAGAGATTCCTACGCACCCCATTCATTTCTGCCCTCCTCGGCGGCGCCGTTGTCGCCGCCTTCTTCGCGGTCGCGATCTCAGCCGGCTGGATCGATGCCAAGAGCACGACCACGACGGCGATCCCGGCGCCGCTGACCGCCCCGGTCGCCAACAAGGAAAGCGGCGACACGAACACGGTCAACGAGATCTACCGCCACGACGGGCAGGGGGTCGCCTTCATCGAATCGACCCTGGAACCGGAAGAAAAAACGTCCTCGCCCTTTGACCCGTTCGGCGAAGAAGAATCGAGTGGTGGCGGCATCGCCACCGGCTCGGGGATCCTGATCGACAAGGAAGGTCACATCCTCACCAACAACCACGTGATCGAAGGGGCCTCCAAGGTCGAGGTCAAGCTCGGCTCCTCGGACACCGAGCACGAAGCCGAAGTGGTCGGGGCCGATCCCGCGACCGACATCGCCCTGCTCAAGGTCAACGCGCCGGCAAGCGAAGAGGACCCGCTCTCGCTGGGGGACTCCTCGAAGGTCCACGTCGGCGATCCCGTGGTCGCGATAGGCAACCCGTTCGGCCTCGACCGCACTGTCACGGCAGGCATCGTCTCCGCCCTGCAGCGCCAGATCCAGGCTCCCAACGGCTTCTCGATCTCGCACGTGATCCAGACCGACGCGGCGATCAACCCGGGTAACTCGGGCGGGCCGCTGATCGACTCGGCCGGACAGGTGATCGGCATCAACTCCCAGATCCAGACAGGCGGTAGCGGTGACGGCAACGTCGGCATCGGTTTCGCGGTGCCGATCAACACCGCCCGCGAAGTCGCCGAACAGATCGAGAAGAACGGCAAGGTCGAACACGCCTTCATCGGCATCAGCGGCGGCAACATCACGCCCGCCCTCGCTAAGGCGCTGAAACTGCCGGTCGAACAGGGCGTCCTCATCAACGAAGTCGTCAAGGGCAGCCCGGCCGATAAGGCTGGGCTCGAAGGCGGCGATACCGAAGCGACGATCGAAGGCGCCCAGGTAAACCTCGGTGGCGACATCATCACCGAAGTCAACGGCAACAAGGTCAACTCGATGGAAGAAGTCGTCGACGCCGTCAACTCCGCTCATCCGGGAGACAAGATGGAATTGACGGTCATCCGGGGGGCTGACGAAACCAAGCACTTCACGGTCACTCTCGGGGTACGGCCGGCCAAGGCCGAATAGCGGTATCGGGCTAGGCGGTAGAGCGCCCGGGGCCTCTTCCCAAAACGCTCGGCGGGGGCCTCGCTTGAGTGTTTTGGGAAGAGGCCCCGGGCGCTTTCTCCGTCTCGGGCGATGCCCCCAAGTCGGCTTGTTGGGGGCGTAACCCGAGAGATGCCGCGGGGGCGGCTCGCGTACTCTGAGGGCTATGCGGGTGAAGATCTGTGGGATTACGAATTTGGACGACGCGGCCGAGGCCGTGCTGCTTGGGGCCTGGGCGATCGGGTTGATTCATTACGACAAGAGCCCGCGGGCTGTGGAGGCTGGTGAAGCGGCGGCGATCTGTGCCGCGTTTCGGCGCAAGTGCGAGGTTGTGGGGGTCTTTGTCAATCCCGAGTTGGAGGAAGTAGCCAAGGCTGTCGAGGGGGCCGGGTTGACGATGGTGCAGCTGAACGGGGCCGAGGGGCCGCAGTTCTGCGCCGAGGTGGCGCGTCGGACCGGGGTCAAGGTGGTCAAGGCGATCCACGTTGCCAGCGGTGCCGAGGTGCACGGGGCGGAGGCCTACCGGACCGACTTCCATCTCTTCGACCGGCGCGGCAAGGGCCTCTGGGGCGGGACGGGAGAAAGCTTCGACTGGGGGCTGCTGCGCGAGCGTCGCTCCGAGATCCCGGCAATCGTCGCCGGTGGGCTGCGGCCCGACAACGTCGCGGAAGCGATTGCGGTCACGCACCCGTTCGCGGTCGACGTGGCGAGCGGGGTCGAGGCGGAGCCCGGTCGCAAGGACCACGCGGCGATGGCTGCCTTCTTCGAGGCGGCCGGTGTGGCTAGCGTCCCCTCGGCATGAGCGCCGTCGAGGAGAGATTCGGCCCCTACGGGGGTCGCTATGTGCCCGAGACCCTGATCGCGGCACTCGATGAGCTGAGCGCCGCCTGGGCGGAGGCGCGCGAGGATCCGGCCTTCAACCAGCGCCTCCAGCATTTGCATCGCGACTTCATCGGCAGGCCGACGCCGCTTTACCTCGCCGATCGCCTCTCGGCGCGGGCCGGTCGGCGCGTCTACCTCAAGCGCGAGGACCTCGCCCACACCGGCGCCCACAAGATCAACAACGCGATCGGCCAAGCGCTGCTCGCCGAGCGGATGGGCAAGCCGCGGGTGATCGCCGAGACCGGCGCCGGTCAGCACGGCGTCGCCACCGCCACCGCCTGCGCTCTGCTCGGGCTGGAGTGCGTCGTCTACATGGGCTCGGAGGACATCCGCCGCCAGCGCCCCAACGTCGAGCGGATGGGGTTGCTCGGCGCCGAGGTGGTACCGGTCGAGGCGGGGGCGCGGACCCTGAAGGAGGCGGTCAGCGCCGCGATCCGCGACTGGGTCGCCAACGTTGAGACCACCCACTACGTGATCGGCTCCGCCGTCGGCCCGGCGCCCTACCCGGCGCTGGTGCGCGATCTGCAGTGCGTAATCGGCGAAGAGGCCCGCGAGCAAGCGCTCGCCGCCGAGGACGCGCTGCCGGCACGGGTGATCGCCTGCGTTGGCGGCGGCTCCAACTCGATCGGGATCTTCACCCCCTTCGTCGGCGACGCCGAGGTCGCCCTGATCGGGGTCGAGGCGGCGGGGGAGGGCCTCGACACCGACCGCCACGGCGCCTCGCTTGGCAAGGGCAGCACCGGCGTCCTGCACGGCTCGCTCTCCTCGGTGATCGCCGATCCCGAGGGTCAGATCCTCGAGGCGCACTCGGTCTCGGCCGGACTCGACTATCCCGGTGTCGGCCCCGAGCATGCGTATCTGCGCGACACGGGCCGGGCCAGCTACTTCGCCGTCACCGACGCGCAGGCGTTGGCGGCCTTTGCGGAGCTCTCCAAGCTCGAGGGGATCATCCCGGCGCTGGAGTCCTCGCACGCGATCGCCTGGTTCCTCGAGAACGGCGCAGGCGATAACGGCTACGACGTTCTCTGTCTGAGTGGAAGAGGCGATAAGGACCTAGCCGAGGTTTTGGAGTGGACCGAGGCGGAGGAAGTCAGGGGGTGACTCGCCAGAGCAACAGCGGGGAGGGAGGGGCCCAGGGGGTCATTCGCCGGAGCAACAGCGGGGAGGCTCCGTCGAATGACCCCCTGGGCCCCAAGCTCACGGCATCCTCCGGAGCCGAGCGAATTGCCGCGGCGTTTCAGCAGGCGAAGGACGAGGGCCGGGCGGCTCTGATGCCGTACATGATGGCCGGGTATCCCGACCGTGAGACGTCAGTCGCCGTTGCTCACGCTTATGCCGAATCGGCCGACCTGGTGGAGCTCGGCGTTCCCTTCTCCGATCCGCTGGCAGATGGGCCAACGATTCACGCCGCCGGGACGAAGGCACTTGAAGGGGGGGCGACTCTCGAGACTGCCTTGGAGATCTGCCGTGAGATCTCGGAGCGGGTGCCGGTCGTCTTCATGGTCTACGCCAACATGGTGTTGGCGCATGGGGGCGCCGAGGCGTTTGCCGAGCGGGCGCTTGCGGTTGGAGCCGCGGGGGCGATCGTGCCCGATTTGCCCTTGGAGGAAGCGGAGTCGGTGCGCGAGGCGTTCTCGGCCGTGGGCCTGGCGCTGGTGCCGCTGGTGGCGCCAACCACGCCGGCCGAGCGGCGGGCGCGGATCTGCGCCGCGGCGCAGGGGTTCGTCTACGTCGTCTCCACCGTCGGCACCACCGGTGAGCGCGACGAGCTTCCATCCGAGCTGAGCGATCTGGTCGTTGTCACTAAGGCCGACGCGGAGGTCCCGGTGGCCGTTGGGTTCGGCATCGGCACGCCCGATCAGGTGGCTCAGGTCGGCGAGGTCGCCGACGGCGTGATCGTCGGCAGCCGCCTCGTCCGCGCGGCGGGCGAGGCGAGTGGGCCCGACGCCGCGGCGGATGCCGTCGGCGCTTTCCTGCGCGATTCCCTCGCGGCCCTCGCGGGCTGAGGCCGCAACCGCCCGAATGGATAGGATGCGCGCCGCATGGGAATGGTGATCACACTCTTTCTCGCCCTCGCGACCACGACTGTCGCCTACAGCGTGCTCGGTCAGGGCGGCGGCGTCGCCGGCCTGATCTTCTTCGGCATTCTGGTCATCGGGGCCTCGATCCGAGTCCTGCGGGCGGCCTAGCCGGCGCATATCGGCGCCCTCGGTCGCTTACGTGCGGAGCACGCTGCGCTCCCTGCGTCCGTCGATCTGCTTGGCTATTCCGCCCGCTTGGCGATGACCTGCAGGTACTCGGGTTCGAGCACGAAGGCGTGATCGCCCGCCGTGTTGCACTGCTCTAGCTGCTCGCGCAGGTCCGCCTCCAGGGCGGCTTCCCCGTCCGGGCCGACTCGGTCGAAGGCGAGCTTGATCGGGCCGAAGTAGTTGCGGAAGATCTCCAGGTAGTGGTCGATCGAGCGGAAGGGCTGCCGTGAGGCCTTGCGCTCGAAGCGCAGCTCGGTGACTCCGTCGCCGAAGAGCTCGCCCACGTGCTCCTCGGTCCCCCAGAGCACCGGCGGCGTGAAGCCAGGCGGCGGCGGCGCGTGCTTGGCGACGATGCCGAAGAGCTGGCTGACCCGGCCGTCGGGAACCCAGTTCGCCATGCCGATGCGCCCGCCCGGCTTGCAGACACGCAGCAGCTCGTTTGCCGCCTGCTGCTGGTCGGGAGCGAACATCGCACCGAAGACGGAGGTGACGACGTCGAACTCGCCCTCGCCGAAGGGGAGGTCGGCGGCATCGCCCGCGACGAACTCGATCTCGAGGCGCTCGGCGGCGGCGCGCTCGCGGGCCCGCTCGAGCAGGGCGGGGACGAAGTCGGCGCCGACCACGTTGCCCCAGGTGCGCCGCGCCGCCGCGATCGCCGCGTTGCCGCTGCCGCAGGCGACGTCGAGAACCCGCTCGCCTGGAACGACGTCGAGTGCTTCGACCAGTTCCTCGGAGACCATCATCACGATCGCCGCGACCACCGCGAAGTCGCCCTCCGACCAGGTCTTCTGTCCCGCCTCGCGCAGCGCTTGCATGTCTACGGCGTCGCTCATCGTCCCATCCTCCGGTTTCGCTCGATTGGCTTAACGAAACTAGCGGGGTGACCGCCGCTCCGTCATGGCTAGTCTGGGGTCGATGCGGATCGGCGTGCTCACCGGTGGCGGGGATTGCCCTGGCCTCAACGCAGTGATCCGGGCGATCGTGCGCAAGGGGGTCGAACAGCACGGCCACGAGTTCGTTGGCTACCGCGACGGTTGGCGCGGCCCGCTGGAGCGCGACAGCATGGAGCTGGGAGTGCCGGAGGTGCGCGGCATCCTGCCCCGCGGCGGCACCATCCTCGGAGCCTCGCGGACCAATCCCTTCAAGGAGGATGGCGGGCCGGAGCGCCTGGCCCAGAACCTCGAGTACGACGGGGTCGAAGGCTTGATCGCGATCGGCGGTGAGGACACGCTTGGCGCCGCCTCGCGGCTCTTCTCCGAGCAGGGGGTACCGGTCGTCGGTGTGCCGAAGACGATCGACAACGACCTTGGTGCCACCGATTACACCTTCGGCTTCGACACCGCGGTCAACATCGCGATGGAGGCGATCGACCGCCTCCACACGACGGCCGACAGCCACCACCGGGTGCTGATCGTCGAGGTCATGGGTCGCCACGCGGGTTGGATCGCCTTCCACGCCGGCCTCGCCGGCGGCGCCAACGTGATCCTAATCCCCGAGCTGGCCTTCGACCTCGACCGCGTCTGCGAGTTCGTCGGCCGCCGCTTCGAGCACCACTACGCACCGATCCTCGTCGTCGCCGAGGGCGCCCAGCCGGTCGGCGGCATGCCCGAGACCAAGAACGAGAAGCTCGACCAGTTCGGCCACGTAGCCCTCGGCGGCATCGCCCACTGGCTCGAGGGAGAGATCGAGCAGCGGACGGGCAAGGAGGCGCGGGCGACGGTGCTCGGCCACGTACAGCGGGGCGGGACGCCGACGGCCTTCGATCGGGTCCTGGCAACGCGATTTGGGCTGCACGCAATCGATGCCGCGGATGCTGGGGACTGGGGCAAGATGACGGCGCTGCGCGGCACGGATATCGAGCTGGTCGATTTGAGCGAGGCCACCGCTGAACTCAAGACGGTTCCGGCCTCGCTGTACAGCGAGGCTGAGGTCTTTTTTGGCTAGGCGGGGATGGGGATGGGGCGCCCACCCCATCTCGATCTCCCGCCAAATAAGGCTCGCCTCTCGAGCAGCGGCGCTCGTTATTGCGGCTTGCCTGGTCCTCGTCGGAGCAGCTGGCTGCGGAGGTGGCGGGGGGGTCTCAAGTGACGCGGTCGTCACCGCTTACGTCGAAGCGCCCCTGTGTGCCGCCGCGCAGCAGGAGCTGACGAGGCACGGTGGCCGTGCCGGAGATCTACGAGTCCAGGCGATCTGCCTGCCCAGCCCCTACGAAGCAAAGAAGCTCAGCCTGGCAACCCTTGGTGCCAACGCTCGCCAAGCAACGGAGGACTCGACCGCCGTGGCCTACCTGGAAGCCCCCGACCCCAAGGCCTCCCGCTTCGTCCACCCAATTCTGGAAACCGCCGAGGTCCCCTGGATCTCAGACAGTTCGGGCAGCGCCGCCATGTCCCGTTTGCTGACCCTGATCCCAGATGCGGATTCGGGCTCCCTGCGCCAGTCGCTCCGCGAAGAACTGCACGAGCCGTAGAGAGCGCCGGGTGCCCCTCCCGGCGGCTTGTACTTTTTCGGCACAAGCGAGCGGCGCCAGCAAGTGCCTCTCCACCGAAAAAGTTGAGCCGGGAGGGGCACCCGGCGCTCTGCACGCCTAGAACAGGTCTTTCAGCGCCTCGTCCACGTCAGAGTGCCGAAACTCGTACCCGAGATCCAGCGCCCGCCTAGGCATCACCCGCTGCCCGCCCCGCAGAACCTGGCCGAACTCTTTCCCATACATCAGGTCGACGGTGATGCCGGGCACCGGAACCACGGCCGGCCTGCCAAGCGCTTTGCCCAGCGACTTGGAGAAAACCTTGTTGGTCACCGGATTGGGCGCCGTGGCGTTGACCACCCCGCTCACCTTGTCGTTGTCGAGCGCCCAGAGCAGGATGCCGATCTCGTCCTCGACGTGGATCCAGGAGACGTACTGATCGCCGCCGGCAAGCGGGCCGCCGACGCCGAGCTTGAAGGGGGTCAGTTGCGCGCCGAGGAAGCCGCCGCGGGGGTCGAGCACGTGGCCGGTGCGGACGATCGCCAAGCGCACGCCGGTCGGCTCGACCTCGCGCGCCGCTTTCTCCCACTCGCGCACGACCTCGGCGTCGAAGCCGTCGCCGGGCTCGCTTGACTCGTCGACGAGACTTGCGCCGCGGTTGCCGTAGTAGCCGATCGCCGACTGGCTGACCAGCACCCGCGGCTTGTGCTGGAGGGCGGAGATCGTGCCGACGAGGTTGTGGGTGCCGACGCGACGGCTCTCGACGATCCGCTCTTTGGCCTCATCGGTCCAGCGCTGGTTGATCTTCTCGCCGAGCAGGTGGATGACGCCGTCGACGCTCTCGAAGGCGGCCTCGGGCGGCCGTTCCAGGGTCGGCTCCCAAGCGTGCCAGGTGACGCTCGGGTTGGTGCTCCGCGCCCGGCTCGGGTCGCGGGTGAGGCCGACGACCGTGTCGCCCCGGATCAGCAGCGAGTCGCAAAGAGAGGACCCGATGAAACCGCTGGCTCCGGTGACGAGGACCTTCACAGGGCTAGGTGGCCTCCACCGTCGAGAAGGTGCCGGTCTCCTCGTTGAAGCGGGCGATCCCCTCGCGCTTTGCCTCTTCTACCACCGCTTCGGCCACCTTCGGCGCGACTTCGCGGTTGAAGACGCTGGGGATGATGTAGTCCTCGGAGAGGTCCTCCTCGTTGACGGCCATCGCGATTCCCTTGGCGGCGGCGAGCTTCATCTCCTCGGTGATGCTGGGCGAGCCGGCGTCGAGGGCGCCGCGGAAGATGCCGGGGAAGGCGAGCACGTTGTTGATCTGGTTCGGGTAATCCGAGCGGCCGGTGGCCATGATTCGCACGTAGGGGGCGGCGTCCTCGGGCATCACCTCGGGCGTCGGGTTGGCCATCGCGAAGACGATCGCGTCGTCGTTCATCTTGGCCAGCGAGGAGGCCTCGATCAGGCCGGGGCCGGAGAGGCCGATGAAGAGGTCGGTGCCCTCGATTACCTCGTTGGGGCCGCCGCTCAGCTGTTTGGGGTTCGAGTTCTCGGCGTACCAGCGCTTGATCCCGCTCATCTCGCCTGACTCGTAGTCGGCGCGGCTGGTCGAGAGGGCGCCCTGTCGGTCGCAGCCGACGATGTGGGTGACGCCGCTGGCGAGCATCATCTTGGTCACTGCCACCCCGGCGGCGCCGAGGCCCACCATCAACACCCGCAGCTCCTCGATCGGCTTGCCGACGATCTTCAGTGCGTTGAAGAGCGCCGCCATGGTGACGATCGCGGTGCCGTGCTGGTCGTCGTGGAAGACGGGGATGTCGAGCGTTTCCTTCAGCCGGTCCTCAATCTCGAAGCAGCGCGGGGCGGAGATGTCCTCGAGGTTGATGCCACCGAAGGTCGGGGCGATCAGTTCGACTGCCTTGATGATCTCCCCAGCGTCCTGGGTGTCGAGGCAGATCGGGAAGGCGTCGACCTGGGCGAACTCCTTGAACAGCATCGCCTTGCCCTCCATCACCGGCATCGCCGCCTCGGGGCCGATGTTGCCGAGCCCGAGCACGGCGCTGCCGTCGGAGACGACGGCAACCGTGTTCTTCTTGATCGTGTACTCGAAGGCCTTGCTGCGGTCGTCGTGGATGTCCTGGCAGACACGGGCGACGCCCGGCGTGTAGGCCATCGAGAGGTCATCGCGGGTCTTCAGCGGGTACTTGTTCTCGACCGAGATCTTGCCGCCGCGGTGCATCTGCATCGTGCGGTCGACGTAGTCGAGCACGCGGGCGCCGCGGGTCGAGCCGATCGCCCGCAGGATCTTCTCCCAGTGCTCGCGGTCCTGGGCGTCGATCGTGAACTCGCGCACCCGTTTGCCCTCACCGCCGGCGCCTGGCACCAGGTCGACGCCCTGCAGCTGACCGCCCGCCTCGGCGATCGACGCGGTCAGCTTGCCCAGCGGCTCCTGGCGCGCGTCGAGCTCGACGCGGATCGTGACGCTGTACTGGGCGCTGACTGCCATGAGCAGCTATCGAATCAGATTCGCGTTGCTTGCCTAGGCGCGCCCGGCCTGAGAGGCGCTCGGTGACGGGGAAATCTGGGCGGGTCGGTAGAAATCGGCGTTTGTAACGTTCTATTCATATGCGGACGACTCGCGTTGCCGGTTTGGCGCTGACCCTCCTTCTGCTGAGTTGCCTTTGCGCGCCCGCGGCGCTTGCCGACGAAGCCGCGCAGATCTATGACCCGGGTCATGTCTTCTTCATCGACTTGACCCTCTCCTCAGCGGAACAGGCGAAACTGGAAGCCAAGCCGACCAAGTACGTCAATGGGACCTTCTCGATGACGAAATCGGCCAATGGGACGCCCGGCGGAACCGAAGTGCCATTCATCTCCACGCGTTCGGCCGAAATCCGCCTCAAGGGCAACGTAGGTGGCTCATTCCGCACGCTCAGCGAAAAGCCAGGCTTCAAGCTGAGGTTCAAACAGTCCGAAGCGGTGCTCGGCCTGGCCAAGATGACCCTCAACAACATGGTCCAGGACCCCTCGATGGTGCACGAGACACTTGCCTACGCGGCATTCCGCGCGGCTGGCGTCCCCGCCTCGCGCACCGGCTATGCCTACGTACGCCTCAACGGCGAAGACATCGGGGTGTATCTCGATCTTGAAAACCTCGACGAAGTCGGCCTGGCCAGGATCTTTGGCTCCTTCGACAAGAGCACCCAGCACCTCTATGAGGGCGAAGGCGGTCACGACGTCAAGCCCGGGGAAGAGACCGAATTTGAAGTCGACGAAGGCTCCGAAGAAGACATCAGCGACCTCGAAGACCTGATCGAGGCGGTCAACAGCGAGCCCGGCGAAGGCGAAAGCTGGTCCGAACGCGTCGCTCCGAATGTGGACCTCGCCGAGATGACGAGGATGTGGGCGGTCGAGAAGTACATTGACCACTGGGACGGCTACTCGGGTCACGCCGAAGCGGGCTTGCGGCCGAACAACTACTACCTCTTCAGCGAACCCTCCGGTCGCTTCCAGATGCTCCCCTGGGGAGCCGATCAGACCTGGATCCCAACCAAGGGCGTGCCCAACCGCGAAGTCAGCTTCGATGGCGAAGGCGGCGTGCTCTTCGACAAGTGCCTCGAAGACAAAACGTGCTTCCGCCTTTACTGGGAAGCGCTGAAGAGCGTGACTGTCGCGATCGCCGCGCTCGGCCCGCAGGCGCTGGCCGAAAGCACTGCGGCGATGCTCGCGCCCTGGCAAGCAGAGGAAATCGCCCACGGCCGGTTCGAATACGACGCCACGGACATCGAAGAAGGGCCATACGGCGTCGAAGAAACCATCGAATTCATCGAAGGGCGGCAGGCCGAAGCCGAAGAATGGCTTGCGGCCAATGTTCCGTCGGGAGAAGGCACAGAAGAACCGGAACAAGGCGGAGGAAGCTCAGGCGCCACAAGGCAGTCCTCTCTCAAGTCACCGGCTAAGAGTCCGGCTCCAGGTTCGTTGACCGTGAACGCACTCTTCGTCGACCACGGCGTGCTCACGAGCGAGCTCGGGCTCTCGGCGCCGGGACGAGTCGGCGAGAACGTCAGCATGCACACCAGGAAAGGGCGGCGCAGGGTCTGCTCGATCGAAAACAAGCCCGTAACGCTGGCTGCCACCCTGCGCTGCCAGCTCTCGAAAGCCGCGAAGCGGCGCCTGGGCGAAGGCGATCTGCGCCTAAAGGTCACGATCGGCTTCGCACCACAGACCGGCGGTGCCGTGGCCGTCGTATCGCGAACGATCGCCGCGCACAAGGGTTCGGGCGCCTAGGGATTGCCGCCGGCGAGCGAGCCGCCGGCTGTTACTGAACGAAGGCCATCAGCGCGACGCTGATGTCGGCAGCGCTCAGGGGGCCGAAGCGAAGGGTCCAGGCGCCGCCCAGCTCCTGGCGAAAGGAGTGGTTCACCCCGCTGGCCTCCAGGCTGGCTTTGTGGCGCTCGGCGCGTTCGTAGCCGCTCGCGCCTTGAAAGGTGGCATCGAGGCCGTAACGGCCGTCGTCCATTGGCCAGATCGTCATCCGGTCCGGCACCGGGCCGGCCTGGGTGGGGAGGTTGGCCATGGCTTCGAGGTCGGCTCCACGCTCTCGTGACTTGAATCAGACAACGAGTCAGGGGTGCGCGAATTGCTCGCCTGCCGGCGCCATAGAGTTGAGCGCGATGGTCGCGACCAAGTCCGACACCGAGCACGAGCTCTTCCTGATCGACGGCAACTCGCTTGCCTACCGGGCGTTCTTTGCGCTGCCGGAGTCGATCGGGACCAGTGACGGGCGACCCACCAACGCGATCTACGGACTCGCCTCGATGCTGGTCAAGGTGATCGATGAGCACGCTCCGGCCGGGGTGGTCGTGGCCTGGGATGCGGGAATGTCCGGCCGCGAGGTCACCTACGACCTCTACAAGGCACAGCGCAAACCGCGGCCCGACCTGCTGCGCGAGCAGTGGCCGCATCTGATGCCGCTGGTCGAGGCCTTCGGCTATACCAACGTCAAGGTCGAGGGCTACGAGGCCGATGACGTGATTGCCTCGCTCGCCCGCCAGGCGCGCGAAGAGGGGATCTCGGTGATGGTCGTCACTGGCGACCGCGACGCATACCAGCTGGTCGGCAACGGGGTGCGGGTGATGAGTACCTCGCGAGGGATCACCGAGACCAAGATCTACGACAGCGATGCGGTTACCGAGCGCTACGGCGTGCCGCCCGAGCTGATCACCGACCTGATGGGCTTGCGCGGCGACACCTCGGACAACATCCCCGGCGTTCCGGGGATCGGCGAGAAGACCGCAACCCAGCTACTGCAGCAGTTCGGCACCCTGGAGAAGGTTCTCGACAGCGTCGATGAGATCTCTGGCGCCAAGCGCAAGCAGAATCTGGTGGAGCATGCCGACGACGCCCGCATGTCGAAGCAGCTGGCGACGCTGCAGTACGACATCGAGACCGGCGTCGACTTGGGCGCGGCGATGTCGTCGCAGCCCGATCGTGGCGCCCTGCGCGAGTTCATGCGCGAGTTCGAGCTGCGGGCGGTGCTCGAGCGCCTCGAAGAAGCGCTGCCGGAAGGCGAGGCGGTGCCCGGTCGCAGCGTCGAGACCGAGCTCGCCGTGGAGGCAGAGGAGGGCACGCCGGACGACCTGGGCGCTGGGGAGGGCCCGGTCTCCCTGGCGATCGATGGGGATCGATGGGCCGCGGCGGAAGATCGGCGCACGCTCGCCGGCTCCTCGAGCCTGGACGAGCTCGCGGTGGCGCTGCCTGGCCGCGGCCTCGTCGCCCACGACGCCAAGTCGCTCGGCGGTGGCCGCCACGGCCTGCTCGCTGCGGCGGTGCGCGAGGGCGTCGAGTTGGCGCTCGATCACGACACGATGCTCGCCGCCTACCTGCTCGAGCCGCAGCGCCGCACCTACGAGCTGACCGAGCTCGCCGCCGACGCCGGCATTGGCCTTGCCGCCGAGGTGGCGCCGGCCAAGGATGAGGCCGACGGCCAGCTCTCGCTCGACGGCGACGACGAGGCGGGCCTGGAGCCGGCCGAGGAAGCGCGTCTGGTCGCCGCTCTCGCCGACGCGCAGCGCCCCCGCATCGAGGAGCTCGATCTCTCGCACCTGCTCAACGAGATCGAGCTGCCGCTGGTCCACGTGCTGGCAGCGATGGAACGCGAGGGGTTGAAGCTGGACGCCAAGCGCCTGGCCGAGGTCGGTGCCGGCTTCGGCGAGCGGATCGAGACCCTGCAGAAGGAGATCTTCGAGCTGGCCGAGGAGGAGTTCACGATCGGCTCGCCCCAGCAGGTCGGTCGCGTCCTCTTCGAGAAGCTCGGCCTGACCAGAAAGCGCCGCGGCAAAACCGGCTTCTCGACCGACGCCCGCGTGCTCGCCCAGATCCGCGACGAGCACCCGATCGTCGAGAAGATCGAGTCCTGGCGCGAGCTGACCAAGCTGAAGAACACCTACCTCGACTCGCTGCCGGACCTGATCGACCCCAACACCGGGCGCGTCCACACCACCTTCAATCAGGCGGCGACCACGACCGGCCGGCTGTCGAGCACCAACCCGAACCTGCAGAACATCCCGATCCGCACCGAGATCGGCCGCCCGGTGCGTGCCTGTTTCGTCGCCGAAGAGGGCGCCCGCCTGCTCTCGGCCGATTACAGCCAGGTCGAGCTGCGGGTGCTTGCCCACGTCGCCGAGGAGGAGGTGCTCAAAGAGATCTTCCGCGCCGGCGACGACGTTCATGCCGCCACCGCCGCCGAGGTCTTCGACATCTCGCGCGATGACGTCGACGTCGGCCAGCGCTCGAAGGCCAAGATGGTCAACTTCGGCATCGTCTACGGCCTCACCGGCTTCGGCCTCGCCGACCGGCTCAACATCCCGCGCAAAGAGGGCGAGGAATTCGTCTCGCGCTATCTGGAGCGCTTTCCCGCCGTGCGCGCTTTCCGCGAGCAGGTGGTCGAGCGAGCGCAGGAGGAGGGCTTCGTCACCACCCTGCTCGGTCGCCGCCGCTCGATCCCCGAGCTGCGCTCCGGCAATCCGAATACGCGCCGTCTCGGCGAGCGCCTGGCGGTCAACACGGTGATCCAGGGCACAGCGGCGGACATCATCAAGATCGCCATGGTGCGCTGCCAGCGCGCCCTGCGCGAGGCCGGCACCAAGACCCGCCTGGTCCTGCAGATCCACGACGAGCTGCTCTTCGAGGGCCCGCCGGAGGAGATGGACGGCGCGGTCGAGCTGGTGCGGCGCGAGATGTGCGCCGCCTACCAGCTCGACCCACCGCTAGAGGTGGACGTCGGCGTCGGCGCGGACTGGCTCGACGCCAAGTAGCCGGACCCTCAGCCGGCCAACTCGACCTCCTCGAAGGTGGCGACGCCGTGCTCGAGCTCCAGCTCGGCCTCCTCGACGGTCGCGCCGAGGATCAGGTCCGACGTCGTGCAGTTGGCACCGGTGCCGTTGTCGTCGTGACCGCTCGGGCCGCGACCGGAGTGCGAGGAGCCAGGGCCGGAATTGTCCTCGCCCCCGTTGCCCGGACCGGAGTTGTCGCCACCGTTGTCGCCGCCCGGCTCTTCGCCTTGGCCACCGTTGTCGTCACCGGCCTCTTCGCCTTCGCCGCGGTCGTCGCCCGGCTCTTCCTCGCCGTGGCGAGCGCGGGCGGTCACGTCGGGCGAGTGCTCGTCCTCGCACTTGATCCGAGTGCCTTCGGTGACCAGGCCGCTGACCGAGTCGCCGTTGAAGAGGCCGATCGTCAATTTTCCGCTTTCGGCGTCAAAGGCGGTGATCGTGCCGGCGTTCTCGTCACCGTCCATAACCCCGTCGTCGTCGCTGTCGCGGTCACGCGGGTTGTCGCCGGCGAGGAACTCGGCGCGATTTCGCAAGCGGTCGTGGTCCTGGTCGCGACCGGCCTGGTTGACCGCGGTCGAGAGGTGGTGGTGCCTCTCCCAGCGGTCGGGAATCCGGTCGTGATTGCCGTCCTTGGCCGCGGCTGCCCCCGGCAGGGCGAGCAGCGCGAGTGCGCCGAGCGCGGCGGCTGCGCAGGTCGTTAGTCGGCGGGCGAGTCTCATGATTCCTCCTCGGTTTGGGGTTCCATCTGCACCGAGAACCCGCTGCCGCCTTGAGAATCACCCGGATCGTCGAAATTCGGTTCGTTTGCGCCGCTTTCCTCGCCTGATCCGGATCCTCCTCCGCCGGAGCCAGAGCCAGACCCGTCGGAGCCGGAACCGCTACCCGAGCTCGAGCCGGTACCGCTGCCCGAAGTCGGGCCGGAGCCATCTCCCGATGAGCTGGATTCGGAGCCCGAGCTGCCGGATCCACCGGCATCGCCAGGCGAGCCGCTACCGGAGGAGCCGCCGCTGCCCGGGCCAGGCGATCCGTTCGAGCTACGTCCGGACTGGTGGCCGCTGCCGTTGTCATCGCTCCCGCCGTGTCCCGAAGGCCCGGGCCCACCGCCGTGGTCGTCGCCGGGTTCTGAGTCGTGACTGTCGTCGCTCCCGCGCGGCCCGCGGTTTTCGCCGCCGCCGCCGAGCCCGTCGTCGCCTGGGCCGTTGCCCGATTCGCCGCGATCGTCACCGGACTTGTCGGAGCCTTTGCCCTGGCCCCGGTCGCCGTGGTCGTCGCCGGGCTCGTGCGTACCACTCTGTTCGGAGCCGGAAGGGAGACCGGTCCCGCCCGAGTCCTCGCTTCCCGCTGAGGCGGCCCCACTCGCTATTTGCGCCGAGTCATCGGCCACCACTTCACCCGTCGCCGGTTGCGCGGGGCGCTGCGGTGGGCGGTTATGGTCGATCGCCACTCCCGCACCCACGGCACCGGCGACGAGGACGGTTGCCGCGGCCGCCTTCAGCGCCACGCCGGCACCCGCCGCACCGCCAACGCCCGCCGCTCCAGCGGCAGCCTCGACCGGGGCGCCGGCGGCGCCCGCCAGCAGCGCTTTCAGCAGCGGCAGCGGCAGCAGCATGCCAGCGCTGTCGCGGAGCGCTCGCCGGGCTCGGTAGATCGCTTGCCGAGCGCCGCCGTCGCTGAGGCCCAGGGCGTTGGCGATCTCCTCGTGGCTGAGGCCTTCCAGCTCGCGCATCACGATCGCCGCCCGCTGTGCCTCCGGCAGCGACTGCAGGCGCCGCATCAGGTCGGCCAGCTCCTCGCGGCGCTCCATCTCCTCCGCTGGACCGGCGCCGCCGGCGATCATCTCGGCCAGCGCATCGGCCGAGGGCGGGCTATCGCGCAGGTCGTTGAGCGCGGTGTTGCGGACGATGCGGAAGAGCCAGGGCCGCAACTCGATCTCGGCGCCCTCGCGGCGCAGCGCCAGCAGCGCCTTGGAGAAGGCGTCCTGGGTGACGTCCTCGGCGCGGCTGCCGACAATTGCTCCCGCGTAGCGGGTTAGCGCCTTGCCGTAGCGACGGACGATCTCCTCGAAGGCGTTCTCGTAGCCCTCGCGGACGAGACTGACCAAGCGGCGGTCCGGCTGCGTGCGCAGGGCCGGGCCGATGACGAAGCGTGCGGCGAATCCCTCGGCTGGTGGCGGCATCTGTGGTTCGATGATCCCTTCGGCTTACTGATATGACAGCGGGGCGGTTCAACCGCCCCGCCCGTATCGATGCAACACGGACCAATAGCCAAGATCACCCCCGCCCAATCGAACTGCATCAAATTCCCGGCCTGCCAGGCCGGAAATTTGATGCAGTTGGGGAGGGAGCGTGGATAGGGGCCTGGCGATCCTGCTGACGGCGGTCGCCGGTGGGCTGATCGCTCTACAGGCGCCGATCAACGCCGGACTGGGACGCTCGACCGGCAGCCTGCCCGCTGCCCTCGTTTCCTTCGCCATCGGCACGATCGCGCTCGCCTCGATCGTCGTCCTCAGCGGCAAGGCCGGCGGGCTCGGCTCGAGCTTCGACGTCAGCTGGTACTACCTACTCGGGGGCTTCCTCGGCGCGATCTACGTCACCAATGCGCTGATCGCGGTCTCGGTGGTTGGGGCGGGAGGAGTGGCGGCGGCGACGATCACCGGTCAGCTCACCGCCTCGGTCGCGATCGACCGGCTCGGCCTATTCGGCCTCGACCAAGTCGCGCTCACCCCGGAGCGTGTCGCCGGCGTCGTGCTGCTTTTGGCCGGCACCGTTCTGGTCGTTCGCTGAGCCACGGGAGAACTCGGGCGGCGCGATCTGCAGATAGTGACTGAAGGACCAATCGATGAAGCGCTTGTTGCCAAGCAGGCGGACCAGCGGCCCGAGCAGGCGCGGCGGGATCCTCGGCACCAGCTTCTGCACGCGCAGCATCCAGCGGAACTTCCACTCGTGCGAGTCGTTGAACTCGGCGTAGCGCGCCGCCGCCGCCTCGCGGTCCTGCCAGCCGTCGACGACGCCGCGCAGCTCGCGGCCGAGGGCGATGCCGAAGTAGAGCGCGGTGCGGATGCCCTCGGCGCTGAGTGGCAGGCAGTGCCCGGCCGAGTCGCCGGCGAAGAAGATTCCTCCCTCGGTGCCCTTGCGCAGCTTGTGGGGAATCCAGTTGCCCTGGTAGCGGACCCGCTCGGCGTCGAGGTCCTCGGCGAGCAACTCGGTCGTCTTGCGTACGTGAAAGCGCGGGTCGAAGGAGCCGACGCCGATGCGCAGCTCGTCGCGGGCGGGAAAGCTCCAGCCGTAGCCGGCGGGAACGTAGCGGCGGTCGATCCAGATCTCGAGGTCCTCGCCCGTGCCGCCGGGATGGACCTCGAGGCCGCGCGAGAGCGGCGCATCGGGCGGCTGGTAACCGTCGCCGTTGGCCAGCATGCGGCGCCAGCCCAGCGCGTCGACGACAAGCGGGGCCGAGATCGTGCCGCGGTCGGTGTCGATCGCGATCGAGCCGTCGCCATTTGCCGCCGGTGCCCGCCCGTTCACCTTGGCGGTCTCGAAGCGGGCGTCGCAGTCGCGCCAGAGCAGGGCGCAGAGCTCGCGGTAGTCGAAGGTGGAGAAGGTGAAGGGCAGCCGGTAGCGCGAGTCGCCGTGCGGGGTGTGCATCAGCAGCGAGTCGAAGCGCTGGCGCTCGGCGTCCATCAGGCCCAGCGCTTCCATCCACACGGTCGGGATGCCGCAGGCCGAGGTCTGGCGCTCGCCGATCTCATAGCGATCGACGATCAGCACGTCGGCCCCCGATCCAGCCAGCTCGCGGGCAACCGCGAGACCGGCAAAGCTGGCGCCGCAGATCAATACGTCATGGCTGCCGTCGAGCGGAGTCCGCTCCTCGCCGCGTTTGGTCGCTCGGATTGGCATAAGAGGGCGAGGGTATCGGAGCCTGGCCCATGGTTTTGCCCGCCGCCCCCCGGACGCGGGAGGCCCGGCCGCGAGATCGCCGGTCATGATTGGCGCGGTCGGGCCGGGAGCAGAGGAGGGCGGCGTTATTTCTGCAATCATGCGCCGCTGTGTCCGTGACCGATACGACCTTGACCCTTGATGTTGATGCTCCCACCGGCTCGCCGGTTGAGGGCTCGGGCGGCTTGCTGCTCGAAATCGACGGCAAGATCGTCCCCAACTACGCGGCGACGATGGTCTCCTTCGAGGAGGGCGACGTCGTCAAGGGCAAGGTCGTGCGGATCGACAAGGACGAGGTCCTGGTCGACATCGGCTACAAGTCGGAGGGGGTCATTCCCTCGCACGAGCTCTCGATCCGCAAGTCGGTCAATCCGGCTGACGAGGTCGAGCAGGGCGAGGAGGTCGACGCCCTCGTCCTGACCAAGGAAGACGCCGACGGCCGGCTCGTCCTCTCCAAGAAGCGCGCCCGCTTCGAGAAGGCCTGGCGCCGCATCGAGGCCGCCGCCGAGTCGGGCGAACCGGTCGAGGGCAACGTGATCGAGGTCGTCAAGGGCGGCCTCATCCTCGACCTCGGGGTGCGCGGCTTCCTGCCCGCCTCGCTGGTCGACATCCGCCGTGTCCACAACCTCGACGAGTTCATGGGCCAGACGCTCGAGTGCAAAGTGATCGAGCTCAATCGCAGCCGCAACAACGTGGTGCTCTCTCGCCGCGCCGTGCTCGAGGAAGAGCGCAAGGAGGTGCGCGAGCAGATCCTCGGCCGCCTCGAGCCCGGTCAGGTCGTCGAGGGCAAGATCTCCAACATCGTCGACTTCGGGGCCTTCGTCGACCTCGATGGCATCGACGGACTGATCCATATATCCGAGCTTTCCTGGAGCCACGTCAACCACCCGTCCGAGGTGGTGGCGATCGGCGACACCGTAAGGATCAAGGTGCTCGACATCGACCGCGACCGCCAGCGCATCTCACTGGGCCTGAAGCAGACCCAGGAGGACCCCTGGCAGCGAGTGATCAGCGCCCACCGTCCCGGCGACGTGCTCGGCGGCACGGTGACCAAGGTGGTCGCCTTCGGTGCCTTCGTCGAGATCCTGCCCGGGGTCGAGGGCCTGGTCCACATCTCCGAGCTCGCCGATCACCACGTAGAGAGCCCCAGCGAGGTCGTCGAGCCGGGCGCCACGCTCGACGTCAAGATCCTCGAGATCGACGAGGAGCGCAGGCGGCTCTCGCTGAGCATCAAGCAGGTCGAGGAGCAGAAGATGCCGATGGGCGATCTCGGGGCGCAGATTCAAGAGGCCGCCGAGGGATCCGCTGACGAGGGCTCGGACGCCGAGGCCGCGGGTCCTGTCGTGACGGAGGACTCCTCGTCCTCGCAAGCTGCGGGCGAGGAGCCCACCACCACGCCACCCGCGGACGCAGCGTCTGAGGACGTCGTCGACGAGCCGGCCGCCGAGGCCGAGACTGTGGCCGAGGAGGCCCCAGCTTCTGAGGTAGAGGAGGCTCCGGTGGCTGAGGAGGCCCCCGAGGTCGAGGCTGAAGTTCCGGCCGAGGAGCCCGCTCCTGAGGCCGAGCCGGCTGCTGAGGAACCCTCCGAGTCTTAGCTCGCTGTGCCGCTCACCATTGGCTTGACCGGTGGGATTGCGGCTGGTAAGTCAGAGTCGCTCGCTGCTTTTGAGCGGCTGGGGGCGGCAACCATCTCCAGCGACGCGGTGGTGCACGAGCTGCTCGATTCCGAACCGCTGCTGGGGCGTTTGATCGAGCGCTGGGGCCCCGACGTAGCGCCCGAGGGACGGGTCGACCGCAGCAAGATCGGTGAAGTCGTGTTTGCGGACCCGGAGCAGCTGAAGTGGCTGGAGGCACAGATCCACCCGCTGGTCGGCGAACGGATTGGCAGCTGGCTCGCCTCGCTGGACGACGAAGTTGGGATTGCCGTGGTCGAGGTTCCGTTGCTCTTCGAGTCCGAGATGGAGACCGTCTTCGACACCACCGTTGCCGTCGTCACCCCCGACGAGGTTCGCCGTGCCCGCGCCGAGGCGCGCGGTCACGCATTGGTTGGCGAGCGCGACGCGCGACAGCTGGCCCAGGAGGACAAGGCGGCTCGCGCCGAGCACGTGATCGAGAACGACGGCACGCTCGAGCAGCTCGAGCAGCGCCTGTCCGCTCTCATCGCGAAGCTGGCTGGATGAGCCGAGCGCGAAATCGCCCCGTTACGAAACGGAGAAGGCGCCGCCTGGCGATTGGCGCGGCGGTGGTTTGCGCGGGTATCGTCGCCGGCGTGTTGCTGGCACGGGGGACCATCGACAGGGCGATCCAAGAGCTCACCCTGCCGCTCAAACATGAGGACGTGATTCGCCAGCAGGCGCACGAAAAGAACGTCGATGCCGCGCTGATCGCCGCCGTCATCTACTCCGAGTCGAAGTTCAGCGATCGCACATCGAGCGCCGGCGCGCGCGGGCTGATGCAGATCACACCGGAAGCCGCCAACGAAATCGAGCGACACAGCGGTGGCACGACCTTCAAGCTGAAGGACTTGAGCGATCCCGAAATCAACATCCGTTACGGCACCTACCTGCTGCGCGAACTGCTCGATCGCTACGACGGTGACGAGGTCGCCGCGCTTGCTGCCTACAACGCCGGGCCCGGCAACGTCGACAAGTGGGGCGGCAGCGAACTGAATGTGGAGGGGATCCCGTTTCCCGAAACCCGTGCCTACGTCGAAGAGGTGCTCGACAAGCAACGTGCCTACCGCGACAAGTACCCGCGGGAGCTGGGCTATTGAGCGCCGAGGCCCCCCGACCGCGTGTCGCGGCGTTGGCGCTCGCCGTCGGCCTCGTCCTGGCCGATTCCTCGATCGTCGTCCTGGCTCTGCCGGAGATCTATCGCCAGCTCGACACCAGCGTCGCCGGCGTCAGCTGGGTCCTCGTCTCCTTCAACTTGGTGATGGCGCTCGCCGCCGTGCCCGCCGCGCACCTGGCGCGCCGCGTCGGCCCTGGCCGCGCCGCGGCGGTGGGGCTCGCGATTTTCGCTGGCGCGGGGCTTGCCTGTGCCGTCTCGGATCAGCTCAGCACGCTGATCGCGGCCCGCTGCGTGCAGGCGCTCGGTGGCGCCCTGGCGGTGACCGCGGTGCTGGAGCTGATGCCGGCCACGGTCGGTTCCGAGCGCCGCGCCGCTGCCCTGTGGGCGACCGCGGGGGCGACCGGGGCGGCGCTGGGACCGGCGATCGGCGGCCTGCTCACCGAGCTGGTCTCCTGGCAGTCGATCTTCCTGATCCAGGTGCCGATCGCGCTTGCCGCCGCGGTGCCGATCCTCGCCGTCGCCCGGCATGAGGCCGCGACGGGGGTGCTCTCGACTGAGCTGCGGCAGACCGGAAGGCCGCACTTCCTCGCCAATCTGGCCCTTGCCCTGATCTCGGCGGCGATCGCCGGCGCCCTCTTCCTGCTCGTCCTGCTCCTGATCGAAGGCTGGCGCCTGAGCCCGATCGGCGCCGCGATCGTGGTCAGCGTGATGCCGCTGGCGGCGCTGCTCGGCAGCCGTCTCGACCGGCTCGTGCCGAGCGCGCGGGCGCGGGCCGCCGCCGGCGCGATCCTCGTCTCCGGCGGGCTCGGCGGGCTGGCACTGCTGCCGAGGGCGGAGGTTGCGCTCACGCTGCCGCCGCAGGTGATGATCGGGATCGGCCTCGCCCTGGTGCTCTCGGCGCTGACCGAGACCGCGCTCAGCGGGCAGGCGCCGCAGGCGATCCACGGCGGCTGGACGATCTCCGCCCGCCACGCCGGCGTCGTCATCGGGATCCTTGCGGTGACGCCGATCTTCACCCACGACATCGCGCAGCAGCGCCAGGACGCGATCAATGCCGGCACTGCCGTGATCCTCGACTCGAACGTGCCGCCGCTGCTCAAGCTCGACCTGGCGCAGAAAATCGAGAGTCGCCTCGAAGATGAGAAGGGGAAGGTGCCGACGATCGGCCCGGCCTTCGAACCGCTGCCCACCGATCCCGAAGAACACGATCAGGTGGTTGAGCTGCGCGAAGAACTGCAGGACCAGCTCAATCGCGGTGCGACCCATGCCTTCAGCCCGTCCTTCGGCCTCGCCGCCCTGATCGGCCTGCTCTCGCTGATTCCGATCGGCCTGGCGCGGAGGGTGGAGCTGTGAATGCCGAGCGACGCTCGCTGCTCCTGGTCGGCGGCGCGATCGTCTCGGCCGTGCTCCTGATTGGCATCTACCTTGCCGCCGGTGGGGCTTCCTACACGCCGGAGAAGACCCAGGACCCGTGCAAGCACCGCGCCTGGCGCAATCCGGAAGGCCTGCAGCAGATCGCCGAGCAGTTCACCCTCTCGGCCCTCGACGGCGCTGCCTGTCAGCTCGGGGTCAGCCGCGAGGCCCTGGCTCAGGCCCTGGCCACACCCGAGGCGCGCGAACGCTTCAAGCAGCGTTACGACATCACCGACGCCAAGCTGGCGAAGGCGGTGAGGGCCGGCCTGCTGCGCGCCGTCGACGACGCCGAAGAAGCAGGTGCCCTGAACCCGATCCTGGCCGCGCCGCTGCGCGAAACGCTGAGGAGCATCCCGCTCAATCAGGCAATCGAACTGATCAACAACGCCGAATCCCTGCTCAACAACGTTGAAGGCTTCCTCGGCCCCGCCCAAGAACTACTCGAAGGCTTTCTTCCCTAGGAAGCTTTGTCTGAGGGTCGATCCCGGCAGGGGTGGATCGACCCCGGGCGCTACTTCTTGATCTGGAATTTGCTCTTGCCGGGCAGCCAGATGACGCCCTCGCAGAGCTGTTCCGGGGTGGTGTCGAGCGAGCCGGCGAGCTTGACGATCGTGCCCAGCCGGGGCTCCCGGCCACCGCGCTCGAGCAATGAGATCTCGGTCCGGTGCAGATCGCAACGGAAGCCCAGCTCCTCCTGTGAGATCGCCTTCTGCTTGCGCGCTTTACGCAGATTAATTGCGAAACGTTCGCGTGGTTTCATTTACGGGCGATTCTCTGTCTGCGAAGACAGAAGGGCTACAGCCAAAAACATTCGCAGACAAAACCGCACGTTTATATACGGATCAGTCGCGCGTAGCGCGCCAGACCCAGAGCATCGCCAGCGGCTGCAGAGGCAGCCTCGCCCAGAGTGCCCAGCGGGGGATCCGGTTCAGATCGAGCCCTCGCACCTGCTCCGGGTTGACCGCCATGTGCACGTTGGCGGGGAAGACCGCGACTAGAAGGGCCAGCAGCCACCAACGGGCGAAGCGCCGCGTCGAGGGCTTGGCTACCGCCACGCCGCCGACGATCTCGGCGATGCCGCTGATTACGACGGCCTCCCGGTGGCGTGGCAACGAGGGCGGCATCATCGCCTCGTAGCTGCGCGGGATTACGAAGTGCATCGTCCCGGTGAAGCTGAAGAATCCGGCGAGGGCCTTCTGCGAACGCGTCATCGGCGGGGCAGTGTAGTGCGCTCGCTATCGTCAGCGCGTGCCCGAGTTCGAGCTTAACC
This sequence comes from Solirubrobacterales bacterium, assembly GCA_036271315.1. Classification (GTDB taxonomy): domain Bacteria; phylum Actinomycetota; class Thermoleophilia; order Solirubrobacterales; family 70-9; genus VRUE01. The sequence continues at coordinate 1,576 of DATBAV010000010.1, read as the reverse complement.
CTGCCTACACGCCGACCGCCGACCAGCCGAAGGCAATCGCCGGCCTGGCCGAGGGCCTGGCCGCGGGGGACCGCTTCCAGACCCTGCTCGGCGCCACCGGCACCGGCAAGACCTTCACGATGGCGGCGACGATCGCCGCGGTGCAGCGGCCCTCGCTGGTAATCGCGCACAACAAGACGCTGGCGGCGCAGCTCTGCAACGAGTTCCGTGAGTTCTTCCCGGATAACTCGGTCGAGTACTTCGTCTCCTACTACGACTACTACCAGCCCGAGGCCTACGTCCCGGCCCAGGACCTCTACATCGAGAAGGACTCCTCGATCAACGACGAGATCGACCGCCTGCGCCACGCCGCCACCGCGTCTCTCTTCGCCCGCCGCGACGTGATCATCGTCGCCTCGGTCTCCTGCATCTACGGGATCGGCTCGCCCCAGGTCTACAACGAAAAAATGCAGCTCTTCAAAGTCGGCGACGAGATCGACCGCGACGAGGTGCTGCGCAAGCTGATCAAGATGCAGTACCAGCGCAACGACTCGGTGCTCGGCCGCGGCGCCTTCCGCGTGCGCGGCGAGGTGCTGGAGATCATGCCCTCCTACGCCGAGTCGGCCTACCGGATCGCCCTCTTCGGTGACGAGATCGAGGGGATCCAGCATTTCGACCCGCTGACCGGCGAGATCCTCGACACGATCGACCACGTCTCGGTCTGGCCGGCCTCGCACTACGTGACCCGCGACGAGACGCTGGAGCGGGCCGTTGAGGAAATCCGCAACGAATTGAATACGCGCACGGCCGAACTCGAGGCCGAGGGCAAGCAGCTTGAGGCGCACCGGTTGCGCCAGCGCACGGCCTACGACATCGAGATGCTGAAAGAGATCGGCTTCACCTCGGGGATCGAGAACTACTCGCGCATCCTCGACGGTCGGCCCGAGGGTAGCCCGCCGCACACGCTGATCGACTACTTCCCCGACGACTTCGTCGTTTTCGTCGACGAGTCCCACCAGACGGTGCCGCAGATCGGCGGCATGTACGAGGGGGATCGCTCGCGCAAGCAGACGCTGATCGACTACGGCTTCCGACTGCCCTCGGCGATCGACAACCGGCCGCTCAAGTTCGGCGAGTTCCTCGAGCGGGTGCAGAGCCTGGTGATGGTCTCGGCGACGCCGGGGCAGTTCGAGAAAACCGAAGCGTCGCGGACGGTCGAGCAGATCGTGCGGCCGACCGGGATCGTCGACCCCTACATCGAGGTGCGCGCGACCCGTAACCAGATCGACGACCTGATGAACGAGGCGAAAAAGGTCGCCGAGAACGGCGAGCGGATCCTGGTCACGACGCTGACCAAGAAGATGGCGGAGGACCTCACCGCCTACCTGCTCGAGTACGGGGTGAGGGTGCGCTACCTCCACTCCGAGATCGACACGCTCGAACGGATCCAGATCGTCCGCGACCTGCGGCTGGGGGAGTACGACGTGCTGGTCGGGGTGAACCTGCTGCGCGAGGGTCTCGACCTGCCCGAGGTGTCGCTGGTGGCGATCCTCGACGCCGACAAGGAGGGCTTCCTGCGCGGCGAGACGAGCTTGGT
>DATBAV010000009.1:0-8411 GCA_036271315.1 Solirubrobacterales bacterium | reverse complement strand
GAGGAAGAAGAGGACCGCTTCCATCAGAGCGCGCCCTTCGTCTCTTCGTCCTCGATTTTCAGCGGGGTCCGCTCGATCGGCTCGGCCAGCAGCATCTCCTTGGTGAAGATCAGGTTGCCGCGGTCGTAGTCGGCCATCTCGTAGTCGTGGCCCATCGTGATCGCGTCGAAGGGACAGGCGATCTCGCAGTAGCCGCAGAAGATGCAGCGGCTGAGGTTGATCTCGTAGACGGCCGCGTAGCGCTCGCCTGAGGAGACCCGCTCGCCGGGGATGTTCTCGGCCGCGACCACGCGGATGCAGTCGGCCGGGCAGGCGGCGGCGCAGAGCGAGCAGCCGACGCATTTCTCGAGGCCGGTGTCCTCGAAGCGGTGCAGTTTGTGGCGGCCGCGGAAGCGCGGGTAGACGGGGGTCTTCTCCTCCGGATACTGGATCGTCAGCGGCCCCTCGATCAGCCGCGACATCGTCGTCTTCAGCCCGCGCAGGGTCTCGCCGAAGGCGCGGTAGGCGCCGCCGACGCCGCCCGGCTCGGGGCCGCGCTGCACCTCGACCACGTCGATCGAGTCGAGGAAGGAGGCGCTCTTTGGGTCGAAGCCCTGCTCGCTCACGTGACCACCACCAGGACCGCGGTGACGAGGACGTTGAGGGTCGCCAGGGGCAGCAGGATCTTCCACCCCAGGGTCATCAGCTGGTCATATCGCAGACGGGGAAGCGTTGCTCTCACCCAGATGAAGACGAAGACCAGGGCGAGCATCTTGATCAGCATCCAGATCGGGTCAAGCCAGCCCGGGCCGGGGCCCATCCAGCCGCCGAGGAACATCGCCGCGGCGATCCCCGAGACGACCAGGATCTCCATGTATTCGACCAGCAGGAAGGAGCCGAAGCGCATACCGCCGTACTCGGTCATGAAGCCCTGGACGAGCTCGGCGTCGGCCTCGGGCATGTCGAACGGGGTGCGGTTGGTCTCGGCGAAGCCGGCCAGCATGAAGATCAGGAAGCCGACGAACTGGGGAACGATGAACCAGATCGTGCCCTGGGCTTCGACGATGTCAACCAGCGAGAGCGAGCCGCCCATCATGATCACGCCGAGCAGGGCCAAGCCCATCGCCACCTCGTAGGAGATCAGCTGGGCGGCGCCGCGCATCGCCCCGAGCAGGCTGTACTTGGATCCCGAGGACCAGCCGCCGAGCAGCAGGCCGTAGAAGGCGATCGAGCCGACGGCGAAGAAGTAGAGGATGCCGATCGGCACGTCGATCCCGTAGAGCCCGACGCCGTCCTGGACGTTGCCCCAGGGAAGGATCGCCAGGGCGAGCACGCCGGAGAGCACCGGCAACAGTGGGCCGAGGATGAAGAGCGTGCCGATCGCGTTGGCCGGGCGGAAGGCCTCCTTGGAGAGCAGCTTCCCCACGTCTGCGAGCGGCTGCATCAGACCGAATGGACCGACCCGGTTGGGGCCGTAGCGGTGCTGGAAGCGGCCGATCAGCTTGCGCTCGAGCACCGTCATCAGCGGCAGGATGCCGAAGATGACGCCGAAGATGACGAGGCTCTTGACCACCATGATCCAGGTGGCTTCGACGAACTGGGTATCGGCGAGGGAGATCATCCGGCGGCCGGGATCTTCTCGATTTGGACGGAGACGGGGCTGCCGTTGAGTAGGGCGTTGGCGTTGCCGTCGGCGACGCCCTCGATCAGCAGGCAGGTGCCCTCGGGGACGCGCTCCCTGATGGTGACCTTGGCGCGGATGCTGGTGCCGTTCTGGGAGACCGAGACGTCATCTCCGGTCGCCAGGCTCAGGCGCTGGGCGTCGGGGATCGACAGCTCTACGCGTTGCTGGGGGGCGAGGAAGCGGAGGGGCGGGTTCAGCTCGGTGATCGGGCCGGCCCACAAATCGCGGTAGGTGCCCAAGGCGAGAGAGCCCGTGGGGCTCGCCTCTCCGGACGCGCTTACGCGCTGAGTGTCCGGAGAGGCGAGCCCCACGGGCTCACCCGGCTCCGGCGCCTTGGCGCGAGCGTCGGGGATGTCTTGCCAGCGGGTGCCACGGCCGCCGATGTCGGCGTCGGTGATGCCGGCGTAGAAGGGGACCTCGTTCGCAAGGGCGGCGAAAGCTGAGGGCTGGGAGGCGATGCCGGTGTCGTGGCCCAGCGTTAGCGAAAGCTCCGCGAGGACGCCCCAGTTGGGGCGGATGTCTCCGGGGCGCGAAGCGCTGGGGCGGACGCGCTGGAGGCGGCCGTCAGGGTGCGAGACCGTGCCGTCTTTCTCAGCATGGGTCTCGAGTGGGAAGACCACGTCGGCCATCGCAGTCGTTGCGGTCTCGAAGGTGGAGAAGGCGATTACGTGGTCAGCCTTGGCTAGAGCGTTTTTCCAGGCTTCCGTGTCCGGGAAGTCGCGCATGGGGTCGACGCCGAAGAGGAGGAGCGTTTTCAGCTCTCCAGACTCGAGCGCGGCGCGAATCTCCTCGGTCGCCATCCCGATGCTCCCTCCGTTTGCCACCTCTGAGGTGGTCAAAGGGGGGCGCGTGGCGCTGAGACCCGGGCCGGCGTCGGGGAGGCAGCCGGCCTCGCGCAGGCCACGGGCGTTGGTGAAGTCTGGGACTTCGAGGAGGCCCGAGCTTTCCTTGTTGGCTAGGTCGAGCGCCTTGGCAACGTCGAGCAGCGCCTCGATTGCGTCCTGCTCGCGGCCGATCCGCTCTCCCCAGACAACGACGACTCGTCCAGCGCTCTGGAGCACGTCGGCTAGTGCCGGTACCCCCTCCGAACGTTTTGCGGAGTCGGCGCCGTCACCCTCAGGGGGCAACTCCGACTCTTCTCGCCGATCTCCGAGTGAGGAGGGGGTACCGGCACTAGCCAGCGCTCCGGTCAGCTCGGCGAAGAAGGCGTTGGCACTGCCGGGGGCGTAGCGGGCGACCGCTACCGCGCCGCCGTCCAGAGTGGTCGGGCCCTCAGTTGCGACGACTAGCTTGGCGCCGTTACGGCGGATTGCCTTGCGGATGCGCAGGTCGAGGATCGGGGAGCTGTGCAAGGGGTCGGTGCCGACGAGGAGGATCGCGCCGGCGTTGTCGATGTCGCGGACGCTGGCCGAGATCTCCGGCTGCGCCAGTCGCACTAGCGCCTCGCGGCTAGGGCCGCGCGAGGGGCGCGAGTCGATGTGCGGCGAGCCCAGGGCCTCGCGCACGATGCGCTGGACCAGGTAGCCCTCCTCATTGGAGGCGTCGCCGACGATCGCGGCGCTCTCGGTGCCGCCGTGCTTCAGCGCCACGGCGGCCTTGGCGATCGCCTCTTCCCAGCTCGTCTCGACGCCGCCGCGCAGCTTCGGCCCGCGCACGCGCTCCTCGGCGTCGAACATCTCGAAGCCGTAGCGGCCGCGGTCGCAGAGCCAGCCGTCGTCGACGTCGGGGTTGTCGCGGGCGATCACCCGCTTCACCCGCTCGTCGCGGACGGTGAAGCTGACGTTGCACTGGCTCGGGCAGAGCGTGCAGACCGAGCCGGCCTGCTCGATGTCCCAGGGCCGGGCGCGGAAGCGGTAGGTGTAGTTGGTCAGCGCCCCGACCGGGCAGAGGTCGGTGATGTTGCCGTGGAAAGGCGCCACGTAGGGGCGGTCGTCGAAGGTGCCGACGAAGGTGCGGTCGCCGCGCTCGAGCAGCTGCAGCTGCTCGTCCTCGGCCACCTCCTGGCTAAAGCGCACGCAGCGGTAACAGAGGATGCAGCGCTCGCGGTCGATCGCGACCAACGGCGAGAGCTCGATCGGCTTCTCGAAGTGGCGCTTGTTGTCGGTCATGCGGCTCTTGCCAGGGCCCCAGCCCATCGAGATGTCCTGCAGCGGGCACTCGCCGCCCTTATCGCAGACCGGGCAGTCGAGCGGGTGGTTGACGAGCAGGAACTCGACCACGGCGCTCTGGGCGTGCTTGACCTGGTCGGTTCGCGTGTGGACGACCATGCCGTCGCGGACCGGGGTCGAGCAGGAGGTCTGCAGCTTCGGAATCCCCTCGATCTCAACCAGGCACATGCGGCAGGCGCCGACCGGCTCGCCCAGCTTCGGCTCGTAACAGAAGACCGGGATCTCGACGTCGCCCTTGCGCGCCGCATCGTGGAGCATCTCGCCCTCGGTCGCGGTCACCTCGCGCCCGTCGATGATCAGCGTTACCTGGGCTTTGTCGCTCATGTGGCTGCTCCCAAGGTCTCGGCCGCGCCCTGGACGACGGCGATCCGCTCGCCGACCGCCGGCTCGCCTTCGCTCGCCGCGGCGATCACATCTTCGAACTCGTCGCGGAACTTGCGCACCATCGCGCCGACCGGCATCGCCATCGAGTCGCCGAGCACGCAGAGGCAGTGGCCGATGATGTTCTCTTGCACCGAGGCGACGATGTCGAGGTCCATCGGCGTCGCCTCGCCGCGCACCACCCGTTCCAGCATCTTCACCGTCCAGTTGGTGCCCTCGCGGCAGGGAGTGCACTTGCCGCAGGACTCGTGGTGGTAGAAGCGCGCCGTGCGCAGCGCCATGTGCGGGATCGAGACCCGGTCGTCGGCGACGATGATCGAGCCCGAGCCGAGCATCGAGCCCGCCTCGGCCATCGCCTCGAAGCTGTAGGGGAGGTCGATCCCTTCCTCGGCTTTGAGCACGGGGGAGGAGGAGCCGCCGGGGTAGAAGGCCTTGATCTCGCGACCCTCGCGCGGGCCGCCGGCGAGGTCCATGATCAGCTCGCGGGTCGGGATCCCCAGCTCGACCTCGTAGTTGCCGGGGCGCCGCACGCAGCCGGAGATCGAGACGACCTTGGTGCCGGGCGACTGCTCGGTGCCGAAGCCCTTGAACCACTCGGCGCCGTTCTTGACGATGTGAGGAACATTCGAGAGCGTCTCGACGTTGTTGATCAGGGTCGGCCCGCCGTAGAGGCCCTGCACGGCCGGGAAGGGCGGCTTCAGCCGCGGGTTGCCGCGCTTGCCCTCGAGCGCGTCGAGCAGCGCCGTCTCCTCGCCGCAGATGTAGGCGCCGGCGCCGCGGTGGACGACAAGCTCGAGGTCGTGGCGGGAGCCGAGGATGTCCACGCCGAGGTAGCCGGCCTCATAGGCCTCGGCTACCGCGGCGTCGAGGATGTCGGCCTGCGAGTCGTACTCGCCGCGGATGAAGATGAAGGCGTGGCCGGCACCGGCGGCGAGGGCGGCGATCGCGATCCCCTCGATCAGCTGGTGCGGGTTGCGCTGCATCAGCTCGCGGTCCTTGAAGGCGCCCGGCTCGGACTCGTCGGCGTTGCAGCAGAGGTACTTGCTCATCTCGCCGCGGGGCAGGAAGGAGGCCTTCTTGCCCATCGAGAAGCCGGCGCCGCCGCGCCCGCGCAGACCCGAGTCTTCGAGCTCTTTGAGGACCTGCTCGGCCTCCATCTCCTTGTAGGCCTTCTCCAGCGAGGCGTAGCCGCCGTAGCCCTTGTAGCCGTCGATCGTGCGCAGCGCCGGGTCTTCGGCGTTGCGCAGCAGCATCCTGGTCTCAGGCATCGGGGCCTCCCGGCAGCGGGCGCTTCTCCAACGCCTTCTCGGGCAGCACCGCGGAGCCGGCGCGCAGTTGCTCGATCGCGGTCTGCGCCTCGGCCGCCTCGAGCGGGCCGAAGTAGCGCTCGTCGATCGAGGCCATCGGCGCGATGTCGCAGGCGCCCAGGCACTCGAAGCCGGTGACGAAGAAGCGCTCCTCGTCCCCCCCGGCCGCCGCCTTGAAGGCGTCGAGCAGCTCGTCGCCGCCGCGCATCCAGCAGCTGATGTTGGTGCAGACCGCGATCTTGTGGCTGCCGACCGGATCGGTGTGCAGCAGGTCGTAGAAGCTCGCCACCGACTCCAGGTAGGCCGGCGTCACGCGCATCACCGCGGCGGCCTGGCGGATGCCCTCGGGGGTGCACCAGCCGTAGAGCCGCTGCACCGCCCAGAGCGCTGGGATCGAGGCCGATTTGCGGTCTGGGTAGCGGCTCATCAGCTCTTCGATCCGCTGTTGCAGATCGGCCGGGCAGTCGACCTCGTGCAGCTCGGGGATCCGCTCGGGCGTGCGGTCCGGGACGCGACCCTCGGTGACGGCGCGGTCGACCGGCAGGTCGGGATTGTTGATGCCGAAGCCGTCGACGGGGCTCATCGGTCGACACCCCCCAGGATCGGGTCGAGCATGCCGAGACTGCAGATCATGTCGGCGATGTAGCTGCCGATCGACATGTCCTTGAAGGCCTGCAGGTTGACGAAGGAGGGGTCGCGGAAGTGGACCCGCGCCGGCTTCGCCGAGCCGTCGGCGAGGACGAAGCAACCGAGCTCGCCGCGTGGGCTCTCGATCGCGTAGTACATCTCGCCGGGGCCGACCCGGTAGCCCTCGGTGACGAGCTTGAAGTGGTGGATCAGCGACTCCATCGAGGTCGAGAGCTCGGAGCGCGGCGGCAGCACGTACTTGCGGTCGTCGGCGATGAACGGTCCTTCCGGCAGCCCGTCGAGCGCCTGCTCGACGATCCGCACCGACTCGACCATCTCGGCGACGCGCACGCGGTAGCGGTCGTAGTTGTCGCCGACCGTTCCGACCGGCACCTTGAAGTCGAACTTGGGATAGGCGAGGTAGTCGAAGGCCTTGCGCAGGTCCCAGGGCTCGCCGCTGGCGCGCAGCAGCGGCCCGGTCACGCCCAGCTCCAGCAATCGCTCGCGCGAGACGATGCCGGTGTTCTTGGTCCGCTGCAAGAAGACCTCGTTGCGGTCGAGCAGCGCCTGGTACTGCTCGACCCGCACCGGCATGTCGGTGAGGAACTCGCGCAGCTTCTTCTCGAAGCCGACGGGGATGTCCTCGATCACGCCGCCGACCTGGAAGTAGCGCGTGTGCATGCGCTGGCCGGTCGCCATCTCGAAGAGGTCGAGGATGCGGTCGCGCTCGCGGAAGCAGTACCAGAGCATCGAGATCGCGCCGAGGTCGAGCGCCGTCGTGCCCAGCCAGACCAGGTGGGAGTGGATGCGGTTGAGCTCGAGGAAGATCACCCGCAGGTGCTTGGCCCGCTCGGGGATCTCCAGCCCGACCAGCCGCTCGACCGCGCCGCAGTAGGCCTCCATCTGGAAGAAGAAGGAGACGTAGTCCATCCGCTCGACGAAGGGGATGACCTTCCAGTAGCTCTTGTCCTCGCAGGACTTTTCGATCCCGGTGTGGACGTAGCCGATCACCGGTTTGAGGTCGCGCACGACCTCTCCTTCGAGGTCGACGACAAGTCGCAGCACGCCGTGCGTGGCGGGGTGGTGCGGCCCCATGTTGACCGTCATCACCTCGGAGGTGCGGTCCTCGATCAAGAGCTGCTCAGCCATAGTTCTTTTCGTTGTAGGTGAAGGTGACGGGCTCGCCGCCGACCGGGAAGTCGCGCCGCTGCGGCCAGCCGACGTAGTCGTCGGGCAGCAGGATCCGCCGCAGGTCGGGATGACCCTTGAAGACGATGCCGAAGAAGTCGAAGACCTCGCGCTCCTGGAACTCGGCGGTGGGGAACATCTCAACGCAGGAGTCGATTTCGGGCAGTGCTTGCTCGTTGCCGTTTGCCGCCGGGTCCGCCAGCAGGGCCTTGACCCGGATCCGCTCGACCCGGTCGCGGTTCAGCAGCTCGTAGTGGACCGCAAAGCGCGGCTCGGCCGGCAGATAGTCGGCCGCGTGGAGGCTGGAGAGGAAGCCGTATTCGTGGCCGGCCGACTCGCGTAGCCAGGTCAGCACCGCGATCAGGTGCTCGGGGGCGATCGCCAGGCTGGCGCGGCCGCGCTCGAAGCCGGTGTCGAGGACGGCGCCGGGCTGCGCATCGTCGATCTCGCCGCGAATCAGCTCGAGGCCAGGAGCGTCAGGCACGGAGCAGCTCCCTGGCGGCGAGGTAGGCCTCGGCTGACTCGGCGCTCGGTTCGCTGCGCGGGCCGCCGCGGGCCCACTCCTCGGTGCCCTCGGCGTTGTAGCGGGCGCGCCAGCCCTGATCGGCGTTGCCCATGATCTTCTCCTGTAGCTTGGTGAAGCCGTAGAGCACAGCCTCCGGCCGCGGTGGGCAGCCGGGGATGTGGACGTCGATCGGCATGAACTTGTCGGCGCCCTGGACGACGGCGTAGTTGGCGAACATGCCGCCGGAGGAGGAGCAGGCGCCCATCGAGATCGCCCACTTCGGCTCCAGCATCTGGTCGTAGAGGCGGCGGACGACCGGCGCCATCTTGATCGAGACGCGGCCCGACAAGATGATCAGGTCGGCCTGGCGCGGTGAAGCGCGGAGGGCCTCGGCGCCGAAGCGGGCGAGGTCATAACGGGCGGTGACGATCGAGATCGGAGCTTCGATCGCGCAGCAGGCGAGGCCGAAGGTGAGCGGGAAGATCGAGTTCGCCCGCGCCAGGTTCAGCATCTTCTCGAAGGTCGTGGTGACGACCCGTTCTTCGACGTACTTCTCCAGGTCCTCACCCTCG
>DATBAV010000008.1:0-7114 GCA_036271315.1 Solirubrobacterales bacterium | reverse complement strand
ATGTTCGTGTCGGCTTTTAGACCATTCCGAGGCCGCCGCTGACGCCCAGGGTCTCCCCCGTGATGAAGGTGGCGTCATCGGAGGCGAGGAAGCCGACGGCGGCCGCCACCTCGAAGGGTTGGCCGAGCCGACCGAGCTGGGTCAGGGACCGCATATTGTCGATCAGGCGCTCCCCCACCTCCCCCAGCTCTTTCGCCGCCATCAGCAGCGGCGTCTCGATCGGGCCGGGGGCGATCGCGTTGGCGGTGATGCCGTAGCGGCCGTTCTCGCGGGCGATCACCTTCATGAAGCCGACGACGCCGGCCTTGGCCGCCGAGTAGACAGCCGAGCCCTTGGAGCCGACCCGGCCCGCCTCCGAGGAGATCGTGACGATGCGGCCGTATTTGGCGGCCTGCATCCCTGGCAATGCCGCGGCGGTGCAGTTGAGCACCCCGTTGAGGTTGATCGCGATCACCCGCTGCCACTGCTCCGGGGTGGTCTGGGGGAAGAAGCCGAACTCGTCGGTGCCGGCGTTGTTGACGAGGATGTCGAGCGTGCCGACGGCCTCGACCGCGGCCCTGGCCGACTCGAGGTCGGTGACGTCGAGCTCGATCGCGTGTCCGTTGACCTCACCGGCAACCTTCGCGGCCCCCTCGGTGTCGATGTCGCCGACCCATACCTCGGCGCCCTCGGCGGCGAGCCGAGCGGCGATCGCGGCGCCGATACCGCTGGCGCCGCCGGTCACCAGAGCCTTTCTTCCCTCCAGCCTCATGCGCCGAGCAGCATAGACTGGCCGACCCGTGGCCGAGCTCCCCACCATCCCGATCGTCGGCGGCACCGGCGCGCTGGGCGCCGGCCTGGCGCTGCGCTGGGCCAAGGCGGGAGCGCCGATAGTGCTCGGATCGCGCTCGGCCGAGCGGGCCGAGGAGGCGGCGGCGAAGCTGCGCGAGAAGGCGCCCGGCGCCCAGATCGAGGGAATGCTCAACGAGGACGCCGCCAAGCAGGCCGAGATCGTCTTCCTCACCGTCCCCTTCCGCGCCCAGTCGGAGAACCTCAACAACCTGCGCGAGGCGCTGCAGCCGGGACAGATCCTGGTCGACTGCACGGTGCCGCTCGCCGCCGCCGTCAGCGGCAAGGCGACCCGCTCGCTCGGCGTCTGGCAGGGCTCGGCCGCCCAGCAGGCGCAGGAGATGGTGCCCGAGGGGGTCACCGTCGTCGCCGCCCTGCACACGGTCGGCGCCCCAACGCTCGCCGACCCGAACGCCGAGCTCGACGAGGACGTGCCGCTCTGCGGCGACCGCAAGGCCGACAAGGCGCGGGTGGCGCGGCTGATCGAGTTGATCCCGGGACTACGGCCGGTCAACGCCGGCGCCCTCGAGATGGCCCGCATCGTCGAGCAGCTGACGCCGATGCTGATCTCGATCAACACTCGCTACAAGGCCCACGCCGGGATCAAGCTGACCGGCCTGCCCGACGGCGACCACTGGCAGTGAACACCGTGATCGTCACGGTGACTGCCGGGGGTTCGATTCCGTGGCGATCGCGGTGTGAACCTCTTAACTTGAGCGGAAGCCGCAAAGCCAAGCGCGGGGCACAGCGATGAGAGTCGCCCTCCTCGCCGGTGGCACCGGCGGCGCCAAGCTCGCGGCCGGGATGCAGGAGGAGATCGGCTCCGATCTCTCGGTGATCGCCAACACCGGCGATGACATCGAGACCCTCGGCGTCCACATCTCCCCCGACCCAGACCTCGTCACCTACTGGCTCAGCGGCGAAATCGACGAGGAGCGCGGCTGGGGCCTGCGCGACGACAGCTTCACCGTCTTCGAGCGCCTGACCAAGCTCGGCGTGCCGAGCTGGTTCGGCCTCTCCGACCGCGACCTCGCCGCCTGCCTCTACCGCCGCCAGTTCGTCGAGGAAGGCGGCAGCTTCAGCGCCGCCCAAGCCCAGATCGCCCGCTCGCTCGGGGTCGAGGCGCGGGTGCTGCCGATGTGCGAGACGCCGGTGCGGACCAAGGTGCACACGGCGGCCGGCGTGCGCGGCCTGCAGGAATACCTGATCGTCGACGGCGGTCAGCCCGAGGTGCACGGCGTCGAGCTCGACGGGATCGCCGAGGCCGAGCCGAGCAAGGAGGTGCTGGAGGCGCTGCGCTCCGCCGAGGCGATCGTTATCGGCCCCTCCAACCCGGTGATCAGCATCGGCCCGATCCTGGCGGTGCCGGGGATTCGCGAGGCGATCCGCCAGTTCGGCGTGCCGGTGCTGGCGGTCAGCCCCTTCGTCGCCGGCAAGGTGGTCAAGGGCCCGACCGAGCGCTTCATGCAGGCGCTGGGCCGCCCCTCGACGGCAGCCGGTGTCGCCTCGCTCTACGCCGGCCTGATCGACGCGATGGTCGTCGACGAGGGCGATCCCGACCCGCCGCCGGCGGAAGTCCCGACCCTCGCCACGGCGACACTGATGGATGGGTCCGCCGGGCGGGTGCGACTGGGGCGCATCGTCCTCGACTACGCCGCTAGCCTGATCGAAGGTGCCTGACTCCCCTTCCACCGCGGCTTGAAGGCGACCGCCGTCCTGCCGGTCAAGCGCTTCGCCGCGGCCAAGCAGCGGCTGGCGCCGGGCATGGGCGCCACCCACCGCGCCGAACTGGCGGCGGCGATGCTGGAGGACGTGCTGGAAGCGATTGGCGCGGCGCGCTCGATCGAGCGCACGATCGTCGTCAGCAGCGAGCCGCGCGCGGTCGAGATCGCGCGAGCGAGCGGCACCGAGCTGATCGCCGACCCGGACGAGGGCGGCCACTCGGGGGCGGCACTGGCCGGGATCGCCCGCGCCCAGCAGCTCGGAGCGGGGACGGTCGTGCTGCTGCCGATCGACTGCCCGCTGCTGGCGCCGCGCGAGCTGGAGCGACTGCTGACCGGGACGCCGGAGCGCTACGTGGCGATCGTCCCCGACCGCCATGGCACCGGTACCAACGCCCTCGCGCTCTCGCCCCCGGACGCGATCGAGCCGTCCTTCGGCGAGGGCAGCTGCGCTCGCCACGTCGCCGCCGCCCGCGCGGCCGGCGTCCCGTACAACGTCGAGGAGCTGCCATCGCTGGCACTCGACCTCGACACCCCGGCCGACATCGTCGCCCTCACCATGGCGCTGGAGCGCGACCGCGGACGGGCGAAGCGGACGGCGAAGGCACTCGGGATATGAGCCGCCCCCCGTTCCGGTGTGCGTTTTACGGCTACACGCCGGCAAAGGACCACCGGAGTGAGTGAGGTTCGAGCAATCCCAGTGATGGGTCTGCCCGAGATCGAGGAAGGCGCGTCGCTCGGCGAGCTGATCGTGGCCCGCGCTGAGATCGAGCCCGGCGATGTTGTCGTGATCTCCCAGAAGGTCGTCTCCAAGGCCGAGGGACAAACCCGCCGGCTCAGCTCGGTGATTCCCGGCGCCGAAGCGCGCAAGCTTGCGGCCGTGCTCGGCAAGGAGCCCGCCCTGGTCGAGCTGATCTTGGAGGAGAGCGAAGAGGTACTGCGAGCCGAGCGCGGAGTCCTGATCACTGAGACACGCCACGGCTTCGTCTGCGCGAACGCCGGCATCGATAGCTCCAACATCCGCGAGGACGACACGGTTTGCCTGCTGCCCCAGGACCCCGATGCGTCGGCGCGGCGCATACGGCACGAAATCGGTGAGGAGGGGGTGGGCCTCCCCGGACAAAAGCGGGGAATGTCCGGGGAGGCCCACCCCCGGCCCCCCGTCATCGGTGTCGTGATCAGCGACAGCTTCGGGCGAGCGTGGCGACTGGGACAGGCGGAGGTGGCGATTGGTTGCGCGGGACTACAGCCGCTCGATGATTGGAGGGGGCGTGCCGACACTCACGGCAGAGAGCTTGAGGCGACGCTGATCGCGGTAGCCGACGAGGCGGCAGCAGCCGCTGACCTGGTCCGCGGCAAGGACAGCCACATCCCCGCCGTCGTGATTCGGGGCCTCAAACGCTTCGTCACTCTTGAGGACGGCCCGGGAGCCGCTGCCCTCCATCGCCCCCGCTCAGAAGACCTGTTCCGCTGAGGAGCGGGTCGGTCCCGGTAGGGGTGAAGCGTCTTGTACTTTTTCGGCAATTCCTTGCGGCGCCAGCAGCTGCCGTCACACCGAAAAAGTTAAGCGAAACCCCTACCGGGACCGACCCGCAGCACAGCGGCACCACGCAGCCTCCCACTGCGGATCGATTCAAGCGCCTCGTTGGCGCCCTCCAGCGGGTGCAGCTCGACCTCGGTGCGAACCGGGACCTCAGGCGCTAGCGCCAGGAACTCCTCACCATCCTGGCGGGTCAGGTTGGCGACCGAACCCAGTGTCCGCTCGCCCCAGAGCTGCTCGTAGGGGAAGCTCGGGATGTCGCTCATATGGATGCCGGCGCTGACGATCCGGGCACCCTTGGCGCTGGCCCGCAGGGCGGTCGTCATCAGGGGGCCGATCGGGGCGAAGACGATCGCGCCGTCGATCTCCTCCGGGGACGCCTCCTCCGAGGATCCCGCCCACTCGGCCCCGAGCTCGCGCGCGAAGGCCTGGCCCTCGGCGTCGCCCTCGCGGGTGAAGGCGAAGACGCGCCGGCCCTGGTGAGCCGCCACCTGGCAGAGGATGTGGGCAGCAGCACCGAAGCCGTAAAAGCCGATCCGTTCGGCGTCGCCAACCAGGCGTAGCGCCCGGTAGCCGATCAGCCCCGCGCAGAGCAGCGGTGCCGCTTGCTCGTCGGGGTAGTCGACGGGAATCGCGAAACAGAAGCGCTCGTCGGCCACCGCCAGCTCGGCGTAGCCGCCGTCGATGTCATAGCCGGTGAAGCGGGCGCGGTCGCAGAGGTTCTCGCGCCCCGAGAGGCAGTAGCGACACTCGCCGCAGGTCCAGCCCAGCCAGGGCACGCCGACCCGCTCTCCCGGCGCAAAACGCTCCGCCCCCTCGCCGGCCTCGACCACCGAGCCGACGATCTGGTGCCCCAAAACCAGCGGCAGCTTCGGCTTATCGAGCTCGCCGTCGACGATGTGCAGGTCGGTGCGGCAGACCCCGCAGGCACCGACCGAGATCAGGACCTGCCCGACGCCCGGTCGCGGGTCCGGCAGCTTGGCGGGCCGCAGTGGCTCCCCCGCCCGCTCCAGGACCATCGCCCGCATCGGATCAGGGAGAGCTCGGGACCGGCAATTCGGTGGGATCGGTCACTTCTTCGCCCGATTCCGACGCTTCTTCGCTTGTCCCCGGGACTTCTTCCGCGCTTTCTTCCGCTTCGGGCTGCGCGATCTCGACCTTGACGCAGTTCCCTTCCGCTTCGAGCGTCGAGGCCAGAGCGTGGACATCGCTCAAGTCGCCTTCGAGCTGAAGTTCGTCCGTGCTGCCGTCTTCGTTGAGCTGCTCGAGCACGATTTCAACCGGGGCTTCTTCAACGGTCGATTCTTCGTCAAGGAACGTAACCGTGATCGTGTATTCGTCCCCTTCGCAGTTTTCGGCCACGGGGTTGCCCCCAGCGGTTACTGGCCCTCCGGACGACCCCCCACTAGTACCAGCCGGCGTGGTGCCGGACGAAGGGGTTCCCTCTGGCGGAGCAACAACCGGGGAGGCCCCGACAGAGGGAACCCCTTCGTCCCCTCCCGGTCCCGGCGCGGCACCTGTGGGCGACTGCGGCGGCCCGGCAATAGCAATCGGGCGAGCCGGAACTACGGCGATCGTCTCCGGAAGTCCACCCGAGTTCGGGGTCGAACCAGCGTCGCCACTCGCCCGCTGCGCCGCCTGAACCTTAGGCCCCGCCGGAACGGCGACACCCGCCGCCACGCCAGCTGCCGGCGCAGCCGACAACGCCTTGCCGCCATCAACCGCCGCCTCGATGCCCAGGGGAACCTCGTGGGGGGCAGCCGCGTCGTCTTCCCAGGGCCTCAGGCCCCAGAGCACAAATAGGGCGACCATCACGGTCAGGGCAGGCAGGCCGAAGACCGCCAACGCCGGGAATCGTCCCCCCAATGAGAACCACGAAGCGATAGGCCCAAGATAGGCCTTTACCTAATAGGTCTCAACTATTTCGTAGAGCGTGGTGCGCTGGGCGGGCTCGCGCCCGCCGGCGCGAGCAGCCGCGATCAGCTGTTCGGGCTCGAGCCGCACGCCGTGCTGGGAGCCGGCCATGCGCGAGATGTTCTCCTCCATCAGCGTGCCGCCGAGGTCGTTGACGCCCCAGCGCAGTGCCTCGGTGGCGGCATCGAGGCCCATCTTCACCCAGCTCGCCTGCAGGTTGGGGATCGTCTTGCCCAAGGCCAAGCGGAAGGCGGCGGTGTGCTTGAGGTTCTCGTCGTCGGAGATCTCCTCGATCCCGTGGGTGCGGCCGAGCATCGTGTTGAAGGGGATGAAGCTGAGCGGCACGAACTCGGTGATGCCGCCGGTGCGCTCCTGCAGGGCGCGCACCACCCGCATGTGGCGGGCGAGCTCGCGCGGCTCCTCGATGTGGCCGAACATCACGGTCGAGGTCGAGCGCAGCCCGGCCCGGTGGGAGGCTTCGATGATCTCGACCCAGCGCGCGGCGGGCAGCTTGTTCGGCGAGATCCGCTGGCGGACGCCGTCGTCGAGCACCTCGGCCGCGGTCCCCGGGGTCGAGCCGAGCCCGCAGTCGAGCAGGTACTCGAAGACTTCGCCGGGCTCCTTGCCGGAGCGCTCGCAGGCGTGGTCGATCTCCATCGGCGAGTAGGCGTGCAGGTGGATCTGAGGCGCCGTCTCCTTGGCGAGACGCAGCCAGCGCCCGTACTCCTCCAGGGTCAGGTCGGGATGGATGCCGCCCTGCATGCAGAGCTCGGTGGCGCCGAACTCGACCGCTTCCTCGATCCGCGCGGCGAAGTCGGGCTCCCCGACTTCGTAGGCGTCGGGGGAGCGCTTGCCCTGCCCGAAGCCGCAGAAGGCGCAGCCGACGACGCAGATGTTGGTGAAGTTGATGTTGCGGTTGACGACGAAGGTAGTGACGTCGCCGGCCAGTTCCTGGCGCAGCTCGTCGGCGGCGATCCGCATCTCCTCGATCACCTCGGGCCGGGTCTCCGAGAACAGCGCCGTCATCTCGTCCTCGGAGAGCCACTCCCCCTCGCGCCCCTTGGCGATCGCCCGCGGCGCCAGCCCCGGATCGATGACCTCGTCACTCCGC
>DATBAV010000007.1:0-42784 GCA_036271315.1 Solirubrobacterales bacterium | reverse complement strand
GCCGAGGGGCTCTTCGAGGTCGACGAGGCCTGGCTGCCACGCGTCGCCCAGCAGCTGAACCCTCACTTGATCGTGCTCGGCAACCTCTTCCGCGACCAGCTCGACCGATATGGCGAGATGGAGGCGCTGGCCGAGGAGTGGGCGAAGGCGGTGGCGGCGGCGCCCGCCGGGACCGGGCTGGCGCTGAACGCCGACGACCCGCTGATCGCCGACCTCGGGCGGGACACCGACACCGAGATTCCGCGCGAGGGCACCCTCTACTTCGGCATCGACGATCACTCGCAGGCGCTGCCCGAGCTGCAGCACGCCTTCGACGCCAAGCACTGCCGCCGCTGCGGGCACCCGTACGCCTACGAGGTCGCCTTCGTCGGCCACCTCGGCCACTACTCGTGCCCGAACTGCGGCGCGCAGCGGCCGCGCCCCGACGTCGCGGCGACGCGGATCGAGCTGCGCGGGATGGAGGGCTCGGCGGCGACCGTGCGCGTGCCGGGCGGCGAGATCGAGGTCGAGCTTCCCCTCCCCGGCCTCTACAACGTCTACAACGCGCTGGCGGCGATCGCCGCCGCGTTGAAGCTCGGCGTCCACGCGGAGCGCGTCGCCGCGGCCCTGCGCGACATGCGCGTCGCCTTTGGCCGGGTCGAGACGATCCCGATCGGCGAGGGCCAAGTCTCGATCCTCCTGATCAAGAACCCGGCGGGCGCCAACGAGGTCCTCCGCACCCTGAAGCTGGAGGCGGCCCACCAGGTGAGTTCGCAGAAATCGTCGGATAGCGACGAGAAGTGCGAACTCACCGCGGGGGGCGAGGGCGGCTCGGCCGGGATCGACCTTTGGATCGCACTGAACGACCGGATCGCGGACGGGCGCGACGTCTCCTGGGTTTGGGATGCGGACTTCGAGGTGCTGACCGACGCCGTGCGTCGCGTCACCTGCGCGGGGACGCGTGCGCCGGAGATGGCGCTCCGGCTGAAGTACGCGGGCTGGCCGGAGGAGCGGATCGCGGTCGAGCCCGACATCGCGACTTCGCTCGACGCCGCAGTCGCCGCCTCCGAGGGCCGCCTCTTCGCCCTCCCCACCTACACCGCGCTGCTCGAGCTGCGCAAGCTGCTCGCCGATCGTGGCCTGGCGAAGGAGTTCTGGCAGTGAACGACGGTCCCGACGAGACGCGCGGCGCCGGTTCGGCATCGACCTCCGAAGCCGCGATCTGGCATGACGTCGAGTGCGGCGCCTACGCCGCCGACCTGTGCGTCTGGTCAGAGCTCGCCGATCGCTGCGGCGACCCCGTGCTGGAGCTTGGCGCGGGAACGGGCCGCCTCGCCATCCACCTGGCCCGCCGCGGGCACCGGGTGATCGGCCTCGACAACGACCCCGAACTGATCGCCGCCCAGCGCGAGCGTGCCGCCGGGCTTCCGGTCACGCCGCTGCTAGCCGACGCGCGCGGCTTCGAGCTGCCCGAGCCGGTGGCGCTGGCGATCGCGCCAATGCAACTCCTGCAGATGCTCGCCGACCGGGCCGAGCGGCTCGCCTGCCTCGATTCGATCGCCGCCCAGCTTCTGCCCGGAGGCCGCCTCGCGGCGGCGATGGTCGAGGGCATGCCGGAGCCCGAAGAGGGCGAGCCGCTCCTCCCCGACGTGCGCGAGGTCGACGGTTGGGTCTATTCGAGCTTGCCGCTCGAGGCGGTGGTCGGGCCCGAGCACATCGTCGTCCACCGCCTGCGCCAGAGGGTCGCGCCGACCGGCGAGCTGACCGACATGCCGGACTCGGTGACGATCTGCACCCTGACCGCCGACGAGCTCGAGGCCGAGGCGGCCGAGGTCGGCCTGGTCGCGATCGAACGCCTGTACATCGATCCGACCGAGGATCACGTCGGCTCCACCGTCGTCGTTCTCGGCGAGGAGGAGTGATGGAGCTCCGCGTCCTCAGCCTCTACCCCGAGCAGATGAACATCTACGCCGACCGCGGCAACATCCTCTTCCTGCAGCGGCGCTGCGAGTGGCGGGGAATCGGATTCACCTGGAGCGGCGCCGGGCCGGGCGAATCGATCGACCCGTCGGCGCACGATCTTTTCTATATCGGCGGCGGCCAGGATCGCGACCAGCGCGTCGTCGCCGCCGACATGGTCGAGACCAAGCGCGCCGCCCTGGCACGGGCGGTCGAAGACGGCGCCGCCCTGCTCGCCGTCTGCGGCGGCTACCAGCTGCTCGGCGAGAGCTATCAGCTCGGCGAGGAGACACTGCCCGGGCTCGGCCTCGCCGATCTGCGCACGGTGCGCGAGGAGGGCCCACGGCTGATCGGCAACGTCGCGATCGAGACCGAGCTCGGTGGTGAGAAGCGCCTCTTGGCAGGCTTCGAGAACCACGGCGGCCGCACCTATCTCGGCGCCGCCGCCCGCCCGCTCGGGCGCGTCGTCAAAGGCCACGGCAACAACGGCGGCGATGGCCTCGAGGGCGTGTGGAAAGCGAACATGGTCGGCACCTACCTGCACGGGCCACTCCTACCGAAGAACGCCTGGCTCGCCGACCACCTGATCGAGCTCGCCCTCGAGCGCCGCTACGGCACACGGCCGGAGCTCGAGCCGCTCCCCGACGAGCTAGAGCGGGCCGCCCACGCGAGCGCCCGCGTCGCCGCTGGGGTTTAGATGTTGGTTTTGCGGCGGGGTCTGGGTCGGATGGATTCGGGACGGCGTTGGTTCGCGGCCGGCGCGGCTCGACCCGACCTCGGCCGTCGCGGCCGTCCGAGGTGCGTCCCGGGCGTCTCGTGGCGACCCCGGCAGGGTGTGGCCGCCACGAGACGCCCGGGACGTGAGGGGCTTTCAGGGAGTGGTCACAGGTCGTAACGAAGTCCACGCTTCCGTGATCGTCCTGTCCGACTCGGCCGCCGCGGACCGGCGCCTGTGGAGCCTTAGTGGCGCATAGGGCCACTTTCTCTCCACGGCAAAGGTCTGAGTGATGGATCGTGAGGAAGAACACGGAAGGAAGGAAGGACTTCCCGACATCTCCGTGACGAGGTCCCACCTCCGTCACGGATCCGTGGCGCTCCCGTGAGCCTTCCTCCACTCCCCGCACCCCCGGCCGTCTCGGCCACGGCCACACCCAGCCGGGGTCGTGGTCGAGAGGGCCGCGTCCCTTTCCCGGGCGCCAGCCCGACCCGCCCCCATCTCTCCCCGACCGGAGCCCGTGGAACCAACCACCCAGCCCCATCCAGTAGCTGTTCCTTATGGCGCTCTGGGCGCCATAAGGAACAGCTAGCGGTGGTCTACGGCGCGGCTGGGATGACCACCAGCGGCTCGGAGCCTTTCTCCAGGGCCGCGGTGTCGAACGAAGGAGACGAAAGGCGCTGCGCGCCCGGCATCGCCGCGACGAACGCCTCCTCGGTGTCGAGGAAGTTGATCTTGTCGGTCTTGTAATGCATCGGAACCACCCAGGAGGCGCCGAGGTCCTTCGCGATCCCCGCCGCGGTCGAGCCGTCGATCGTCGGCCCGCCGCCGACCGGCAGGAAGAGCAGGTCGATGCCGTCGAGATGCGCCCGCTGCTCGGGCCGCAGCGTCGCCTGGCCGAAGTCGCCGAAGTGGGCTACCCGGATGCCATCGAGGTCGAAGACGACGATCGTGTTCGGGCCGCGTTCGGCTCCCGCGGCCTCGTCGTGCTCGGAGGCGATCGCGACCACGTTGCCGAGCGGCGTCTCGTGCGTCCCGGCGGTCGAGCGCACCTGGGTCGGCTCGCCGCTGATCACCTCAACCGCGTTGTGGTCGGCGTGCTCGTGGGTGACGATCAACAGGTCGACCGCATCCGGCGAGGAGATCGCCGGGTAATCCCAGCTGATGCCTTTCGATTCCGCCGCTGACATGTCGCCCCACGGGTCGATGAAGACCGTCGCCGTCTCGCTGTCGAGCGTGAACGCCGACTGCCCGTGCCAATCAACTCGCATGTGACTCCTCTAGTTCTCGGATGGTCGGAGCCGCGGCGGGTTTGACCTCGCTCGGCTCGGTGTGGGTGTAGCGCCCGCCCCGCATCAGCGACGCGGCGGCGGCAATCAGGCAGGCGACGATGGCGAAGCCGAACGCGGTGTCGAGACCCTTGCTGAAGGGCTTTGAGATCAGGCTCGGGAAGAAGCTGTGACCGGTGAGCACTGCCTGCGCGTGCTGGGGCAGTTGGTGCAGGGCGCCGGTGCCGATCAGGTGTTCGATCGGGTTGTAGCCGAGGAAGGCGGCGAAGAGCACCGAGATCGGTGGCGTTTCGCCGACTTCGTGCGCTTTCACGTGACTGACGCCGTGCGCTTCGAGGCCGCTCGAGAGCGCGTGCGGAAGCGTCGAGGCGAGCCCGATGATCAGCAGGGTGAAGAAGATCCCCATCGAGATCACCTGGGCGGAGTTCTGGAAGGTTTGGTTCATGCCGCCGCCGGCGCCGCGGGCGTCGGGCGGCAGGCTGTTCATCACCGCGGCCCGGTTGGGCGAGGCGAACATCCCCATCGAGATCCCGTTGAAGGCGAGGATCGCGGCGAAGACGGGATAGGAGAAGTCGACCGGAAGCAGAGTCAGGGCGGCGAAGCTGGCGGCGGCCGCGACCATCCCGCCGGTGGCGAACCCGCGCGCCCCGAAGCGGTCCGAGAGGTACCCCGAGGTCGGCCCGGCGATCAGCATCCCGATCGTCAGCGGCAGCATGTAGATCCCCGCCAGCAGCGGCGCTTCGGTGTAGTCGTAGCCGTGCAGCGGCAGCCAGATTCCCTGCAGCCAGATGATCAGCATGAACATCAGGCCGCCGCGGGCGACCGCCGCGAGGAAGGTCGAGAGCGTGCCGAAGGTGAACGCGCGGATCTTGAAGAGCGGCAATCGGAACATCGGTTCCTCGACCCGGCGCTCGATCTGGACGAAGGCGATCAGCGAGATCGCCGCCAGGGCGAGCAGACCGAGGACGAGGGGGCTGCCCCAACCGGTCGGCGCGCCGCCGTAAGGGCGAATTCCGAAGGTCACCGCGACCATCGCCAGGATCAGGCCGAGGGCGAAGGTGAAGTTCCCCCACCAGTCGATCTTGCCCGGATGCGGGGTCGAGAGCTCTTTCAGTTTGAGGAAGGCCCAGACGGTGCCGAAGAGGCCGACCGGGACCGAGATCAGGAAGACGAGGCGCCAATCGATCGGGGCGAGCAGGCCGCCCAGCACGAGGCCGACGAACATGCCGCTGACGCCGACGATGTTGTTGATCCCGAGCGCCATCCCCCGCTGGTTGGAGGGGAAGGCGTCGGTGAGGATCGCCGCCGAGTTGGCGAGCAGGCAGGCGCCGCCGACCCCCTGCACTAGTCGGAAGCCGACCAGGAAGAGGGCGCCGTTGGTGCCGGTCATCCAGTCGATCGCCAGCATCAGCGAGGCGACGGTGTAGATGACGAAGCCGAGGTTGTAGATCTTCACCCGGCCGTAGATGTCGCCGAGCCGGCCGAGGCTGACGATCAGCACGCTGGAGACGACGAGGTAGCCGAGGATCATCCAGAGCAGGTAGAAGCTGTTGCCCGGGACCAACGGGTCGAGGTGGATGCCGCGGAAGATGTCGGGCATCGCGATCAGCGTGATCGAGGCGTCGAGCGTCGCCAGCAGGATCGCCAGGGTGGTGTTGGAGAGGGCAATCCACTTGTAGCGGTCGTTGGCCTGGCTTCCGTTGGCCTGCGCTGCGCTCGTCGCTGACACAGCTTCAATATACACAGGCAAACTGTGCAGTTTGCCTGTGTATTCTCGGCTATGATTCGCCCATGCCGACCCGCGTCGACAGCGGCCCGCTCGCCAGCGAGCTGCGCGTGGTGCTCGGCCACCTGATCCGCCGCCTGCGCGGCGAGCACCGCTTCTCGCTCTCCCAGGGCTCGGTCCTGGGCCGGCTCGACCGCGAGGGCCCACAGGGCACGAGCAGGCTGGCCGAGCTCGAACGCGTGCGCCCGCAATCGATGGGCCAGACCGTCGCCGAGCTCGAGTCCCAGGGCCTGATCGCCCGCCGCCCCGACCCGACCGATGGCCGCCGTTCCCTGCTCGAGCTGACCGCTGCGGGCCGCACCGAGCTGCACGAGGACCGCGGCCGCCGCGAGGGCTGGCTGGCCGAGGCGCTGGAGGGGAACTTCAGCGCCGGGGAGCGCGAGACGCTGGATGAAGCGGTGCGCCTGCTCGCGCGGTTGGCTGAGCTCTAATCCCGGCGACGCCTCGTTGTCAGTCGGGCGGTGCGCCTTTCGCTTCAAGCTGCGCGCCACACGTGCGCCTCGGGCGCCTACCGTCGCCGCGATGGTGCACCGCAGAGACCTGATCCCCCGTTTCGAGTGGCTAGCCGGCTCGATCTACTACGAGGACGCGCTCGATGAGGCGCTGCTCTCGATCGCCCTCGCCGCGCGCGGCTTGCAGCACGAGATGATCGAGTACGGCGCGGCTTGGGCGTCGGCGAGCTACGTCATCGAGATCTTCGGCCTTGAAGACCTGGTCGAGCGCAGCCGCGCCGATCTCGGTCCCTTCGCGCCCACCGTGCGCGCGGTCGATGACAAAGATCCGTCGGACTGAAGCGAGACCATCGGATCATGGCAAGCAGAAAGACACCAATCATCGAGCGCCTCTTCTTCGAGCGCTTCGACCCGGCGACTGGGAAGCTCAGCGACGATCTGGTGACGCTGGTGCAGTTGGAAGTGGAGCTCCAGGAAACTCCGGTGCTCTCTTCGCGCAACCCGGCGAACTTCATGAAGGACATCGTCCGTAGTCGCAGCCGCAACAAAAACTTTCCCAAGGCCGTTGTCGAGGCGGGTTGGACTGCCCGGCAGCTTCCCGGAGAGGGAAACTGCTTCCGCTTCGTCCCGCTGCCGGAGGGGCAGACGACGGCGTTCGTCAGCCCCGACCCGGATCCCGCGTTGCTGGCAGCTCCACATCCGGTGGAGAGCCTCAGCCTCGCGCCGGCGTCCCGGACCTTCGGCCGCTCCGACGAGACCTGGCTCACGCACGTGGTGACGAACCTGCGGATAGTCCACACTCACTTCGGCTTGCGCAGCTCGCTGCCGATCATCGGGCTCGAGCTGCTGCAGTCCAACGTCAAGCTCGGCAAGGCGGAGGTGGATGCGGTCTACCTCGGAACTCAGGTGGACGGGTCGAATTTCCTCGTCAGCTGCGAGATGAAGGGCCCGAAGGAGGTGCTCGATCTCGATCAGATCGAGCGCGGTGCGGAAGAGGTCTTCGAGGCATCGGCCGCCGAGGCTGCGTTCATCGTGCCGATGGGGATCCAGTCGCTGAGCGGCGGGTTGGTCTGGATCGTCGAGTTCGCGGCGGAGCTTCCCTTGGCGAAGGCGTCGGAGGGCGTCTACAAGCCGCGTCCGGCGGTGCAGGGAATCGGCTAGGCGGCGATCGGCTGCGGGGCCGGGCTCGCGACTCCGGCCGGAATCGCGCCGCGGGTACGCGGTTGCGGTACGGCCGCCTTGTCGGCACCGAAGTGAATCACCGCTTCGGCCATTCCCAGCCGCAGCAGGGCGGGCTTGCCAAGCGCGAGCGTCCCCTCGGGGATCTCTGGGTCGAGCTTCAGTGCCGCGACGATCTCTTTGCCGACGGCCCTGCCGACCAGCGGCGCCACCGCGTTGCCCACCTGTCGAAACCCGTGCCACTTGGTCGCGTGCAGGCGGAACCAATCGGGGAAGGAGTGGAGCCTGGCTGCCTCGCGGTTGGAGAGGACGCGGTGGAGCGTCGGGTGAAGTGGGCGGGGGGAGGTGAAAGCGCCCCGCTCGCTACCGCTGCCTGCGCGCAGTGTGTTGCAGAGGCCGCCTGGGTCGAGCCGGTAATAGCGGCTGATCGACTCGGTTTCGCCCGGCTTGGTGGATTTGAAGCGGCGGACCGACTTCGCGGTGTGCTCGGTGCGCATCGAGCTGGTCAGCTTGGCGGGGTTCCATGCGCGGGGATGAGAGCGGTCTCCGGCGTCGTCTTCGAGTCCGCGCAGGCGTCGGGCGTACGGGCTCGCTACCTCGTCGATCGCGGCGACAGTGGAGTCGGACAGACCGGTCTCGTCCGAGGCGAGCAGGGTCGCGAACCGGTTCAGGTTGGGAAGGTCGCCGATTGCGTCCCACACCGTCGGCCCGTTGGGGGACGTTTTTTCGTCCTCGCTGACCTCGACTGCGCGCTTCGGCACGGGCCGGACGGTGGGCTTGGGCGGCTTCGCGAGGCGCTGGCCTTTACGTGTGCCGATCAAGAAGAGGCGGTGACGTTCCTGCGGAACGCCGAAATCGGCGGCGTTGAGGATGCGGTACTTGCGCTTGCTCTTCCTGTCGCGGGGGAAGCGGTAGCCGGCCTCTTCGAACTCGAGGATCAGCTCGTCGAGGATGCTGGCATGTCCGCCGCGGGCCATCCCCGGCACGTTCTCCATCACGAAGTAGCGAGGCTTCAGTTCGGAGACGAGGCGGAAGAAGTGGAAGACGAGCTGGTTGCGCTTGTCGTCGACGAGCCGCTTGCCGATCAGCGAGAAGCCCTGGCACGGCGGGCCGCCCGCGATCAAATCGAGCTTCCCGTCCCACTCTTCCGGATCGCCGCCATGGGCCTCGATCCCCTTGCGGGCGGCTTCGCGCAGTTTCTCGGCACTTAGCTTCGAGATGTCGGCGCAGAGGACCTCGGTGTGGGGGAAGTTGAACTCGTGGGTGGCGGCGTGGACCGGGTCGTACTCGGCCGCCGCAACGATGTCGAAGCCGGCCTGTTCAAGGCCCAGCGAGAGCCCACCGGCACCGGCGAAGAGGTCGACGGCAAGTGGCCGCCGCGATCGGGATCGTCGGCCGGCCCCACCCGAATTGGAGTCGGTCGGCATGCATTGGCAGGCTAGTGCGCGTGGCGGCGGTTATACGGGGGTCGACGTCCACTACGTCAATAGCATCGGCCGCCGATGACCGACACCCGCACGCCGGAGCAACGCAGGCGCATCATGGCTGCCGTCAAAGGCAAGAACACGGCGCCCGAGGTGGCGCTGCGGCGTGCCCTGCATGCCGCCGGGGTACGCGGGTGGCGCAACCACTACAAGCCGGCCGCCGGCACCCCCGACCTGGCCTGGCCCGCCCTCCGCGTAGCGATCTTCGTCGACGGCGCCTTCTGGCACGGCCACCCCTCGCGCCACAAGCCCGGCCGCTCCGGCGCCTACTGGGACGAGAAGATCGCCAAGAACGTCGAGCGCGACCGCCGCGTCGACGCCGAGCTCGAGGCGGAGGGCTGGATGGTCCTGCGCGTCTGGGACTTCGAGGTGCGCAAGGAGCTGCCGGCCGTGGTCGAACGCACGCTGGCCGTGCTCCGCACAAGGCTGCCAGCGGAGTCCCCGGCCACTTGGCAGCAGATAATCCGCTAGGCGGCGATCCGCACGACGAGCTTGCCGACGTTGGCGCCGTCGAAGAGCATGTTGATCGCTCGCGGTAGCTGCTCGAAGCCATCGACGACGGTCTCCAGCGGCTCGAGGCTGCCGTCGGCGATCCACTCGGCCAACTGCGCCGATACCTCGGGCAGCTTGGCGTAGTGGTCGAGGATGATGAAGCCCTGCAGGGTGGCCCGCTTGACCAGTAGGTTGCCGAAGGTCTCGCGCGGGCCGGACGGCGGGGCGCTCTCGTTGTAGCCGGAGATCAGCCCACAGAGGGCGATCCGGGCGTGGAGGTTGAGGCGGTTGAAGATCGCGTCCATGATCTCGCCGCCGACGTTCTCGAAGTCGACGTCGATGCCGTCCGGGGTGGCGGCCTTGAGCTGCTCGCGCCAGTCCTCGGCGCGGTGGTCGACGGCCGCGTCGAAGCCGAGCTTCTCGGTGAGGATCGAGCCCTTCTCGGGCCCGCCGGCGATGCCGACGACACGGGCGCCGTCGCGCTTGGCGAGCTGGCCGGCCACCGAACCAACCGCGCCCGCGGCTGCCGAGACGACGACGGTCTCGCCCTCCTTGGGCTTGCCGATTTCCTTCATCCCGACCCAGGCCGTGAGGCCGGTCATGCCGAGCGCGCCGAGGTAGAGGCTGGGGGAGACCCCCTCGAGCTCAGGGACCCGTTGCAGCGGCGCGGCGTCGGAGGCGATGAAGTTCTCGGTCCAGCCGGTCAGTCCCTGGACCAGCTGCCCCTCCTCATAGTCGGGGTGCTTGGACTCCACCACCCGACCGAGCCCGAGAGCGCGCATCGTCTCCCCGATCTGCACCGGCGGCAGGTAGCCAGGCATGTCCTCGATCCAGGTCCGGTTGGTCGGATCGAGCGAGATCCACTCGGTGCGAACGAGCGCCTCACCGTCGCCGATCCCCGGCAGCTCTTCCTCGATGAGCTCGAAGGTCTCGTCGTCGATTCGCCCCTCCGGGCGCTGGCGCAACGCGAATCGACGGTTGACCGACACGAAACGAGTCTACCTTTGCGGCCGCGCTCTAGAGGAGGGGGAACGTTCCGAGGCTCCCGTCTTCCAGGGTCAGTTTCAGTCCTGACGGCGTTTTGCCTTCCTGATAGAGGGCATCGAGGCGGTCGAGGGCAGCGCCGATGACGATTTCGTTGACGTGGCCGGCGAAGGGGGAGACGTAGCCTGGGAGCAACCCGAGCACGTCGCCGTCGAGCGTCAGTCCGGGCGGCGATTCGGGAGCTTTGAAGATCGACGTCGTGTAGTCCGTAGGAATGCCTGCCAGCGCCAGGGCGGCGACCATCTGGTCGCTCTGGTCGGAGGTGACCTCGCCGTCGAGGACGCCGTGGGAGACCACCACGCCTTTCAGGCCGGAGGCTTTCATCTGGCTGGAACGCAGAGCTGGGCTGCGGTTGAGGTAGGTGGTGAGGTTGAGGATCGGCGAGCCCATCTCGGCTTCGATGTCAGCCTTGGCGTTGGCGCCCGTTGTCTGAATGCCGCCGAGGGGCAGCAGTGAGATCGCGGTGGCGTCGGCGTAGATCTCCGGCACGTTGGTGACGCCGGCAACGTCGAACCAGTAGTCGAACAGGGCGCTGCCGCCAGCGCGGGTGGCATGTTCGGAGACCGCGAGGCCGGTCATGTTGCCGCCCATGCTGACGCCAAAAGCCGTGTTGACGAAGCGGGTGGGGTTGAGCCCTTGGCAGGTGCTGGTGAAGAGCTGCGCCGCGGCGATCGAGTCGGCCGCCCCCTCGCTTACTTTCCAGCCGCGCGAGGTGTCGCCGGTCGGCCCTTCGAGATCGACGGTGCCGTGGTAATCCATGGCGATCACGATCGCATCGTCGCGCTGGGCGATGCCGGGCATCAAGGGCACCATCGAGTGGGCCGTGGTCGGGTAGCCGTGTCCGAGTACGACAACGCCCTTTGGAGTCGTCGAGGGCAGCGCGTAGTAGCCATAGGTCGGGACCCCGCCAACGGTGAGGTTGAGGGTCTGGATCGCCGTCGGTTCGCCCGTGCAGGCAGGCGGTTCGGCCTGTGCCGTTGCACTCAGGGCCATCGTCGCGGCGACGACCGACACCAGCAGTCCAATGACGCGCGAGCCAGAGCGGCGCTTACCCGACCTCACCATGATCTCCTCCAAGGAATTAGTTGACTACTCAAGATCCTCGTAGCCTACATCCGGATTCCCTATGGCTGTAGGTCGAGTTCGACGGTTGCGCCGCCGGCGGTGATCAGGAGGGCGCGGGCGTTGGGGGGTGGGGCAGGCGCAAAGCCGCGGCTTGAGTGAAAGACGCGTACGCCACCACCGCCACCACCGCCGCTTTCGAAGTACTCGGTGCCGAGGTCGTCTTCGACCTTGACCTCGGGATCTTTCTCGCCCGCGAGAAGCTGCTGGGCAGTCATCTCGAGATCGACGGTCGGCGGCTCCGTGTCGTAGGTGTATTCGACGTAGAAGCCGTCCTCGAAGAGCTCGACCGCGAGGATCGGCACCACGGCGCCCGCCTGCGGGGGCGCGGCGGCGGATCGGACGAACCGAGTGGCAGTGAATCGCTGTCGACGTTCCTGCTCGGCTCGCCACTCCGCCTGCTGGCGTTCGAGGTCGGCGTGCTCCTCTGGACTCAACTCTTTCGGCTTGATCTGCGCAAAGGTGACGCCGCTCACGGTTCCGCCGTCGAAGAGGATGCCGTCAAGGCGGAGGCTCTCGACGACGGAGCTGGACTCGCTGACGGGGGCGGACAGGGAGATGCGGTCGGGGCGAAGGGGGCTGGCCGTCACCGGCAGGCGCTCTGGTCCCGGTGAGGGTGCGCTGTCGTCGAACTCGGCGGTCAGCGCCGCGGCCCGCGCGGCGAGTGCAGCCTCCTCACCGAAGTCCCCGCGCAGACGCGCTTCGCCGAGCAGGGCGAGCGCCACCCGAAGTAGGAGGATGCTCGCCGCCTCCTGCGCCTCCTCGTGCTCGTTTTCGAAAGGCGGCGAGTTCACGATGACCCAAGCTCGATCTCTACCGTCGTCATCTCGAAGCTGATCTGCAGGCTGTGGGCGGCCGTGGGGACCGCTGGCGCGAAGCTCACCCGCGCCCGCAGCGGCGAGCTGTTCGCATCGACGTGGTCGATGTCGACGGCTTTGAAGGCGGTGCCGAGCCCATCCTCAATCTCCAGGCTCGGGAACATCGCTTCCGTCAGCGGTTCTGCGAAGGGGTCGTCGGGCTCGAGCTCCTCCTGTGAGGGGCGTGGCACCAGGTAGTTGACCATCACGCCCGTCTTGTAGAGGGCGACGTAGGCGACGACCGGACCGGTGAGGTCCTGGTCCGGCGGGGCGGCGACGGCACGAATCAGGTTCTCGGTGCGGAAGCGCGTCTGCTGTTCCTCGAGCCACTGCTCGTGCTCGGGCTCTCGTTCGGCCGCTTCCCGCTCGCGCAGCTCATGCGCCTCGCGGTCGGCGAGGGCCTGCTCGGTCAACTCCGAGTCCGGGACGCCGAAGCCGTCGATCGATTCGAATGCGCCGATTCGGCCGTCGGGAAGGAGCACGATGGCCTCAGAGCTGAGGGCCCATGGATGTTCCTGGCGGACTCGCAGGGCACCGTCTCCCGCGGCCGAGAGCCAGGTCGTCCACTTGCCGTCGTAGCGCGGCAGCGCGTCCGGATCCTCGTAGGCAAAGCGCTTCGGTTGGCTGGAGCGCCCCTCCGCGAGCCGACCGATGAGCGCCTCGATCCCCGCCTGGTCCTGTGGGAACGCAACGGCGCCGCCAAGTGCGCCGAGCGGCCGCAGGGCCATCTCCAGTAGTTCGCGGCGATAGATAGACACGGGATTCATTCTGTTGCTACATCGCGGCTAATCATCAGTAAAGGCTTTCAGTATCAGATGGTTCGGTTCGCATCGAATTAGAAATCGCCGCTTTGTGCGAGTAAAGAGGTGGAAAAAAGTCTGCCTCACTTTTACAGATGCACAGGGGCCGAATCCCAATAAACGCCCGTGTCGTCCTGGAGTTGTAGGGAGGCCAGGGGGTAGAAGCCGCCATGGTGCGCTCACTCGATTCGCAGGTAGAGATCTACAACGTGGTAGGAATGGGTCCGTGGATGCGGCGAGTTGGGATGGCGTGCTGATCGCGGGCGCAGCCGTAATCGCGGCAGCGCTCGCCGCATGGACGGCGAATCGTCGGATCGACAAGCAGCTTGACGAGGAGTCCGGCCGACTTGACCGGCAACTCGCGCACGATAGGAAGATGCGTGACCGCGACGCCCTTCGCCAGATGCTGGACGACGCCTTGAGGGCGGTAGGCGAAGGAATCGAAGTTTTGGAGGAATCGGCGCGCGAACGGAGCGATGGCTACGGTCTCGAGGGAGAGGTGAAGCTCCAGTGGGGGAAAGCGCTCGACCAGGCAACCTCTGAGCTGAAGTCACGTGCAAGAAGGAACTGGGTCAGAGTGCACGCCGAAGCGGCGAGGCTCCGACTAAGATTCGGCACCGAACACGACATCATGAAGTGTTACGAGGGAATGATCATGATGCTGGGGGGCGCTGGCGATGCCGAGTTTGACAGCAGGAAACTCCGCCAGCTGTGGGCGCACGAAAGAAGAGTGGAACTCGATGAGGCCATCTCTGAGTTCGTGAGGGTCTGCCGCCCGTACGTCGGCGTACAGGACGACCGATCATGACTGACGCCATCGACTGTGGGCCGAGTCAACCGCTAGTTGGAGCTGCCCGCTGGGCCGGGATCGACTGAAGGGCTGGGTACATCGACCAAGGCTCTCCCGATTTGAATGTGCTGCTGGGGATTGGCGATTCACTGAGGTGGGAAGGCATCGCTCGAACACCTCAAAAAGTAAACGGGAGTGGCGAAAGGAACTCACAGAGGACCTCATAGGAACTACTGGGCCAGATTGTCCTATCGCGACGATACATATAGGCTGCTGGCCCGCTTGCCTGGGCTTAGACGTGCCTTTGTCAAGCAGCTATTTCGAGGTCAACGACATGCAAGGGGGGCACTATGACGCGCAGCAATATGCCGATCTCTCAGCGGGTGCGGGTTGCGCTAGCGCTCCTTTGTCTCTGCGTGGGGTCCGCGACTATGACATCGAGTGCATATGCCGCGCCGAAGCCCGCAGTCGGCTTGACGCTGCCACATGCGGTCAGCGAAGGGGCGCCCATCTCGTTCTCGTGGAAGGGGCGCCATCTAGGGCGCAATCACCGGCTCGTCATTCAGCGGCCAGTCGGTACGGCACATACTTGGAAGACGATGATGAAGCTGTCGGGCAACAGCGGCTCCGGCGAATTGCCGGGCGTCGCCCTTGGCAAGTATCGATACCGGCTGGCCGACCTAGCAGGACATCGTGTGGTGGCCAAGCAGACGGCAGGAGTGGCGGTGTTTGGGCAGGTTTCGTTTTCGACTCTCTTCGGCGGTGAAAACCACGTCTACGTAACTCCTACGAGCAGCTTCCCGTATGTCAGGCTTTTTCAGGTCAGGTCTTGGGAAGGATCAACGGAGCCAACCGAGTTGGCATTTACGGTTGAACATAACCACTGTTCATCTGTGCATATCGCCTTTGTCCTCGGTGAAGGCCCCTACAACGTACCCTCAGCAGTCGGCGTCCTTACTCTGGTTCAGGAAAGCGCTGATCCGGTTAGCGCGTCGGCGCCATACAACACCATCGGCTCGCTAGATGCGGGCCTTGTCCCTGGTCAGACTTGGGCCGTCAATATTTCTACCAAGGAGCAATCTCGCTCGGAAGGGTTCATGAGCACCTATATCAACGGTTACGCTATTTGTGACAGCACGGAACCATTCTCTTCCTAGTAGCTGAGTTTGAGGCATCCAAGGAGTGCCGGGCGCTCATCGGGATCCCTCTGCGGGTTCTGGCCACTGTGTCGGCGCGAGCCGCACCAGCGACCTTGTCCTGTTGTCACTCGTCGTCCTGACGAGTCTCTCGGGTCTGCCGCATGGCACCGCAATCCCTGCTGTAAAGCGGTTGAGCTATGGGCGCGGTTGGGTTCGAACCAGCGCCTCATCATCGTTGATCGCCGGCAACTCCTCCTCGATGAGCTCAAAGGTCTGATCGTCGAAGCGCCCCTCGGGGCGCTGGCTATGCCACTATCGTACGAGGGGTATGGCAGGGGATAGGGGCATAGAAACGCGAATAAGGGCGGTGCTGGCCTTCTTTCTGCTCGCCGTTATCTGGTTCTCCACGCAATCGCCGGTTTCCGCGGAAGTGATCAGCGGTGGCAACTACCGCGTTAGCTTCAGCGGCTCGATGACGCCGGCCAAGTTGCCTCGCGTCGGATCGCAACCGATCTCGGTCAGCGTCCGCGGGGCTGTCCAGCAGCTCGCCGGGCCTCGCTCCCCAGCGCTGCGTGAATTCACCGTCGCGATAAACCGGCACGCGCGTCTCTCCTTAAGCGGCCTCCCGGTCTGTCCACAGCGCCTCGTAACGGGCGACTCCACCAGCCAGGCGCTCACCCACTGTCGCGGCGCGCTTGTCGGTTCCGGCAATTTCACCGCCCACATCGACCTGCCCGAACAGGCGCCGTTTCCCGCCGCGGGCCGCCTCTTGGTCTTCAACTCCCGCTATCACGGGCACAGGGTACTGCTCGGCCACATCTACGGCTCTCAACCGGTCCCGACCGCGCTTAACATGTACTTCCGGCTCGGCTCCGAGCGAAAAGGACCTTTTGGGCTGACGCTCACCGCAACCGTTCCTGACGTCGGCGAAGAATGGGGATACGTGACGGGCTTCGAAGTCAATCTCGGTCGCCGCTATCTCTTCCACGGTCGCGAACGCAGCCTCCTCGCAGCCGGTTGCCCCGCTCCAGCCGGCTTCGACAGCGTTCCCTTCAAGCTGGCCCGCGGCGTCTTCCGCCTCGCCGACGGCTCAACCCGCTCCCGTGTTCTGAGCGGCGTGTGCCACGTCGCTAAAAGCTGATCGCCAACTTTCCGATGGGCGCGGCTGGGTTCGAACCAGCGACCTCTCGCGTGTGAGGCGTTTGATCGCGTTGGGGGTATTTGGCTCTGGATGGCTGAGAATGGCTTTGTAACTGGGAAAGCGGGTTGGGAAGAGCTCGGTAGCGTTGGGCTAGGTTGGGCTGCGTTCTGGCCAATGAAAGGGCCATTTGGCCAATGATCAGGCCAACGAGAACGTCATGCGGTGGTCTTGGCCGACAGGCTGAGTCATCACGCTCGCAACAGCGCCGGCGAGATTTGCCACAAGAGCCCCTGGTTGCTGTTAGTTGCCCTCGCCAGGCGCGCATCCCGCAAATCAATTCGGCTCGGGTCGCATTGATCACTTGCACGAGCGAACTATGTGGCTCAGCTCGCGAACGGCGGAGGCTAATTTCCCCGCGCGATGAGCTGCGATCATGAAGACCGTTGGTCATGCAGGACACGTCGTACGAAGTACTGGAGTTCCCCGAGCGATGAGGATTCGCCTAGGCGGTAGATCGGAGTGGATCCGGTGAGCCCAACCAAAAAGGACGGTGTGCCCGTCAGCTGAGCATCGTGTGCGAGCTGTTCGTCTTCGGTGACCTGCGCGGCCAGTTCTGGGCTGTCTCGCTCTTCGTTCCATTGCGCGAGGTTCAGGTCGGATACCTGTCTGGCAAGCGACGCTAGGTAGCTTGCGGTGACATAGTCGGAGTTCTCGGGGCCTTGCTCGTGGTAGAAGTACTCGAGGAAGTACCAGAGCTTGTCTTGCATCCCCGCCGAGAGCGCCGCGGCCTGCTGTGTAGCGAAGGCTTCGGGCCCGCTGACCGATCGCAGAGAGCGGAATTCGATCCGCACCGTTCCGGTTCGCACCCATTCGCGGGTGACGTAGGGAAGTGAGGCGAGCGTGAATGTACGCGCGGTTGGGCACTGCAGGTCGACGAAGTACTGCAGCGTCACCGGCGCCCTTGAGTACCCAAGTGCGTTACCGCTCTGGGGTATCCCGGCGAGCAGTGCGTTGATTTCCTTGCTTTTTGCCGTCTGGTCCGAATTGAGAGCCGAGGAACCGGGGCCATTGCTGGCAATCATTACGACCGCGATGACGACTAGGGCACCCGCCACGCCGATCGTCAGCGCTCGCGAGCGTCTCCGACGTAAGGTGCCGGCGGCTGAGTCCCCCGGCTCATCGCGGTCCGCCGTGAACTGTGCATCCCGCGACTGCGATGAGCTTCTTCCGTTGTGGTCCTCCATGCCAAACCGCCCCGTAGCGACCAGGATCGTCATCTTCCTTATGCTCTTGAATCTTTGTGAGTATAGGTGCATACTGCTCAAATGATCAAGTATTCTTTATCGTTGGACTTGGGCTGATCCATGACCATGTGGGGCAGAGCAGTAGCTGCTTGCCTGCTAGCAATAGCTGCCCTCGGTATCTCTGCTGCAACCTCCGCTACGACGCCGACCATCTGCGCCTGCGGGTCCCCAGTGTTGGTACCCCCACCAACCACGTACGGCGGCGGTACACCGCCGCCTCCAGTCGGCGGCGGAGGCCCGATCACCGGCGGAGGCGGCTCGATCCCCAACAAATCGGCGCCGACCCTTCCAAATTGCTACAAGGGCAGGCCGGTCAACTGCGCCAGTGGCAACCAGACCGAGGAACAGACCGATCTCGTCCTGAGCGGCCGCGGCCCAAGCCTGTATCTCACCCGCTCCTACAACTCCCAGGGAGCTGCCGAAGCCGAAGAAGCTGGACCCTGGGGCTATGGCTGGTCGGGTCCCTATGGCTCCCATCTCGAATTCAACGCAGAATTCGGCATGGTGACCGTGATCCAGGAAAACGGCTCCATCGCCCCCTTCAACCTTGAAGGCGGCGAATACGTTCCCGACGCTTGGATCCAAGCGACCCTGGCCAAAGAAGGGGAAAGCTACGTCTTCACCTTGCCCAGCCTGGAAGAGCTCAAGTTCAACTCCGAAG
Organism: Solirubrobacterales bacterium; assembly: GCA_036271315.1. Classification (GTDB taxonomy): domain Bacteria; phylum Actinomycetota; class Thermoleophilia; order Solirubrobacterales; family 70-9; genus VRUE01. The sequence continues at coordinate 24,591 of DATBAV010000007.1, read as the reverse complement.
GCAAGCTCATCGAACAAAAAGACCGCAACGGCAACGCGATCTCTCTCGGCTACGAATCGGGCAAGTTGACCAAAGTCAAAGATGCCGCCGGGCGAGAACTGATCTTCGCCTATACGGGCGCCCAGGTGACGAGCGTGGAAGACCCGATGGGCCACAAAGTCAAATACGCCTACGAATCGAGCAACCTCACCGCGGTGACGCTCCCAGGAGAAGAAACTCCGCGCTGGAAATTCAAATACGACGCCTCTCATCAGCTGACCGAAATGACCGATGGTCGCGGCGGCGTCACCAAAACCGAATACGACGAAGAAAACCGGGTCATAAAACAGACCGACGCGATGGAACGAGTAACCAAATGGGAATACGGCGAATCAGGTGGCAACAGGACAACGACCATCACCGAACCAAACGGGTCGACCACGTTGGAGACATTCAACGAAGCCGGCGAGCCGCTGGAAGTGATCGAAGCCAAAGGCACGGGCCTCGAACAGAAAAGGGCCAACGAATACAACGAAGCCTACGAGCTCGTCAAAACGACTGACTCATTGGGCCATTCCACGACCTTCGAATACAACGAAAATGGCGATCTCACGCTCGAAAAAGACGCCGAAGGCAACGAAAAGAAATGGACCTACAACGCCATTCACGACGTCGAAACCGAAACCACGCCCAAGGGCGAGACAACGACCTACAAACACGACGCCCACGGCAACGTGGAAGCCATCGAACGCCCTGCGCCTGGGGGAACAACCCAGAAAACGAGCTTCAAATACGCCAAAAACGGCGACTTGGAATCGGAAACTGACCCGCTTGGCCGGGAAACCAAATTCGAATACGACTCCTACGGCAACGTCAAAGCCAAAATCAATCCCGCAGGCGACAAGACGACCTCGACCTATGACAAAGACGGCCATGTGATCGCCATGGTCAGCGCGCGAGGGAACGAAGAAGGCGCCAAAGCATCCGAATTCGAAACGAAAACGGAACTCGACGCCCAAGGTCGGCCGATCAAGGTCACCGACCCGCTCGGCCACGAAACCAAATCCACCTACGACAAAAACGGCAACCTCGAATCGACGACCGATGCCCTCAGCCACACGATCAAATACACCTACGACGCTGAAAACCAGCAAACCAAAGTCGAAATGGCAAACGGCAACACCACTGAAACTGCCTACGACAGCATGGGTCAGGTCAAAAGCCGCACGACCGGCAACGGCAATACGACGAAATACGAACGCAACGCGCTCGGGCAGTTGACCGAAACGATCGATCCGCTCGAACGCAAAACGGTCAATAAATACGACGCGACCGGCAACCTGAAAGAAACCGAAGACGCGCTCGGACGCACGATCACCTATAGCTACGACTCCGTCAATCGACCTAAAGAAGTCAACTACTCCGAAGAAGCCACCCACGACGTCACCTACGAATATGACAAAGACGGCAACGTGACGAAAATGGTCGATGGCACGGGGACGACGACCAAGGAATATGACCAGCTCGGTCGGCTGACCGAAGTCAAAAATGGGGCCAAAGAAGTTGTCAAATACAAATACGACCTCGGTAACCAGCAGACGGAAATCGTCTATCCGAACGGCGAAACGGTCAAACGCGCCTTCGACAAAGCCGGGCGCCTAGAAAAGGTCACCGACTGGCTCGGCAAGGAAACGTCGTTCGCATACAACCGCGACTCGCAGATCAAAGCGACGACTTTCCCCAGCACGACCTCGAATGTGGACGAATACGCCTACAACAAGGCCGATCAGCTGACCGAAGTCTCGATAAAGAAGAAAGCCGAAGTCTTGGCGTCGATGACCTACACGCGCGACAAAATCGGGCAGATCGAAAAAGCCGTCGAGACCGGCTTCCCCAAAGTTCCCGAATACAAATACGAATACGACGCCAAGAACCGACTGACCAAAAGCAACGGCACGCTGTTCGAATACGACAAAGCCAACAACGTGACCAAGATCGCCCCGGCGACCTACACCTACGACAAAGCCGACCAGATGACCACGGCGAGCACCGGGTCCTTCGAATACAACAAACTCGGCCAGCGGATCAAAGAAACGCCCACAGGAGGGTTGGCGACCACCTTTTCTTACGATCAGGCCGGGAACCTGACCGTGAGCAAAGGCCCGGAAATCGAAAACACCTTCCAATACGACGGCACCGGGCTGCGAACAAAAGAAACCAAGAATGCGACAACTTATCCAATGGCTTGGGATCCCACGTCAGAAATTCCCCTCTTGCTTCGCGCAGGAAACGACTACTTCATCTATGGTCCGGACGGACTGCCGCTCGAGCAGATCACCTCGGGCTCGACGACGTACCTACATCACGACCAACTGGGATCGACTCGCGTCCTGACGGGCTCAACGGGAACCGTGACGGGTACATATCGATATGGCCCGACCGGGGCATTCACGGAACACACCGGAACTGGTGAAACCCTGATGGGGTTCGCCGGACAGCGTAGGATGCGCACGGAAAATCAGCTAATCTATCTGAGAGCCCGAGTCTATGACCCGGTGACGGCTCAGTTTCTCAGTGTGGATCCAGCCGTAGGCGAAACAGGTGAATCTTATAGCTATGCCGCGGATAATCCCGTTAATGCGAGCGATCCAATGGGGCGTGACGTAGTTGGTGCATGCGCTTTGGTTTCGGTGGGACAAGGTGTGAGCGCCACTGGTATAGGATGCCTAACGTACGATGGAGCGAACTATGGGCTGACGGGGTTCGTGGCGGCAGCAGGCTTGTGGAGCAGCATTTACTCATGGGGGAATGGACTCAGGTCGTATCTAAAGAACCTCAAGGATTTGTCCAAGCTCAGCGATCTTTCGAAGTTTTCCGAGTTGAAGACTGTCTTGAAGCACTTCGGAAGTGTGCAATTTGGCTTTTTGTACAGCAGCGCGGCTTCGGTACTCGACTTGAAAGGGTCCTTCGAAATCGAAAGGACCAGAGTCGGTTTTGGCTGGTGGGGCTCTGCAAACATCATCGGCTTCAACGACGATACGGGAATTTACGGGATACTCGGCACTTACTCGCGTTCATTTGCTCTTGGCTATTCACCCGATCCCGCTAAGCGAGTTGTGGTTTGTACCGCATCGCTGAGGTCCTAGGTTGCGAAGCAGTAGGCTGCTTGGGTATCGCCTATCTCCTGCGGCCGCCGCGCCGGAGAAGGTCGAGCTCTTCGAGCTTCCCGAACCTGTCAGTGACGGAATTGCACAGCGTACTTGTGATGTAAGGTGATCTGCACCTCGCAGTCGGACATTAGCTACGCTGCTTCGTCCGGAGCATCTCCGACTAGTGGAGTGAAGAACCTGGCGAATTCAAGTACCGCTGGGAACTGGGAACGCAGGCTGGGAAGGGTTAGGCAGCGTTGGGCTGGATTGGGCTGTGTTCTGGCCATGAGCGGGCCATTTGGTCAATGAAAAGGCCAATGGCGATTCAACCCTCCCATTACGGGTCAGCGCGGCTTCGCGGTCGGGTTCGCAATCGCAGTATCAAGCCGATTTCGAGCTGCGGCCGGGCTCGAATTAACGACCTCTCGCGTGCCGGACGAGTGCTCGCAGGTCCGCTCGCATGCCCCCGCAATCCCTGTTGTCAAGCCGTTTACCGATGGGCGCGGCTGGGTTCGAACCAGCGACCTCTCGCGTGTGAGGCGAGCGCTCTCCCACTGAGCTACGCGCCCGGGAGGGGCTCAATCATAGGTGGCGCCAGGGGGTCTTCGTCCTGCTCGGCCATCGCTCGTTTCTGCAGGGCCATGCCGACGAAGGGGAAGATCAGGGTCGAGAGCATGGCGGCGCCTACCAGGCCGGCTGCGGTTGAGGGGCGCATCTTTTCGGCGTCGATCGCGATCGTCGTGATCGCGACCACGAGGGGGAGCTCGGTGGCGCTGAAGAAGGCGAGGGCGTGGCGCTCTGTGCGGCTCAAAACTTTGCGGTAGAGCAGCAGGGCGGGGGTGCCGCGGACGACGAGGAAGAGGGCCAGGAAGAGGAGCATCTTGGCGATCGCTTCCGCCGAGCCGAGCGCGGCGAGGTCGAACTCGAGGCCGCTGGTGATGAAGAAGAAGGGGACGAAGAAGCCGAAGCCCACCGCGGTCAGCTTCGACTCGAAGATCTGCAGCTCGTGGCCGCGCAGGGCCGCCCTGGTGATCATGCCGGCGACGAAACCACCGAGCAGGACGTCGAGGCCGAGCTGGCTCGCCAGCAGCACCAGGCCGAAGACGAGAACGACGGTGATTCGCACCGCCAGCTGACTGCTCGCCTCGAAGGTTTTTTCGAAGGCCGGCCAGCCGCGCCAGGCCAGCCGCACCGAGGCGAGGGCGACGCCGAGGGCGAGGAAGATGAAGCCGACCAGGATCGCCGCCTCGCGCAGGGGGCTGGCGGTGGTGAGAACAAGCGTGACGAGAAGGATCGGGCCGAACTCGCCGGCGCCGCCGGCCGCCAGCAGGTAGGTGCCAAAGCGCGTTTTCAACCCACCGCTGTCCTTGAGGATCGGGATCAGCGTGCCGATCGCGGTCGTCGCCAGGGCCGACCCGGTGTAGAGGAAGGAGACGACGATTCCCGCGGCGGCCAGGGCCCCGCCAATGCCGTAGGCAAGGGCGACCGACATTGCCCAGCCAATCGCGCCGAGCTTCATTGGCGCCCCCTCGATGCGTTCGAAGTCGATCTCGTAGCCGGCGAAGTAGAAGAGCATCCCCAGCCCGAGGTTGGAGAAGAATTCGATGAAGCTGGATGGGTGGGCCAGGCCCAGCACTTCCGGCCCGATCACGATCCCGAGCATCAGCTCGAGCACCACCACCGGTGGCGCCAGTCCTTTCGGCACGATCACGACCGTCGTCGCGGCAATTGCCGCGACGAGGACGATCGCGAAGAAGGAGCCTGTGTCGACGTCGATCACGTGGCGCCGATCCTACGTTTGTCCACGGGCGGAGGAGTGTCGATTTCAATGGGTACCTAAAACTCGGTAATGCCCCTTCCGGGCGCAACGAGCTAACAGGAGAAACCCGATGCCTTCTTCACCGTTTCGCTGTGTCGCACTCGCGGTCGCGGCAACCCTTGCCTTGGCCTTGGCTCTGGCGTTTGCGGCCGTTGCCGGCGCAGCGGTGAGCAAGTACCCGCCCGCCCCTGCGTCTCGCGGGTTCAGCGGCAGTGCCGCCGGCTGGACCTCGTCCACGGGTAGCGACGGGATCTGCCTGCCGCCGCTTCTCTGCGCCAGCGTCACCAACAGCTACCAGGACACCGGTGGCGCCGATGGCGGGGGCTACATCCGCAGCGCCTACACCGGCGTCGTCGGCGTGACCGCAGTCGGCGGCACTACAACGGGGGTCTGGGAAAGCCCGGCCTTCACCTATGCCGGTGCGGCTGGGGGAGAAGCGACCGCGATCAGCCTCAGCCTCGACCGCCGCGCCAGCGTCGACCAGCTGCTCGCGGTGGCCGGCAACTCGGCCGAATACACCGTGCGACTGGTCGACGCGAGCGAAGAAGGGGAAGCGCTGACCCTGATCGCACCGACGACCCTTGCCGGCGCCAATTCATGGACCGGCGTATCGCGCGGATCGATCGACCCAGAAAGCCTCACGCCCGGCGACGAATACCGGATCCAGATCACCAGCAGCTACACCACGGGCACCGGTGTGCTCGTCACCGGCAACGCCGACTACGACAACGTTGTGCTCAGCGCCTCCGACGGTGTGCGGCGCGGTGGCAAAAAAGTCAACGGCAAAGGAAAAGCCAATGGGGGCGGCGGCAACGGTACGGGCGCTTTCGACTCCGGGCGTCTCGAAGAACTGCTGCGCCAGGCGACGCCGGGAACGGCGGTGCTCGGCGGCAAAGGCAAGAAGCTCTTCGTCCGCGTCAAGTGCCCGCGCAAGATCGGCCACGCCTGCCGCACGACCGCCCAAGGTCTGCTGCGCAAGAAGCGCCCGGCGACCCTGAAGCGCACCGTGCGCCTGCGCAGCGGCAAGTCGAAGCTGCTCGCGTTGCGGGTGAAGCCGAAGGCGCGCAAGCAGGTGATGAAGCGCAAGCGGCTGTTGGTTCGCCAGAAAGTCCGCGCCGGCAAGGTCACCGCAACCGTGACCAAGAGCCGCCGCCTGATCCGGCGATGAGCGGTTTCCACTGTGGCTCCGCATTCGCCCCGTTGCCGTGGGGCGAATGCGGATACGATGGTCGCGGACCGTGCTAGGCGGGGAACCAGCGGTGCCCTGTAATCCGCAATCCGCTTTAGCGGGGCCGAATCCCGTTCCGAGGGGCTGGCCGTCGGGGTCAGTGCGTCGCGGAAGGTGTTGACGGCCGGGTCCTGCGCGACGTAGGCACGCGAACCAGGTCAGGTCCGGAAGGAAGCAGCCTTAAGCGGAAGCCGCGGGTGCCGCAGGTGAGCCCGGCTCGAGCCAACCACGACGGACACGCCCGGTGACTTCGTTTCGGAGGACGGGGCGCACGGTCCATTTCTTCGCTGAGTTTGAGGTTTGTCCCCAAATGGCCGGACAAACCTCAAACTCATCTTCAGTCGATCAGCCGCGCCTGCATGCGGTTGATGGCTATGCGCCAGGTCAGCAGGGCGAAGCCGACTAGGAAGGCGAAGCGGGCGATGTCGACCGCCTCGAAGCCGAAGGCGCCGCCGCGGACCAGTTCGACCAGCTGGTGCAGGGGGTTGAGCTGGGCGATCACCTGGAAGCCCTCGGGCAGTCCTTCGATCGGGAAGAAGGTGCCGGCGACGAGGAAGAGCGGGGTGATGCAGAGCGCGGTGACGTAGTTGAACTGGTCGATCTTGGCCACGGTTGCCGCCATCGCGATGCCGAAGCCGGCGAAGCCGAGGGCGGTGGCGAAGCAGAAGAACGGCACCAGCAGCATGCCCCAAGCTGGGTCGAGGCCGAAGCCGATCGTGACCAGCAGCGGCACGCAGCCATAGGTGCCGGAGCGCAGGGCGATCCAGAGCATCTCGGCGGTGACTAGCTCCTCGACGTCGACCGGCGCGGCGAGGATCGCGTCGTAGGTGTTCTGGAAGCGGTGCTTGACGAAGGTGCCGAACATCGCCGGCAGGGCGCTGGAGAAGATCACCGCGGTGGCGACCATGCCGGTGCCGACGAACTGGATGTAGGGGACGCCGTTGACTTCGTTGACCAGCGTCGCGCTGAGGCCGAGGCCGAAGGCGAGCAAGTAGACGATCGGTTCGAGGATGCTGGAGAAGGTCGTCCCCTTCCAGTAGGTGCGGAAGTTGGCGACCTCGCGGCTCATGATCCCGGCGATCGCCGCCGGTTCGAGCCGCCGCAGCTTGCCGGTGGTTCCCTCGCTCATTCCGCCTCCGATCCGGTCAGCAGCACAAAGACGTCCTCGAGTGAGGCGGCGCGGACGACGGCGTCCTCGGGCACGGCGCCGTCGGCGGCGCGCTCGGAGCCGACGATCGCGATCGCGGGACCGGCCGGTCGCACCGGCAGGCCCTGCTCCTCGGCGATCGCCCGCACTTCGGTCAGCCGTTCGGGCGGTCCGTAGACCTCGGCGGTGTGGGTACCGGCGTGAGCGGCGATCAGCTCAGCCGGCGTCGCCCGGGCGATGACTTTGCCCTTGTTGACCACGGCGACCTCGTCGGCGAGGCGCTCGGCCTCCTCGATGTAGTGGGTCGACATCAGGATCGTCGTGCCGCGCGAGCGCAGGTTGTCGATCAGGGTCCAGAGCTCGGTGCGGATCTGCGGGTCGAGGCCGACTGTCGGCTCGTCGAGCAGGATCAGCTTCGGCTCGTGGACGAGGCCGCGGGCGAGCAGCAGGCGACGGCGCATGCCGCCGGAGAGCTCGTCGACCGCGTCGCCGCGTCGCTCGCGCAGGCGCGCCAGGTCTAGCGCTTTGTCGACCGCAGCGCCGACGTCGGGCACGCGGTAGAGGCGGGCGAAGACCGCCAGGTTGTCTTCGACCGTCACGTCGACGTCGAGGTTGTCGAGCTGTGGCACCACGCCCATCTCGGCCCGCGCCGCCTTGGCGTCGGCGGGCAGCTCGTGGTCGAGCACGCGCAGCTCGCCCTCGTCGGCGATCGCTTGGCCGGTGAGCAGCCGCATCGTCGTCGACTTGCCGGCACCGTTGGGCCCGAGCAGGCCGAGGCAGATGCCGCTGGGCACCTCGAGGTCGAGCCCGTCAACCGCCGTGATCGGGCCGAAGCGCTTGACCACGCCGCGGAGCTCTATCGCCGCCATGCGCCGATTCTCAATGATCGGCGGCGCCGGCGGCGAGCTGGCGCTCCAGCTCGGCGGCGCGCTCGGGGTCAAAGAGGCTGAGCGCGACCGCGGTCGCCACCGAGCGCGTGGTGGAGACCGCGAGCAGGCGGGGGTCGTTGGGCAGGCGTTTGGCGCTCTCGGAGAGGAAGACCTCGGCCAGCACCGGCAGCTCGCGCCCTCCCGCGGTGCTCAGCACGCGCAGGATCGAGAGCGTTGCGCTGGCGTCGGAGGCGCGCTGGTTCCAGTCGGTCGGGCTGGGGGTGACGATGACCATGTGCGGCCGCGACTCGATCAGGCTACGCGGCAGGTGGTTGGTGTCGGTCGGCACCGCTTCGACGTAGTGAAGGCGCACCCCCGACGGTTCCGCCGTACCGAGGTAGCGATCGAAGGCCGGCCGCGGCGCGATCATCGTCACGGCGAAGCTCTCCGCCCCGATTTCAGCCAGGTCCTCCATCAGCGCCGGCGCGTTGATGCCGCAGCCGACGATCGTCAGCCGCAGCGGCGCGTCCACCTTTTGCGCCGCCTTCCAGGCGGCGTCGACGAGTTTGGTGAAGGGCTCGGGCGAGCCGTGCTCGGCGACCCAGCCCGGCAGCTTCTTCAGCGCCGGCGGGCGCGTGATCGCCAATCGCAGCAGGGCGGAGACGGTGCGGTCGCCGACCACCGCGTCCCAGTGGGACGGGAAGAGCTCCCAGCTGGCATCGACGTTGCGGCCACGGCGGAAGAGCAGGCGCACCATCGGGCTCGCCTCCTTCTCCTTCAGGTAATCGAGCAGGGCGAGGCCGCTTTGGGTCACCTCGACGTCGGCCGCCTCGGCGGCGACCGGGCCGCTGGTCGAGGGCATCAGCAGGATCGCCCGCGCCCGCTCCGCGCCCGCCAGCTCAAAGCCCGAGTCGCCCGCGGTGTCGCCGAAGATGAGGTCGAACTTGAGCCCGCCGCCGCCGGCCTCCTCGAGGTCGTCGAGGATCTGGGGGCGCAACTCGCGGGCCGACTCCGGTGCGAGCAGGACCAGCCGCTTCAGCTCGGTCTCGAGCTTGGCCTCCGAGGCGGCCGAGGCCGCCACCGAGGCGAGGTCGAGGCCACCGACGACGAGCAGGTGGTCGCTGCAGGTGACTGGCCGATCCCCCTGGCCGATCCTCTCCAGCGAGTTGCCGACTACCTCGGCGACGAAGGTGAACAGCAGGCCGACGAGCAGGACGAGTCCGATCACAACCTGGAAGAGGCCGACCGCGCGTTCGGCCCCGTCGACGTCGTCGTGCAGGCTGGAGGGGTCGAGCACGTGCAGCACCGCCGACCAGAGCGCCTCGCCGAAGTCGCCGTACTGGCCGAGCAGGAAGTGGTCGACCGCGGCGCTGCTCAACAGCAGGACCGCGACCGCGGAGACAAGCAGGACAGCACGTCCCATCGTGGTCTGCGTCGCTCGTCTCAGCATCGCGCCTGAGCTTATGGGTCCATATGGCCTGGGAGACTGGCGGCGTGCTGGACGAGCGCTGGATCAGATCGCTGCACGTCGAGACGCTGCGCGAGGAGGAACTGCACGCGGGGCGGGAACCGCACGTGCTCTTTCAGGCCTCGACGATCGCGGCCCTGCTCGAGGGTGCCTACGAGGGCGATCTCTCCTTCGCCGAGCTGGCCGAGCACGGCAACCTTGGACTGGGGACGCTGGACGGGCTCGACGGCGAGATGATCGCCATCGACGACCGCTTCTACCGCGCCGACGTCGATGGGAACGTCGCCGAGGTCGCCGCCGAGACGAAGACGCCGTTCGCGGTGGTGACCGCTTTCGCGCCGTCGGTGGATGTGCAGGTCGACGGCTCGCTGGAGCATGACGAGCTGCTCGCCGAGCTCGATCGGTTGATCCCCGCCGACACCGTCTCCTGCGCGATCCGCATCGACGGGCGCTTCCAGCTTGTCCGCGCCCGTTCGGTGCCGCGCCAGAGCCCGCCCTACCGGCCGCTGACCGAGGTCGTCGCCGAGCAGCACGTCTTCGAGCTCGTCGACGTCACCGGGACGATGCTCGGCTTTCGCTTCCCCGACTACGCCGAGGGGATCGAGGTGAGTGGCTACCACCTCCACTTCATCGGCGAGGACCGCCGCCGCGGTGGCCACGTGCTCGGCTCGCGCGGTGCCGGGAGCCTGCGTGTTCGCATCGATCCCTCCAGCGACCTTCACATCGAGCTGCCGCTCGGCATCGAGCTCGCCGATCCCGAGCTCGCTTCGGCGACCCACGCCGCGGTCGAGCGGGTCGAGCATTCTGGCTGAGCAGCCGTTCAGGCGGCGGCGAGGCGCTCGGCGAGCCAGAGGTCGCAGAGCCAGTCGGCCGGCTTGCCACCCATGCGAGCGACAACGATCCCCTTCGGATCGCTCTCGACTTTGACTCGTTTCGAGTCTGCCGCGTACTCCCCGCAAGGCTCGTGCACGCTCACCTCACTCGACTTGTCGCCCAGTCGGATCGAGACTCGCCGCCCGTGCCGCTCGCCGCTGAGCACCAGCGCCCCGTGGATCTTCGGGCCGACCCGACCCGTCGTCGCTTTGCGAACCTCGATATTGACCTTGGGCCGCTCCGTCACCGCGAGGCCAAGCGGCGCCATTGCCAGCCCGACCTTGTCGTAGGCGCTGTCCATCTCGCCGCCTGGGGCGAGGGCGCGGAAGCTTCCGTAGAGCGCCGCGATCACGATCAGCGGGCCGCCGATCAGCAGCGGCAGGAGGCTTTCGAAGAGGTAGATCGAGGGAACGGTGAGGAAGATCAGCAACGCCACGATCATGCCGAGCCGCAGGCTGCGGCGACTGGCATCCCACATCTGAGTGCGCGCCTCGATCGCCTCGCCGTTGATCGGCCGCACCGCCAGCGCTGCCCAGAGCTGCTGTTCGCCCATCGTCGTCGGGTTCTCTATTTCCTCCCCGATCAGGCCGAAGCGGCCCGATCGTTTGAACCCGCCGGCCATTGCGGCGCCAGCCTAGCGCTCAGCAGCGTTTGTAGAGGACCCAGGAATCGTTGCTCGCCACCCGCTTGAAGCGGTGCGGCACGGTCAGCTTGAAGCGGGTGGGGTCGTTGGGGTCGAGGATGAAGTTGTGGATCACGAAGAGGCTGGCGGGGTCGAGGAAGTAGCCGCGCCTGGGCACGCCCTCCTCGCTGGCGCTGACGATCTGGGTCGGCTTGACTTCGAGGTTGAAGGCGAGTCGCGGGATCGCGCGGTGGTTGGGCACGGCGACCGGCCCGCAGAGCGGCTCGACGAAGGCGCCGGAATCGGCGAGGTCGCTGAGGTCGCGCTCGATCTTGCCCTGGTCGGCGAGGTCGCTGTGCACGGTCGAGTCGAGGTTCCACTGGTTTGGCAGCCAGAGCACGAACATCAGCACCACCACGCCGGCGAAGACCTGCCAGCGACGACGCCAGGGGTGGCCGGCGTCCAATAGGCGCCAGCCGAGCAGGCCGACGCCGACGAAGATCGCCAGGATCGCGCCGCCGAGCATCGTGTAGCGGGCGATGATCGCTAGGCCGGCCGCCGCGAGCAGGGCGAAGGCGCCAAGCGCGAGCACAGTGGCTACCAGGCCGAGGGTCGAGCGACGGCGCAGGAACGCGAAGCCGAGGACGATGCCACCGAGGGCCCCTACCATCCCCGGCCATTGCATGACTTCGCCGAGCGCGCGCGGGCCCCAGAGGACCAGGTCGACCGGGCCTGTGTGGCGGGCAAGCGTGTCGACAGTTTCCTTCGTGCCGGTGAAGGAGTAGGTGGGGCTGCCAGCGGTGATCCAGTCGAACAGTGCCCAGGCGATCGGGGCCGCCAGGGCCAGCGCCGCGAGTCCGAGGAGCTGCTGTCGGGAGCGCTCACCGCGCCAGATCAGCCAGGCCGCCGACCCCCGCCCCGATAGATAGGCGAGCTTGCGACGGAGGGTGGGAGAGTCGAAGGCCAACCACAGCCAGTAGGCCACCGAGAAGAGCCACGCCTCCGGTCGCAATAGGCCCGCGAGCGCGAGCAGAGTCAGCACCGGCCAGCCGGCCCGAGGCTTCTTGCTCTCCATGACAAGTGCGCCGAGGACGAGGGCGATATAGGGAACGTCGACGTAGGCGCGCAGGCCGTTGGAGAGGAAGGGGGCTCGGGTGAGGACGATCGCCGCAGCGACGGCGCCGATCGGGCGGTCGAACCAGAGAGAGCCGAGGCGGTAGACGAGGTAGCCGACCAGGCCCAGCGAGACGTAGGCGACGATCATCGTCACCGTGATCGCACCGTCGCCGATCGGCGTCGTCACCGCGCCGAGCAGGTCGGCGAGCGGGTGGGGCGTGGGTGGCAGGGCGGCGCCGTAGTCGGGGCTAACCCCGTGGGCGAGTTCGCGCCCCCAGACCAGGGCGTAGATCGTGTCGTAGTTGGGGAAGCCGGTGGGGAAGAGGATCAGTAGGGCGGCGCTGACCCCGGCGACCCAGGCGACCGGCGAGAGCCACTTGCGAGTCCGCGATGGCACCGCCGCAACCTACAGATGCGGCCGGGAGCGAGGGTGTGGCGACTTTCCCGTCATATAGGCCGGAAAGTCGCCACACCCCCACAGATACACTGGCCACAGTGCCGCCGTCCAGCGACTCGATCTCCCTCTACCGCCGCCACCGCCCCGGTTCGTTTGACGAGGTGGTGGGTCAGCAGCACGTCGTGCGCACGCTGCGCAACGCGGTCGAGCAGGGCAAGGTCCACCACGCCTATCTCTTCGTCGGCTCGCGCGGCACCGGCAAGACCTCGATGGCGAAGATCCTTGCCCGCTCGCTCAACTGCGAGCGCGGCGGGCCGACGGTGACGCCCTGCGGCGAGTGCGAATCGTGCCTGACCATCGCCTCGGGGAATTCGATCGACGTGATCGAGATGGACGCCGCCTCCAACCGCTCGGTCGACGACGTGCGCGACCTCCGCGAGCGCGTCGCCTACGCCCCCACCGGTGGCCGCTGGAAGGTCTACATCCTCGACGAGGCGCACATGCTGACCAAGGAGGCCTGGAACGCCTTCCTCAAGACGCTCGAGGAGCCACCGCCCAACACCGTCTTCGTCCTCGCCACCACCGAGGCGCACAAGGTGATGCCGACGATTGCCGACCGCTGCCAGCGCTTCGACTTCCAGCGTCCCTCGCTGGAGCAGATCTCCGAGGTGCTGATCCGCGTCGCCGCGGCCGAGGAGATCGAGGCCGAGGACGCCGCCGTGGCGATGATCGCCCGCTCGGCCTCCGGCAGCTTCCGCGACGCGCTTGGCACCCTCGACCAGCTGGTCGCCTTCGGTGGCAACCAGGTCAAGCTCGCGGACGTGCTCGAGCTGCTCGGGGCGGTCGATGCCGAGTTGCTCTTCGATGCGGTCGACTCGGTGATCGCCGAGGACCCCAAGGGCGTTCTGCTTGGAGTCGAGAAGATGGCTCGCTCCGGCCGCGACCCCGCCCAGTTCGCCCGCGACCTGCTGGCCCACCTGCGCCACTTGCTGGTGACCCAGACTGTCGGCGAGGTGCCGAACACCTTTGTAGTGACCGCCACCGACGCCGAGCGCCTCTCGGCCCAGGCCAGCTCGATCGGCGCGGCAACCCTCGTCCGCACCATCGACGAGCTGGCGAACGCGCTGACCTCTGTGCGCGAGGGGGACGACGCGCGGATGGCCGTTGAGATCGCGCTGCTGAAGGCGGCCCGGCCCGACTTGGATCCATCTACTGAGGGATTGCTGAGGCGTATAGAGAGACTCGAGCAAGGAGGGACGAGTACGCCTCGGGCCGCGGGTCCTGTCGCCGCAGGGGACCCCCCACCGCCTGCGGTAGCTAAAGCTTCCTCGGCGGCGGGCCCCCCTACGGCGCCACCCGCGGCAGAGACCTCCCCGTCCACAGAACCTGGGTCTGAGGCGTCAGCAGAGAGCTCCGAAGCGCCCGAAGCGTCAGCAAGTAGCTCTGAAGAGCCCGAGGCGTCAGCAGTGAGCTCCGAGCAGGTCCAGCCCGAATCAGCTGATAGCTCCGAGCAACCCGACCCGTCTGAAAGCTTCAGGGACGCCGAGGCCGAGTCGTCTTTCGAGGACGACCCTCCCGCGGGTGGCACGGTAGGGGGGCCCGCCCCCGAGGACGCTTTAGCGACCGGAGGGGGTGGGGGGTCCCCTACCGTGACAGGACCCGCGGGCCGGGTTGCCTTCGAGGAAGTCGTCAATACATGGCCCTCGGTCCTGGACAAGCTTCGCGAGACGAGTCCTGCTCTCGCCGCCACCTTCGATGGCGCCCGCCCCGTGTCGCTAGACACCGAGGAGGGCCTCAAGGTCGGGTTCCCGGCCGAACTCACCTTCAACAAGCGCAAGGCGGAGACGCCGGAGAAGCGGGAGTTGATGGCGGACGTGATCGAGGACGTGTTGGGGGAGAGGCTGCGGCCCACTTACGTGTTGCTCGAGGACGAGCCCGCCGCGCCCGCGGATGAGTCGCAAGACTCCGACCGCGAGATCGATCACGATGCGCTGGTGGAGAAGCTGAAGAGCGAGTTCGATGCTGAGGAGGTCGGCTGATGGCTAGGGGTGGACCCGGTGGTTTCGACGTCAATGCGCTGATGAAGCAGGCGCAGAAGATGCAGGACGAGATGCTGCAGGCGCAGGAGTCGCTCAAGGACGAGGTGGTCGAGGCCAGCGCCGGTGGCGGCATGGTCAAAGTCAAGATGGGCGGCGACCTGACCCTGCGCGAGATTGTCATCGACCCCGAGGCGATCGATCCCGAGGACGCCGAGATGCTCGCCGAGATGGTGCAGGCCGCGGTCAACGAGGGCCTGCGCGCCGCACAGCAGCTGGCCGAGTCGAAAATGGGCGGGATCACAGGGGGTCTCGGCGGCCTCCCCGGAATGTGAGTGCCGAGGGTCCGGCGCCGCTGGCGCGCCTCGTCGCCGAGCTCTCGCGACTGCCGGGGATCGGTCAGCGCACCGCGCAGCGCCTCGCCTTCCACATCCTCCGCGCCCCCGACGAAGAGGCCGCGGCACTGTCGGCGGCGATCGTCGAGGTGAAGGAGAAGGTCGGGCTCTGCGAAGAGTGCTTCAACCTTGCCGAGGGTCCGCGCTGCCGGATTTGCATCGATCCCAATCGCGATCGGACGACGATCTGCGTGGTCGAGGAGCCCGCCGACGTGATCCCGATCGAGCGCACCCACGAGTACCGCGGCCTCTACCACGTGCTCGGTGGCGCCCTTTCCCCGATCGACGGGATCGATGCCGAGGATCTGAAGATCGCCGAGCTGCTGCGCCGGGTCGAGAACGGCGGGGTCGAGGAGGTCGTCCTCGCCACTAACCCGACGACGACCGGCGAGGCCACCGCACTGCACATCGCCGAGCGCCTACGCGATCAGGTCTCGGTCACCCGCCTCGCCAGCGGCCTGCCGGTTGGCGCCGATCTCGAGCACGCCGACGAGGTGACGCTGGGCAAGGCCTTTGCCGGCCGTCGCAGCCTCGACTGACGGCCCCAATTTTCGTCCACAGCGGCCGTGACAAAACATTGCGGCTACGGACAAACCGACTAGACATCTATCGGTTCGCAAATAGCGAGATTTCGCGGTCCTGGCGTCCGTTGCTTTCGAGAAGGTCTTCTGGTGACGACTCGGACTCCGACAAAGGACGCAGGCAGCGGCGAGTCGCCGTTTGGACGGGTCGCCCGTGAAGTCTTTGCCGACGCCGCGCAGAGGCTAGCCGAGGAGTTCGGCTCGGTCACTGCCACCGCGGTGGCCGCGGTTCGCGAGCAGCAGGCCCCGCCGGCGGAAGCTCAAGCTCACGCGAGCCTCTTCCAGCCGGGCCACATGCGTCGGCGCCTCGATCAGCTGATCGAAGAGAACAAGCGCTACGACCACCCCTTCAGCCTCGTCGTCTTCGACGTCGACGGCCCCGGCGCCCGCGAGCGCGACGCCCAGGAGACGATGCTTGCCGTCGTCGGCGCTGCCCTGCGTGAGAGCGTCCGCCTGGTCGACGAGACCTTCCGGCTCGAGGAGAACGCGCTCTGTGTGCTGGCGCCGAGCCAGTCGACGGTCGGCGGGGTGCAGATGGCCGAGCGGCTGTTGCGCATGCTCGACGAGCTCGAGGCCGCGGGGGGCCTGAAGATCTCCGTTTCCGCCGGTGTAGTCGCCTGCCCGGAGCACGGCAGCGACGCCGAGGAGATGCTGCGCAAGGCCGACGAGGCGATGTGGCGAGCCCGTGCAGTTGGCCAGCCGGTCGGCGTCGGCTCCTTGCAAGATCGCTGACAGATTTCGCAAATCTGTCCATAACTTGCGTAAACCTGGATTTTCGGTGGGAGGATGCCGATACCCGGGGAACAGTCCCGAGGATCGCTCAATGCCTGGAATACGAACAAACGCCGCCGCCGAAGTTCTCGGAGTCAGTCCCAACACGCTGCGCAGTTGGGAGCGCCGCTACGGCTTCCCCACGCCCAAGCGCACGGTCGGCAACCACCGCAACTACGAGCTGGTCGAGCTGCAGACCCTGCGCGACGCGCTCGCCCAGACCGGCAACATCTCTTCGGCGATCGAGCTGACGCGCCAGCGCCAATCCGCGCCGGCCAGCGATGACAGTCTGCTCGCCGCCCTGCAGAGCTTCGACGAGGACGCCGCCGACCGCGCGGTCGAGGAGAGCCTGGCCTTGCGCCCGCTCGAGCGCACCGTCGAGGAGCTGCTGCTGCCCGCAATCGATCGCCTCGCCGTTGACCCTGACCGCGAGGCCGAGCTCGAGTTCGCCTCGCGCTGGGCGACCGGCTGGCTGCACGGCGCCCGCCGCCTTGCCTCCGCCGCCTCGCGCCCGGCCGGCATCCTGCTGCTCGATTCCAGCCGCGGCTCCGATGCCGAGGCGGTTCACGCGCAGGCGCTCGACCTGACCCTGCGCCGCGCCGGCTTCCGCGTGTTGATGCTCTCCAACGAGCTTGGCGACGAGCGGCTCGAGCGCGCTCTGCGCGCCCTCGACGCGACCGCGATCGTGCTCTGCGGCCCCCGTGCCGACACCGCCAGCGCGGTCAAGCTGGTGCGTCAGATCCGCGACCTCGGCGTCGAGGCTCCGCTCTTTGGCTTCCGCGCCAGTGGCCTCATCGGCGATGCGATCCCCTCCGCGGGCGACAGCCCGAGCGAGGTCACCGGGATGCTCAACGCCGACCTCCGTCGGCGCGCCGCCCAGGCCTTCGCCTAGGCGGGCAACCTAGGGCACAAAAAAACCGACACGGGGCCCGTGGGCCCCATGCCGGTCGAATTGCAGCGACGCTTCCGCCGCTGCAGGTGGTTCCTAGAGCGACGCGATCGATGCTTTTGCGGCCGTGACGACGACCTTCGGCATCGGCGCGAAGTCGAGCGCGGGGCCGTACTTCTTGCCCACAGTGATCGCGTAGTTGATGAATTGAGCGACCAATTCCTTCTGCGGACCGTTGTGCGGGACGATCGCGTAAGTGAACGTCGAGATCGGGTAGGCCTTGGTGAATTTCTTCGGGGGATTAACGATGTGGAGTTCGTTGCTGGGCGGAACCTTCTTCACCATTTCAGCAGCGTTTTCGATGTTCGCCAGATTCGGGTACTCGTAGTTGCCGGCTTCGTTCTTGACCGCCACCACGGGAAGCCCCGCGGCGATCAGGTAGGACGCCGAGATGTAGCCGATTGCCCCAGGCGTGGTGGAGACCACATTGGTGATGCCCGAGTTGCCTTTTGCACCGACGCCGTGGGTGAACCCGACCGAGGTCGCGTAACCCACTTCGTTCTTCCAGGCCTTGCTGACCTTGGAGAGGTAGTTGGTGAAGGCGTAGGTATCACCCGAGCCGTCGCTGCGGTACACCGGCGTGATCGCCAGGTTGGGCAGCTTGGCTTTCGGGTTGATTTTCTTGATCTTCGGGTCGTTCCAGTTGGTGATCTTGCCGAAGTAGATGCCGGCGAGGATCGGCCCGGTGAGGTTCAGTTTCTTCACTCCGGGGATGCTGAAGCCGAGGCCCGTGGCGCTGAGGGCCCAGGGGATCTGCACGCAGCCGTTGCAGGCAGCGGCCTGTTCGGGCGTGAGCGGGGCGTCCGAGGCGCCGAAGTCGACGGTCCGAGCGGTGATCTGGGCGATGCCCGCACCCGAACCGACCGCGCCGTAGGTGACTTTGACGTTGCCGTGGCCGGCGGCTTCGAAGCCGTTGGCCCAGTTGGCCTCCAGCGGCGCGACCAGCGTAGAACCGGCGCCGGTGAGGTTTGCGGAGGCGGCAGCGGTCGAGATGGTCGTCATGCACCCGACCGCCCCGACTGTCGCGATGAGGAAACCAAACAACCTGTTGCGAATCAAAGGGAATCCTTTCGGCTTGTGATCGTTGACGTCGCTTGCCACAGGCCGTAGAACGTCCCCTGGCGGATCGCAGGATGGCCCTACCGGAAAGCACATATGTTTCAATCGTGTGAAAGAACGGTGTTTAAAAGTTGTAACAGACGGCATGTTGTTGAAATGTGGTTAACGCAGGCACATCTTCGAGATTTCGAGTTGTGTCAATTCTGTGAAAATTTGGCCGCGCCGGGTGGGCAGCGGGTTGGAACTGCTCTACCCTGCGCGCGATGAGCGCCGCCACCAGTGCGACAGGGCCCCCGCAGATCGTCGGCCGGGCCCGTCCCGGGCAGCGCCGCAAGCGGTTCGACCGGGTCGCCGATGGCCTGCTCTTCGGCATCTGCGCATTTGCGGCGCTGCTCGGCGTGGTGCTGATTCTGGCGATCGCCTACCAGGTGGTCGTCGGTGCAGAGCCGGCGATCTCTGCCTTTGGCCTCGGTTTCCTCTTCGAAACGACTTGGCAGCCCAACTTCGGCGTCTTCGGAGCCGGCTCCCTGATCTTTGGGACGATCGTTAGCTCCTTCGTCGCGCTGGCTATCGGCGCGCCGATAGCGATCTCGATCGGCCTCTACCTGAGCCTGCTGGCACCGGCCGGCGTGCGGGGAGTCGTCGGTCCGCTGGTCGAGATGCTGGCGGCGATCCCGAGTGTGATCCTTGGCTTCTGGGGCATCCTGATCCTGGCCCCGTTCGTGCAGGGAACCCTCGAGCCCTGGCTGCACGACACGCTCGGCTTCATCCCGATCTTCGGCGCGCCCGAAACCACCGGCGCCAGCGTCTTCACCGCGAGCCTGATCCTGACGATCATGGTGGTGCCGATCATCGCCTCGATCTCGCGCGATCTCTTCCTCGCGGTGCCGCGAGACGTCCAGGACGGTGCGAGCGCGCTGGGCGCGACGCGCTGGGAGGTGGTGCGCGGTGTGGTCCTTCCCTCGACCGCCTCGGGCGTCGTCGCGGCTTCGCTTCTCGGCCTCGGGCGGGCGCTGGGCGAGGCGATTGCCGTCACACAGGTGATCGGCGCCGGCGCCGCGATCAACGCCTCGCTGTTCAAGACCGGCGACACGCTCGCCTCGCGGATCGCCAGCCAGCTCCCCGGCGCGATCACGGAAATGCACAAAGCCGCGTTGCTCTACCTCGGGGTGATTCTGCTCGTGATCGGGCTGGTCTCCAACCTGTTCGCGCAGTGGATCGGCAGGCGCTTCGATTATCGGCGGATGGCGACGAAATGACCGAGGCCGCCTTCGATCCTGCCGCACCGCTCACCGCTACCGGCAACCTGCGCCGGCGCCGGGCGTTCAGCCGGCTGACCGAGTTCGGCGCGACCGGGGCCGCCCTGTTCGCCGTCGGAGTGCTGGCGATAGTCATCTACTCAGTGGTGGTCCGCGGTGCCAACGCACTCAGCTTCGAATTCCTCGTCACCGGGGCACCTACCGGGATTGCGCCGGAGCTCGTTGGCACTGCCCTGATCGTCGCCGTGGCGACCGTCATCGCGATGCCCCTGGGGGTGCTGGCGGCGCTCTTCCTGACCGAGTTTGCCAGTGCGCGCATGGTCCGCCTCAGCAAGCTGACCCTGGACCTGATCAACGGCCTACCCTCAATCATCATCGGCGTCTTCGTCTTCGTCCTGCTCGTCGAACATCGCAAGCAGTCGGGCTTCGCCGGCTCAGTGGCGCTGGCGATCATCATGCTGCCGCTGGTCGCCCGCGGTGCCCAGGAGGTCCTGCTCCTCGTTCCGGGCAACCTGCGCGAAGGGGCGGACGCGCTCGGTGTCAGCCGCTGGCGCACGGTGCTGACCGTGATCCTCCCCAGCGCGCTCGGCGGGATCCTCACTGCAACCGTGCTCGCTGTTGCCCGCGCCGCCGGCGAGACCGCACCGCTGATCCTGGCTTCCTCGGTGTTCGACGGCAAAGAAGTGCTCTTCAACATGAGCGAAGCGATGCCGAACGTGCCGGTGAGGATCTTCCAGTTGTCCGAGGAAGGCAACCCCGAAGGCATTACCCAGGCATGGGGGATGTCGCTCGTGCTGATTGCCCTCATCCTCCTTGCAAGCGTCGGGGCACGGGCGATGCACGCTCGCAGCCTCAGAAAGATGAACTCATGAATACCTCTGAACGGACTCTCCTCGCCGAACAAGCTCGCCCAGTCGACCCGAGTTCGTCGCTGCCGGCCGTGCCGTCGCGGGTTCGCATCCAGTCGGAGCCGGCGCCCGATGGGCGCATCAACGGCTATCGCCCCAAGACGGCGGTCGAGTCAGTCTTCGAGATCAGCGACGTCTCCGTCTTCTACGGCGCCAAGAAGGCCCTCGCCGGCGTCAGCCTGCGGATCCCGCGCAGCCGGATCACCGCCCTGATCGGGCCGTCGGGCTGCGGCAAGTCGACCTTTATCCGCAGCCTCAACCGGATGAACGACACCGTGCCCGCCTTCCGGCTCGAGGGCCAAGTCCTCTACCACGGCCACGACCTCTACGCGGGCAACGTCGACCAGGTCGAGGTGCGGCGGCGGATCGGCATGGTCTTCCAGAAGCCCAACCCGTTCCCGAAGTCGATCTACGACAACGTTGCCTGGGCGCCGCGCAATCTCGGCCTGCGCCAGGAACTCGACGAGCGGGTGGAGAAAGCGCTGCGAGGGGCGGCGCTCTGGGACGAGGTCAAGGACCGGCTCAAGGACAGCGCCCTGGGGCTTTCCGGCGGTCAGCAGCAGCGCCTCTGCATCGCCCGCGCGATCGCGATCGAGCCCGACGTGCTGCTGCTCGACGAGCCGGCTTCGGCGCTCGACCCGATTGCCACGGCCTCGATCGAGGACCTGATGCACAGCCTCAAGGGGCGCTTCACGATCGTCATCGTCACCCACAACATGCAGCAGGCGGCGCGGGTCGCCGACCGCACCGCGTTCTTCAGCCTCGAGACCCGCGGCGAGAAGCCGATCGGCTCGCTGATCGAGTTCGACGACACCGAGAAGATCTTCGGCGCCCCCCGCGACCCGCGCACCCGCGACTACGTGATGGGCCGCTTCGGCTAGGCGGCGTTCGTCGCTTGTAGCCGTATTGCGCCGAAGCGACGAACGCTCGGCGTCAGCCGCGGACGATGGTGTCGCCCGAGACCTGCTCGAGCAACGGTTTGCCGCACTGCCAACAGAAGGTGGCGCCGCTGGAGTGGGGTGCGCCGCAGCTGGGGCAGGCGCCCGCGGTCGCCGACTCTTCCATGCGGATGATCCGTTCGACCTCGTTCAGTTCGGCGTCGGCGTCCTGCAGCTCGGCGGCCCGCTTGACCAAGACCTCGACGCGGATGGTGTTGCGAATCGCCATCTCGTAGGTCAGCCCGCCGAGATCCCACTGGAGCTCGGCGACCCGGGCGACCAGCTGCTCGCGGCGCCGTTTGAGGTCGACGATGAACTCCTCGCCTTGGACCGAGCCGAGCGTTTTGCTCGGCGGCGGGCCGCCCGCGCGAACGGTGCCCGCGGCGGCGGGGAAGGAGGTGGGACGGCCGCCGGGCGGCGCGGCGCCAGGCGGCGGCGGTGATTTGGTCGACGCGCCCGCGGCGGATTTTTTCGAGCCGGGAAGTCTCATTCGCCGAAGAAGTTACCTTCAAACTTGCCGCTGGCACCGCAGCCGGCAGCGCCCTTTTCGCAAGCTTCGCCGAGCTGGGTGCCGGCTTCGAC
Source organism: Solirubrobacterales bacterium (assembly GCA_036271315.1). Taxonomy (GTDB): domain Bacteria; phylum Actinomycetota; class Thermoleophilia; order Solirubrobacterales; family 70-9; genus VRUE01. Next base: position 2,446 of record DATBAV010000007.1, on the reverse strand, counting down.
CGTCGGGACGGTGGGGTGAAGGACTTCGTTGGATGCTTCTTCGGCAAGCTTTTTTTCTTCCGTCGACCCTTCCTTGACCTTGGTCTTTTCGGAAGGCGTCTTTTCCTTCGCCGGCTTGCCGCTCTTGCCGCCACTGCCGCCGCCGGTCTTGGACCCGGTGGAAGCTTTGCCGCCGCCTTCGGTCGCAGACGATTCGACTTCGGCCGGGGCTTCAGCTTCGCCACCTGCGGCAGGCGCGCCGCCCACCTGGACGACCTTGACTTCGCCTCCACCGGCGCTGCTGTTGTCGTTGTGGCCGGTGCGGCCGATCAGGAAGCCGACGCCGATCGCAAGGACCAGCGTGGCGACGCCCGCGATCAGCGCCGCGTTGGCGTTCCATTTGTTGTTCGAGCCGCCCGACTGGGCCGGGGGCGGGGGAGGGGTCGCGCCGCCGGTGCCGCCGGGGGCGGAGTTCATCGACTCCATGAAGACGACGGCGTCCATGAAGGGGAGGCGCGGGTCGCCGCGGCGGTGGCCGCAGTTCAGGCAGTAGCGCTGGTCGGCCGCCATCCGCGCGTTGCAGTTGGGGCACGATTCGCTGCTGCCGAAGGCGGCCATCGACGGCATCGCCGGCTGCGCGGCGGCGGGCTCGGACGGGGACGTGGGGGGAACCGGCGTCGCCGGCTCGGTCTGCTCGGAACCGACACTCACGATGGCATCTTCAGATGCCGGTCCCCCGCCGGTGTTTAAGAGTTGTGAATAAAGGCCGGGATTCCGCTTCGCGGGCCGAAGCTCGTCGATGCAAAATCTTTACATCCGCGCTCTTGGGGGCTCTGATAATCCGCTTCAAACGTGGCTGACCGCAAAGATGACCAAGTCCCCGACCCGGCGGGGCGGGCGACCTGCACCGAGTGCGGCAACCCTCTGGCGCCGGACCAGCGCTACTGCCTGAAATGCGGCGCGCGGCGCGGCCGCCTGCCTGGCGCGGTCGCCTCGACGCTCGGCGCGGTCGGGGCGAAGGGCAAGGGGATCGCAGCGGCAGCCGGGGCTAAGGCCTCGAAAGCGAAAAGCGGAGGCGGAGACGGTGGTGACGGCGACGGCGAGAAAGGCGGCTGGTCGTGGATGCCCTCGCCACCGGCGATCGCGATCGCGGTGATCGCGATGCTGGCGCTCGGCGTCGGGCTCGGCTCGGCGATGAGCGAAATCGCCTCCTCGGCGCCGATCTCGACCCTGATCCTCGAGTACCCGCACCAAGCGGCAGCGCCGCCGACCGAAGAAGCGGAAGAAGAAACCGAAGAAGCGGAAGAAGAACCGGTCGTGGCCGAAGCGCCGGAAGAACCGGCGCCGGAAATCTTGGAAGAACCGCTGCCTGAAGAAGTCATCCCTTCGCTACCGGAAGAAGCGATCGAAGAACCGCCGGCGGGAGAAGAAAAAAATCCCCTCAAAGAAGCGATCGAAGCGACGGAAAGAGAACAGGAAGAACGGGAACAAGAAGAAGCCGAAGAAGCGCTTCCCGAAATCAAGCACGCCTTCCTGATCGTGCTCGGCGAAAACAGCTACGAAAGCACTTACGGGACGACCGCCGAAGCGCCTTACCTCTCGCAGGTGCTGCCGAAGAAGGGCGAGCTCATACCCAACTACTACGGCGTCACCGGCGGCGTGCTCGCCAACGAGATCGCGCTGCTCAGCGGCCAGGGCCCGACCGCCGAAACCGCGGTCAACTGCCCGAACTACACCGCGATCACGCCGGGCACGGTCTCCGAAACGGCCGAACAGGTCGAAGGCACCGGCTGCGTCTATCCGAAGACGGTCGAATCGCTGCCGACTCAGCTGGAAGAAAAAGAACTGACCTGGCGCGCCGATGTCGAGAGCATGGAAAACGGCGGCGCGACCGGCCAGCCGTGGAGGTGCCGCAAGCCGACCCTCGGCGGCGCCGACGGGGCGACTCCCGGTCCCGGCGATCAGTACGCGACCTGGCGCAACCCGGTCGTCTACTTCGGCGCGATCGCCGAAGGCGAAGAATGTGAAAAGCACGACGTCGGGTACGAACTGCTGACCCACGACCTTCAGTTCAAGAAGGCGACGCCGGCGCTGTCGCTGATCTTCCCCGATGCCTGTCACTCCGGCGGCGAACTCGAATGCGAACCGGGCGCCCCGAAAGGTGCTCAGGGGGTCGCCGCCGAGCTGAAGACGCTGGTGCCGGCGATCATGGCCTCGCCCGCCTACGAAGAAGGCGGGATGATCCTGATCACGTCGGCGCAGGCGCCACAGGTCGGCGACAACGCCGACCCGAGTGGCTGCTGTCTGGCGCCGGCCTACCCGAACCTCGTCGCCGCCGGTCTCGCTCCCGCCCCGACGACGCCGCCGACCACGGCGACGACGGCCCCGGAAACGTCGACCTCCCCGACCTCGAGCACGGAAGCAGGCGCGGAACCCGAAGCGGAAGTCGAACCGACGAAGTACACCG
>DATBAV010000006.1:0-43508 GCA_036271315.1 Solirubrobacterales bacterium | reverse complement strand
GAAATTCGGCAGCAAGCCGAGAGCCGAGGTGATGGCCGCGGCCATCCGCTATGCGGAGCAGGGCTTCGTCCTCGATGCCGGCGACGCGCGGATGTTCGGCGCCGCGAGCTCCGCCTTGCGCGCCGACCCGGCGACGGCGGCGATCTTCCTCAACAACGGCCAGGCGTTCACTGCCGGTGACCGGCTCGTGCAGCGCGACCTGGCGAAGACGCTGAAGCAGATCCGCGAAGCCGGTGCCGCCGGCTTCTACCAGGGCCCGGTGGCGCAGGCCATCGTCGCCGCGAGCCGCGCCGGCAAGGGCATCCTGACGCAGGCCGACTTCGACGCCTACCGGACGCGCGAGCTCGCCCCGGTGGAATGCGACTACCGCGGCTACCACGTGCTCTCTGCGCCGCCGCCGAGCTCGGGCGGCGTCGTCGTCTGCGAGATGCTCAACATCCTGGAAGGCTATCCGCTGAGGGAATGGGGCTTTCATTCGGCGCAGGGCGTGCACGTGCAGATCGAGGCGATGCGTCATGCCTTCTTCGATCGCAACAACTACCTCGGCGACCCGGACTTCGTCAAGAACCCGCTCGATCGCCTGCTCGACAAGGCCTACGCCGCGAAGATCCGCGCCGCCATCGACCCGGCACACGCCGCCGTCTCGGCCGAGCTGAAGACCGGCGTGCCGCCGCACGAAGGGAGCAACACGACGCACTACTCGATCGTCGACGGCATGGGCAACGCCGTCGCGGTGACCTACACGCTGAACGACTGGTTCGGTGCCAAGGTGACGGCGGCGACGACGGGCGTGCTGCTGAACGACGAGATGGACGACTTCACCGCGAAGCTCGGCGTGCCCAACGTCTACGGGCTGGTGCAGGGCGAAGCCAACGCGATCGCGCCGGGCAAGCGGCCGCTCAGCTCGATGAGTCCGACGATCGTCACCCAGGGCGGCAAGCCGGTGCTGGTACTGGGAACGCCCGGCGGCGGCCGGATATCGACGGCGGTGCTGCAGACCCTGCTCAACGTCGTCGACTACGGCATGAACATCCAGGAGGCGGTCGATGCGCCCCGCTTTCACCAGCAGTGGCTGCCGAGCTCGACCAACCTCGAGCCGTTCACGCTCAGCCCCGACACGAAGAGGATCCTCGAGGGCATGGGCCACGTCTTCATCGATTCGCAGCCGGCGAACCATCTGGCCGCGGTGCTCGTCGGCGCGCCCACGCTCGGCGGCAAGCCGGTCGGCAGGAACCGCTTCTACGGCGCCAACGATCCGCGCCGCAACAGCGGCCTGGCCCTCGGCTACTGAATCGCATCGGTGCGGACCGGCCGCCGCGGCCGGGCGTCAACCGTTCAGCACCTTCATCATGTTCTCGGGGTAGCGCAGGCCGGCCGCCGCCCCGGCCGGGAAGACCGACGCCAGCTCGTCGAGTTCTTCGGCCGACAGCGCGATGTCGACCGCGGCGATGTTTTCCTCGAGGTACTTGCGCCGCTTGGTGCCCGGGATGGGCACGATGTCGTCGCCCTGCGCCAGGACCCAGGCGAGCGCGAGCTGGCCGGCGCTGCATCCGCGCCGCGCGGCAAGCGCCTGCACCTTCTTCGCGAGCTCGAGATTGCGGGCGAAGTTGTCGCCCTGGAAGCGCGGGCTGTGGCGCCGGTAGTCGTCGGCGGCGAGGTCTTCGGGCTTGGTGATCGCGCCCGTCAGGAAGCCGCGGCCGAGCGGACTGTAGGGAACGAAGCCGACGCCCAGGCGCCGGCAAGCGGCGAGCACGCCGTCCTCCGGGTCCCGGGTCCACAACGAGTATTCGCTCTGCAAGGCCGCGATCGGATGGACCTTGCAGGCGCGCTCCAGGGTCGCGATCGATGCCTCCGAGAGACCAAGCCAGCGCACCTTGCCGGCCTTCACGAGATCGGCCATCGCACCGACCGTGTCTTCGATCGGCGTCTTCGGATCGACGCGGTGCTGGTAGTAGAGATCGATCGTCTCGACGTCAAGCCGCTGCAGCGATGCCTCGCAGGCCTCGCGCACGTACTCGGGGTCGCCGCGCACGCCGAGGCGCTCGCCGTTCGGCCCGCGCACGTTGCCGAACTTGGTCGCCAGCACGACCTCGTCGCGGCGGCCGGCGATCGCCTTGCCGACCAACTTCTCGTTGGTGAACGGCCCGTACATGTCGGCCGTGTCGAGGAAAGTCACGCCAAGCTCGAGCGCCCGCTCGATCGTCGCCGTCGCCTCTGCCTCATCGGCCGAGCCGTAGAACTCCGACATCCCCATGCAGCCCAGCCCCTCGGCCGAGACCTTCAAGCCGGCGTTGCCAAGTTTTCTCTTTTCCATGCGGTTCCCGTCCATTCACAGTAAGAACCAGCGACGGCCCCTGCGCACCAGGGAGACCGTCGCCGGCAAGTTGCAACGAAGTGTCAGTCTCCACCCAGGTACCCGCTGAGGAGAGAGCAAACCCGCTGGTGGCGTAAACTGAAGCGAGAAGCACGCAGCCCCCGGGAGGGAACGAATGTCAACTGAGCAACGCGAAATCGCCGACGGCACACTCGTCGTTCGCAGCCAGGAAAGCGACGGCAGTTTGGTGATCGCTTTTGCCGGCGAGCTCGACCTCGCCAACGCCGGTACAGCCGAGAGCGCGCTCGAGGGCTCGCTCGCCGACGCCTCCACCCCGGTCATCGTCGACATGCGCGAGCTCGAGTTCATCGATTCGACCGGGATCGCACTGCTCGTCTCGACCCTGAGCCGCAACGAGGGCGGCACCCGGGTCAGCTTCATCCCCAGCGACTTTCCCGCCGTCACCCGGGTGCTCGAGCTGACCGGGCTCGCCGAGCGCCTGCCTCTCGCCAAGGCCTAACGGGCGCGAGCTAAGCGCGCAGCTTGTAGCCCTGGCCGAAGAGGCGCAGGTTGACCAAGAAGAGGGCGGCTGTCGCGGCGGTCAGGGCGAGGAGCGAGAGGGCGATGCTGACTTCGCTGAAGCCGACGAAGCCGTAGCGAACCAGGTTGATCATGTAGTAGATCGGGTTGAAGCGGGTCAGGGTCTCGAACGGCTGTGGCAGCAGGGCGGCCGAGTAGAAGACGCCACCGAGGAAGATCAGCGGCTGCAAGACGAAGGTCTGGACGAAGGAGACGTCGTCGAACTGCTCGGCGCGCACCCCGGTGAGAACGCCGAGCTGGGAGAAGAAGAAGCCGACCAGGGCAAGCGAAGGGATCAGGACGAGGACGTGGTCGACCGGCAGGCCGACCAGGATCACCGAGACGATGAAGGTCAGCGTCGCCACGATCAAGCCGCGCATGAAGCCGCCGAGCGAGAAGGCGAGCAACAGCTCCAGTGGGGAAGCGGGCGAGGAGAGCTGGTCTTGGATCGCGCCCTGGAACTTCTGCTGCAGGATCGAGGAGGAGTTGTTGGCGAAGGCGTTGGTGGAGAAGGCCATCATGATCAGCCCCGGGATGACGAAGAGGATGTAGTCGATCCCGTGCAGATGCTTGATCCGCGAGCCGAGCGCGGCACCGAAAACCATGATGTAGAGGAAGGTTTCGAGCAGCGGCGCGCCGAGCGTCTGCTTCTTGATCTTCATGAAGCGGTTGACCTCGCGGCGCCAGAGCGTCGCGAAGCGAATCTGCGCTGCGCTCACGGAGTTACGACCTCGGCGTGCGAGCGCGAGAGCTCTTTGCGCCCGACCAGGGCGAGGTAGGCGTCCTCGAGGCTGTCGACGCCGTAGCGCGCGGAGAGCTCGCTACTGGTCCCCTCGCCGACGATCTGGCCGCCGTTGATGAAGGCGATTCGGTCGCAGAGCTGTTCGGCCTCCTCGAGGTAGTGCGTGGTGAGCAGAATCGTCGTGCCCTCCTGGTTGATCCGCTGCACGTAGTGCCAGAGCTCGAGCCGCAGCTCGACGTCGACGCCCGCGGTCGGCTCGTCGAGGATCAGCAGGCGCGGCCGGTGCATCATCGCCCGGGCCAGGATCAGCCGTCGCTTCATCCCGCCCGAGAGCGTGCGGGTGCGTTCGTCGCGCTTCTCGGTCAGCGAGAAGGTCTCGAGCAACTCCTCGGTGCGCTCGCGCCGCTCGCGCTTGGGCATGCTGAAGTAACCGGCGTGATAGTCGAGCGTCTCGGCGGCAGTGAGAAACCAGTCGAGGTTGGGCTCCTGCGGCGCCAGCCCGACCGCCTGACGCGCCTCGCCGTAGTTGCCGGTGGCGTCGTGGCCGAAGACGTGGATCGAGCCGCCGGTCGGCTGCGCCAGCCCGGTCGTGCAGTGGATCAGCGTCGACTTGCCGGCGCCGTTGGGCCCGAGCAGGCCAAAGAGTTCTCCCTGCTTGATCTGCAGGGAGACTCCGCGCAGCGCCTCCACGCCGGTCGGGTAGCGCTTGGCCAGATCCTCGATGTTCAGGGCCACCTCAGGCACGGCGACAAACCTAGAGGACGGTCGGCTCCGGCTAGCGAGCGGCCCGCTCGAGCTCGCGGTTCATTACCCGCATCAGCAGCTCGTAGGGCGGCGAGAACTTGCGCTGGAGCCAGTGCAGGAAGCGGCCGTCGGGGGAGGTGAAGACCATGTAGCGGTTCTTCTCCACCCCCTCCAGGATCTTCTCGGCCACCTTCTCGGGCGAGACGGCGCGGCGCTCGAAGAGCGCGATCAGCCGGCGCATCTTCGGGCTGTCGCGGTCGACCCCGACGATGTCCACGGTGCCGACCAGCGGCGTCTTCACCGCCCCCGGGCAGACCAGGCTGACGCCGATGCGGTTCTTGCGCAAATCGAAGCGCAACACCTCGGAGACGCCGCGCAGGCCGAACTTGGCGGCGCTGTAGGGAGCGTGCCAAGGCAGGCCGAAGAGCCCCGCGACCGAGGAGACGTTGACGACGTGGCCGCCGCGGCGGGCCTCGATCATCGGCGGTACGAAGCACTCGAGCACGCCGATCGGCCCCATCAGGTCGATCTCGATCGTGCGCCGCCAGTGCTCGTGTTCGAGCTGCTCGATTTTGCCCCAGGTCGAGATCCCGGCGATGTTCATGACCACGTCCATGCTGGGCGCGATCGTGTGCACCTCCGTGGCGAAGGCGATCACCGCCTCGTGATCGACCAGGTCGACGGTGGCGAAGTGGGCGACGGTCCCGCCCGTGCTGCGGATCTCCGCGGCAACCTGCTCGAGACCCTCGCCGTTGCGATCGGTGAGGAAGAGCTCCGCTCCCTGCCGGGCAGCCGCGATCGCCGTTGCCCGACCGATACCGCTGGCGGCCCCGGTGATCAGGCAGCGCTTGCCGCGCAGGTCTCGGACGCCCAACTTCACAGCCTTGCCTCGAAGTCCGGTTCGACCTGGAGCGAGTTGAGGGTCATCGCCAGCATCTCGTAGTGACCGATCAGCATGCAGAGCTCAATCAGCAAGACCTCATCGAGCTGCCGGCTCAACTCGGCCCAAAGCTCATCGCCGATCCGATCGCCCGCGTGCAGCTCGTCGGCGGCCCGCAGCAGCAGCGCCTGACGCTCGGACCAGCCCTCTGCGTCGGGACCCTGGCGCGCGCGGGCAATCTCTTCATCGCTTAGCCCGACCCGCCGCGCCATGCGCTCGTGCTGCACCCACTCGTACTCGCTGCCGGTGTTGTGGGCGACGCGGAGGATCACCAGCTCGGTCTCCTCGCGCGGCAGCTTGCCACCCGGCATCAGCGCCCCGGCAAACCAGAGCCAGCGGCGAAAGAGGCCCCGGTGGCGGCCCAGCGTGGTGAAGATGTGTGGCGGCCGCCCGCGGGTGACGAGGCCCGCCAGCTTGGCGATGGCAAAGTTGACCCAGCCGAGCTGGCGCCGGTCGCCAGGCGAAATGCGGGGACCCTCCCGGTCTGCCATAGACCCCGGACCGTACCCGAGACCGACCGCAGGCCGGAGGCGTAGGCTGCCGCCGTGGCCCAACCGCTGCTCGCCGTCGACACACCCTCGATGCTCTTCCGCGCCTTCTACGCGCTGCCCGACTCGATCAAGGGGGCCGACGGCAAGCCGGTCAACGCCCTGCTCGGCACCGCCAACCTGGTCCTGCGCGAGGTCGAACTGCACCGGCCGCGCGCCGTCGTCCTCTGCTTCGGCCCCGACGCCGCCTCCTATCGGACCGAGCTCTACCCCGCCTATCACGCCGAGCGCGAGGCGGCGATGCCTGACGACCTCTCGCCCCAGTTCGCCGCCGCCCGCGACTTCTTCGCCGCCTTCGGCTGGACCGTGGCAACCAGTGAGGACCTCGAGGCCGACGACCTGCTCGGCACCTACGCCCGCCGCGAGGCCGAGGCCGGTGGCCACGCCCTGCTGATGACCGGCGACCGCGACATGTACCAGTGCGCCGGTGAGCGGGTCACCGTTCTCTACGTGAAGACCGGTGGCAAAGGCAAAGGGGCGGAAGCGGTCGGCCCGGCGGAGGTCGAGGAGCGCTATGGAATCCCACCCGCGCTCGTCCCCGACTTCATCGCCCTGCGCGGCGATCCTTCCGACGGCCTGCCCGGCGCCAAGGGGGTCGGCCCGAAGACCGCGGCCGAGCTGCTGCGCCGCCACGGCTCGCTCGAGGGCGTGCTCGAGAACGCGATCCGCGAGCACCGCCCCGCCCTGCGCGCCTCGCTGATCGAAGCCGCCGACGATCTGCGTGCCTTCAAGGACATCGCCACCCTGCGCGACGCCGGGGTCGAGCCTCCCACCGACCGCGAGACCGATTGGGCCCAGGCCGCCAAGGCCGCCAACGAGCGCGGCATGAACCGCCTCGCCGAGCGGCTGCTCGCCGAGGCCTGAGCGCGAGTTCGTGGTACGACTTCGATCGTCTTGATCGAAGCGGACCCAAGCAAGATCGTCGACCTCTCGGTCACGCTCTCCGAGCACCTGCCGGTGACCTGGCCGGAGCACATGCCGTTCGCCCACAAGAACTGGAGCTGGTTCGACGAGGAGGAACTGCCGACCGGTGCCTGCACCTGCTCGCTCGGTCCGTACGTGACCCATTTCTTCATCCTCGATGAGCACGCCGGCACCCACGCCGATGCGCCCTCGCACTACATCCCACCGCCCGATTCCGGGTTGCCCGAAGCCGGTCCGCTGGGCGAGGTCAGCGCCGAGAAGCTCGACCTCTCGAAGCTGATCGGCCCGGCCGCGGTCGTCGACCTCCGCCACCTCGACGGCGAGGCCGAGCCGGGGGCAAGTCCCGCGATCACGGTCGCCCATCTCGAAGCCTGGGAGCAGGAGCACGGCCGTTTCGAGCCAGGTGAGATCGCCTTGCTCCTGACCGGCTGGTCCAAGCACTACGTCAAAGGCGAGGCCGGCCGAGCCTTCCTGCACGAGCCGGTGGTGCTGCAGTCGCGCCCCGCCTGGCCGGCCCCGGAGGCCGATGCCGCGATCTTCCTGCACGAGCGCGGCGTCAACACGATCGGCATCGATGCCCCAAGCATGGGCTCGGCCGAGGAGGGCAACGAAGTCCACCGCGCCGGCCTCAGCCGGAAAATGGCCTTCGTCGAGGGGCTGACAAATCTCGATCGACTGCCACCCCGCGGCGCCTCCTTCGTCTTCCTGCCGATCAAGATCGCCGTCGCCAGCGGCGCCCCCGGCCGGGCGATCGCGCTACTTCCCTAGGCGGCCGAAGCGAGCGTCGGCTCGCTTTTGGAGCCGCGCGAGGCGGGGTTCGAGAAGCGCATCGCGCCGTCGTCGATCGGGCCGCGGCGGATAGTCCTGATGTCGAGCACGTAATTTTGGCGCAGCTTCCAAGGCTCCTTCGAGCCCTGTTTGGGGAATTCGTGCAGCGAGCGCTGTACGTAGCCGGAAGTGAAGTCGAGTAGCGGCATCTCCGTGACGCTGGGATCGGAGAGCTGGGGCACGCTTTTGCGATAGCCGTGGGCGTCCATGTGGGCGAGCACCCGGCAGACGTATTCGGAGGTGAGGTCGGCCTTCAGCGTCCAGGAGGCGTTGGTGTAGCCGACGGTGAAGGCGCAGTTGGGCACGCCGCTCAGCATCATCCCCTTGTAGGCCATCTTCTCCGCGATGTCGACCGGCTCGCCGTCGACGACCAGCTCCATGCCGCCGAGGAAGAGCAGGTTGAGTCCGGTCGCTGTAACGATCACGTCGGCCTCTAGCTGCTCGCCCGAGTCGAGCTTGATCCCGTCCTCGGTGAAGCGCTCGATCGTCTCGGTGACGACCGTCGCGTCGCCGCTGCGGATCGCCTTGAAGAGGTCGCCGTTGGGCACCAGGCACATGCGCTGGTCCCAGGGGTTGTACTTCGGCTTGAAGTGCTTGTCGATGTCGTAGCCGGTCGGCAACGAGCGTTCGACCCCGCGCCGGATCATCTTTTTCACCGCCCGCGGCCGGCGGCGGCTGAGCTGATAGATCAGCGACTGCAGCGCCACGTTCTTCCAGCGCACGATCGTGTAGACGGCCTTGTCGGGGAGGAAGCGGCGCAGACCGTTGGCGATCGGGTCTTCGGCCGGTAGCGAGGCGATGTAGGTCGGCGAGCGCTGCAGCATCGTCACGTGGGCGGCCTGCTCGGCCATCGCCGGCACCAGCGTCACGGCGGTGGCGCCACTGCCGATCACGACCACGCGCTTGCCGCTGTAGTCGAGGTCCGCGGGCCAGTGCTGGGGGTGGACGATCTCGCCGCTGAAGTCCTTGGCACCGGGGAACTCCGGGGTAAAGCCTTGGTCGTAGCGGTAGTAGCCGCTGCAGACCCAGAGGTAGTTGCAGGTCAGCCGCACGAGCTCACCGCTGTCGACCCGCTCGGCCTCGACCGACCACAGCGCCTCCTCGCTTGACCACTCGGCTCGCACCACCCGATGCTGGAAGCGGATCTTGGTGTCGATCCGGCCCTCGCGCGCGGTCTCGCGCACGTAGTCGAGGATCGCCTCGCCGTCGCTGATCGACTTCGCCGCCGTCCAGGGCTTGAAGCGGTAGCCCAGGGTGTGCATGTCGGAGTCCGAGCGGATGCCGGGATAGCGGAAGAGGTCCCAGGTCCCCCCCAGTTCCTCGCGCGCCTCGAAGATCGCGTAGCTGCGGCCGGGAAAGGCCTCCTGCAGGTGATGCGCGGCGCCGATGCCGGAGAGACCGGCACCGACAATGAGCACGTCGAGGTGCTCGATGGATTCCCCGTTAGCCGTCACGCGCAGCCATTCTCGCATGTTGGCTGGTCAGCCAACCGTGATGTGGGTCTCACACTACGCTGGCGCCGAGGACGGCTCCCGTCTGCTCGCTAGGCCGGCGATGGTGGCAACGGAGCGTCGCTGGCTGGACCGCTCTCCGCCGCCGCGCCCTTCAGCGCAATCAGGTTGAAGTAGATCGTCGAGGCGGCCAGCGCTCCGATCGGCGCGGTTAGGGTCGAGGCGATCAAGCTGAAGAGGGCCCGCATGGCGAAGGTGTCAGAGATGCCGACCCCGATCGCCTGCAGCACGAAGCTGGCGATCCCGGAGATCAGGAAGACGACGAGGATGACGCCGAAGACCTGCCAACCGTTGCCCTTGACCAGGGCGCGGGAGCGGCCGAAGGCGTCGATCGCGCCGCTGCGCTCGACCACGATCACCGGCGCGATCACCGACCAGATCGTCAGCAGGATCAGGCCCGGAACGATGAGGATGAGGAGACCGATCGCGATGCCGATGCCGGCGAGGATGCCGGCGCCGATCAGCGGCAGGACCACCGGCCAGGTCTCCTCGATCAGCTGCCCGACCGAGGAGTCGCGGCTGCCGTCCTGGACGTCGCGCACCAGGCTCACGACCAAGCCCTGGTAGAGGGTCGCCGCGATCACCCCAACGCCGAGAGCGACCAGCCCGAGCAGGAAGTTGCCGGCGAAGAGGCCGGTGACGATGGCCACGAGCAGGTAGAGACCGAAGGCAAGTGGCAAGAGGACGCCGGCCTGCTGGCCATAGGTGGAGAAGACCTGACTGAGGGTGCCGCCTACATCGAGCTTTCTATTCATGGCACCTAGTTCGACCCTTGGCGTGCCGAACCTGCCCGGCTTCCCAGCAGCTCGCCCAGGTACCCCGGAAGCTCGATTCCCGCCGCGAGCGATGGGTCGGGCACGGGCGCCTCGGCGACCGTGCGTAAACCGAGGACCCCGGCCCAGACCGGCAGCTCCATGTCCTCGTCATCGTCGAGCGGCGGGCCCGTCCGGACCTTGGCCGAGGCCTCCTCGAGCGGGATGCGCAGGACCGAGGTCGCGCGCAGCTCCTTGGCGGTGGGGACGCGCGCGTCGCCCCAGCGTCCCGGAACGATCTTTTCCACCAGCGCCTCGAGCGCGGCGCGCTTCTCGTCTTCCTCATCGATCCACCTGCCCTGCCCGAAGAGCATCGCCGAGCGGAAGTTCGCCGAGTGGTGCATGGCGGCGCGGGCCAACACCAGGCCATCGACGAGGGTCGCGGTCAGGCAGACCTCGGCACCCTCGGACTGCCGCAAGGCACGGCTCGCGGCCGAGCCGTGCAGGTAGACGTGCGACCCCACCCGCACGTGCAGCGTCGGAATCACCACCGGGAAGTCGTCGTCGACAACGCCGAGATGGGAGACCAGCGCCTCGTCGAAGATCGCCTCGATCATGGCCCGGTCGTGCGAACCCCGGCTCGGCTTGCGGCGCAGCTTTGTGCGTTGTGTCTTCATCTGTTACAGTACAGATTAAGTATCTGCTATGGCACAATATCGCATCAGCGGCAGTAGCGGGCAGGAGATCGCCGCCAGCATCGAGCGGGCGATCGAGCGGGGGGCGCTGGCGCCGGGCGAGGCGCTTCCGTCCGTGCGCACCATCGCCCGCGAGCTTGGTGTTAGCCCGACTACCGCCTCGGCGGCGCTTGGGGACCTGCGTTCGCGCGGCCTCGTGGTCACCCACGAACGCAGCCGCTCCCGGGTCAGCTGGCGCCCTCCCCTCGGCGGGGCACTACAGCGACCCAGCGTTCCCGCCGGCGCCCGCGACCTGGCCAGCGGCAACCCCGACCCGTCCCTGCTTCCCGACGCCACCCCCTTCCTGCGGCGATTGCAGCCGCCCACCCAGCTCTACGGAGACGAACCGGCAGTGCCCGGGTTGCTGGCGCTGGCCGAGGCCGAGTTCGGGGCGACCGGCATCGACGGCGAAGCGCTCGCCGTCACCAGCGGTGCGCTCGATGGGATCGAGCGGGCGCTGCAGGCCAACACCAAGCCGGGGGACCTGGTCGCGGTCGAAGACCCCGGCTTCGCCGGCCTCTTCGACCTCCTGCGCGCGCTGGGCCTTGCCCTGCGCCCGGTCCCGATCGACGATCGCGGCATGGTTCCCGACGGGCTAGCCGCGGCACTGGCGGAGGGTGCCGCCGCGGTCGTGCTCAACCCGCGCGGCCAGAACCCGACCGGAGCCTCACTCGACGACAGGCGGGCGCGGGAGCTGCGAGCGGTCCTCGCGCAAGCGCCGGGAGCGATGGTGGTGGAGGACGACCACCTCGGCCCGATTGCCGGCGTGCCGCGAGTCACGCTGACAGCGGGCCGCGAACGCTGGGCCTCGACCCTCTCGCTGGCCAAGTCGCTTGGGCCCGACCTGCGGCTGGCGATCCTGGCGGGCGATGCCCAAACGATCAGCCGCGTGCGCGGCCGCCAGGCGGTGGGGCCGCAGTGGGTCAGCCACCTGCTGCAGCACCTCGTCGCGGCGATGTGGGGCGACAAGCGAGTAGGCGCGGCGCTCGCGCGCACGGCAGACACCTATCGCGACCGCCGCGAGCAGTTTCAGGCCGCGCTGGCGGAGCGCGGGATCGAGGTCACGGCGCCGGCCGGCATCGCGGTCTGGATACCAGTGCCCGAGGAAGCGCCGGTCGTTCAGGCCCTGCTGGCGCAGGGATGGGCCGTCATGCCAGGCGCCCCCTTCCGCCTGCAGAGCCCGCGCGCGATCCGGGTGACGACGAGCACGCTCACCGCGGCTGAGGCGGACGGCCTCGCCGAGGCGATCCGGGTGGCGCTTCAACCCAGCAGCGCCACCCGCACCGCCTGATCGCGCTACTCAGCCGCGGGGGGAGGCGCGTAGCGGTTGTGCAGCATCAGGTCGTTGCCGTCGGGGTCGGTGAAGAAAGCCATGTGGCAGACGCCGGTATCGAAGGTCTCGCCGTTGAACTCGACCCCCTTGGCCTCGAGCTGCGCCCGCGCCGCCGCGACGTCGTCGACGTGCAGTGCCGGGTGCGCGTTTTTCTGCGGCGCGAACTCCATCCCCTGCCGCGCCGGTTCCCAGATCCCGAAGCAGGTCTCGCCCGCCCAGACCTCGTATTTGCCCTTCTCGTCGGGTCGCAATCCGAGCGTCTCCACGTAGAAGCGCCGCGAGCGCTCGGCGTCGGTCGAGGGGATGCCGATGAAGTCGGTCTTGGTGATCACGGTTCCTCCAGTCTCGAAAGCGCCAGGGCCGCCCGAAGGCGGCCCTGGCCAGGTGCTTGTAACGAGCATGAAAGCAGCGTCCGGGTGGGACAAAGCCCGGCATTCCCTGCTCGCCGGTGCCCGGGGTGGATTCCACCGGGCGCCCCGAAACAGTGCGGCGCCTAGCGGCCCTGCACCTCCAGAGTCCCATTAAGCATGTGAATCAAGTTAGGACCACCTCCTTTCTCTGGTGATCCGATTGAAGCAAATGAAGCAGTCGGCCGTCTGCGAGCGCGAGAACAGGCGGCCTCAAAGCGTTCAAATACCAGTTGAGATTCCTGATCCAACGTTCGTGTAGCCTGGCCGCTCCCTAGAGACGAGGTCTCGTCATGGTTCACCCGATAGTCCGTTTGACGGCGCTCGCCTTTGTCGCTGTGGTGCTGTTTGCGACGGTCGGCGCGTCATCCGCCACGGCATTGCCGGCGCCAGGCTCCGAGCAGGTCGCGGCCGGTGGCTCCCACACTTGCGCGATCCGCACCGACGGCACGCTCGCCTGCTGGGGTGACGACTCGGCCGGGCAGCTGGATGAAGTCCCGAGCGGGACGTTTCGCTCGCTCTCGGCCGGCGGCGCGCACACTTGCGCGATCCGCACCGACGGCACGCTGGCTTGTTGGGGGGACGACTCGGCCGGGCAGCTCTACGGGGTTCCCAGCGGGACGTTTCTCGCCGTAGCCGCCGGCGGCTCCCACACTTGCGCGATCCGGGATGACGGCACCCTGGCCTGCTGGGGAGACGACTCGGCGCGGCAGCTGGATGAAGTCCCGAGCGGGACGTTTCGCTCGCTCTCGGCCGGCGGCGCGCACACTTGCGCGATCCGCACCGACGGCACGCTGGCTTGTTGGGGGGACGACTCGGCCGGGCAGCTCTACGAAGCGCCCGAAGAGGAGGAGAGCCCGCCGGTACATCACCCTTGGTGGTGGTATTTCCTCCCCCACCACCATCATCGTTCTCACCAGCCTGATCCGCCCATCCCGCCCAAGTTCCTCTCCGTCGCCGCGGGTGGCGCCCACAGCTGCGCGGTCAGCGCCGCGGGTGAGCTGAGCTGCTGGGGCGACGACTCGGCCGGGCAGCTCGACGGCCTGCCGAGCGGCGAATTCGTCTCGGTCTCGGCCGGCCGGTCGCACAGCTGCGCGATCCGAGCCGACGGCACGCTTGCCTGCTGGGGGGACGACTCGGCCGGGCAGCTGGATGAAGTCCCGAGCGGAATGTTCCTCGCGGTCACGACCGGCGGCAGTCATAGCTGCGCCACGAAGTCCACCGGTGAGATCGACTGCTGGGGTGACAACGGCGCGGGCCAGGTGCAACCGCTGATGCTCGCCGCCCCGCTCGGGGAAGGGAAAGTGGGCACGCCGTACGACCACCAGTTTGAAACCACTCCGCAGGCTCCCGGACCCAGCTTCTCGGTCGTCTCCGGAAAACTCCCCGTCGGGCTGGAACTCACCCCCAACGGGGATCTCATCGGCATACCGACCGAAGCCGGCAGCTTCCAGTTCACCGTGTCCGCCGCCAACGGCCTGACCCCCGACGCCAAAGAAGAAGTGACCCTCGTTATGGCGCCGGCGCCACCCGCACCCGCGCAGGCCGCGGCCGCGCCCCAGGACACCGGGCTTCCGAATCCGGTTGCGGGCGTCAACGTCAACCTCGAACCGGCCGGCGGCATCGTCAAGACGAAGTGCCCGGGCGACGGTGGCTTCGTGCCGCTCAACGTCCCCGAGCAGGTCTCGCTTGGCTGCCAGGTCGACACCGGCAACGGCGTCGTCAACCTGACGGCGGCGAAACTCGGCGAAGAAGGTTTTGAGTCCGCCTACTTCTGGGGCGGCACCTTCGCCGTCGGCCAGAGCCCCGGCGAGACCGAACTGAAACTGGCGGGCAAGCTCAAATGCGAGAAGCGCAAATCCGCCGGGCGGTCGAAGCGAGAGCGAGGGGGTCGAATCGCGCTGCGGAGCAACTCGGGTGGCGGCCGCAAGCTCTGGGGCAGCGGCAAAGGCAACTTCAAGACCTCCGGCAACTACGGCTCGGCGACGGTGCGCGGCACCGTCTGGCTGGTCCGCGACCGCTGTGACAACTCGACCCTTTTTGGCGTGCGCGAAGGCGTTGTCACCGTCGATGACTTCGTCAAGGGAACCACCCTCTTCCTGCATCCCGGCCAACAGTACGTTGCGAAAGCGGCGATCCCCCGCCTGCGCTGATGATGGCGAGCGGGGCCCGAAACCGGGGATGGAGCCGATACGTTGCCCGCCGTGGACTGGGTAGAGGTCTTCGCCGTCTTCGCGGTCTCCCACCTGGTGGGGGACTTCCTGCTGCAGACGGATTGGCAGGCGACCCACAAGTTCGGCGGCCTCGGACCGAATCGGGAGTCGCGGCGCGCCCTGTTCGCCCACACCATCACCTACACGCTGGCCTTCGTCCCAGCCCTGATCTGGCTCTCGACGGACATCGGCGCCTGGGCATTTGGCGTCGCAGTGCTGATCGCCCTGCCGCACATGATTCAGGACGACGGCCGCCTGCTCGACACCTACATGCGCAGGTTCAAGCGAGTGCAGGGGCAGCCGCCCGGCGGGCTGCGGTTGGCGCTCGACCAGAGCTTCCACATGGTCTTTCTCTTCCTGCTGGCGCTGCTCGCCGCCGCCTGAATCCCCCACGCCATCTGCTGGCAGCCAGCGTGGGGACATTGGCGGTCCTCGCCCTGTTTGCCCCGGTGGCCAGGGCTGCGACCACACTCTCGATTCCCGCCGCACGCGAGAAGGCGGCCAGTTTCGCCAAGAGCACCTGCGCTCAGGACCAGAGCTGCATCCGCAACGGCGTCCTCAACTGCCGTCGTGACAGCCCCCACGTCGCCTTCTGCCGCATCTTCCTCGAGCGCCACACCGAGGCGCAGGGGCGCTACACCTGCAACCGACTGATCCGACTCTCGATGGATCCCAAGACGCGCCGGATCCCGGTCACCGGCCTCGGCCGCTGGCACTGCTGAGAACAGAGAACACCTAGTCGGAGAGCACGGGGGGAGTGGGCTCGCCCGGCCAGCGGTCGTCGATCACGGTGTGGGCCACTTGGTGGCTGCGGCGATGGCCGCCGACGGCGAGCAGGAACCGATCGCGACCGAGCACGAGCAGCCGGCTCTGAGCAGTGGTTCTGACGGTTGCGGTGCGGGGAACGTCGCGGAGCAGGGCAATCTCGCCGAACGACTCGCCCGGGCCCTCATTGCGACGGAAGACCCCGTTTTCGAAAACCTCGACCTCGCCCTGCTCGATCAGGAAGAAACGATCGCCGATCTCACCCTGCACGATCACGTCTTCGCCGGCCGGCACCTCGATCTGATCGAGGTCGTGGCTGAGTCGCTCCACGGTGGCGACAGGGAGCGGCGCGAAGATCGAGTTCTCGCGCAGCAGGCGGTACTGCCCCTCGGCGACCGGGGCGCCGACCTCATAGGCACGCAGTCGCGACCAGCAGAAGATGACGAAGACCGGCATCAGGGCGCCGAGTGCGATCAGGGCGCCGCGCGGGTGCAGCAATTCGATCAGGACGATCGCGCCGAGCGAGCCGAGCGCCATCGCCGCCAAGCGTCCCGATTCCAGCGCACTCACCACCCGCCCCATCGTCTCGTCGGATCCCAACCGCTGCATCAGGGTTTTCGCCGCCACCTCGACGAAGACGAAGCCGATGCCGATGCCGAACCAGGCGACGTAGAGAGTCGCCTGCTCGGGCCAGATGCCGGGCAGCATCGTCGCGGCGCCGAGGACGAGGCTGCCACCGGCGATCGCCGCCACCAGCTTGCCGCGGTCGAGCAGCAGCGCCAGGCAGGCGCCGCCGAACAGCGAGCCCAGGCCCCAGCTGGCATTGAGGAAGCCGACGCTGCCCTCGGCAAGGTGCAGCAGCTCGAGGGCGAAGACGACGAGGATGACGTCGGCGAAGCCCTCGAAGAGCAAGAGCACGATCAACGTCAGCGAAGCCAGGCGCACCGCCGGGTGGGCCACCAGGGTGCGTAGGCCCAGGGTGATCTCGCGGACGGCGCTCGATAGCTCTCCGTCATCGGCGTACTCCGGGCGACTGTCGCGCCGCACGCCCAGGAGGGTGATCGCCACCAGGGCCAGCACCGCCGAGGCGACGCCGAAGACGAACCCGGGCGAGGTCGCGGTGAGCAGGAAACCGGTGGCGATCGCCGCGGCGATGAAGCCGGCGTTTTCCATCGCGCTGTGGTTGACGTTGCTGGCGGAGAGCTCCTGCGGGGTGCGAGCCAGCAGCGGGAACATTGCCGACTCGGCCGGCACATAACCGCTGGAGAGCACGGCGAAGAGCGCCGGGAAGATGAAGACGACCCCGGTCGAGGCGCCGAGCGAGGCTGCCACTGCCGCTCCGGCAAGTACGGCGGCCATCGCCAGAGCGCTGCCAATCAGCACCGTGCGCCGCGGGCGGCTGTCGGCGATCAGGCCGGCGAGGGGCGAGGCGAGCGCCCCCGGAAGCAGCCGGACCAGGGCGACGAGGCCGACGCCGACGACGCCGTGGGCCTCGAAGCCATAGACGCCGAGCGCGATCGTGAAGCTCCAGCTGGCGAAGGAGACGCCGATCCGCGCCAGGCCGAGCAAACCGAGGTCGCGATTCTCGAAATCGAGCATCAGAGCCCGAACGCTGAGGCGCAGCTGCTGCGCCGCCTTGTTCATCGTGCGGGGCAAGATAGTCACTCCCTGCGAGAGCGGAGACCGACCGGTTAAGGTTCCCGATCTTTTCCTACGGGTTGGCGAAACGGTGAGTGCGCCCCGTTCACTTCGTCGCCGTCGCGAAGTGGCACTGCTCATCGTTGCGCTGGTGGCCGCCGGCCTGGCGATCGTCGCCTACGGCACGAACCTGATGCGTTCGCTGGAGCTGCACAGCGTCGACGCCCGCTTCTCGCTCCGCGGCACCCAGGAGCAGCCCAGCGACATCGTCTTCGTCAAGGTCGATGACCGCACCTTCAGCCAGCTCGGGGTCCAGTGGCCCTTCCCCCGCTCCCTGCACGCTCGGGTGATCGATCGGCTGCGCGCGGCCGGGGCCAAGACGATCGCCGTCGACATCCAGTTCACCGAGCCGACGGTGCCGCGCCAGGACAACGCCCTGATCGAATCGATCGCGCGGGCGGGCGGTGTGGTGCTCTCGACCACCGAAGTCAACTCGCACGGCGAAAGCAGGATCTTCGGCGGCGAATCGGTGGTCGACGAAATCGGAGCCCACGCCGGCAACACCGTGATCGAGCCCGATGCCGGCGGCGCGGTGCGCAAGATGCACTACGAGTTCGACGGCCTCCCCAGCTTCGCGATCGTCACCGCCGAAGCGGCGACGGGCGAACCGATCGACCCGACTGAGATGGAAGGCGACGGCAGTGCCTGGATCGACTTCCGCGGCCCACCCGGGACCTTCCGCCAGGTCTCCTACTCGAGCGTTCTGCGCGGTCAGGTTCCCGCCTCGGTATTCCGCGGCAAGACGGTCATAGTCGGCGCCTCGGCCCCCTCGCTGCAGGACCTGCACCCGACCGCGACCACCGGTGACGAACTGATGGCGGGACCGGAAATCCAGGCGAACGCGATCTGGACCGCGGAGCACGGCTTTCCGCTCGGCTCCTCCGGCCTGCTCGTCGACCTGATGCTGATCCTCCTGATGGCCGCGGCCCCAGCGGCGGCGACCCTGCGCCTGAAGCCGCCGCTGGCCCTGCTCGTCGCGCTCGCACTGGGCCTTATCTACGCGCTAGCCACACAGCTGACCTTCAACGCCGGCACCGTGCTGCCGGTCGTCTACCCACTGTTTGCCCTGGTCCTCTCCGCCCTCGGCGCCCTCGCGGTCAACTACGTGCTCAACTCGATGGAGCGCCAGCGCGTCCACGACACCTTCTCGCGCTTCGTGCCCGCCGCGGTCGTCAACGACGTGCTCGCCCGCACCGACCAGGACCTGCGCCTGGGCGGCGTGCGGCGAAACGGCACCGTCCTCTTCTGCGACCTGCGCGGCTTCACCAGCTTCTCCGAGGCGCTGCCGCCCGATTCGGTGATCGAGGTGCTCAACCATTACCTGGAGGAGATGAGCGACGCGATCATGGACCACGGCGGCACCCTGGTCGCCTACATGGGCGACGGCATCATGGCCGTCTTCGGAGCGCCCCTCGAGCAGCCCGACCACGCCGACCGCGCCCTCGCCTCGGCGCGGGAGATGCTCGACCTGCGCCTGCCGCGCTTCAACAAGTGGTTGGAGGGGGCTGGGATGGGTCGCGGCTTCGCGATCGGGATCGGCCTCAACAGCGGACCCGTGATGTCGGGGCAGGTCGGCTCCAAACGCCGCATCGAGTACACGGCGATCGGCGACACGACCAACACCGCGGCGCGACTGGAGGGCATGACCAAAGGCTCCGGCCACCAGCTCTTCGTCGCCGACTCGACCCGGCAGGCGTTGGAGGCCGAGGACACCGACCTGGAGCTGGTCGGCGAGCTCGAGGTCCGCGGCCGCACCCACCCGATCACCGTCTGGACCCTGCCGGGGTAGCCTGATTCGACCGTTCGGCGCGAGCTGGCTAGTCGCAGTGAGCCAACGCCTTGACGTAGAAGCGCTGGTAGTCGGGCCAGTGGTCGTTCCAGTAACCGCCCTCGTGGGCGCCCGGCCATGAGTGGGCGGTGAAGTCGGCACTGCCCGCTTCCATCGCTTCGACGAAGCCTTCGTCGTAGACCCGGAAGGGGTCTTCGGTGCCGTAGTCGATCCAGACCTTGGCGTCGCCGAAGGCATCCGGATTTTCCTGGACCGTGCCGACGACGTCGTTGGCTTCGAAGTCGGCGCCGTTGTCGAAGGCGCCCGGCGCGGTTTCGCCGCCTTCGAACCAGAGCGCCGGGGAGTGACCGCCGACCGCACAGAACATGCCCGGGTGGTGGAGCGCGATGTCGAAGGCGCCGAAGCCGCCCATCGAGATGCCGCCGATCGCGATCCGCTGCGGATCGACCCCGAAGCGCTTGACGACCCGCGGGATCACTTCTTCGCTGACCCAGGTGTCCCAATCGCCGTCGGCCCGGTTGTGCCAGTAGCCGTGAACCCCGCCGGCGGGGAAGGCGATCACCGGCCCGTGACCGTGCAGCAACGGCAGGCCCCGCAGCACGGCGTCGTTGAAGGTCCCCTCGTAGCCGCCGCGCCCGTGCAGGTAGACCAGCAGCCCGCGCTTGCCACGCGGCCCAGCAAGCGGCGGCACGATCGCGTTGACCCCGAGTTCGCGGCCGACGGCCTTGCTGTGGATCTCGATATGGACGAGCTGGTCGCCGTTGCGCTTGGCGAGCTCGGCGTTGCTGGGCCCGAAGATCGCGTCGGAGAAGGCCAGGTAGGCAGCCGCCAACACGATGAGGCCGATCGCCCCCGCTGCGACCGCTCGCCGCCGCCTGACCTGCGCCCGCGTCGGGCGCCTCGCCGCGCTCATCCCGCCTCTCAGCCTACGAGGACGGGATGACGCGGGTCGGGGACGCGGCCTAGGACGTCGGGGCCGTCAAGGCCCAGGAGCCCTCCAAGATCGCCAGTCCTTTGACGGTGAACTTGAGGACGACACCGACGTTGCCCGGTTGCGGAATATCGAAGCCAGCCAGGCTGGCTTCGGCGCCTAGGGCAACTTCTTCAGTCCCGGTATAGATGCAGAGGTTGCCGGGTTCGGCTTCGGGTTCTTCAATGCTGCCCGGGCATTCGCCTTCGCCGGTTTCGGCTTCCTTCGCGATGTAGTGGACATCGGCCGAGGTCAGTTCTTTGCCAAGTGGGAACGCGAATGTGATCGGAACGAACTGGACAGACAGCGTTTCGGTCGTCGGTTGGATGAGGTTGTTCGACCACACTCCCGTGAGCGATTCACCTGGCGGAAGGACCTGGGTGAAGCCGGTTTCGCCTTTTTCGCCTTTGCCACCGTTCGTTCCGTTTGTGCCGTTGGTTCCATTGGTTCCGTTGGCCCCCGCTTTGCCGGCGGGACCTGCCGGCCCGGCCTTGCCGGTCAGCTTCTTGAGCACGGAAGGGCTGATCTGGTTGGTCGAGGTGATCAGGTATTTCTTGGCGGCGATGGCCCCGCCCGTCATCGCGAAGACAAGGGCGATGACGGCCAACACGGTCGCCGGGGTGACGCGTTTGAGTGTTGCTCCCAACATCTACTCTCCTATCTGCTTGCGTTGCTTACGAGCCTCCCGCTTGCAAGCGATGCGCAAGCTGGGGTGCAGGTTGGTCCGCTTCCCGTTTTGTCCGGTGAAGGCAGCGTCTGCCCGATGGGTGGCAGCACAAAGGTCGGTTGAGTTTTCAAGCAGGCTCCGCTTTCCGCCCCGCATCGCCAAGACGAATTTCGTCACCGGTGCGTCGGGAACCGCTTCGAAGGTGCTGCGAATCTCGCCTTTGATCGAGTCGATGCGGCCATCGAGGACCACCTCGATGTCCCCCCGCAGGTCCGCGACCAGGTCCGGCAGCGTGTGCTTGGAGGAGCGCAGGTAGACCGGGCCGGCAAGGGGGTGGTCCAGCAGCGGGGTCCAGGCCTTGGCGCGGCCATAGACGGAGGCCGCCGGACAGGCATCGGCGGCGAACTGAACCCGCGTGCAGATTGTCTGGATGTGGCTCTGATCGAGGAACTCGGAGCGCGGCAACGCCACCTGCGCCCTGGCGATGTTGGCGTCGCCGGCACGGGTGGTCAGGGTGGCAGTAAGGGCCGGGTTGCCTCCTCGTCGAGTGCTGCCCCCCAACTTCAGAGCGAGTTTTGGCTTGAAGCCGAGTTCCCCGCAGCCGAGGACCCGGTAGGGAGAAGTCGCCGTGGCGGCGGCGCCCTGCGCCGAGGTGAGGTGCGCTTCGGTCTGCTTCTGGGAGCAGTTGGTCGGGTTGAGGGCGAAGCGGTCCCGGTCGATGTCGACCTCGATCGTCCGGTAGGAGACCGGTACGCCTTCGAGGAACTGGGGGAGCGGATTGGACCTGACGGAGACCTGGGCGCTTTCGGGGTCAACGTCGATGCCTGCCCTGACCACGACGGTGCCGAGGTCGAAGGGCCCGGCTTGCGCCGGCACCTTGAAGACAAGTCCGTAGGGCGATCCCTGGTAGGGCCCGGAGAGGTAGACGGCGGTCGGTGCCTTCCCGACCTGGGGAATCCAGAGCGGGTTGGAACCGGGGCCGGAAGCGACCTCGATCGTCCCGACCTGCGAGCCGGCGGGACAGTTGCCGATCTCCGCCGCCGCACCTTCGCAGTGCACCACGCCGGCGGCCTTCGCCAATACGCCCCTCGGCAGCGCCACCCCGAGTCCGGCGATGTTCTGTTCGCCCGAACGTCGGGTCAGTTCGGTGACAAAAGGTGAGTACGAGCCAGCCGATGAGTCGATCGAGCCCGCGCTGAGCCTCGGTTCGAAGTGGCCGGTGTCACAACCCGCGTCGATGGCCATCGACGCGTCGCCGCTAGCCGGTGCGGTCCCCGACCAGGGCGAAAGCTCGTAGTGAGTGAAGTAGGTACCGCACGACGAGGGGGTGGCGAGGGGAGCGCGAGGGCCCGACTTGAAGTGCAGCTTGAAGTCGCGCACGGGGTCGCGCGGGGTTTCGAGGAAGAGCGAGGTGACCTGCCCCGTCCGCGGATCGAGTTCGATTTCGCCTGGGAGGGCGATGTGTACGCCCAGTTCGTCGGCGACGAGCCAGATCCGGAAGAGGTGGCCGGGTTCGGGCGTGCGTTGATAGACGGCACCCTCGATCGGGTGCGCCAGGGCCGGAACGTCGATCTCGGCGGAGCCGATCTTCGCGGCGGCGGGACAGCTGGCCGTCGTCGTCGACTTGTAGCCGGCCTGCTCGGCCGTGCATCCCTGGAGGCCGTCGGCGGCGTCGGCGGCGATCGTCATTCCGCGCGGCAGCACCACCTTCGCGTCGCGCAGTTGGGAGGTCGAGCGGCCTTTTGCCGTTTCGTCCTGCGGAATGCCCAGCTCAACGTCCAGACCAGTCGGCGAATCCGCCTGCGAAGAGGTAGGCGTGGCCGAGAAACTGGGCGAGAAGCCGATTTTCTCGCAGCCCGTCAGCCCCGGCAGCTGCACTTCCTGGGCAGCGCTCAGGCTCGGGTCGAGATAGCTGATCGCGGTGAGACCGAACCGCTGGGGCACGCCACACTGGGTCGGGTTGCTGAGGAACGGCGCCGGGACAAGCCCGCTGTGGCGGGGTTCTTCGTTGGGGGCAGTGCAGGGCGAACCGCCGCAGTGCAGGGCCTCGTAGGACGTGATCCGCAGCGGATCGTGGGATTCGTCGGCGGGGACGCCCCAGATCGTCGTCGTCGCGGAGAGCAGCGGGATCAGCGAGCCGACGCCTTCCAGCGACGCGGTCAAGCCGTAGTCGCTCTCGGACCGCACACGCAGGTTGATCAAGGTCGGAAAGAACTTGGCGTAAAAGCCGAGGCGGGCGACGACGTCTCCACCGCCCGGTGGCTCCATGTTGAAGATCGGCTCGATCAGCGACTGGGCGCCGCCTTCCTGGTTGAAGAGGATGACTTCGGTGACGCCGACCTGCGAATCCTGCGGACACGAGCCTTCGTTGCCCGGCGTTTCCACGTCGGTGCTCATCAGCTGCAGCATCGAGCAGGAGGAGACTGCGTTGGGGTTGCCGGTCAAGCCGGCCGGCATCGCAATCCGGAACTCGCCGGTGGCGGCAACGGGTTCGCCGCTTTCTTCGCTGTTCATTTCGAATTCGACGGTGAGATCGGGGTGCGCCCCGGCCAGCTGGCTCGACTCCGAGACCCCGACCGAGCCCGGCTTGAAGCCGTATTCGCCAGCCGCCAGCGCAGTCCCCGGCAGCAGCAGCGCAAGCGTCGCGACGAGCGGGAGTAGGCCCATGCGTCGCCTCATCGCGCCGCTCCCCCTTTGCGGTGGGGATGCCCATGCCGGCCCTTGTGATGCCTGCGATGGTGCTTTTTCCCATGCCGTCTCGTGTGCGCCGGTTTCTCGGCCTTCGCCGGCGCGGAGGTGGACGGGGTCAGCGGCGAGGGGGGTGTGGCAAGGGGGCCCTGACAGCCTTCGTCCTGGCAGGCTGGCCGAGCCGCGACCGGGGCAAAACCCCCGAGTTCGCGCGCGTCATAGATCGACGGTGCATCGCTGGTGTCCTGGGTGACCAGTCGATCGCCGCTCCAGAAGAAGACGTCGCGGCCGCCCCTGCCGACGCCGTAGAGGAAGTTGGGACCGGCGCTCCGCCCGGAGGGGATCAACTCGACGCAGCCGCTTGCCTCGAGGCAGCCGCCGGCGCCGGACGCCTCCCACTCGTAGACGTCGTTGGTGCCGTCGGTGTCTTCCGGCGAGAGCGCGTCCCCGGTTTCGAAGAAGACGCGGCTTCCGCCCGCGACGACGTTGTCGATCAGCGAGACGGCGTTGAGCGGCGGCACCGAGTGGAGCCGGGGCGCGTAACGTGACTCGAGCCGGGCCTCAGCGCTCGCCGGCGCTTTGGTCGGGCTACAGGAGAGGCAAGTCAGCGCCGCGCCCACCGCGTCGTAGCGGTAGATCTCGGTGTGACCGCCGTTGTCGTATCCGCTGAGTTGGGCGCGGGACTCGAAGACGAACACCGCACCGCTTGGATCCGTCCGCGAGGGGTCGTTGGCGGGACCGACGAACTGACCTTGCTGGGGGGCGACGGCATCGCTCGCCCAGAGGCCGAGGCCGCCGATCGGATCGCCCTGCCCGCCCACGGGCGGCGCTTCGCCGACGACGTCTTCTTCCTCGACGGTGGCGACAAAGCTCACCGTTTTGGAGGCCGCATCCCAGGTGTAGATGTTCTCCCCGCCGGCGAGCGCTTTGGCTTTCTCGCTGTTTTCGCCGCCGCTGAGGACCAACGGCGAGACGAAGTAGACGTGCGAACCGTCGGCCGAGACGTTGACGAGCGTCGATTCGCCCCCGCTGCCGATCGCCTCGGTCGTTCCGGCGGCCACATCGAAGCGGAATAGATCTCCGCCTGAGACGTAGACCAGGAAACGACCGTCGGCGGAGAGCCCGCCAAAGGTGCTGGCCGCGGCGCTTGCCTGCCGCGTTTCCCCGCCCGCCGGGTGCACGTACATCGCGCCGCCCAGCTTGAAGGCAACGGCCGTGCCGTCGGCAGAGGTGCCCTGGTATGCGGCGTCTTCGCCGGCTGCGGGGGTCGCCCCGCCGGGCAGCAGCGAGACAACCGCCGTCGCCCCGCCGGGCCGGCGGTCGTAGATCGCCAGGGTCCCTTCTTCGGGAGCATCGGGCTCGAGCCGCGCGGCGGAGGAGAAGATCACGTGTTCCGCCCCAGGCGAGATCCAGAGGCCTTTCGCGCGCGGGTCGGTGCCGCCACTGCCAACACCGATCGGCTCGATCGTGCCGCCCGGCCCCCGCAGGTAGTCCATCGTCGCCCCGCCGATCGTTCCCGCTTCGTTGGCCAGGCTCCCCTTCGTCCCCCCCACGGCCCAGAACGAGTAGCCGTGGTCGGGCGCGGTCCCCGTCGCGTACGGTTCCTGCGCCTGCGCCCCGCTGAGCCCCGTGAACTCGGTCGTCCAGCCGGTGAGCCCGCGCCGCGAAATGTAGGCATCGTGGAAGCCGCCGCCGCCGAGCCCGGGCAGCGCTCCCCCTTCGGTGCCGAAGAGGAGGCTTTCGCCATCGGCTGAAGCGAGCAGCTCGGGTGAGGACCCCACCCCTTCGCCGAACATCGTCGCGCCCGGAACCCTGCCGTTGGTCTCGGCGGGACTAACCAGCTCGTAAGCGCGGCAATCGGGAAGGCCGGCCGAGGCCCCGGTTCGCAACGCGGCGTTGGCGCAGTTCTGCGGCGGCGCCGCGGGGAACGTCGTGAAGGTCGCATCCGGCCCGTCGGCGACGCATTCTTCGTCCGGTTCGACCGGGTTGCAGTGGCTGCTCGCGACCAGGCGAAAGTGGTAGGTCGTGCCCGGGGACAAGCCGGCAACCGGGACAGAGACCAGGTTGAACGCCGCTCCCGAGCCGCCGTCCGCATCCGGGACCGGGGCGCTCTGGCAAGTTGAGGTCGCACAGTCGGCCGTGCCGTACTCGAAGTGGTAAGCGGTCGCGGCTCCGTGGGGGTTCAGTTCCGCGGTGAGCAGAGCTTCGCCTCGCCCGATCTCCTCGGCCTGCTCGCCGCGAATGTCGGGCGAGTTCAGTTCCACCGGCGCGAACGCGTAAAGGTGCGAGTTGCTTGTCTGGAAGCCGGAGGTGACGTAGGCGTATCCCTGGTTAGGGCTGTGTTCGCCCTGGTCAACGGCCACGTCGGAGAACGGTTCTGAGTTTTTGAGCCCGTTCGTTCCGAGCTTGATCTGGCCGATGTACTCACCGGTATGGGTGAACTGGTCGACGGCGTGATGAGTGACGACATCCGCCAGGTAGAGGTCGCCGTTTGCCTGGTCGATCGCGACCCCGGCCCTCCCGGAGTCAAAGCCGAAGCCCCCGTCCGGGGTATTGGAACCGTCCAGGGGAGGGCTTTCGACTTTGTGAGACGTCCCGTCGATCAGGTACGCGCGAGCGACCCCCGGTTCTCCCGCTGCCGAGCCCGAGGCGAATACATCGCCGTTCTGACCCCAAACGTCGATGCTCGTCGCTTCCGGCGCTTCCCCTTCGCCGAAACGCGAGCTGCCGCCACCGCCGTGTTCGGCGGTCCAGTCTTCGACCCATGAAGCGAGCCCCCCGCCCTTGGCCAGATACAGGTCGTCACTGGAAGGGTCGACCGTGAGCCCGACCGATCCCGAGCTGTCTTCGAGGGTCGTCGCGGTCGCGTTGTATGCAATGTTGCCACTTTCAGGTTCGTAGGCAATCGGGTCATACCGAACGACGTCTTTGAGCCAGAATTGTTCAACGAAAACCTGCCCAGTCGAGTCCACCGCGAGCGAACAGGGCCAGTGTTCGTTGCGGATTTCGGTGATGAATTCACCAGTCGGCGCAAAGACATCGATACGGCCATCGAAACGAGATTCTCCTTCGACTTCGTGGACCGTCGAGCCGGCCCCGTTTGCCACGTAGATATCCCCGTAGGCATCGGTTGCCACCCCGCACGGATCGTTGAAAACTTTTTCAGGATGGGTCGCACCGGGATCGGGAACCGAATCCGTGCCGATCGTTCCCGGACCGCCGGCAAGCGAAAGCGTCGGATCCAGAACGTGGCCGTCAACGGCCCATGCCGACGGGGCGGGCAGAGCCAAGCAGAGTGCAGCGACAGCCAGCGCGAAGATCGACTTCCGGCGACGCCGAGTCGACACCACGTCCCGTCCCTGACTCATGCGGATCCTCTCATCTCCCTCGCAGCAGGCTCCATGCCCAGCACGTCCATCCCTAATAGGTACTGCTGCATTCTCTTCCCGGTATCAAGCGTTATTTAAACAGATCAACGGGGCCGGGCCGCATGGCCCGGCCCCGTCTTATCGTCGAATTCGTCAATCCGATCCGACTCGCCGCGCCGTCCTCAGGGCGACGCTACGACGAACACGTTCCCGGTTTTAACGCCGTTGACGCTTTCTACGACGTAAGGTGTGCCGCCGTGGGCGCCTCCCGCGTTCCAGGTGCCGGAGGTACCGCAGCCGAAGCCCGACAGCGCCACGGGGACGTTGTCCGCTTTGGCAGAGGCAGTCGATCCGATCGCACCGCCGTTGAACGTCAATTTCGCTTCATTTGCCACCGCCTTGCAGGTCGCAAAGCCGAGGCAGCCTTTTAGTTCGACTTCGGTTTTACCCGCAGTCAGAGTGCTGCCCAGCAGCGAACCCGACGGCAGCAGGGTGGTCGTCACCGGGCTACAGCCCGAGCAGCTCGTCCACGTGAGCGCGGTGATTTTGCCTAACAGTGGAGCACTTACACCGTCATTTTTTTCGGAAGTCACAGTCGTGCTTGATTTGCAGGTGACCGTGAGTGAGCCAGTTAGTTTGGCTTCCGTCGAGGACGCAACTACTGTGGATTTTTCACCCCAGCGGCTGGCTTCCGGACACGGGCTGGTGTTGACTTTGCACAGTGTGGTCGCCGAAGCCGAACCAGCACCGACGAAGGCCATCGCCGCGATTGCGGCAACAGCCGCGAGGCCAAGCATCTTGATGTACCTCATCTATTTGCTCCCTTTCCATTTCATTTGGCGCAGCGGCGACTCACACGCACCGGGCATGCTGCCGCGACGCGAGGACTCACCTCGGCGCTTTACCTATGTGAACCAGAAAAGCCTGAGCACGGATGATTCAGAGTCGTACATATGCTCAGTAACTTCCCCTCCACTCTGTAGCACGACCGCGGTGTTGGCTTCAACCCCTTCACCGCTTTTTCACTGCCCGTAATCCGCCTTTCACCTGCAAATGATCGAAAGTCTCAAATTTGGTACCTGAAGATTGAGACTGCGACATAAGTCCAGTCCGTCCCCGGTTCAACAGATCACCTGCTGCAGGGCAAGGACAAGGAGGGCAATCAACTGGTCGTCGCCGCGCGTCTCGAGCGACTCGAGTGTGCCGGTCGCCAGTGCCGTCAGCCAATCGCGCCCCGTGCCGAGCACCTCCACCCTCGCGTCCTCCGTCATCGTCGGTGGCCCAGCGACAACCCGGCCATCGGCAATGGCCGCCGAGATGCCCCCTTCGTCCTCGATCAGCATCGTGCAGGCCCCCTCGATCTCGAGCGGCATGACCACGAGGGGCGCGGCCATGTAGAGCAGCGTTTCGGCCGCGAGCGCCTCCCACGCCGGGTCAGGCTCCCAGAGAAGGTCCCGCTCCCAGTGGATCGCCGCTGCCAGCGGGGCGGCCGTTTCGCGGCCGCTCGGCGTCAGCGAGTAGGGGTGACGGCGGCCGATGCGCCTTGGCAGTCGCTCGGCGAGTCCCGACTCGCTGAGCGCGCTGAGCGCGCGTTTGACGTCGTGGTGGCTGGTCTCTGGAGGGGTGAGCGCCTCGAGCTCGGTGGCAGAGCGCGGACCCTCGGCGAGCCAGCGAACCAGGGTCGAGCACCAGCCGGAGGCAAGCGCCTTGATCGTTTGCGCGCGCTCGATCTCACCGCCCTGGCGCCACTGCCGCCGAGCGAACCAAGCCTCGAAGCGTTCCGCGACCGCGAGCAGGCCCCTCCCGGCCTCGGAGAGGCGGCAGTAGGTCGGCGGTGGCCACCCAGAGTGCTTCTCGCGAACGATCAAGCCGAGCTCTTCGAGCTGAAGAAGCCGCTTGAAGCGCGTGGCGCGCGAGGCGCGCAGCTCATCCAGCAGCTCCGATGCCGTCAGGGGACCGTCACGGAGCTGACGCAGGACCGCGAGGTTGAGGCTGTCGGAAAGAACGAGCAGCGCCAAGGAGCCGGCCCGAAGGCCAGCCCGCTCCCCCACCACGGCCTGCTGCCGTTCTCGTCGGTCGTCGCCCACCGAATCGAGGTTTACCCCGTATCCCGGTCAATACACCAAAGTGTTCTGAGCAAATCGTCGTTCGCCTCAGACTGCCGGCCAAGACTAGGATCTTTCGAATGAGCCGCGCTTCGATCGCGCTCGCGACCCTCCTGGTCGCCTTGGCGCTGCTCGCACCGCCCGCCCTCGGACGCGGAAAGGGCGCGGTCGGGCCCCACGCGGCCCTTCCCCAGCGGGGGACAACGATCGGCTTCTGGGCCGGCGAGGCGGTTCCTGGCACGGACTGGGACTCGCCCGGCACCTACTGGAAGCGCCGCGACCTGCACGCCTACACCCCCTACCTGTGGCGCGTCTTGCGCCAGAACCAGATCCCCCTCTACTTCAACCTTCGCTACAAGCGGGACTTCGGGCCCGTCCCTCCGGGCAAGCCCCATCGTCGCGACGGGCTGAAGATCATCCGCAAGGCAAACCGGCTCGGCGTGCCGGTCTGGGCCTGGGTCCTGATCCCCTACAGCGACGGCTACTGGGCCTGGGAAGGAGCGGCGGCCGAGCAGTTCGCCGCCACCAGATCGCTGGTGGGCTGGGCTCGTGAGAAGCACGTTCAGTTGCGCGGCGTCGCGCTCGACCCCGAGCCCAGAGTTCGCACGCCCTTCGAAACGGCGGCAGCGATCCTCGGCGGCAGCACCGATGCCACGCTCTCAACGCTCTTCCAGCAATCGATCGACCCGCCCGGCCAGTGCGCTGCCTGGCACGGCTATGCGCACATCGTGCGCTGGGCAAAACGCCATCGGATCAAGATCGCCGCGGCACCCGCACCGGCCGTGCTCGACGACCTCAAAGACCGGCGCCTGGCACTCCAGGACGCAACCGGGTTCATCCTGCCGAACGCTCCCTGGGACGAGCTCTACTTCCAGGCTTACCGCAGCGTCTTCGCCTACCACTGGGGACGCGACCCGGGGCCCGGGATCGTCTCCTCTTACCTTCGCTCCGCCCGTCACGACTTCGGCAGCGCCGGCCAGATCAGCCTCGGCGCCGCCGGCCGCGGCCCCTACCGGCGCTTCTCGAGACTGCTCAACGACGTTCGCCTCGCCGCCACGCTCGGCGCCCGCGAAGTGCCGATCTACTCGCTGGAGAGAACGCTGCGCTCATATGGAGGCCCGCGCGCCCTGATCCGCCTGGTTCACGCCGCCCAACATCCCTTCGCGGGGCGGGCGGCAAGCAAGTCGACCGCGCCCACATCGAGGGCGAGCAACCTGCGCGCCGCGATCCACCGCACCGACTTGGCGGCGGCCACCGACACCCCGACGGTCACCGCCAGCCACGGCGCCCAAATGCCGCCGAACCGCTGGCCCAACGGCTGCGGCGGTTAGGCGCTGGATCTGCGCAGGGAACGCTCAGTTCTTCAGCAGCTTGACGTTCTTTTTCAGCGTCGTCGCCGAGCCGCCGCTGGGGGTGAAGGTGACCGAGACGTGGAGGGTGACCTTGCCCGTCTTGGCCAGTGTGGCAGCGCTGTTTCCCTTCGCCTTGACGGTGAGGCTGACCTGACCGGCGCCTTTCGCCTTCGCCGTCTGGCCCTTGACGCCCTGGCCAGAGAGCTTGACGCTGCCCGGCCCGGGTACGGTCACATTGAGGGTCGCGGTCCCCTTTTTTGCGTGGTCGGTGATCTTGCCGAGGGTCAGCGGCTTGGCGTCGCCCGAGCTGCCAACGTCGCCCGCACCGCCGCCGCCGGAGGCGCCGCCACTCGAGCGCGGAACGAAGCCCGAAACGGGGCAAGCTGCAACCGGCCCAGCAAGCGAGAGCTGTACGTGCTGCATGTCGTAGCCGAATTCCGACACCGCGCTGGGCGCCGGGCCGTTGTAACAGACCTGCAGTTTCGCTCCCAACCCAACCGAGCAACCGATCACCGTCCCGGCGACGGGCTGACCGTAATGGCATTCGCCTGGGACGATCCCGGTGGCGGCTTCCCCACTGGAGAGTTCGATCAGGGTCACGATCGTGGGCGGGCTTTCGGATTTCTGGCCTTCGTTGGTGATGGTGACCAGGTAGGAACCCGAGTTCGCCGATCCGATCGGCGCCGCGGTCGCGCTTATCGCCGCCTGAGCCGAAGCGGCGGGAAGGACGGCGATCGCGAGAGTCAGGACGACGGCGAGGAAAGCCGCGGCCGAGCCAGTCCTCCGGCTCGGGTAGGTGCGACCTTGTGCTTCGGCTTGCCTCTTCATCCTCGATGACCTCCGTCTTGTCAGCAGTGGGTTGTCGCCATCATTTCACCGCTAGGCGCCCACTCGCCGGGCAGGTCGGGCGCTGGCGAGGGCAAGAAGGACCCAGGGGTATAGAAATCCCGAATGCCCAACGCAACGACCGCGGTCGAACCTGAGGTCTCCGCCTACGAGGCGACAAGCCAACGCTTCCACCTCGCCGCCGACCGGCTCGGGCTCTCCGACGACCTGCGCACGCTGCTGCTCACCTCCTACCGGGAGGTCCAGGTCTCGATCCCGCTGCGACAGTCCGACGGCCGCATCCACACCTACTCGGGCTACCGCGTCCAGCACAACGCGGACCGCGGCCCTTTCAAGGGCGGCATCCGCTTCCACCCCGAGGTCGACATCGAGGAGTTCCGTGCGCTGGCGGCGACGATGACCTGGAAGACCGCGCTCGCGGGCGTCCCCTTCGGCGGCGCCAAGGGCGGCGTCGATTGCGATCCGGCGCAGCTGACCAGGCCCGAGCTCGAGCAGTTGACCCGGCTGCTGACCCAGCGCATC
This sequence comes from Solirubrobacterales bacterium, assembly GCA_036271315.1. Lineage (GTDB taxonomy): Bacteria > Actinomycetota > Thermoleophilia > Solirubrobacterales > 70-9 > VRUE01. Next base: position 12,169 of record DATBAV010000006.1, on the reverse strand, counting down.
GACAAGGTGCTGGGTCCGACTCGCGACATCCTCGCCCCGGACGTCAACACCGACTCGCAGGTGATGGCCTGGATGATGGACGAGTACGGCAAGGCCCACGGCTACACGCCGACGATCGTCACCGGCAAGCCGATCGCCCTCGAGGGTTCGCTCGGCCGCGAGGCCGCAACCGGGCGCGGCCTCGTCTACGTCTTCCGCGAGGCGGCCAAGGCGATCGGCCTGGCGCCCGAGGGGGCGACGGTGGCAATCCAGGGCTTCGGCAAGGTCGGCTCCTGGCTGGCGCGGCTGCTGGAGGCCGACGGCGCGAAGGTGATCGCCGTCGCCGACCTCAGCGGGGCGATCCGCTGCGAGCCCGGCCTCGACACGGTGGAGCTCAGCGACCACGTCGGCGCAGGCGCTCCGCTGACCAGCTTTGCCGGCGAGGGCGTCGAGGCGGTGAGCGTCGACGAGTTCATCGCCACCCGCTGCGACGTCTTCGTGCCGGCCGCGCTCGGCGGCATGGTCAACGCCGGCAACGCCGCCCAGCTCGACTGCCGGATGCTGCTCGAGGGGGCAAACGGTCCGACGACACCGCAGGCGGATGACATCCTCGACGAACGGGGCGTCGTCGTGGTCCCGGACCTCCTCGCCAACTCCGGCGGCGTCGTCGTCTCCTATTTCGAGTGGGCGCAGAACCAGCAGCACTTCCGCTGGGAGGAAAAAGAGGTCAACGAACGCCTCGAGCGGATCATGCGGCGCGCCTACGGCGAGGTCTCCGCCCGCGCCGAGGAGTCGAAGGGCCCAACGACGCTGCGGGTCGCGGCCCACGAGGTCGCGATCGAGCGGGTGGTCGAGGCCGCGCGCCTGCGCCACACGATCTGATCGAACCGCGCCGGGCGCTCGTCCGTATGCTTCCTCGCAACGTGGTCTCGTCCGCCCACGATGAATCGCAAGCGGATCACCTCACTCGGATGGCTTTCCTCGGCGTCGCTGGTCGTTCTCGTCGCGCTGCTTCTCGCCGGCTGTGGCGGCTCGCAATCGAGCGCCGAAACGGCCAGGCCCGCGGCGACTGAAGGCGGCAAGTACTCGGGGGGCGAAGCGAAGCCGGCAAAGCTCGCTGCACCGCTCGTGCTGCACGACTCGCTGGGGCACCTGGTCGACCTCGACGAATACCGGGGCAAAGCGGTCCTCGTGACCTTCATCTACACCCACTGCCCCGACGTCTGCCCGTTGATCGTCAGCCACCTGAAAACGGCGCAGGCCCTGCTCGGCCCGAAGGCGAAGCGCTTGCAGATCGTCGCCGTCTCCACCGATCCGCGAGGGGACACCCCGAAGACCGTCGCCGCCTTCCTCGAGGCGCATGGGATGACCGGCCGGATGCAATACCTGATCGGCAACCGGGGGGAACTCGGTCACGTCTGGAAGGACTGGAACATCGTCGCCAAGCCCGCCAAGGCCGGCCGCGACCTGGTCGAGCACTCCGCCCTCGTCTACGGCATCGCCGCCAACGGCAAGATCACCACGCTCTACCCCGCCAACTTCAGCCCCTCCCAGATCGTTCACGACGTCCCCCTGCTCGAGCAGTAGAAGGGCGAGTTGAGGCGGGCTCTCCTACCGGCCCTGGTTGTGCTCGCGGTGGTCGGCGTGTTCACGTTCGAGATCCTCACCGCGAGCTCCAACGGGAACGAGGGAGAACCGGCCCCGCCGCTTCCGGCCGCGGTCCTGCAGGCGCCGCAGGTGACGCTCGCCGACCTGCGCGGCGGCCCGGCCCTGATCGACTTCTGGGCGAGCTGGTGCGATCCATGCCGCGAAGAGGCGCCGGAACTGGAGCGGCTCTACGGCTCGCTGCCCAACGGCGCGCACCTGGTCGGCGTCGATTACACCGACCAGGAGGGCCCGGCCCGGGCGTTCGTCAAGACATACGGCTGGACCTTCCCGGTGCTCAGCGATCCCGACGGCATCTTCGGCGCCCGCTACCGCTTCACCGGCCTGCCGAGCACCGTCGCCATCGACGCCAAGGGCCGGATCGTGCAGACCCTGCGAGGCCCCCAAACCGTCAGCGACCTGCGCCGGGCGCTGGACGAAGCCAAGCGGGACTGAGCGAAGATCTTCTAGCGCGGCCCGTCGGTGTGCACGAACAGGATCGGGTCGCCGAGGCGCCCGTCCCTGCGCAACGCAAGCAGGCCAGCCATCGCCTTCGCGGTATAGACCGGATCGAGAGCAAGGCGCTCCTCGGCGGCGAGCGCGGCGGCTCGCTCTGCCGCCTCGGTGGGATAGCCGTAGCCCGCTCCGATCTGCTCACGCGTCAGGTCGAGCATGTCCGGCTCCAGACGGAGTGCGCCGAGACGCGCTCCGCGGCGCTCCAGCAGGGCGGCGCTGCGCTGCGCCAGGCGAGCGAACACCGGCGCGTCGAGGCGGAGTTGATCGTTGACCACGACCCCGACCACGCGGCTGCGCAGGCCGGCGAGCTGGAAGCCGAGCGCGAGGCCGGCCGCGGTGCCGCCGGTGCCGACCGGGACGACGACGTGCGCCGGCTCGGGCAGCGAGCCGTCCTCGACCTGGGCGGCGATCTCCAACGCCGCCTCGACGTAGCCGAGCGCCCCAACTGGCGAGGAGCCGCCAGCCGGCAGCAGATACGGAGGGTGGCCGCCGCGGGCGTTGCGGGCGAGCAGCCAGGGCAGCATCGCCACGGTGCGCCGCTTGGTGTGGGTGCGGTGGATGCGCGCGCCCGAGGCCCCGAGCCGGGCGAGCTGGGCCCTGACGTGATCGTCGACCGGCTGGTCGACGAGCGCCAGCGCGGTCTCGAGCCCGTGTTCGCGGGCGTAGAGCGCGGTTGCCAGGCCCCAGTTCGTGCCGAGGCCGCCGAAGGTGAGGATCGAGCGCCGGCCACGCCGTCGCGCGTCGGGAATCAGCCACTCGAGCTTGCGCACCTTGTTGCCACCCCAGCCCCCCGCGCCGAAGCGCCCGTCTTCCTTCACCCAGATGCCGAGGCCGGCCAGCTCGCGCACCGGCGTCGGCCGCTCGGACAGCGTCAGATGCGGAAGGTTCTCCGCCAGGACCGGGAAGTGCTCATGTAGGTATGGAGTCAAACGGTGCGTGAACGTCTACCAACTGCGCGCCAACGACACGCGCGAGGCACCTTCACGCCGCAGGATCGAGGTCACCGTCCCTCTCGCCACCTCGCCGGCGCCGCCGGTCGCATTGCCGGCGATCGCCAGCCTCAATCTGGACAGGCCTCGAAGCACTTCACGGCCCTTCTCCGAGAGCACCAGCGTCACGTCCTTCTCTCCGGCGCCGGCAAAGCGAGCTGTCTTGCCCTTGAACACTTCGGCAAATCCCACCCGCGCCGCGCGGTGGGTGCGGGCCTCGAGCTTCGCACTGCCGGTCAGCCTTACGTTCGCCGCCTTGTTGACCGTGACGGCAAGGTCCAGCTTTTGGGTCCGCAACAGCTCGCGCGCCGACTTAGTCTCGATGCTGAGCGAGAGATCGAGCCTGGGCGCTGGCACCACGGGGCCACCAGGTAGATCGTCAGGACGTTTCGGCAGCTCGGGTTTCGGCACGACCGTGTAGGCGATAGACGTGCTTTCAGTCAAACCGTCTTTGGAAAGCGCGGTCACTGTGTACGCGTGGCTCCCCGCTGCCGAGGTATCCAGGTGTCCGGAGCCTCCGCTCCCGGTTTTGATGCCACCGGAGTCAACGCAGGAGAGCAGGCCCGAGCCGCCCGCTCCCTCGCTGCACGAGAAGGCCGTCGACACCGATTGCCCGACCTCATAAGTGCCGCCAGTAGCGGGGGTGGAGATCGACGCCGACGGAGCGGCCACAACCGTCAAGGTCACCTGGGCGGTCGCATAGTTTCCCGAGGGATCGGTGGCCTGGTACTTAAAGGAGTCGCCGCCGGAGTAACCGGGAGCGGGCGCAAAGGTGAACGACCCGTCGGCTTCCATCGTCAAGGAGCCGTGGGCGGGCGGGGTAACCACGCTTGCCGAGGGCTGAACGCCGATCGGTTGGGAAACGCCCGAGAGCACCCCGGATGCAGCCGGCACAGCAAGTTCCAGACCCGGCGTCGTCGTGTATTTGTGGGTCACGGCTTTGACCGGGTTCGGGTAGGAGATCGACGCCTGCCCATTGCCGCTCCGGGTACCGGCGCTGAACGTGGCCGAGAGGCCGGGCGCGGCGAAGCTAGACCCGCCGCCTCCGCCGCCGGCACCCGCCTCATCTCCGCATGCGTCGCCGGCACCGCCTCCGCCCTGGCCCCCTCCGACGTAGCCGCCACCCCCGCCACCACCGGCGCCGTTGGCGCCGCCGCCGCCGCTAAAACTGACCCCAACCGCTCCGTCCCCGCCGCCGCTCGCAGCGCCACCGCAAGTGCTGGTTCCAGCCACCCCGCCTCCGGCGCCGCCGAGTCCGCCGCTCCCCCCCGCTGCCCCACCCGCACCTTTGCCCAGCGTCGCCCCCAGCGCTTCGGTTGCGCCGCCGCTATTCCCAGGGCCGCCCAGCGCTCCCCCGTATCCGCCGCTGCCACCGCGTGGTTGCACTTCGGTGATCGGGTTGCTTCCGCTCGCGCCTCCGCCGCCGCCGCCGCCCGCGAGCAGCGTCAAGGTCGAGCCGAGCGTGACCGAACTGAAGCCGCCGCCGCCTCCACCGAGCGTGCCGTCCCCGCCGCCGCCGAATCCACCCTCGCCCCCTTCGGAGTAGGCCTCGCCCACGCCACCGAGGCTCAGGGTCGCCACGTCGCCCGGCGCCAGCGATCCGAGTGCCGCTTCGACGCCAGCCCCGAAGTTGCCGCCCGTATCGCCCCCGCGAGCGCCTTCGACGGTGAAGCCAGCTTTCTGAACACCGGGCGGCACCGTCCACGTCGTCGTCGCCCCCGTGTACCGGACTGCGTCCGTGCAGGAGCCGGCCATGCAAACGGGTCCGAAGACCGCGGGAACCGTCACGGCTGCCGGCGCGGATGCGCCGCTGCGGTTTCCGGCCGCGTCTTCCGCGTAGATGACGTATTCGAGATCGCCCGCGGGGGCGAGCGGGTCGAGGAAGCTGTCGCTTGCGGCGATCCCGGTCTGGCTGCCACTACGGAGGACGACGTAGTGGTCGACGCCGAGGTCGTCGGTGCTCGCTTCCCATTGCAGCTGCACGCCTTCCAGCCCCACGGTTGCGGTGAGGTCGGTGGGGGTGGTCGGCGGCTCTTCGTCGGGTTCGACCGTCCCCACCGCCGGGTTCGATGCAGCGCTCCGGTTTCCGTTCCCGTCTTCCGCGTAGACGACGTATTCGTGATCGCCGACCGAGGCCGAGGAGTCGAGGAGGCTGGTACCTGCGGGGGTGGCGACAATGCTGCCGTCGCGGAAGACGACGTAGTGGTCGACGCCAACGTCGTCGCTGCTCGCTTCCCATTCGAGCTGCACGCCATTTACGCCCCCGATTGCGGTGAGGTCGTTCGGAGCGCTCGGCGCTTCTTCGTCGAGCGCGATCGACACGGTTGCTTTCCCCCCGCCAGCCGAGAGAGTCTTGATCTGCACCGGCCCACCGGCGTCGAAGGTCTCTCCCACCCCCAGCGGCGCGTCGTTGAACGTCGAGGTCGAGGGGTTTGCGTCGAGCAGCAGCGTCTCTGGCCCGAGGTTCGGGTTTGGCGCAATCCGGATCGAAACTCCCGTCATGGTGGCGTCGCTGACGTTCTCGAAGACGCCGCCTTTCTCCCTCACTTCGAGGTAGTACCAGGAGGTGACATCGCCACCGAAGAATCTTTCGTGGGGAATACGCAGGACCGTGGTTTCGTCAGTGGGATGCAGCGCGGAGCGCATCGAGTAGGTGCCCGAGGCTTTGATCGTCTCGATGTTTTCGGGGGTGAGGATGCCGAGCTTGGCCAGGTTCCAGCCGCTGTTGTGCCGAGCGGCCGTGGCGGCGCCCATCGCGTCGAAGGGGTCCCCGTATTCGGCGGTCGTGCAGTTGTCGCTGATCTGGACCCTGACCCCACCGGAAGTGCAGGTCAGGCTGCCCGCATGGAGGAGGCCGAGGTCATGGCCAAGCTCGTGCGCGACCACCCCGACCCCGAAGTCCCCGTTGATCATCGCCCAATTGGAGTCGAGGCCCGCGACTCCGGTCCAGGTGCAGCCGATCTGAAAGGGCAGCATGTAGATCAGGTGCTGGTAGCCGCTGAGATCGATCCCGGCGTCCGCAGCGGCTTCGTTGGCTTTGCTTCGCCATTCGTCGTAGGGACAACCCGCGGTGGACGCGTTGACGCTGAACCAGCCGAACACGTCGCCGTCTTCGCGCAGCTTGCCGGTCAGGGAGATCGCTCCGTAGGACTCCTCCTGGTAGAAGGCGCTGGCCGAGTTGGCCGCGGTGAAGACCTCCGAGCGAGCCGATTCCTGCGTCCAAGGGCCCGCGCCACCACCCGAGGGGCTGACTAGGAGCACCGCGGTCTTGCGCGGGCCTGCCGATATCGCCGCGGGCTGGCTCGCGCTCATCGCCTCGACCGTGCCTACGAGCCGGTCGTCACGCAGCTCTCCCGAAACTACGACCCGTTCTCCCGGTTCCGCCGCCAGCTCGGTCGGCCGAACTACCGTCTCCCGCGACCCGGATTGCAGCGTGTACCGCGTGGTCGACTCGCCGGTCCGGAAGTTGTCGGCCACGGTCGCGTGGAGCGTGCCCGTGCGGGAGATCGTCGTCGCCTGGGCGGAGGGACAGAGGCCGAGAGCGACGGCACAGACGACGCACGCGGTGGCCGCACGCCGCCTGGCAGAACTCCTGGGCCTACGTTGCTGTCCCATGAACTTCGAGGCCATGCCTCCGTTTTCCCTGCCCATAAACGCGAAATTTTGCAGCCGCAAAATCATAGACCCCTTCCCCGAGCCGATCGACGCTGCCCGAGTCCGGTCAGCCGACGTAGTCGGCCAGGTGCTCGCCGGTCAAGGTCGAGCGGGCGGCGACAAGGTCGGCGGGGGTGCCCTCGAAGACGACCTTGCCACCGTCGCGGCCGGCACCGGGGCCGAGATCGACGATCCAGTCGGCGTGCGCCATCACCGCCTGGTGGTGCTCGATCACGATCACCGACTTGCCGGAGTCGACCAGGCGGTCCAACAATCCGAGCAGCTGCTCGACGTCGGCGAGGTGAAGGCCGGTGGTCGGCTCGTCGAGGACGTAGACGCCGCCTTTCTCGGCCATGCGGGTGGCCAGCTTGAGTCGCTGCCGCTCGCCGCCGGAGAGGGTAGTCAGCGGCTGGCCGATGGTGAGATAGCCGAGTCCGACGTCGGCCAGGCGCCCGAGGATCGTGTGCGCGGCCGGGATGGCGGCCTTAGCGCCCTCGGCGAAGAACTCCTCCGCCTCGCCCACCGGCATCGCCAGCACCTCGCTGATGTCCGCCCCACCGAGTTTGTATTTGAGCACCTCGGCCTGGAACCGCTTCCCCTCGCACTCCTCGCAGACCGTGGCGACGCCGGCCATCATCGCCAGGTCGGTGTAGACGACGCCGGCGCCGTTGCAGCCAGGGCAGGCGCCCTCGGAGTTGGCGCTGAACAGCGCCGGCTTGACGCCGTTCGCTTTCGCGAACGCTTTGCGGATCGGGTCGAGCAGCTTGGTGTAGGTCGCCGGGTTGCTTCGCCGCGAGCCGCGGATCGGCGCCTGATCAACCGAGACCACTCCGTCGCGCCCAGCGACCGAGCCGTCGATCAGCGAGCTCTTGCCCGACCCTGCCACCCCGGTGAGGACGACCAGCACGCCGAGCGGGATATCGACGTCGACGTTGCGCAGGTTGTTGGTGTCGGCGCCGCGCACCTCCATCGCCTCCGAGGACTCCCGCACCGCCTCCTTGAGCGAAGCCCGGTCGTCGAAGTGGCGGCCGGTGGTGGTCTTGCTCCGCCGCAGCCCTTTGACCGTCCCCTCGAAGCAGACGCTGCCGCCCCCAGCGCCGGCTCCGGGCCCGAGGTCGACGACGTGGTCGGCGATCGCGATCGTCTCCGGCTTGTGCTCGACGACCAGGACCGTGTTGCCCTTGTCGCGCAATTGCAGCAGCAGATCGTTCATCCGCTGGATGTCGTGCGGGTGCAGCCCGATCGTCGGCTCGTCGAAGACATAGGTGACGTCGGTGAGCGAGGACCCGAGCTGGCGGATCATCTTGATCCGCTGCGCCTCGCCACCCGAGAGGGTGCCCGAAGCGCGGTCGAGGCTGAGGTAGCCAAGCCCAATCTCGACGAACGAATCGAGCGTGTGCCGCAGGGTCATCAGCAGCGGCGCCACGGACGGATCGTCGACTTCCCGCACCCACTCGGCGAGGTCGCTGATCTGCATCGCGCATACGTCGGCGATGCTCTTGCGCGCGATCTTCGACGAACGCGCCTCGGCGCTGAGCCGGGTGCCCTCGCACTCGGGGCAGATGGCGAACGTCACCGCCCGCTCGACGAAGGCGCGGACGTGGGGCTGCAGCGAGTCGACGTCTTTGGCGAGGAACGACTTGCGGATCTTCGGGATCAGGCCTTCGTAGGTGAGGTTGATGCCCTCGACCTTGATCTTGGTCGGCTCCATGTGGAGCAGGGCATCGAGTTCCTTTTTGCTGAACTTGCGAATCGGCCTGTCCGGGTCGAAGAAGCCACAGCCCCGGAAGATGCGGCCATACCAGCCGTCCATGCTGTAGCCGGGGATCGTCAGGGCGCCCTCGTTCAGCGACTTGCTCTCGTCGTAGAGCTGGGTCAGGTCGAAGTCGTTGACCGAGCCCCGGCCCTCGCAGCGGGTGCACATGCCACCCGTCCTGTTGAAGGTCGCCACCGTCGTCTTCTTCGTGCCGCGTTCGACCGTGATCGCGCCTTTGGCCCGCACCGAGGCGACGTTGAAGGAGAAGGCGTTGGGCGAGCCAACGTGCGGCTTGCCGAGCCGGCTGAAGAGGATGCGCAGCATCGCGTTGGCGTCGGTGGCGGTGCCGACCGTGGAGCGGGCATCGCCGACCATCCGCTCCTGGTCGACGAGGATTGCGGTGGTCAGCCCCTCGAGCACGTCGACCTCGGGCCGCGCCTGAGTCGGCATGAACCCCTGCACGAAGGCGCTGTAGGTCTCGTTGATCAGCCGCTGCGACTCGGCGGCGATCGTACCGAACACCAGCGAGCTCTTGCCCGAGCCGGAGACGCCGGTGAACGCCGTCAGCCGGCGCTTCGGGATCTCGACGCTGACGTTCCTGAGGTTGTTCTCGCGCGCGCCCCGCACGCGGATCGCGTCGCGGCTGTCGGCGACGTTCTGCGCGGTCGACTGCGGCTGCGTCCTCGCGGGCATTGCCGCTAGCTTAGGTCTCCGCCGGTCAGGCAGCGCGGACGGCGTCGGCCGCCGCGTCGCGCCACGCGAGCAGCCACTCGCGCTCTTCCACGTTCGTCGGCTGGAACTCCAGGCCTGCGCTCCAGGCGCCGAAGCCTCGCGGAGAGACCCGCACGACGCGCACGGGCACCCACGGGGCGCCCTCGTCGTCACCGGCGCGCAGGCGCAGCGGGCCGTCGACGGCCGGTGGGGGCCCGACGCCCGTGACGCCGCAGCCGACGCCCGAGAGATCGGATGCGACGAGCTGGAACCGGCGCGTGGTCTTGCCCTCGTCGTCGACCGCCTCGGCGAGCAGCGACAGGCGCGGCATCGGGATGCGCTGACCGCGGCGGAGCTCGACCGTCTTCCACGTCCCGAGCAGGAGCACCTCGGTGCGCTCGGAGGTGGGGTTCGGATCCGACACGCGGACGCTCACCTGCCATGCCGCCAGATCACCGTCCCAGAACCGGATCGCGAGCGCGTCGCCGAACGCGACGGTGTGCTCGAGGCCGACCAGCACCGCGTGCTTGGCACTCAGCTCGGCGAGCAGCGCGGCGCCCTGCCGGCTCGAGCCGGTGAAGGGGCAGACCTCGACGGTGCTTCCGACGGTTGCCGGTGTGTACGACTCTGGCATCAACCTCTCTTTCGGCATGATCGTGCGGGCGGTTGAGTCGAATGTGCACCGCGCACGCACGCCGGCTCGCGAAACCGCTTCTCGCCGCCGATGGACCTCCTGTGAGCGCACATCGTCAGCACCTCTCGATCCGTGCGGCGACGCGGGTGCGGCCCCGTCCCGCGCCGATCGCCGAGCAGGCGGGCGAGCCCGCCCGCCAGGTCGTCGTCGCGCGCGGCCCGCGCGAGGCGCCGGTCGCGTGGGTCGGCGTCGCGCTCGTCGCCGCGTTCGCCGCGCTGATCTCGGCCGTGGCGGCCGACGCCCGCTGGCTCGCGGCACTCGGCCACGCGATCGCCGGCCAGGGGCGCATCCCGGACGGCGTGCCGTTCGCGACGGCGGCGTCGCACGGCTGGCCGAACGTGCCGGTGCTCGCCGAGCTCGTGTTCGGCGGTCTCGACACGCTCGGCGGCGCGCGCGGCCTGCAGGTGGCGCAGGTGCTCGCCGTCACGATCGCCTGCTGCCTGGTCGCGCTCGACGCGCGCCGCCTCGGCGCAGGCGACCGCTCGACGGTCGTCGCGCTGATCGGGGTGATCCCCGCGACCTTCGCCGCGATCGTCGCGATCCGCGCCCAGCTCTTCTCGCTCGCCCTGTTCCCGGCTCTCGTCGTGATCCTGCGCTCCGAGGCCCGCCGTCCCTCGCGTGCGATCTGGGCGGTCCCGCCGCTGCTCGCCGTCTGGTCGAACCTGCACGGGGCCGTGCTCACGGGGCTCGCCGTCGCCGGCGCCTACCTGCTGATCGAGCGCGCGCGGCGCGAGCCGCTGCTGGCCGGCGGCGTGCTCGCCGTCTCGCTGCTCGCGGTCTGCGCGACGCCCGCGCTGCAGCACACCCCGTCCTACTACGCGGGCGTCGTCGGCGGCGAGGCCGCGCGCCAGGGGGTGGGGCTGTGGGCGCCGTTCTCGTTCTCGTCCGGCCCCGACATCGCGACGCTCGTCTGCCTCGCCCTCGCTGTCTGGCCGATCGCCCGCGCGCGCCCGCGCCCGTGGGAGCTCGTCGCCCTGGCGGGCCTCGGCCTGCTCGCGGCGCGCACCGCGCGGGGCGGCGTGTGGCTCGTGCTGATGGCCGCGCCGCTCGCCGCCGCCGGCCTGCCATGGCGCGAGCCGCGGCGCGCGCGGGTCGTCCCGCTCGTGCTGGCGGCGTGCGCCGTCCTCGTCGTCGCAGGGATCGCGCGAGGGCCGCTCAACACCGCTGCGACCCCGCGGCTCGTCGACCGTGCGCTGCTCGACGCCCACGGCACGCCGATCCTCGCCGACACGATGCGCGCCGAGCAGATCGCGCTCGCGGGCGGGACGGTCTGGATCGCGAACCCGGTCGACGCGTTCTCGCGGGCCGACCAGCGCGTGTGGCTCGCGTGGCTCGAAGGCAAGCCCTCGGGCGACGTCGCGCTGGCGCACGCACCGCGGGTCGTGCTCGTCGCCCGCGCGAGCCCGGCGGCACGGCGCATCGCCGGCAACACCCGTTACCGGCTCGACGCGCAGGACGCCAACACGGACGTGTTCGTCAGACGTCGCTGACCGGCGTGCGACGCGCGGCGGCCAGGCCGATCGCCGCCAGTACGACGATCGCCCCGAGCGGCAGCGCGATCGATTCCTCGTAGCGGCTGCGCAGCCCGTCGAACGACGTCGGCAGCACGGCGTCGGGGTGCGCGAGGCCGATGCCCGGGTAGATCAGCTCGATCGCCGCGAAGAGCGCGATGCCGGTCGTCAGGGCGGTGCAGGCCCACGCGCCCGCGAGCCCGCCGGGAACCGCGAACGGCCGGTCTGCCTCGGGGTGGCGCACGCGCAGACCGACGAGGCTCGGGAACACGAGCAGGTAGGCGAACAGCACCGTCGAGATGCCGAGCCCGAGCGTGACCTGGAAGTAGCGGTCGAACCGGCCAGCGGCGAGCTCGTACGTCGTCACGAGCACGATCGTCGCGACGACGCCCGAGGCGATCGCCAGCAGCACGGGGGTGCCCGTGCGCGTCGAGAACCGGCCGAGCGTCCGAGGGGCCGCCCCGTCGGTGGCCGCCGTCGCCTGCACCCGGCTCGAGCCGATCAGCCAGGCTGCGCCGCCGGTGAGCAACGACCAGAGCACGCCGACCGCCGCGACGTCGGCGAGCACCCGCCCGGCTCCGGAGAGGTGCGCAGTTCCCTGCGCGTCGACGTGGCCGCCGTAGACCGTGAACACCGCCCGCAGCGCGTCGACGAACCCGCCGATGCTCGCGGTGGCGCCGACCGGCAGCACGAACAGGAGCGCGCCGAGCGGCAC
>DATBAV010000005.1:0-87248 GCA_036271315.1 Solirubrobacterales bacterium | reverse complement strand
TTGCCGTCGAATTCGAGCGCTGAGCCGAAACGGCCGCGTTCGGTCCATTCGGCGCCTTCGATCGTGCCTTCGTGTTCGTTGCCGGTCACGTCTTCGGCGATCGAGCCTTTGCCGGCATCGAAGGAATAGGCGGCTATGGGGGGCGCGCTCGCCAGTCCCTTCTGCGGAGCGAGAGCAAAAATCCCAGAAAACAGCAAGAAGAAGCCGCACAGCGTCCAGCGACGTAGAGCCGAGATACCGATCATCGTGCCTCCCCGAGCCCGCCTGCGAGCTCCATCGATAAGGAGCTTCATTCGTACTCAGATGTTTCTTCGATGTCAAGGAAACATCTGAGTATTTCTTCTTATCTTGGGGAAGACACTCAATTTTAGGTAGAACATCCGGGGAGCGGTCGGCTGTGGCACGGCCGGTGGCATGAGATCGCTATTTGGCTTTGCCAAAGCGATTTCCGCGTCGCCGCCCCGGTCTTGAAAACCGGCAGACATCGAAAGGTGTCTCGAGGGTTCGAATCCCTCCCCCTCCGCTTATAGCCTCAAATCTGGCTTGCTAGAGCGGTTTGCGGAGACCCGGCGAGACCTCACCCGAGTCCGGTTGGCTCCGGCTGAATCCGATTCGAGACGCCGGTCAGCCTCAGCGTGGGATCTGTAGGCCGAAGCGCCTGGCCACCGGCCCGGGCTCGTCGCCCGCCATGGCGGTCAGCTTCGGCTTTTGCTTGCGGAGGAGGGTGGCAATCTTGCGCGAGATGGGCAGCGAGATGCGCTTGCTTTCCCCTTGACGCAGTTCGTAGTCGGCTTGGCTTAGGGGCTGAAACCGGGACTTGTGGTTACGGACCACGTACCAACCCAGGCGCAGCGTGCCCGCGCAGCCCCGCTTCAGGCCGCAGGCAACAGTGAGACTGGTCCGACCTCGGCGAATCGGTGCAAGGCGGGGGCCGATCGCGAGCTGCAGCGGGGACAATGCATACGGCACGACCTGGCCGGGCTCGCGGGCCAACCCGATAGCGGTGCCGCCCCCGCAGAGACCCAGGCATTGCATGGTCCCCGAAGCGGTCCAGAGACGTCCTTCCGGACCAAGGGCGAGTGTTTCGGGTTCGCTGGCGCATCCGAACGGGCACGACGGCCAGGAAATCGCTCCGCTTGGGCTGATCGCACCGATTTGAAAGTTTGAGGCGAACCAGAGCAGGCCTCCAGGGCCCGAGATGATCGCCCGGGTGCCGCCCCCGCTTGGCACGGCGAAATGCGTCACCACGCCGGCGGGGGTGATTCTCCCGACCCGCGGGACCCCTTCCTCTCCAAACCAGAGGTTGCCGTCTGGGCCGGCGGCAATGGAGTTGAGTTTGAGCTTCACCCCCCGTCCCGGGACGTGGAATTCGGCGATCCGCCCAGAGGGGGCGATCTGGCCGATCGTGTTCGCCGCCCGCTCGGTGAACCAGAGGTTGCCGTCTGGGCCGGCGACGATGCCGCTCGGCTGGCGGCCGGGCGGCAGTGGGAACTGCGTGAACTGCCCATTCGGCGTTATCCGGCCGATCCTGCTCGCGGCCCCCTCGGTGAACCAGACGTTGCCGTCGGGTCCGATCGCCATCCCGGTCGGCGTGCTCGCGTCGGCTGGCAATGGGAACGAGGTGACTTCGCCGGCCGTGGTGCTGCGCCCAATCCCTTCTTGCTCGCCGAACCAGAGGTTGCCGTCCGGGCCGGCGACGATTGTCTGGATCCTGCCCATTTCTTTGACCCGAGGCATTTGAGCCGAGAGCTGAATTTCCGTCACCTGGCCTCCAGCCGTCACCTTGCCCAAAACCATTTCGTTCGCGTGGCGTTCGAAATCGCCGGTGGCGACGAACCAGACGGCCCCGTCCGGCCCGGCAACCAGAGCCTTGGCCTGGCTCCCAGTACCCCGCAGCGAGTAGGGCACGTCTTCCGCCGCCTGCGCCGTGGCAGCGACAAGCATGAAAAAGATGAGAAAGAGAGACCCCGCCTGCTTCACATAGAAGAAATACCCGACAGCGCCCGAAAGATGCGGTGCCGCTGGGCATCCCCCAAGCGAGAGGGACATCTTCAGCTTCATGAAGCCCCGCGCGTGGCTCGCAACTCCGAGATAGCACCTGAAAGAGGCGCGCCACCAAGGAGCATTTCGGCCAGCTCAGCCTGTTGCTCTGGAAGTATCAGCTCGTATTCGACAGCAAATGCGATCTGGTCTTTGATGGTGCGCAGCCTAAACACCGCTCGTAGTCGCGGGATGCGAACAAAGAGACGTTCAGCCAGTTCCCCTACTCCCTTTGTGGGTATGGGAATCATGCGTCTTCCTGCCCGGTCATAGACACATCTTCCGGGGCTCTGGACCAATCCGCAATCGGTATCCGCGAACATCGCGGCACCGTAAATGTGAGAGATCAGAATTGACCAGCCAGCGGCTACACAGATCTAAGGCGGCTGATCACCCGACGACCGATCGTCCCGCTGGGCTAATTACATGTTCGGAAACAACCGTCTTCGCCGTGTGTGCATGAATATCGTACATCAGCCCTATCACCTCAATTCCAGGCGGCAGGAGCGGCGAGGATGCGATGTGTGAGACATCGCGGTGCAGCGCAGCGCGTTGGTCGTCGATCGTCATGAAGTCGATGTCAGTCGCGTCGCTCGGATCGGGCAGCTTGCGCCTAAGTGCATCGTTGTCAATCTGCGACATCGCGCAGTCGGTGTGGTGGGCCACGAGCACGCGCTTTGCCCCCATCGCACATGACGCAGCAAGCGAACGAAGCGCATCGTCGGACGCGCGACCGCCGGCGTTGCGGACTATGTGGGTAGCGCTGAGGGAGAGGTCCCCGAGGCCGCGCATGTCCTCGAGGCGCGCATCCATACACGTCAGGAGGACCGTGGGGAGCTGAACGCCTCGCGCGCCCTGCCGATCGGCACTCGGCTGATGCAGGTCACGCCGCTCCGACATCGCCAGGCCACGGTGCTTGGCTTCCATCACAAGCTGCACCTGGTTTGAGATGTTCCACGCTTTGTAGATCTGCTGCACGTAGCCACGAAGGCTTGTCACCCGGGCCCCGTGCTGCTCGGCGACCTCCTGCACAGTCATCCCAATCTTGAAGGACTGTGCCAGGATGCTCGCCCACCGCGCCTGCGTCGGGGTGAGCTCGGCAGTAGCCCAATCGTCGTCGGGAATCAGGGGTTCTATGTCGGGCCACAGCCTCTCGTTGGGGACACCCGGAGGTGTGCCCACCGTCTCACGGATCGCGGTGAGGATTTCGGCTAGATCGCTTCCCTTTGAGAGAAGATCCTTGGCGCCGGCCCGGATCGCGGCCATCCGGAATTGCATCGACATGAGCTGAGAGGGATCGGAGTCGGACCAGCTCGTCCAGATCAGCATGTGCATCGACGGACATGCGGCCATCAGTTCGGCGGCAAGCTCGAGCGGCTTGATCCGGCGATCGTCGGGCCAGCGATCGTGAAAGCGCACGCCGTCGAAGAGCAGAACGTCAGGCTGGACCTCGCGCACGACCGAGTGCGCCTCCTCAGGCGTGCGCGCGGTCCCGCCGCAGGTCATCCCCGGCTCACCGTCCAGGCAATCGGCCATCAACTCACAAACCGCTTGCTCATCGTCGACGACGACAACGACGAGCTCACCGAGATCTTCGCCTTTTTTGGCCTCGCGTTGGCTGCTCACGAGGCCGCCTCGAGGGGCGCCGCCGGCGACTCCGCCACAAGCAGCCAGAACCTGCAAGTTGCGTCGATCTTCGCCTCATAGTCCTCGAGTACAAGCGTCTTTGCGACACAGGCGTTGGCGCCCGCGCGAGTCGCGTCGCGAACGTCCCCTGGAGCAAGGGACTTGGAGATCACTACGACCGGCATCGCCTCATGGAAGGTCGATTCGCGAGCGGCCCGGAGGACGGCCTCCCCCTTCCCCAGACCGCTCAGCTTCCAGTCGAGCAAGACAAGCGCGATCCCCTCGCCGGCCTCACGTGCGCGGTCGAGGAAACGCTTTGCCTGGTCGACGCTGTCAACGCTCGAGACGATGGCTCCATGGGACTCGATTACGGGGCGCAGAACCTCGATGTCGATGTCGTCGTCATCGGCGATCAGCACGTGCTTGCGCGTGTCGCTCATCACAGCGCTCGATCAGGCAGTGTGAACTTGAAGGCGGCACCGCTCTCGCCGGGCGCATCCTCCACCCAGATCCGACCGCCGTGCCACTCGACGATACGGCGGCAAAAGTTCAGCCCGATGCCGTGACCGGCGACGTGCTCGGTTTCTGGATCACGCTCATAGGCCTCAAACAGTCGCTCACGCAGCTCGGGATTGACGCCGATGCCGTTGTCGATCAAGGCGAATACGACACCATCCTTCTCGGAGGTGTAGCTCGTGGCATGCACGATGGCTGGAACGTCCAGGCGTTTGAACTTGCACGCGTTCTGAACCAGGTTCTGGAACAGGAAGCGGAGCAGATCCTCGTCCGAGTGTGGTGAGGCCAGTCGATCGCGCGTCACAGTTGCTTCGTCCACATAGCGGTAGACCGATCTGAGCATGCTCGCCGAGTCGTCGAACGCCGCATCGGCGTCGACCGGCTTGCGTAGCGTCTGGCGCTTCTCGAGAGACACCACCTTGAGCAGGCCCTCGGTGCGCTTCCACATCCACTTGGTGTTGTCAATAATCACCTGTAGGCGTTTCCGCACGTCTGGATGGGCGTTCTCGCCAAGTGCCCGCAGCGCAAGCTGCGCCTGCAGGCTGGAGATCTCCATCGGGCCCTTGAAGTCGTGCGCGGTGAAGTCGACGAAACGCTCGAGTAGCCCCGTCGCTCGGGTGCGCTCCTTCTCGAGGCGCTTCTGCGCCGTGATGTCGCGCGCAATGCGCGCCGCACCGACGACCTCCCCCGCGGTGTTAGTCAGCGGGGAGATCGACAACGACACGTCAATGAGATGGCCATCGCGGTGCTTGCGCACCGTCTCGCGATGTCCGGAAGTGTGACCCTGTCGGATCATCTCGCGAATCTCATGGTCCTTGCTCTGCAACTCCTCCGGAATGAGTATGTCTATCGATTGGCCGATCGCCTCCTCCTCCGTCCATCCGTAGAGCTCGGTGGCAGCCTTGTTCCACCACGTGATCTTGTGATCGGGGAACGCCTTGACGACGATCGCGTCGTCGGAGTGGATGACCACGTCGGCCAGCATCTTCTCCTGGCGCGACTCGGTGATATCGCGGGCGAACCCGGCGGCACCAATCACCTCGCCGGTCTCATCGGTAACGGGCGAGATCGAGAGCTCCACGTCGAACACCCTTCCCGTCTTGTCGCGCCGCTGAGTCTCGTAGCGGACGAACGCCTCTCCGGCGGCGATCCGGCGGCGAATCTCCTGCTCCTCCTCGCGCCGGGCGCCCTCGGGGATGATGATCTCGATGTCGTTTCCGATCGCCTCTTCGGCGGTGTACTTGTACATCTCGGTTGCGGCCTTGTTCCAGTAGAGGATCTCGCCCTCCAGTGTCTTCGAAACGACCGCCGCATCGGAATTCTCGATCACCGTCGCTAGGCGGCGAAGCTCACGCAGGAGTCGCTGCTGTTCCTCCATCGATGCGTTGTGGTCGGTGATGTCACGGGCAAATCCTGCTGCGGCAATGATCCTCCCTTTCTCGTCCTTGACCGGGGAGATCGAGTACGACACGTCAACGAGCGACCCGTCCTTGCGGCGCCGCTTTGTTTCCATGTGCCGCACCCGTTTGCCACGTGCAATCTGGCGACGAACCTCCAGCTCCTCGTCACGGTAGGAGTTCGTTTCGGGGATTACGAGCTCGATCGACTGCCCCACGGCCTCCTCGGCGGAGTAGCCGTACAAATCCGTAGCGCCCTCGTTCCACGAAAGGATCGTGCCGTCGAGATCCTTAGCGACGATCGCGTCGTCTGAGTTCTCGACGATCGCGGCCAGGAACTCGGGTGAGAAACCTAGGGAAGTTGCAGTTGCCATGAGCTGGGGCTGAACCCGGTGGGGGCTGAAGAGACGTACACGATGGTGGAGCTTAGGACTCCTGTGTGGAAGGGCAAGATGAGAAGTGCATCGCGCCCGACACATCAATTTTGAGTGTCGAGGGCTCGAACCCCTCCACCTCCGATTCCTCGCCAGCCCTCTAGTGGAGCACGCGGATGAGGCTGAAGCCGTCGTAACCCTTGCCGCCGACCGTCTGAATCGTCGTCGCCTCGACTCGCGGCTCGTCGGCGAGCAGCTCGTGGAAGCGGCGCTGGGCCTCGATCGCCGGGTCATCGTTGCCGAGGTCGGCGAGGCGGCCATCGCGAACGACGTTGTCAGCGACGATCAGGCTGCCGGGACGTACATGCTCCAGGGTCCAGGAGAAGTAGTCGGGGGTGTGGACCTTGTCGGCGTCGATGAAGGTGAGGTCGAACGGACCGACTCCGTCGGCCGCGAGCTGGGGAAGCTGGTCCAGAGCCGGGCCGACCCTGATCTCAACGACCTCGCCGAGGCCGGCCGCGGCGATGCTCGCCGCCGCCACCTCGGCGTACTCCGGGTTGGCCTCGAGGGTGATCAGGCGACCGCCCGCCGGCAGGGCCCGGGCCAGCCAGATCGTGCTGTAGCCGGCGAGGGTGCCGAACTCGAAGATCGACCGTGCGCCGATCGTCTTCGCCAGCAGGTTGAGGAACTTGCCCTGCGGCGGCGAGACCTGGATCTGGGGAAGTCCAGCTGCTTCTCCCGCCCGCACCGCCGCATCCAAAGCCTGGTCGGGCGGGGCCAGCAGGCCCGTCACGTACTCGTCGACTCCGGTCCAGGTGTCCTGCGCCACGGGCAGAGGTCTATCAAGAGGCCGCGCCGGGCAGGAAACCCGGCACCCCGGCCGAACGTGCGGGGATGGAGACAGCTTCGCGCCGGGCGCGCAGGCGTGAACGATGGAGGCAGCGCGCAGAACGCGTCAGCGACGCCTTCGGCCTCGTCTTCGTCCTGGTCCTGATCACCTATGTTCTCGCCTCGCTGCTCGAGAATCGCGGTTGGGGAGCAGTCGTCCTGACGGCCGCGACAAGCCTCACCTCCGTGGTCGCGCTGACGAGCTCGCATGCGCAGGCGTGGCTGGTTCGCACGGCGATCGGGCTGTCGGCGCTGACCGTCGTTCTCGCCGCACTCGCGATTGGCGCGAGTGACTACACCTGGCTCAACCTCGCCTCGCTGATTCAGGTGCTGCTGCTCGCCGTCGCGATGGGAGCGGTTCTGCGCCGCGTCGTGATGTCTCCCA
The DNA here is from genome assembly GCA_036271315.1 of Solirubrobacterales bacterium. Classification (GTDB taxonomy): domain Bacteria; phylum Actinomycetota; class Thermoleophilia; order Solirubrobacterales; family 70-9; genus VRUE01. Next base: position 80,022 of record DATBAV010000005.1, on the reverse strand, counting down.
GCGTCGGTTCGCGCACGATCCTCGGGGCGCTCAGCGTCTACGCCGTGCTGGGCATCCTCTTCACCTTCCTCTACGGGGCGATCGACCGGATCCAGAGCGGGCCGTTCTTCGAAAGCCACCCGCACCCGGTCGGCTCCGACTTCCTCTTCTTCAGCTACACGACGCTGACCACGACCGGCTACGGAAACCTGGTCCCCGGGGGTCAACCAGGTCGCATGATCTCCGGCCTGGAGATGATGATCGGGCAGATCTTTCTCGTCACCCTGGTCGCCGGCCTGGTCAGCCTCTGGCGCCCAGGCGAAGCGATCCGGCGCCGCCGCGAAGCACGCGGCGGAGAAGAACCGGCGGCAGATACCCCGCCAGTCTCTTAGCTATTCGGAGAGCTCGACGCGCTCGATCATCTGCGCCTCGAGCGGACGATCCGAGGCATCGGTCGGAGACGCCTCGATCGCATCGACTACGTCCATGCCATCGACGACGCGGCCGAAGACGGTGTGCTTGCCATCCAGCCAGGGCGCCGAGGGCGTGGTGACGATGAAGAATTGGGAGCCGTTGGTGTTGGGCCCGGCGTTGGCCATCGCCAGCGCGCCACGCTCGACCTTGTGGTCGTTGAACTCGTCCTCGAAGGTATAGCCGGGACCGCCGCGGCCGGTTCCCTCTGGGCAGCCACCCTGGATCATGAAGTCCGGGATCACCCGGTGGAAGACCAGTTCGTCGTAGAACTTGTCGGCTGAGAGCTTGCGGAAGTTCTCGACCGTCTTCGGCGCGTCCTCGTCGTGCAGCTCGAGCACGATCGCCCCGGCGCTGGTGTGAAGGGTTGCCTGCGACATCGGCCATCACCCTACCCGGTTACGCGCAGGACAAGCGGGCGTGAGGAACCGGGCGCATATGGCCAGCGCTCCTCGGGCAGCACGGTCGCGCGGATCCTGATCCGGGCGGAGCCGCTGATGTAGCGAAACCGATAGCTGGCGTGAAAGTGGCCGGTGTGATCGGTGCGCGTCACCAGGACAGGCCGCCAGTGCCGCGCTGCCGACTCGTAGTACTGGATTGAGACCAGCTTGCCCCGCCGCGGCAGCGGCGCGCCGAGACCACGGACGCTGCCGCTGAAGTGAGCGGCCTCGCCGGTCTGCAGCCGCGACGGCGTGAGCTTCAGCTCGACCCCACTGCGCACGCGCAGAGTCAGTGGGCTCCGCTCGGCCGCATCGAGGTGAGCGTCGCCGGGGAATGCGATGGCGATCCGGCGCGAGGTGCCAACCGGGAGTCGCAGCTGAAATCCACCATGCGGGCCGGTCAGCACCGGCTCCACCCGCGTCTGGCCGAGAGCCCCGAGCGAGGGGCGAGCGGTGACGCGCAGGGTTCTTCCGGCAAGGCCGGCCCCATCGCTGTCCACCAGCCGGCCGCTCAGTTTCGCCGCAGCCCTGAACGGCACCGTCAGCTCGGTGCCGCTGTGCCCGCGCCAGCGGAGGCGGGCGTAGACGCGCGCCTTGCCCCGGACCGGCTCGGCCCGTTTGACCGCGGCGATCGGGTCGCCGGCGACCTTGCGCACGGTCATCTCCGTGCCGTCGCTGCGGCGGGTCGTCGTCGCGGCGTTGCCGGCGGCGTCGGTCGCATCGGCGCGAAAGACGTAGGTGCCGGGACCCAGGTCGCTGGGCAGTTGTGCCAGCAGCTCCGCCTTCTCCGCCGCGCCACGCTGGAATTTCGCCGGCAGCTCGGTCCACTGCTGGCTGTCGAGGCGACGGTAGTGGATCTCCCCGCCGGCGGGACCGGAATGCGCGTCGCTGATTTCGGCGCGGATCTGGGACGCGGCCGCATCCCCGGCGGCAGCGGGCTCGAAGGCGACGCCTGGGGGCACGTCGTCGAACCGCAGCGGCAGCGATGCCGCCGAGGATGCAGTTTCATTGCCGGCCTCATCGCGCAGCCAGACGCTGAGCGAGTAAGTGCCTGCGCGGGGCACAAAGAGGTTCTGCAGGGCGCCCAACTGGTGGCCCGGTACGAACTTCGCGCCGCTGTCATAGCCGGCCGGTCCGGTGATGCGCCAGGTGGCGCCGCCGATCGGACTCGCCGGGCCCTGGTCGGGATTGACCCAGGCGAGATCGAAGTCGTTGCTGCGTCGCCAGGCATCGCCGCCCGCGAGGGCGATGTCGCGTGGATGCGCTGGCGGGTTGTTGTCGACCAAGAACGTCTGGTCCGGGGTGCAGGCAGGGTTGGCGGCAAAGTCGATTGCGCAGTGGTGGATGCTGTGCGGACCATCGCTGAAGCGGGTGGTGTCGATCGCCGCGCTGCCGGAGACGCCGAGGCTGCAGGGGCGCATCTGCGTGGCTCGCCATTCGCCGCCGATTGAGACCTTGGCGCAGCCGTACTCGGTCAGGTTCACGCGTGCACCGTCGACCGCGGTTTCGCCGAAGCGAACGCCGCCGCCGACATCGCTGCCGGCGAAGCCAACGTTCTGGGTGCCGCGGCGCCATCCGCCAGCAGTGATTTCCCCGCCGATGCCGGCGGCGGGTGGCTGATCGTCCTGAACCGTGATCGTCAACGCCCGGATCGCCGACCACGAACCGGGTTCGAGGCTGCACCACTTGCTTTCGGCCTTGGCGCAGAGCAGGCGATCCTCGAACGCCGGTTGGGCCGGATTGAAGCCTGCAACGAACTCTCGGGGCGTGGTGTCGGTACTCCCCGCGGCCGCGAAGACATCGAAGCCGCCACTCCAGTTGGCCATGCCGAGCCGCTGCTCGATGCCGTCGTGGAGCGTGTGCCACCAAGTTCCCCGCACCTGGGATATCCCGGTCCCCGGCGGAGCGTCCCAGCGCCAGCGGGCGTAACGCGTCCCCGACACCGTCGCCTGCCCGTCGCGAGTGAAGCTCTTCAAGTGCGCCCCGTCGAAGGGATCCTGTCCGACCGGTGGCACGCACCAGCCGTCGGAACGGAACTTCGCCCCGCCGGTGCTGTCGGCCCAGTTCGCGTCGGCGCCGACGTACCAGCCGCACTGGGCAACCGAGTACTTGCCCGCGGTGGCCTCCTTGACAACCAGCAGCAGCAAGGCAAGCGCCAGCGCGACTCCCATTGCGACGATGCGGCCGATCCCGCCCCGAGTGCCCGACATAACCCCTCCTTCGCTCGACGACATGTGCGGGGGCTAAGCCGGCAGCGGCCGGTTCTCTCCCCCTGCGGCGAGCACCCTGGGGCTGCCGCCTCGGCGCCTTTGCGAGAATGGCCCCAATGTCACTTCCGACGCAGGATCAGATAACCGAGAAGCTGCGAGCCGTAATCGACCCCGAGCTTCGCCGCTCGATCGTCGAGCTGGGGATGGTGCGCTCGATCGAGGTCCGCGAGGGAGGCCGGGTCGAGGTAGTCGTCTCGCTCACGACTGCGGGTTGCCCGATCCGCTCCCACTTCGAACAGGCCGTCGCCAAGCAGGTCTCCGAGCTGGACGGGGTGACGGAGGTCGCGGTTGGCTTCGACGTTCTCTCCGATGAGGAGAAATCGTCCCTACAGCAGACGCTCGGCCGCGGCAAGCTGCCCGCCGGCGCCCTCGCCCAGGTGAAAAACGTGATCTGCGTCGCCTCCGGCAAGGGCGGTGTCGGCAAGTCGACGATGACCGCCAACCTGGCCGCCGCGCTGACCGCCGAAGGGCACCCGTCCGGAGCCCTCGACTGCGACGTCTACGGCTACTCGATGCCGCGCATGCTCGGGGTCAACAACAAGCCCGAGGTCAACGGCGAGCGCAAAATCCTGCCGCTCGAATCGCCGGGTGGCGTCAAGGTGATGTCGATCGGCTTCTTCGTCGAGGAGAACTCAGCCGTCGTTTGGCGCGGCCCGATGCTGCACAAGGCGATCCAGCAGTTCCTCGAGGACGTTGCCTGGGGAGAGCTGGAGTACCTGCTGCTCGACCTGCCACCGGGGACCGGCGACGTCTCGATGACCCTGGCCCAGCTGCTGCCGCAGGCTAAGTTCGTGATCGTCACGACGCCCCAGCCCGCCGCGCAGACCGTGGCCAAACGGGCCGCCGACATGGCGGCCAAGTTCGATCTCGAGCTGCTCGGCGCGATCGAGAACATGTCCGGCTTCACGACGCCCGACGGCGAGCGCTTCACGATCTTCGGCGAGGGCGGAGGACAGCTACTCGCCGACGAACTCGACATTCCCCTGCTCGGCAAGGTGCCCCTCTCCGAGCCCCTGCGCGAACACGCTGACAGCGGCTCGCCGCTGGTCACGGCAGAGCCCGACTCTCCCGCGGCGCAGGCAATTCGTCAGACCGCGCGCGGCATCGTCGCGGCCACGCCACAAGAGCTGCCGGTCTTGCAAGCGGCCCCGGCAGCAGCTGAACCGCCGCCGGTCAGCGGCACGCCGCTTCCCGTCGTCCAGTAGCTGGCGCCTAGTTGTGCTTGAAGACGTGCACGCTCGGCAACACCGCGCTCACCGTGGTGATCCTCATCCCAGCTCACCTCCCTTCCATCTCCTGCCCGTCTGACCGGGATTGGGGCAATACTAAGAAAAGATTAAGTATTGAAGTGTCGCTGAGTGTCGCTGTCTCCAATCAGAGAACTTGCTTATCCTCCGGCCCGCCTTACCAATGAGATAGCTCTTGACTGGAGGATCAGCCTTGGCGACGACCGCAAAGGGGCAGAGGAGAAGCATTGACGAGGCGGTGGCCTACGCCGTCGGTCACCGGATCAGGATCGACGCCCTCGCGATCCTCAACGAAGGCACGGCCAGCCCCAACGAAATCGCCAAAATCATCGGTGAGGGGGTCAGCAAGGTAGGCCACCACGTCAAAGAACTGTTCGACTCCGGCTGCATCGAATTCGTCGGCACCGAGCAGCGGCGCGGCGCGACCGAGCACTTCTACCGCGCGATCGCGCGGCCGTTCATCAGCGATGAGGAAGCGCGACGGCTGCCGGCCGAGACGAAACGTGAGTTCGCCGCCCTGATCCTGCAGGCGATCATGGCCGAGGGCCTGGCCGCGTTGCGCGCCGGCAAAATGGATTCTGACGAGGACATCTGGATGAGCTGGCGCTCGGTCAACCTTGACGAGCAAGGTCGGCGCGAAGTGGCCGACGAGATGGCCGGGTCCTACGCACGGGTCGAGGAGATCGAGGCGAAGAGCGCCGCCCGTCTGCTCGAGACCGAGCAATCCGGAACCTCGACCGTGGTGGCGGCGATGAGCTTCGAGCGCAGCCGCTCCGGCCGCCCGCCCGGGGAGCGACTGGCCACGAGCGAGTCGTAGGCGCGAGGTCGCTGCTGGTGGGCTACATCAACTCAAATGTGACAGCTAGGAGGGCGGCCATTACAGCACCGCCCTCCCAGTCCATCGAGCAAGCATCGAGTCCCCAAATGCTAGGAAGCCTCATGCTGACGACCTAGCGGGTCACCCGACGCACTAACGATGTTAAAGGTTAAAAATGGTGCACTGCGACGAGAGTGGACACGGATGACAACGCCCACTGCGGTTTTACTGCAAAGTGGCCACGAACCTATACACCAATCAGTGTTAAATAATTCGCCGTTATCTAGGTACGCAGTAAGTACCTAAATAACGGCGATCAAGCTGCTAGGCGCTGGCCTTGCTCTTGTAGTAGTTGGCGTTGATCTCGGCGTACTTTGCCCACTCGGCCGGAAGCTGATCCTCGGCGAAGCAAGCGTCCACCGGACAGGCCTCGACGCAAGCGTCGCAGTCGATGCACTCGTCCGGGTCGATGTAGAGCATCTCAACCGAGTCGTAGTCGGGCTCGTCCGGCGTCGGATGAATGCAGTCGACGGGACAGACCTCGACACACGAGTTGTCCTTCTGGCCGATGCAAGGCTCGGCGATGACGTAGGTCATTCGAGGCTTATCTCCTGGTTCGTCGTTTCGGGTGCCGCCGGAGGCTCCTGGGCCCCCACCAAAGCGCGGACGCACATTTTAGGGATCGGGCGCCCGGAACGCGATCGGCAGGCGAAATTCGGTTAGCAGCTCGAATCGTGCGTGCGGGCCAGATATCGTGGCCAGATGCCTCGTCCGCGCCTGCCGATCGCCTGTGCCCTGCTCACGCTGCTGCTCTTCACGCCGGCCGCACGGGCGGCCGAAGGCGAGACCAGACCTTCTGGCGCCGCTGCTCCGACGGCGGTCACGACCTTTGCGCCTGGCCGAGTCATCGTCGAGTGGGCCGCTGGCGCGAGCCGTAGTGACCGGGTCGCGGCGCGCCAAGACGCCGACGCTACTTCGATGCGACCCCTGGGCGACCCCCTGTTCCAGTTGCTCGCAGTCGATCCGGGTCAGAGCGCCAGTGACGTCCTAGATTCGCTGCGCAGCGACCCAGCCGTGCAGGCCGCATCGCGCGATGGCTACAGCTCGCTGGATTCGGTGCCAAACGATCCCCTGTTCGGAGAGCTTTGGGGGCTCAGCAACAGCGGCAGCGGGATCGACGGTTTCTCCGGCGCCATTGCCGGAGCCGATGTAAACGCCCCGCTCGCCTGGGACCGTACGACCGGATCCCCCTCCACGGTGATCGCCGACCTCGATTCCGGCTACCGCTTTGACTCCCCCGACCTCGGCCCGGTTGCCTGGACCAATCCTGGCGAGATCGCCGGCAACGGCACCGACGACGACGGCAACGGCTTCGTCGACGATGTTCACGGATACGACTTCGTCGGCGCCAGCGCGGATTCCCCGACGAGCGACAACGACCCGACCGACGACAACCTGATCTCGGGCGGGCACGGGGTGCACACCGCCGGGACGATGGGCGCGGCGGGGAACAACGGGGTCGGAATCACCGGCGTCGCCCAGAACGTTCGGATCATGCCGCTGCGAGTCTGCGCCAACTCCGTTGTGAGCGAAAACGAAACTCGCTGCCCCTTCTCCTCGCAGATAGCCGCGATCAACTACGCGGGCGAAATGGGCGCGAGGGCAGCCAACATGTCTCTGGGGGGAACGACGTTCAACGCCCCGGAGAGAGACGCGATCGCGGCCAATCCACAGACGCTCTTCGTGATCTCGGCCGGCAACGACGGTGTCGACAACGACTTCGAACCGCATTACCCATGTAACTACGACCCTCTTGCGGAAGGCAAAAGCGGGGTCGACAACGTGATCTGCGTCGCCGCCACCGACCAGGCTGACCAGCTGGCTGGCTTCTCCGACTGGGGGGCATCCTCGGTCGACCTGGGGGCGCCGGGCACCGAGACGCTGAGTACTTTCCCCGTCTTGACGCCGACACCGATCGACGACTTCGAGGCGAACGACTTCTCTTCGAAATGGGAAACCACCGCTGGAACGGGGATGGGCCTCGCAGCCGCTGGGGACGGGCCATTGACCTCGTTTGGGATGAACGACTCTCCCGGCTCCGCACCGGCCCCGAGCTCAGTCCATCAGTCGACGCTCACCAACGGCATCCCCATCCCGACTGGGTCCGGTTCCTGCAAGCTCAGCGGGCTGCGATTCCGCCGGGCCGACAGCGGATCGAGCTTCTCTTACTCAGTCCTCAGCGACGGCTCGCCGGTGTTTACCAACACAAGCTCGACAAGTACGAGCGGTTCGGAAATGGCGCCGTTCAACACCGTGCCGATTACGGGCCTAGGCGGCCACTCGGTGAAGGTCAGCTTTGGCTACAACGCCGGTCCTTCTCCCACGGCGGCCAACGGGATCTGGCTCGACGACCTGAAGCTCACCTGCTACGCGCCACTCTCGACCCCTCCGGGATACGAATTCCTCGAAGGCACCTCGATGGCTGCGCCGCACGTGACCGGCGCCGCCGGGCTGCTCTTCTCTTTGAAGCCGACGGCAACCGTGACCGAAGTGCGCGACGCCCTGCTGGACGGGGTCGACGCCATCCCATCGTTGGCCGGCAAGACAACGAGCGGAGGGCGGCTCGACGTTGCGAGGGCGATGGAAAAGCTCCCACCCAGTGCGCCCCAGCTCGAATCAACGCTTCCCGCCTCGCCGGCCAATGACAACAATCCGAAGATCCGCGGCACCGCCGAGGCAGGGTCAACCATCCGGATCTACAGCGGCACCACGTGCTCCGGCAGCCCGATAGCGACAGGCAGTGGCGCGGCGCTCGAATCGCCGGGCATCACGGTCGGCGTTCTCGACAACTCAATCTCCCACTTCTCGGCAACCGCGACTGTTTCGGCGACAAACGAATCGGCGTGTTCGAATTCCATCGCCTACACCGAGGTCACGCCGATCGTCGAAGAACTACCGCGGGGAACCGTGGAAAAAACGGAAGCGGCGATCCGCGCGGCCAACCCGCCCGCCGCCGCCGCGCAGCCGTCGAAGCCGGCCTGCAAGGTGCCGGCCTTGGCCGGCAAGAGCCTTGGCCAGGCGAAGGCCAAGCTCGCGGCCGCTCACTGCACGTTGGGCGCCGTGAGCAAGCCGAAGGCCAGGAAGGGCCACGTCGTGCCGCCGCTAGTCGTCAAGTCCTCAAATCCGGCCCCTGGCTCACTTTCGTCGAGCAAGGTCGATATCACGCTCGGTCCCAAGCCGAAGCCCAAGAAGCACCACCACTAGCATCGCTCGGCGATGCTGCTGCTGACAGGGGCAACCGGAAGCGTTGGATCGCGGCTGCTGCCGCTGCTGCTCGAGCGCGGCCACGACGTGCGCTGTCTGGTGCGCGAGCCGCGGCGCCTGGGCCCGAACCGGGTCGATGTGCAGATCGCCCTGGGCGACCTCGGCGAGATGTCGGACCCCTACCTGGTGCGCCAGGCCCTGCGCGGCGTCGACACCGTCGTCCACCTGGCAGCCACCATCCGCGACCAGCCACCGCACCGGATCGAGGAGCTGAACGGCCTGGCGACGGTGCGCCTGCTGCGCGCCGCCGAGCGCAGCGGCGTCAAGCGCTTCGTCTTCTTCAGCGCCCTCAACGCGTCGGAGGCCCAGCGCACGCGCTTCTTCCGCGCCAAGTGGCTGGCCGAGCAGGCGATCGCCTCCTCGTCGCTGGAGACGACGATCTTCGCTCCCTCGATCGTCTACGACCGCTCGGACCCCTGGGTCACGCTGCTGCGCCGCTTCTCCTTCCTGCCCGTGCTGCCCGTCTCGGGCGAGGGTCGGGCCTGCTTCGAGCCGATCTGGGCAAACGACGCGGCCCGCTGCGTGGTCGCCGCCCTGGAGCGGGACGGGCGCCAGCGCTATGAGCTGGCTGGGCCTGAGAGGCTCAGCTACGACGAGATGTCCGACCTGGTCAGCCAGATCGCCGGACGGCCGCGGCGGCTGGTCCACGTCCCCCTCCCCGTCATCCGCTCGGGCCTGATTGCGATGCGCTCCCTTTTCGGCGAGGCCGTGTTTGCAACCTGGGAGGAGGCCGAGCTGATGGAGGTCTCCATGACCAGCGAGCGCGGCACGGCCGATGCGGAGGAGCTTGGAGTCGAGCCAAGAAGGATGGGCGATGTACTGGAGGAGGATTAGACGGGCGGCGGTGCTGGTGCTGGCGATCGGCGCGATCAGCGCCGCGCCCGCACAAGCGCTGACCCTGGTCCCGCCCAAGCCCGACGTCCTCTTTGGCGTCAGCGATCAGGGGACGACGCAGCAGTTCAACGAATTCACCGAACTGCTCGCCAAGCACCCGGCGCTGCTGGAGACCTTCCACCCCTGGGGCAATAGCCTCAACCAGGCCTACGAACGCTGGCGCGAAACAGGCACGCGGCCGGTCCTGGCGATCTCGACGATGGACGATCAGAACCTGAGCGAGCTGATCACCCCCGAGCAGATCGCCCTCGGGGCCGGCGACGACTACCTGCTGCAGCTCAACGACTTCTTCGCCAAACGCGGACTGCCGGCTTACGTCAGGCCGCTGGGCGAGCCCAACCGCTGCCTCAACGCCTGGTCGGCGATCAACTGCGACGGCACCCAGAAGGGCGGCGAACACACCGCCTACTGGTACAAGCAGGCGTTCCGCCGTATCGCCGCGATCGTACGCGGCGGCCAGACCCTGGAAGGGATCGACGCGACCCTGGCCGAAATCGGCCTGCCGCCGCTAAACCGCACCAAGGGGCCGAACCCGACCGAACTGGCGCCGGCGCCGGTGAGCATCGTCTGGAGCCCGCTGCCGGGCGGCTCGCCGCGGGTGAAAGGCAACTTCCCCGGCAACTTCTGGCCCGGCGCCCGCTGGGTGGACTGGGCCGGCACGGACTTCTACTCGGAATATCCGGTCTGGAAAGACCTCAACCGCTTCTACACCGGCAAGCAGTGGAAGGGCAAGCCGATCGCGATCACCGAGTGGGCGGTCTCGGGCAAAGACGAACCGCGCTTCGTCAAACAGCTGGTCTCCTGGACGGTCAAGCACCCGCGCGTGCGCATGTTCGTCTACTACGCCGGCTTCGGCCCCGGCACCAACACCTACGACCTGCGCCTCTATCCCCGCACCACCAACACGCTGCGCCTCAAGCTGCGCCGCGAAACCTTCCTCCAGTACGCCGAATACAACGCCAGTCTGTTCCCGCCGCTGCCGCCGCCTCCGCCGAAAACAGCGAAGGCCCCGTAGAGCAGAGAGGCCCGGCGTTAGCCGGGCCTCTCGAAAAGCCACTCGCCTGTTGAGACGAGGATACGCCCGAGGGCGTCTTACATCATGCCGCCCATGTCCGGCATACCGCCGGGCATGCCACCGCCGGCAGCGCCTTCCTTCTCGGGCGGCTCGGCGATGATCGCCTCGGTGACGAGGATGTTCTTGGCGATCGACGCCGCGTTCTCCAGCGCCGAGCGAGTCACCTTGGTCGGGTCGATCACGCCGGCGGCGATCAGGTCGCCGTACTCGCCGTTCGCCGCGTTGAGGCCTTCGCCGGCCTTCAGCTCGCGGACCTTGTTGACCACGACCGAGCCCTCCTCGCCGGAGTTCTCGGCGATCTGGCGGACCGGCTCCTCGAGCGCCCGGTAGACGATCCGGGCTCCGGTCGCCTCGTCGGGATCGGAGAGCTTGTCCGGGTCGAGGCTGGCCTGGGCGTTCAGCAGCGCAACGCCACCACCCGGGACGACGCCCTCCTCGAGCGCGGCGCGGGTCGCCTGCAGCGCGTCCTCGACGCGGTGCTTCTTCTCCTTCATCTCGGTCTCGGTGGCAGCGCCGACCTTGACCACGGCTACGCCGCCGGCCAGCTTGGCGAGGCGCTCTTGGAGCTTCTCGCGATCGAAATCGGAGTCGGTGTTTTCGACCTCGTTTTTGATCTGACCGATCCGGCCCTTGATGTCGTCGGCCTCGCCATTGCCGTCGATGATCGTCGTCGTGTCCTTGGAGATGACGACGCGGCGGGCTTTACCGAGCTGGGTGAGCTGGGTGTTCTCGAGTTTGAGACCCATCTCCTCGGTGATTACCTCGCCACCGGTGAGGATCGCGATGTCCTCGAGCATCCGCTTGCGACGATCGCCGAAGCCGGGAGCCTTGACCGCGACGCCGGTGAAGGTGCCGCGCAGCTTGTTGACCACCAGGGTCGCGAGGCACTCGCCCTCGACGTCCTCGGCGATGATCAGCAGCGGCTTGCCACCCTGCATCACCTGCTCGAGCACCGGCAGGATGTCCCGCACGGAGCCGATTTTCTGGTTGGCGATGAGGATGTAGGGGTCCTCGAGCACAGCCTCCATGCGGTCCTGGTCGGTGACCATGTAGGGCGAGATGTAGCCCTTGTCGAACTGCATGCCCTCGGTGAACTCCAGCTCCATGCCGAAGGTCTGGCCTTCCTCGACGTTGACGACGCCGTCCTTGCCGACCTTCTCGATCGCGTCGGCAATCACGTTGCCGATCTCATCGTCACCGGCGGAGATGGCGGCGACGCGGGCGATCTGCTCCTTGCCGGCAACCTCCTTGGACTGCTTCTCGCGCAGGGTCTCGACCACGTTTTCGACCGCGGTCTCGATGCCGCGGCGCAGGGCCAGCGGGTTGGCGCCGGCCGCAACGTTCTTGAGCCCCTGACGGACGATGATCTGGGCCAGCAGGGTCGCCGTCGTGGTGCCGTCACCGGCGACGTCGTTGGTCGCCGTGGCGACCTCGCGGACGAGCTGGGCGCCCTGGTTCTCGAAGACGTCCTCGACCTCGACCTCGCGGGCGATGGTGACGCCGTCGTTGGTGATCGTCGGCGCGCCGAACTTTTTGTCGAGCACGACGTAACGGCCCTTCGGCCCGAGGGTGACCTTGACCGCGTCGGCAACAGCGTCGACGCCGGCCTGTAGGGCCCCCCGTGCTTCCTCGCTGAACTTCAGCTCCTTATGAGCCATGTGCTTTCAGTCCTCCTTGTTCTCTAAGTCCTGGTTGGGCGGCCGGTTAACCGAGCTTGGCGAGGACGTCCGACTCGCGCAGCACGAGCAGCTCGTCGTCCTCGACGGTGACCTCGGTGCCGCCGTATTTGGAGTAGAGGACCTCGTCGCCCTCGCTCACATCGAGCGGGCGGCGAGTGCCGTCCTCGTTGATCGCGCCATCGCCAACGGCGACGACCTTGCCCTTCTGGGGCTTCTCCTTTGCCGTGTCGGGGAGAACGATGCCGCTAGCGGTCGTTTCCTCCTCCTCGATCGGCTTCACGATCAGCCGGTCCCCGAGGGGCTTCAGCTTCATCCGTATACCTCCATCATGGATCAGTAGGGGCTGGGAAAGAAAGATCGGAACTGCTTGGCACTCTCAGGGTGAGAGTGCCAACGCCTGAAAGATAGCGAGGGCGAGCCCTCGGCGGCGACTCAGCCGCTGGCAAGCAGGCGACAGCCCAGCAAACGGGCGATTCCCTCGCCGCCACGCGCCATCACCCAGTCGTGATTCCACTCGAAGACCGGGCGGGCGACCGGCGCCAGCAGGTTCATCCAGGCCTTGCTGGTGGCGACGTTCCACTCGTAGAGGACAGCGGTGACGCCATCCTGCTCGTAGAGGCGCCAGCGGCCGACGCCGCTCAACTCGCCCACCGCGTCTCCCTCGAGCAGGTGGGGGCGCTCGATCCGGGTCGTCGTCACCTCGAACTCGACCCGATAGGGCAGCAGGCTTTTCCAGACCATGCGAGCGACGGTGCCGACGCCGCCGTCATCGCCGGGGCTGACTTCCTCGGCCTCCTCCACGCCGCGCCACCACTGTGGCCAGCGCGCCTGGTCGTAGATCGCCTCCCAGACCGGCTCGCGCGGGGACTCCAACAACCAGGTCGTGAGGAAGGAGTAGTCGGCCACCGGATCTAGATACGGATCAGGCGGGCGGCGCGATCAATTGTGGTGCGGCGTCTCGCCATTGCCGAAGTGGGCACCGGGGGGCTCGACGATCTGCGAGAAGCGGATCACGGTGACCGATTCGTCGGGGGCGACCGGCTTTCCGTAGATCTGTTCGAGGAACTTGATCTCCTCCTCGAGCCGGCGAAACTCCGGGTTGTCGTGCTCGATGTCGCGCGGCGAGAGCTCGGAGACGCGCTTCACCTCGACGTCGTCGATCACCGCGGTGAAGATCTTCTCGCGCGGGCTGTGGCGGAAACCGACGGTGATCCAGACGACCTGGCCGCGCTCGTACTTGTTGCTCTTGTCGCCAAGCCGGATCGTCGCCGTCTTGCGGCCGCGCTTGAGCTGGTCGACAAAGACCGGTGAGTAGAAGTTGAGTACGTAGATACCGCCCCGCATCGGCAGCGAGCGTATCTGACCGCGCCCTGCCCGGCCTCGCGCTCCGCGTGATCCTCGCCACCGGGTCGGGTTGGAGGGGGTGGACGAAGGATCTACTTAATTTTGAACGTTTGTCGGCCAAGGGTGTAGGTCGGCCGCGAACGGGTCGATGGGGGGTGAGATGAAAATCGGATCCCGTCTTCTCCGAGCCCGCTTTGCCAGCTCACTGGCTTGCGCGGCGTTCTTCCTCCTGGCACTCGCAGCCAGCGCCAATGCCGCTCAATGCGACGGCAAGCACGCAACGATCGTCGGCACGCCCGGCAACGACGTGATTCACGGCAAAGGCGCCAGCGACGTGATCTACGGCGGCGGCGGCAACGACACGATCTACGGCGGGTCCAATGGCAACGACATCATCTGCGGCGGGCCCGGCGACGACAAGATCTACGGCGGCAAGGGCTTCGACAAGATCTTCGGCGAAGGCGGCGACGACCACATCGACGGCGATACCGGCTCCGACCACATCGACGGGGGTAGCGGCAACGACGACCTGATCGGCGCCAAGGGCAAGGACAGCATCGTCGGTGGCAGCGGCGACGACAAGCTGCTCGGCCAGAAAGGCCCGGACGAGCTCAAGGGCGAGGCCGGCAACGACTACATCAACGGCGAAAAGGGCAGCGACGACGAGAACGGCGGCGGCGGCAACGACACGCTGCTCGGCGACAAGGGCAACGACGAAATCGAAGGTGGGATCGGCGACGACCACATCGAAGGTGGGCCCGGTGACGATCCCGACCTCGAAGGCGGGCCGGGCAGCGACTTCGTCTACGGAGGCGCCGGAAGCGACCACGCCGACGGCGGCGAAGGCGACGGCGACGTCGTCCGCGGCGACAGCGGTGAAGACACGCTCGACGGCGGCCCCGGCACGAACGACATCGTCTCCTACGCCAGCGCCACGCGCGGGCCGGTCACGGTCGACCTCTCCTCGGGTCACTCCAAGGGAGACGGACACGACACCCTGCAGGGCTTCGAGGACGTGGTCGGCTCGCCGCAGGCCGACACGATCGTCGGCGACAGCGAATTCAATCGCCTCGACGGCGGCGTCGGCAACGACGACCTCGACGCCATGGGCGGCCCCGACGAAGCCTTCGGCGGCGAGGGCACCGACGAATGCGAAGGCTTCGCCGTCGAAAACTCGTGCGGCCCCGAAGAGGCGCCCCCCGGTAACGGCACCTTCGTCATCCTCAACCAGGGACTCGACGGCAGCAGCCTGATCATCCAGGGCGACAGCCGCGCCAACGACATCCACGTCTCCTTCAGCAACGGCATTTGGACGGTGACCGAAAACGGCCCGATCGTCTCCGGCGAAGGCTGCCAGTCAGCGAGCTCGAGCAGCCTGATCGCCTCGGTCAGCTGCCCAACCACCACCGCGACCGGCCTGGTCGTGATCACCGGTGGCGACGGCGACGACTCGATCAACGTCAGCGAAAGCGTCCCGGCCAGCGTCAAAGTGCGGGCCAACGGCAACGCCGGCTCCGACACGCTCAGCGGCGGGCCCGGCGATGACGTGCTGGAAGCGGGCGAGAACTACAACGGGCCTGACGACGGCAACGACACCCTGATCGGCAACGGCGGCAGCGACGTGCTCTATGCCGATCCCGGCGCCGACCAGCTCAGCGGCGGGCCCGGCAACGACCTGCTCGTCTCCTCGGTAGCGGTCTGTCAGGGCCACACCTACAGCGGCGGCCCGGGCGAGGACACGGTCTCCTACGGCCGCTCCAACGCCGACATGCGGGTCGAACTGGGCGGCACCGGCGGGCCTCCCGGCTGCGGCACGCCCGACCACGTGCTCGGCGACAACGAGGACCTCGAGGGCTCCGACGGTCCCGACGTCCTGATCGGCGACAACGGCGCCAACAGCCTCTTCGGCCACACCGGCGCCGACACCTTCATCGGCAAGGGCGGCAACGACACGATCGAAGCGATCGACGGCCAGCACGACAAATCGATCGATTGCGGCCCCGGCAACGACAGCGCCAGCATGGACTCGTCGGACCCCAAACCGATCAGCTGCTGAGCGGCGAGCTCAGAAGATGTAGTTGTGCAGCTTCTCCGGCGCCAGCACGGTGACGCGGCCACGGCCGGGACGGACGACCCCGGCCCGCTCGAGGTCGGCGAGGAAGCGACTGACGCTCTCGCGCGAGGTGCCGGCGAGCTGGGCGAGGTCGGCCTGGTTCATCCGGATCGTCACCTCGCCGCCCTCCCCCTCACGCGGCGACTCCTCGGCGACCAACTGGGAGAGGACGCCGGCGACGCGGCTGGGCACCGTCTGGAAGGACTGGCGCGAGATCCGCTCGTTGGCGGTGCGCAGGCGCCTGACCAGGGCGGCGATCAACTTCACCGTGATCTCGGGATGGCGAGCCAGCAGCGCCCGCACCTCGCCGGCGGGCAGGGCGAGTAGCTCGCCGTCGCTGAGCGCTTCGACGCTGGCCGAGCGCACCTCGCCGTCAAGCATCGCCAGCTCGCCGAAGATGTCGCCAGTGCTGAGGGTAGCCAGCGTGATCGCCCGCCCGTCGGAGTGCTCGCGGGTGACGCGGAAGCTGCCGTCGCGGACGATGTAACAGGCGTCCGAGTGGTCGCCCTCGTGGAAGACACGGGTGCCGGCGGGGAAGGAGCGGGCGACCGCGACCCGCGAGAAGCGCTCCAGCTCTCCCTCCTCGAGATCGGCGAAGAGCGGCACGCTACGCAGCAGCGCGACCGGCCCCGACCCCTCCTCACGATCTGCCATCGCGGGC
This sequence comes from Solirubrobacterales bacterium, assembly GCA_036271315.1. GTDB lineage: Bacteria > Actinomycetota > Thermoleophilia > Solirubrobacterales > 70-9 > VRUE01. The sequence continues at coordinate 63,708 of DATBAV010000005.1, read as the reverse complement.
ATTATCCCGCCTGGTGGCCGGTACGCAGGGTCAGCGAGCCGCGAGGGTGAGCTTGCGGGGGCCACGGCTGAAGCCCGCCCCGAGCAGAACGTCCTCCTGGCCCGAGCCGATTACGGGGTCGCCGTCGAGTTTCTCGAGCGCCAGCTTGGGCAGGCGGCCGGCGCTGACCTCGGTGGCGAGGGCGTGCACGGCGGCGGTCAATTCATCCGCGCTCAGCTCGACGAGGCGGACCAGGCCGCGGCCGCCGCGCTCGACGTAGATCAGCGGCGCGCCGTCGCGGGTCAGGACGTGAGCGCCGGGAGTGCGGGCGGGACGGCGCCCGGTTGCCGGTTTCGGCCAGGGCAGCGAGGCGCCGTAGGGATTGGCGGGATCGGTGGCGGCGAGCAGCTGGAAGGAGCCGTCGTCATAGGGGAGCGAGCGCAGGCGCTCGACCGCGCCGGGCAGGGCGAATTGGGCGCCGCCGAGGCCCTCGACGAAGTAGCCGCGGCGGGCGGTGCCGAGCAGCTCGAGGTTGCCGAGCTCGGCGTAGAGGCTGGAGAAGCCACCGGGGATGCCCTCGGCGAGCACGGTCTCGCGGGTGACGATGCCGTAGCGCTCGAGCATCAGCTCGGCCTGGGCGCGCAGGCGCGGACCCGCCGCAGGGGCGTTGGCGAAGAGTGGCGCGGTCAGCGACCAGCGTCCCTGCACGGCGGCGCCGGCGGCGCGGCGGCGGGCGAAGCGGCGGCCACGCTGCTCGGGCGGCGGCGCGGCGCGGCGGCGCGGCGCCCGCAGCGGCGAGAAGGCGTCGTTGGTCACCTCTCCCGCCCAGGCGAGGTCCCAGAGGGCGGCGTGCAGCTCCTCGGGCGAGTGGTCGAGGTCGGCGAGCAGGTCGAGCCAGAAATCGGGCCCGGCGCTGAGGCGCTCGCGGATCGCCTCGTGGACCTCGCCCTCGGGTTTTTCGAGCTTGAGGTTGGCCGGCGGCGGGCCGGCGAGTCGGACATCGTCGCGGAAGTAGAGGGCGATGCGACCGTCGCTGCGGCCGCGGGCGCCTGCCCCAATCCAGACCACCTCGCCGCTGGTGCAGAGTTCGTCGAGCCAGGTGGGCGAGTAGGCGCCAAGCCGGCGCGGCAAGACGTCCTCCTCCCAAACTTTCGGCGTCAGGGTGACGCCCTGCAGCGGCACCAGCGCCTCGCGCAGACGGTCCGGCCCGGCACCGGCGGCGCGGTGGGCGTCGACGTTCTGCCAGCTCGGCAGGAAGCGGGCGAAGCGGTCGCGGCCGGCGGGCTCGACTTCGCGGCGCAGGTGGGCGAGGCTGGCGCGGCGCACGCGGCGCAGCACGTCGGAATCGCACCACTCGCGTTCGCTGCCGCCCGGCAGCAGCTCGCCGCGGACGAGAGTGCCGGCGCGCTCCATCTCGCGCAGCGCCGGCATCGGGTCGACCCCGTAGCGCGAGGCGAACTGAACGGTCGGGAAGGGCCCGTGGGTGCGGGCGTAGCGGCGCACCAGGGTTGCGAGCGGGTCGGGGTGCTGATCGAGAAAGCTCTCCGGCAAGCCGGCGGGGGGTGGCACGCCGAGGGCGTCGCGGAAGACGCCGGCGTCCTCGGCGGCGATGTAGCGCTCCTCGCCGTTGATTCGCACGAGCGCGGCGCGGCGCTCGTCGACCAGCTTCGCCAGCATCGAGGCGGCCGAGTAGCCCTCGCTGACCCGCTCCTCGCACTCGGCCGCGGTGAGGTCGCCGACGTTGCGCAGGACCTGCTGCAGGGCATCGCGATCGCCGGCCTGGCCGGCCTCGGTGCGGTGCTGGAGCTGGGCCTCGACGTCCTCCAGTGCCTCGGGATCGATCAGCTCGCGCAGCTCCTCCTGGCCGAGCAGCTCGCGCAGTAGATCGCGGTCGAGCGCCAGCGCCGCCGCACGGCGCTCGGCGTTGGGCGTGTCGCCCTCGTACATGTAGGCGGCGACGTAGTCGAAGAGCAATGAGGAGGCGAAGGGCGAGGCGGTCGGGGTCTCGACCTCAACCAGGCTGAGCTTGCGCGAGTGCAGGTCGCGCAGCAGCTCGCCGAGCGAGGGCAGGTCGAGCACGTCGCGCAGTACCTCGCGGTAGGTCTCCAGCACGACCGGGAAGCGGGGGAAGTCACGGGCGACCTCGAGCAGGCTCTGCGACTTCAGCCGCTGCTGCCAGAGCGGCGTGCGCTTGCCGGGGTAGGCGCGGGGAAGGAGTAGGGAGCGGGCGGCGTTCTCGCGGAAGTGAGCGCCGAAGAGGGCCGAGCCGGAGAGCTCGCCGACGATCAGCTCTTCGACCTCGTCGGGCTCGATCAGGACCAGGTCGGCTGGCGGCGGCTCGTCGGCGTCGGGTAGGTGGATGACGATGCCATCGTCGGACCAGATCGCGTCGGCCTCGAGTTCGCGCTCAGCGCGGATCTTGGCCGCCAACGCCAGTCCCCAGGCGGCGTGGACGCGGCCACCGTAGGGCGAGAGGATGCAGAGGCGCCAATCGCCGATCTCGTCGCGAAAGCGCTCGACCACGATCGTCTCGTCGGAGGGGACGACCCGCGTCGCTGCCTGCTGCTCGCGCAGGTAGGCGACCAGGTTCTCGGCGGCGCGGCGGTCGAGGTCGTACTCGGCAGCCAGTTCTTTCGGCTCGCGCGAAACCGCCTCGCGGGCAAAGGCGCCGATCGCCTTGCCCAGCTCGGCCGGGCGGCCGATCCCGTCGCCCTTCCAGAAGGGGACGGCGCCGGGAACGCCGGGGGCCGGGGTGACGATGACGCGGTCGCGGGTGATGTCCTCGATCCGCCAGGTGGTGGCGCCAAGCAGGAAGGTCTGACCGGGACGGGCCTCGTAGACCATCTCCTCGTCGAGCTCACCGACGCGACGGCCGTCGGGGAGGTGGACGCCGTAGAGGCCGCGGTCGGGGATCGTGCCGGCGTTGGTGACGACCAGCGAGCGGGCGCCTTTGCGGCCGTGCATGGTGCCCTCGGCGCGGTCCCAGACGATGCGCGGGCGCAGCTCGGCAAAGCGATCCGAGGGGTAACGGCCATCGAGCATGTCGAGCACGTTCTCGAGCTGCTCGCGGGAGAGATCGTGGAAGGGCTCCGAGGCGGTGACGAGGCGCTCGACCTCGTCGATCTCCCACTCGTCGAGGGCGGCCATCGCGACCAGCTGCTGGGCGAGCACGTCGAGCGGGTTCTGCGGGATCACCGTCTCCTCGATCGCCCCTTCGCGCATGCGCTTGGCGACGACCGCGCACTCGAGCAGGTCGGCGCGGAACTTGGGGAAGATGCGGCCACGCGAGACCTCGCCCAGCGAGTGGCCGGCACGACCGACCCGCTGCAGGCCGCGGCTGACCGACTTCGGCGACTCGACCTGGATCACGAGGTCGACGGCGCCCATGTCGATGCCCAGCTCGAGGGACGACGTCGCGACGAGACACGGCAGCTGGCCTGACTTCAACAGCTCCTCGACGATGGTGCGCTCCTCGTGCGAGAGCGACCCGTGGTGCGCTCGGGCAATTTCCTCAATGGTCTCTGGGCCGGCGGGTCCTGTCACCGCAGGGGACCCACCCCCTCCGGTCGCTAAAGCGTCCTCGGGGGCGGGCCCCCCTACGGTGCCACCCCCCGGCAGAGATGCATTTCCGGCATGCTCGGTGGCCGGCAGCTCCTGCTCGGGTTCGTCGGCGTGTAGCTCGTTCAGGCGCTTAGCGAGGCGCTCGGAAGCGCGGCGGTTGTTGACGAAGATGATGGTTGACGTGTGTTCGCGGACGAGTTTCAGAAGCTCGGGATAGATCGCCGGCCAGATTGAGCGAACGTGGGCGAGTGGCTCGCCATCGGTGGGATTGCCGTCCTCGTTGGGATAGGCGGGTGCTCCCGGTTCCGCCATGTCCTCCACGGGCACCACGATCTCCAGATCGAGCTCCTTGGCCACTCCGGCATCCACAATCTTGCACTCGCGTTTGGGCCCAACCAAGAACTGAGCGATCCGCTCCAGCGGGCGCTGTGTCGCGGATAGACCTATGCGCTGAAGGCCAGGCGCATCTCCCGCGGGTGGCGCGGTAGGGGGGCCCGCCCCCGAGGACGCTTTAGCGACCGGAGGGGGTGGGGGGTCCCCTGCCGTGACAGGACCCGCGGGCCGATCCGCCCCGGTCTTCACCAAATGCTCCAACCGCTCCAAGGACAGCGCCAGGTGCGACCCCCGCTTGGACTGGGCCACCGCATGAATCTCGTCGACAATCACCGCCTCGGCGCTGAAAAAGATCTCCCTGACCCCCGAGGAGAGCATCAAGTAGAGCGACTCGGGAGTCGTGATCAGGATGTCGGGCGGGTTTTTCTGCATCGCCCGCCGCTCTTTCTGCGGCGTGTCTCCGGTGCGCAGGCCGACCGAGATGTCGGCGCCGATGCCGCGCAGCGGCGCGCGCAGGTTGCGCTCGATGTCGTAGGAGAGCGCCTTCAGGGGCGAGACGTAGACCAGGCGGACTCCATCGCCCCGCTCGGCCTCACGCGAGAGCTTGTCGATGCCCCAGAGGAAGCTGGCCAGCGTCTTGCCCGAGCCGGTCGGGGCGCAGATCAGCGTGTTGGCCCCGCTGGAGATCGCCTCCCAGCCACCGACCTGAGCAGGCGTCGGACCCTCGAAGGACGCCTCGAACCAGCGCCTAACGGGGGCGCTGAAGGGCGCTAGGGGATCAGATGTCTGGGCGTGCCGCCGTGAGGCGGCGCGAGCAGCAGGTGGACCTGATTCTTTACTCGGTTTCGCATCGGCGGCCAACCCACCGATCTTACGCAGCAGTTAGATCGGGCGGGGATCAGGGGGTGCCGCCGGCGAACTTGACGTATTCGAACCAGGACTTCTTCGGCACGAAACCAGGGCCAAAGAGGCCCGAGCCACCGCAGAAGTTGCAAATTCCAGGCGCGTCGTCGACTGAGAACCAATAGATCCGCTGCAGCTTCCATTTCGCCACCTTGCTTCGCAGGAGGTTGAAGGCGCCTTTCAGCTGCGTTGCCTGCCCGGAAGGACCTTTGGCGAAGGCGTCATGGGCCGGATCGGGCGGTTCGGAACTCCAACCGATCTCGGTAATCCAGAGCTTCTTGTTCGGGTCGTGTCGCGCCTTGAGGACGGTGCGAACTTCTTCGATCTCGGGCGTGAGCAGTTGGTACTTCGCGGTGTAGGGGTGCAGGGCGACGCCCGTGAACTTGCTCTTGATGCCCGGTGTGAGGCGATACATCTGATCCAGGAAGTCGGTCGCGTAATAGGCTTCCGGTGGCTTCCTCTTGAACTTGGCTTCCCCCGGTCGCGCGAACAGACCGCCGAGGATCAGTTTCGCCCCGGGGTCGACACTTTTGATCGCCGCATAGGAGACGTTGACCAACTTGCCGTAGTCGGCCGGACTCGGCCGCGTGACGAAGTACTTGAAGTTCTCCTCGTTCCAGACCTGCCAAGTTCGGATCGGGTTTTCCGGCAGGCCCGGGTTCGCGGCCCAGAAGCTGCCGCCCGGGCCATAGCGAGCGACCACCAGCTTGAGGAAATTCGACCAGGCGCTGCGCTGGGCGCCGGTCTTGACCGGCAGGGTCTTCGGCGCCCTCGCGCTGCTGCCGGGCACACGAGCCTGGGTGACCGCCCAGGAAGGGGCGTCGTAGACGAAGGGCAGCACGTTGAGACCAGCCGCCGCGGCGCCCGCGACGAGCTGATCGGGTGTGGTGAAGTTCGTTTCCGTGCCGCTGAGTGGCTGCGTCGCCGCCCAGGAGATCGGAATGCGCACACTTTCCACCCCACCGGTACGCAGGCGCTGGAATTGTTCGATGCTCGGCGTGGCCTGGGGCGAGACGCCCCAGAAGCCGCTGGGCAGCGCCATCGCCGCGGGCGCGGCTGCTGCCGAGCAAGCCAGGCAAAGAACGATGGCCACCAGCCACGTACGAGCCTGCCCAAGTGGGCGCTTTCGCTCCTGGTCCATGATCAGTTTGCCTTGGGAGAGGCTGTCGCCGTGGGACCGCCGCGCTGGCGGCGCTGCCTGATCGTCACCACAGCCACCGAGATGGCAGCGAGAACGGCGATCGCGATCAGGATCGGAACGAGCGGCGAGGAGCCGCCACTATCGCTGGACTTCGAAGCCTGGACGCCCGACTTGCTCTGAGCGCCGGGATTCACGGCGTTCTTGCCGCCCTCGTGGGTGCTGCCACCTGGTTTACCCTGCCCATTGTCGCCGCTGTGACCAGGCACTGCCCCGCTCTTCTTTTCAGATGCTTCGCCTTCTTCTGACCCTTCGGCTTCCTTCGCACCCTTCGAGCCATTTGGCTGGGATGGTTCCGAGTTGCCGTCCTTACCGGTCTTCGAGACCTTCGCGGGGGTTTTCTGGTGGCCCTGAGGCGTGTTTTCACCTTCGGGCTTGGGGATAGATTCGGTGTACTGGACGCAGCTCGAGCTTGTGCATTCGGCCTGAGCGAGCGCGGGGAAGCAAGCCAATGCCAGAGCAATCACTGACATCAGCAAGGAAAGGCGCGCCCATTGCGGCGCCCGGCGATGGCGCTTCCCGACGTTCATCGCGCGCAAGGTTAGACCAAACGGCGGCGTTGCTAGCGCCGGTTGCGCTGATCGGCGCCCTCGCCCTGGCTGGCGGTGGCTTTGATGTGAGCAGTCGTCACATTGCCGGCCTTGCGGTGTGGCTGGTCGTGGTTGCCCTGCTCGTCTTTGGCGCTGGCTCGGCGGTGAAGCCAGAGCGACCGTTGTACTGGGCAGGCGGACTGATCGTCTGTCTGTCGCTTTTGTGTGCACTCTCATCTCTCTGGTCGGGGTCGATTGAGCTGAGCGTCATCGAGGCGGACCGCGTTGCGGTCTACCTCGGGTTCTTCATTGCCGCGTTCCTGATCGCCCAAACCGACGAACGGCGCCAACGTTTCGCTGAAGGTCTAACAATTGCCGCGGCATTGGTCGCGCTGCTCGGCCTTGGTGGGCGCCTTTTGCCGCATGTGCTCGACGTTTCCCAGTCGGTTGGCAGCGGACCGCGACTGAGCTATCCGCTTGGCTACTGGAACGCCAACGGGGCGGTTTTTGGGATCGGTATTGCACTGATGCTCTGGACCAGCCGCCGCGCCCTCTCCGCCAGCCTGCGCTGGCTCTCGGTCGCCTTGATCCCCGCCAGCCTGCTCGCCCTCTACTTCACCTACTCGCGCGGTGGCCTGCTTTCCCTCCTGGTCGCCTGCGGCTGCCTGCTCGTCCTCTCGAGAGATCGGCTCTGGCTTCTGGCAACGCTCGCAATTGGAGCGCTCGGGGCACTCCCAGCCGTTCTGGCCGTGCAATCGCGCCACAGTCTCGCCGACAACCTCGGCGGCCAGGCGGCGATCGACCAGGGCGTCACCGTCCTGCTGATCCTGCTCGCCGGCACCGCGCTCTCGCTGCTGCTCTTCGCCGCACTGCGCTGGGAGGAGCGCCGCGAGGGCAGGTTGAGCGGGCGGGCGGTCGCGATCTCCCGCAACCCGAGAGTGCTGAAAGGCATCGCGCTCGCCGCGGCCGTAGTGGTCATCGCGGCGCTCGCCGCCGTCGGCGGCCGCGCCTGGCATCAGTTCTCCAGCCCCGACATCCAGTTCCCAAGCAATCCGCAGGCGCACTTCGCCGACCTCTCGGGCGCCGGGCGCCACGAGTTCTACAAAGTGGCGATCGAAGCCTTCGGCGAAAAGCCGATCCTCGGCCACGGGGCCGGGACCTACCAGTTCTCCTGGAATCAACTGCGCACGATCGAACTTCCGGTCCACGACGCGCACTCTCTATACCTCGAGTCGTTTGCCGAGCTGGGCATCGTCGGCGGGCTGCTGGTGCTCGCCCTGATCGGCACGCTGCTCTGGTGCGCCTTCGCCACCTGGCGCGCCGCTCCCGAGCCGCAGCGCGACCGCTACGCGGCCCTGCTGGCGGCGATGCTTGCCTTTGCGGTGGGGGCGGCCTTCGACTGGTTTTGGGAGATCCCCGCCATTGGAGCGTTCTTCTTCCTCGCTGCCGGCGTGGTGGTCGCCGCCCGCTGCAACCAGCTCGCCGCCGACCCCCGGCGCCGGGCGAACCCAAAGGCCGACGGGCGGCGCTTCGGTCTGACCGTTGCCGCTGTGGTCCTCGCCTGGGTCTCGGCGATCGCCCTGGTCGGACCGTTGCTGGTCGAACACGAGATCGATTCCAGCCAGGCCGCCGCGGCGAGAGAAGACTTCGGCAGCGCCGTCGACCATGCCGAAACCGCTCGCTCGATCGAGCCCTGGGCAGCCTCCCCTTACGTGCAGCTCGGCCTGCTGGCCGAGCGCCAGGGGAACTACCCCGTCGCGATCGTGCACTTCAGCCACGCGATCGAACGCGAGGACCGCAACTGGCAGTGGTACTACCTGCGTTCGCGGGTCGAGCACGAGGCCGGCGAAGCCAAGGCCGCCCAGGCGGACCTCGAAAAGGCGCGCGAACTGAATCCGGTGGCGCAATGCCTGCGTGGGGAATGGACCTGCTGATGAGCGCCAAGACCAGTGAGGAGACTCAGGGACAGGCCGAAGCGACTACGGCGCCGGAAGCATCCACTCGCGCCCAGACCGAGATGGCGAGCCGGCTCGGGCTCACCGGTCCCAGCGGCTCGCGCCGGCGCGGGGCGATGCTGCGTCGCCTGCTTGCCGCCGGCGACTGGGTGTCGATCTTCGCGGCGCTCTGCGTCGCCACCGCCCTCACCTCGACCACCGACGTGGCCAAGCTCTTCTGGGCGGTGCTCTTCACCCCGGCCTGGCTGCTGGTGCTGAAGCTGCACGGCCTCTACGACAACGACCACCGGCGCATCCGCCACAGCACCCTCGACGAGCTGCCCTCGCTGATCTCGGCCAGCGCCCTGGGCACGATCGTCCTCGACGGCCTGCTCTGGCTGAGCCCTGGGGGGGCGCTGTCGGCGAAGAGCGCGATCATCGTCGGCATTGGCGCCGTGCTTGCCTGCTTCGTCTCCCGCGCGGTGCTGCGCTTCGTCTGGCAGCGGTTGACCGGGGTCGCGATCGGCATCGTGATCGGGCCCGCCAGCCTGGTCGACGTGGTCGCGCGACGGATCGCCACCCATCCGGAGGCACGCCTGCAACTGGTCGGCTACCTCTCGGCCCCGCGCGACAAGGACCGGCAGGCGTCGCTGCCAAGGCTGGGATCGATCGAAGAGATCTCGCGGGTGGCGCGCGCACACAACGTCGAGCGCGTCGTCGTCGGCGAGCAGGAGATGGGCGAGCGCGACGTCGAGCACCTGATCGAGGAGTGCAAGAGCGCCGGGCTCGGCCTCACCTTCCTGCCCAAGCACTACGGCCTGCTCGGGCCGGGGATCGAGCTCAACCGGCTGGCCGAGCTGCCGGTACTCGACTTCCGCTTCTCCGATCCACCGCGCTCGACCCTGGCGCTGAAGCGCGGCCTCGACCTGCTCGTCTCCGGCCTGATGCTAACCCTGCTCTCGCCGCTGCTGGCGGCGATCGCGCTGCTGATCGTGGTCGACTCGGGCATGCCGGTCTTCTTCCGCCAGAAGCGCGCGGGCAAGGACGGGGTGCCGTTCACGATGCTGAAGTTCCGCACCATGGTCACCGACGCCGAGGAGCGCCTGGCCGAGCTGGTCGACCTCGAGAAACTCGACGAGCCCGCCTTCAAGATCGTCGACGACCCGCGGATCACCCGCGCCGGTCGCCTGCTCCGCCGCACCAGCCTCGACGAGCTGCCGCAGCTGATCAACGTACTGCGGGGCGATATGTCGCTGGTCGGGCCGCGGCCCGAGGAGGAGGCGGTTGTCGCTCTCTATGACGAGCGCCAGCGCGCCCGCCTCGCGATCAAGCCGGGGCTGACCGGGCCGATGCAGGTCTACGGGCGCGGCGACCTCACCTTCGAGGAGCGGCTGGCGATGGAGCGCGACTACCTCGACAACCTCTCGGTCGCCGGCGATCTGGCGATCCTCTTGCGCACGCCGCGGGCAATCGTCCGCGGCGAAGGCGCCTACTAGAGAATCCAGCCGATGCCCGCTCCGCTCGATCTCGAGATCGTCATCGTCAGCCACGGCGCCGAAGAGCTGCTGCGGCGCTGCCTGCGCTCGCTGCGAGAGCATCCCGCGAGCGGCGCGATGCGGGTGACCGTGGTCGACAGCGGCAGCCCCGACACGACCCCGGAGATGGTCGAGCGCGAGTTTCCCGAGGTACGGCTGCTGCGTCGCGAGAACATCGGCTTCTCGGCCGCCAACAACGTCGTCCTGCGCGAGGACGAGGCGAAAGCGGTGCTGCTGCTCAACCCCGATACCGAGGTCTACGCCGAGACCCTGGACACCTCGCTGGCGCGGCTGTACTCGGACGAGCGGATCGGCATGGTCGGCTGCAAGCTGGTAACCGAATCGGGCGAGCTGGACCACGCCTGCAAGCGCTCCTTCCCCACCCCGCTCAGCGCCCTCGCCCACTTCACCGGGATCGGCCGCGACGACGGTGCCGGCGAGTCGCTGAGCCAGTACCGGGCGACCCACCTCGGCGACGACGATCCCGGCGAGGTCGACGCCGTCAACGGCGCCTTCATGCTCTGCCGCGCCGAGGCGGTGCGCGAGGTCGGCCTGCTCGACGAGGGCTACTGGCTCTACATGGAGGACCTCGACTGGTGCCGGCGCTTCTGGCAGGCCGGCTGGAAGGTCTTCTACGAGCCGGCCGGGGTCGCCCTGCACGTCAAGGGCGGCTCCAGCGGCAAGCGCCGGGCGCCAAAACAAGAGATCGCCTTCCACCGCGGCATGGGCCGCTTCTACCGCCGCTTCGACGCGGCTGAGCACAACCCGCTCGTCAACATGGCCGTCTACGCCGGGATCGGCGCCAAGCTCGCGGTCAGCCTCGGCATCACCGCGGCGCGCGGGCGCTAGAAGGGAAGCGTCTCGCCGACTTCGGCGAGGGTCGGCGCGGTCTTGTCGCGCTCGGAGAGGAGCGGGTCGTCGACCGGCCACTCGACCCCGACGCCGGGGTCGTCCCATGCGATGCCCGACTCAGTGGCGGGGTCGTAGGTGCTCGAGCAGAGATAGGTGACGTCGGCGGTCTCGCTGAGCACGGCGAAGCCGTGGCCGAAGCCGACCGGGACGAAGAGCTGGCGATGGGCCTCGTCGTCGAGCTCGTAGCCCTCCCACTGGCCGTAGGTGGGAGAGCCGCGGCGCAGGTCGACGGCGACGTCGAAGATCCTGCCGCGTGGGCAGCGGACCAGCTTCGCCTGGCCGGGCTCGGTCTGGAAGTGCAGGCCGCGCAGGGTGCCCCGCGAAGAGCGCGAGTGGTTGTGCTGGACGAACTCGACCTCTACCCCGTGCTCGGCCCAGAGGTCGCGGCGATAGGTCTCGACCATGAAGCCACGCTCGTCGCCATGGACGGTCGGCGCGAGCAGGACGACGCCCTCGAGCTTGGTCGGCAGGCGCTCGAGCACTAGCCGAGGGCCTTGCCGTACTGCTTTTCGTAGTACTCGCGGTACTCGCCGGAGCGGATCGGGCCCCACCACTCCTCGTTGTCGCGGTACCAGGCGACGGTCTTCTCCAGGCCCTCGGCGAAATGGACCTCGGCCTCCCAGCCCAGCTGCTCCTTCAGCTTGGCCGAGGAGAGCGAGTAGCGGCGGTCGTGGCCGGGGCGATCGGCGACGTAGGAGATCAGCGACTCGTCCTTGCCGGTCAGCTCGATCACCCGCTTGATCACCTCGATGTTCTCGCACTCGTCCGGCCCGCCGACGTTGTAGGCCTCGCCGGCCTTGCCCTTGCCCAGCACGGTGTGGATGCCGCGGCAGAAGTCCTCGACGTAGAGCCAGTTGCGCACCTGCTTGCCGTCGCCGTAGACCGGCAGCGAGTCGCTGTGCAGGGCGTTGAGCGTAATCAGGGGGATCAGCTTCTCGGGGTACTGACGCGGGCCGTAGTTGTTGGAGCCGCGCACGATCGAGGCGTCGATGCCGTAGGTGTGGACGTGGGCGGTGACCAGCAGGTCGCCGGCCGCCTTGGTCGCCGAGTAGGGCGAGGAGGGGTCGAGCGGCGAGGTCTCGGTGAAGGAGCCGGACTCAATCGAGCCGTAGACCTCGTCGGTGGAGACCTGCAGGTAGCGGCCGACGCCGAGCTCGCGGGCGGCGTCGAGCAGGGTGCCGGTGCCGATCACGTGGGTGCGGGCGAAGGCGTCCTGGTCGTCGATCGAGCGGTCGACGTGGGACTCGGCGGCGAAGTTGACGACCGCGTCACAGCCCTCCATCGCCTCGCGCACGACCTTGGGGTCCTCGATCGCGCCCTCGACCAGCTCGGTTCCCTCGGGCAGGTTCTCGCGGCGGCCAGCGTAGGTGAGCTTGTCGAGCACGCGGATCTCGTGCTCGGCGCCGGCCAGGCGCACGTAGGTCGAGCCGATGAAGCCGGCGGCGCCGGTGACGAGCAGCTTCACGCCGCGGCCTCCTGCTCGGCAGTGCGCTGGGAAAGGTAGGCGGAGAGGCCGTCGCGCCAGGGCGGCAGCTCGATCGCGTGTTCGCGCTGGCTCTCCAGGGCCGAGTAGGCGGGGCGGGGTGCGGGGCGTCCGAGCATGTCCGTGGTGGCGGAGAGGACCAGGCACTCGACTTTGGCCTGGTCGAAGATCTCGCGGGCAAAGTCGTACCAGGAACAGGCGCCGCCGGCAGCCATGTGGTGGATGCCGAACTCGACCCCCTCGATCAGGCGGACGATCCCGTAGGCGAGGTGCCAGGTGTAGGTGGGCGAGCCGACCTGGTCGCGCACAACCAGGACCTCGTTCTGAGTCGAGGCGAGGCGCAGCATCGTCTCGACGAAGTTGGAGCCGCCGATGCCGAAGAGCCAGGAGGAACGGACGACGAAGTGGCGCTTGTTGGCGGCCGCCGTGGCCTCCTCGCCGGCGAGCTTGGTGCGGCCGTAGGCCGAGAGCGGCGCGGTCTGGTCGGTTTCGACGTAAGGCGCCCCCTTGCTACCGTCGAAGACGTAGTCGCTGGAGACGTAGACGACGCTGGCACCGACCGCGGCGGCCGCGGCGGCGACGTTGCCGGCGGCCGCTCCGTTGACCGCAAGCGCCGCCTCCTCGGACTCCTCGGCCCCGTCGACGTCGGTCCAGGCGGCGCAGTTGATCGCCACGTCGGGCCGTTCGAGCTCGAACTTCGCCCCGAGTGCCGCCGGATCGGTGACGTCGAGCTCGGTGTGGCCGAAGCCGACCACGTCGTGGCCGGCGTTGCCGGCGGCGAGGACGACGTCGCGCCCGAGCATTCCACCGGCACCTGTGACGAGGATCTTCATCAGATGATCTTGATCTCGGACTTGTCGCCGACCAGCATCCGCAGCGTCTTCGGCATGCCGTCGCTGCGGGTGAGCTTGACTTCGCGGCCGAGCAGGCTCGCCTCCATGCGGGTGCCGAGGTCCTCGACCACGGAGCCAGCGAGGATGATCGAGTGCTCGACTTCGGAGCGCCGCACGCAGACGTCGTCGCCGATCGAGGTGTAGGGGCCGATGTAGGCGTCCTCGATGCGGGCGCCAGCACCGATCACGGCCGGGCCGCGGACGACCGAGTTGGCCACTACCGCGCCGGGCTCGACGATGACGCGGCCCTCGATCTTCGAGGCCTCGTCGACCTCGCCCTCGATCTTTGTCTCGATCTCCTCGAGCACCAGCCGGTTGGCCTCGAGCATGTCGGCGAGCTGGCCGGTGTCCTTCCACCAGCCGCTGACCACCTCGGACTTCACGGTCTTGCCCTCTTCGATCAGGCTCTGGATCGCCTCGGTGATCTCCAGCTCGCCGCGCCAGGAGGGCTCGAGCGCGCGGGCCGCCTCGAAGATCGGGGGGGCGAAGAGGTAGACGCCGACTAGAGCCAGGTTCGAGGGCGGGTCCTTCGGCTTCTCGATCAGGCGCACGATCCTCTCGCCGTCGAGCTCGGCGACGCCGTAGGACTGCGGGTCATCGACCGGGGTGAGCAGGATCAGCGCGTCCGGCTCCTCCTCGCGGAAGGTCGAGACCAAACCGCGCAGACCGTCGGCGAGCAGGTTGTCGCCGAGGTACATGACGAAGGGCGAGCCACCGATGAACTCCTCCGCGGTGAGCACTGCGTGGGCGAGCCCGGCGGGCTTGTCCTGGACGATGTAGGTGATCTCGGCGCCGAAGGCGGAGCCGTCCCCGGCCGCCTCGCGGATCTCATCGCCGGTCTCGGGGGCGATGATGATCCCGATCTCGGTGACGCCGGCATCGACCAGCGCCTCGATCCCGTAGAAGAGCACGGGCTTGTTGGCAACTGGAACCAGCTGCTTCGCCGAGGTGTGGGTGATCGGCCGCAGCCGCGTCCCGGCCCCACCGGAGAGGATCAGGCCTTTGAGGTCTTGCACGTCGCCGGAAGGCTATCGTCGCGCCGACGATGAGCCCGGATGCCTCCCCGCCCGCAATCGATGTCGCGATCGTCAACTGGAACACGGCCGAGGCGGCAATCGCCGCGGCGCGAGCGTATCTGGCCTCCGAGGGCGTCGACGCGAAGGTGACGATCGCCGACAACGACTCGCGCCCGGAGCAGCGCGAACTGCTGCGCGAGGGCTGCCCCGAGGGGGTGCGGCTCGAGCTGAGCGAGGAGAATCTCGGCTACGGCCGCGCCGCCAACCGGGCACTGCGCGATGGCAGCGCCGAGCTGATCTGCGTCAGCAACCCCGACGTGGTGGCGGAGCCCGGCGCCCTGGCGGCACTGGCGCGGGTGGCGCTCCAGGAGCCGCGCGCCGGAATGGTGGGTCCGGTCTTCGGTGGCGACACCGACCGCTACCACGCGGCACTGCCGGGCACGATCACGATGCTGGCGCGGATCTTTGCCGGCTCCTTCGGCGAGCGACCGCAGCCGAGCCCCGCGGCGGACGGAGTGGTCGAAGTCGGCCAGCCCTCGGGTGCCTGCTTCGTCGTCGCGCGCGAGACCTGGGAGGCGTTCGGCGGTTTCGACGAGGGCTTCTTCCTCTGGTACGAGGACGTCGACCTAGCCAAGCGCCTGCACGACGCCGGCTATCGCAACCTGATCGCCGGCGCCGCGAGGGTCGGCCACGTCGGCGCCGAGGCCTTCGTCCAGATCGACCGCCGCGAGCAACAAGCGATCCGCCTGCGCTCGGTCGAGCGCTACATTCGCCTCCATCACGCCCGGGCAATGCCAATAGCCGCTCCGCTACTTAGGCTCTCCCGGCGCCTTAGAGCGGGCGGCGCCCGATGAACTCCCTCTCCGTCGTCATACCAACCAAGGACCGAGCCGATGCGCTGGCGAGGACGCTCGATGCGCTCGAAGCGCAGCAAGCCGGCGACGCCAAGCTGGAGGCGATCGTGATCGACAACGGCTCGAACGACGAAACCGTCGCCCAGGTGCAGCGCCGAGCCACAGGCGGAACGCTTGCGATCCGGCTGCTCGAGCGGCCGCAGGGCGGCCCCGCAGCCGCCCGCAACGCCGGCGCCGAGGTCGCCGAGGGCGATGTCCTGCTCTTCCTCGGCGACGACACCGAGCCGTCCGACGAGAACCTGCTGCGAGCCCACCTCGACCTGCACGCGGCACGGCCCGAGCCGGGCTACGGGGTGCTGGGGCGGATCACCTGGACTCCGCGCAAGTCGGTGACGCCCTTCATGCACTGGCTCGAGAACGGCGGCCCCCAGTTCCACTACTGCCAGCTCGAGGCCGGGCCGGTTGACGCCGCGAGCTACTTCTACAGCTCGCACGCATCCCTGAAGCGAGCGATCTTCGAGCGGGTCGGTGGCTTTGACGTTCGCTTCCCGACCGCCGCGGTCGAGGACACCGAGCTCGGTGTCCGCCTCGCCGACGCCGGCCTCGAGCTCGACTACCACCCCGAGCTGCTCGTCCTCCACGATCACCCAACGACCCCAGAGCAGTCGCTGCGCCGTTCGGTCGCCGTCGGCCGCTCCGCCGCCCTCTACAACCGGCTGCGACCGGACCGCCCGCACCCCGGCGTGCAGGCGCCGCGAGGCCTGGCCTGGTCGGCGGTGCGCGCCGCGGAGCCCTTGCTCGGCGCTCTCGCCAAAATGCCACTCCCCGGAGGCCTACGTGAGCGAGTTTGGCTGGCGATGACGCGAGCGGGATACGCCCGCGGCTACCGGCTTGGGCCAGTGGAGGGAAGCAGGTGAGCAGCGGCTCGTCCCTACGCTCCCGATTCAACACCGCGTTTCAAGGGCGCACGCGGACCGTTCTCGTTGTTGCTCTGATCATCTGGGGCCTCGCTCTCTTCGACCTCACGTTGCTGCCCCGAAACCCCAACACCTTCCTCCCCTTCCTCCTGCCCGAACGGCTGGTGGGTGTCGTGGTCCAACCCGACGTGACCATCGTGACCAGCACCCCGAGTACCCGGCCCCCCGGGCCCTGGCTAATCACTCCCGTCGGCAAAGGCGTGCGTGTCGTAGGTGCCGACCTGCCCGACGAGCATGACCCAAAAAGGCGCCGCGATCGTCGCTTCACGGCCGCCCTGAAGACGACCGTCCCCAACCTGGGCGGTACAACGCCGTTCGACGTCGCCGCCTGGGATAGACACACTCCCGCCCTCTTCACGATCTCCTCGACGCATCGCCGCCATCCCCGCATCGACGTCTACGCACTAAGCGGAAAGCCTCGTCGCCTGCTCAGCACGACGGTTCCACTGCCGGCCCAGACAATGGACCGTCGGGACTTCGCTGTCGAACGTTGGTCAGGTCCCCGCCCAGACCTTTTCGTGATCGAACGCAACGCCCAGCGGCGAAAGCCGAAACGAACGCCCAGCTTTCAGCCCTGGTCGGTTCGCATCTACTCAGGGGAGTCGGGCTTCAAGCGTCAGATCGTCCACTCGCAGCTGCGGCCGAAACTCTCGAGACGCCTTTCGAAATACGAATGGTGGGTCGCTGTCGGCTCCCGTCACCACAAGAAGCCCGACATCGTCCTGGTCACGCGCGAGCGCAAAACCGGCAGTCAACGAACTGAGATCCACATCCTCTCGGGCAAGAAGCTCTTCCACCAATTCTCGGTTCACGCGGCTACGGCTCTTCCCCAGCGCATCGGGCCCGAGCGCCAATTCGTGTTCCAGCCCGACTCGGAAGGCGGCTCGGTCCTGATGTTGAAGACCGAACGAGGTCAGTTCGCGCTCAGGGCAGCGCCCCTGCCCTGAGGCTCGATCGCCGCCGTTGACGGCGACTCGGTGAAGCCGATCAGGGAGAGTCCGATCGCAATTCCCAGCATGCCGAAGCTGGAGAGCAGGTAGGGATTGGTAGCGCTGGCGAGGAGGATCCCGACGATCGCCAGGGTGCCGGCCAGTGGCCCGCTGCGCAACTCGCCAGCTACCGATTCGCGCAGGCCTCGCCAGATTGCCGCCAACGGCAGAGCCAAGATCGCGATCAATCCAAGCACCCCCCCCTGGAAGAGAATCTGGAGATAGGTCAGCTCGTATGACCAGGGCGCGGCGGTATCACGAATGTAGCGCGGTCGAATCACCGCACCGAAGCCGTCGCCGAAGACCGGGTTGCCCTTGAAAGCGTCCCAGAGCTTGGGTGCCTGATCGACGCGCGACCCCGCCGAAGCATCACCAAGAAACGACGGCAGTGGGATTACTCGAGCGAGCATCGCCACTGCCGCTATCGACACCAGGCCGGCAATCGCCGCTGCCACCCCGATCAGCAGGCGCCGGTCGCGTTCGCCCGCCTGACGCAGAAGCAGGACGAGAAGCGCGCCTGCGCAGACGACGGAAAGGCCAAGCCAGATCCCGCGGGTGTGCGAAAGGTAAGTACTGAAGATCAAAAGCGAGAGAGCACCGACTCGAAATCTCGTTACTCCCCGCACGGCAAGCTCAGCAAGAAGCAGGGCGACACCGGCTATGAACAGAACCTGGTTACCGATAAAGACGCGAAAGCCGCCCGGGTTGCCCTCGAAGACCCCCTTGAAGACGAGATATTCGATTGAGCTATTCGGTTCGCCCGCGATGTAATGGCTGAGAAAGATCGCGATCGTGATGCCGCAAAGGGCGAGAACTGGGATGAGCCAGATGTCTATGCCCCATCGACCGAAGAGACGACGAGCGTCGATTAGGGGGAAGTAGAGCAACATATAGACAAAGCGACTGTCCTCCTGAAGGGTCCAAGTGACGCGATGGATACCGACCGGATCGGTCCCGGCCTCGTGCAGCAGGGCGATCGCCGACCAAACCACCGGAATCGCTACGGCGAAGACAAGGATCGGAAGGGCAAGCTCATAGTCGCCGAGAGAACGCGACCTACCGATCTGCAGCCACCAAATGCCGATCGTCGCCGCAACGAGATAAAGCTTGATTGGGATATGGAGGATGTAGCCGTCGCCGGTGATGATCGCGATGTAAGCGATTGCGATCGCCAGGGCAGCCATCCATAGCGGTATCCGCCCTATGCGCAGAGAGGGACTGCGCGCCTTGTTGGTCGCCTGTTCGATCATGCCTTGCTTGAATGCTCGCCGGGGAGCCTCGCGGCTGGACGCTATCGCGTGCGCCTCCCGCCACCGCCATGACCAGCCGATCAGCCGAGCCCCTGTCCCCGTGAGCAACGAACGGCGCCACCGCGCCGAGCTGAAGGACTGCGGCGATGGACAGATTTGAGCCAGGCCAAACACCTGACTTGGAGCTTGGGCTCGCCGACGGCGCCGAGGACGCGGGACTTGCCTCTGAAGCCGCGCGAGGGGTCAGCATCCTCGTGGGCAGGACGGTCGTGCTGCAGGTGCTCACGGCAGGAGTCACGATTGCCCTTGCCCGACTCCTTTCGCCCGCCGACTATGGACTCTTTGCCCTTGCACTTGCAATCCAGCTCGTCGGCCAGCGGATCACCGAGCTGGGTCTTCCCTCCGCGCTGATTCGCCTCGCCGAGGAGCCTGCGCCCGAGCTGCAACGAGCGGTGGTAACCCTGATGCTGATCATCGCTGGGCTCCTTGCCGGAGCGGCCATCCTGGTCTCGTTTGTGATCCTGCCCCAGTTGGGGGCGAGCAACCACCTGCTTGAAGTGATCGCAATTGCGCTGCTCGCGACGCCCTTTTACGCGCTTCGCTCGCGGCCAACAATCAACATGGAGCGCCACCTCGACTTCGGCCGCGTCGCCCTGGTCGAGACTGCCGACACACTCACCTTCAACCTCTTCGCGCTTGGCGGCGCAATCGCCGGCCTCGGCGCCTTCAGCCTCGCCGGCGCCGTCCCAGCCGGAGCCCTAATCAGCCTGCTCGTCGCGGCGCGGATACAGGCCTATCCAAAGGGCTTGACGCGTGACCTCAGCCCGATCCGCCCGCTGCTGCGCTTCAGCCTCGGCACGAGCCTGTTCCAGGGGGTTGGCCTCGCCCGCGAACTCGGGTTCGTATCGATCGTCGCTGTCCTCGGCGGAACCACGCTGGCCGGCTACTACTCGATGGCCAAGCGCCTGTTTTCGTTTCCGATTGCACTCAACTCGGCTGTCTTCAGAGTCTCGCTGCCAACACTGTCGCGCGGCTCTGCCGAGGAGCAGGCGCGAAGGGCCGCGCGAATGGCGACGTCAAGCGGAATCGTCACCGGGCTGGCTTTGGCGCTTGTAGCCGGCGCTGCCTACCCACTGACGTCAGTCGTACTCGGCGACCGCTGGCTACCGACCGTGGACATCCTGCTTCCCGGCTCGGTCGCGATGTTCTTGATCTCGAGCGTAGTCGCGACAATCCTCAGTCTTTCGCTCGCCCAGTCCAACTCTCGCGTGCCGGTGATTGGCTCGCTGGTTGAAACGGGTGGGCTGTTTGCCTGCATCCTGTTGATCAGGCCAATCGACCCGACAACGGTGGGCATCGCTCTCGCTGCCGGGGCAATTGCTCAGACCGGAGCTCTGCTCTACCTCAAACGCCCGTTCGACCGGTCAACCCTGATCGAGCTCGGCACGACCCTGGCGATCGGCGTTGCCGCAGCCGGCATCACACTCGCCCTGCCGCTTGGCGAAGACGTGGTCGGGCTCGTGCTCAGCCTCGCCGTCACCGCGGCAATCTGGACGGTCCTCTCGCTTCTCTTCAATCGCAGGCCCCTGGGGGAACTAGCCGGCACGGTACGCCCGCTGCTTGGCCGCTTGCGCTCACTGCGACCGTCCGCTGGCTGAATACGATCCGGCGCCGATGAAGGTCCTGCTCTTCGACTGGAACCGCGGCGGACACCATGCGGAGTTCGCAAAGACCTTCGCCACCGCGCTGCGGCCTGGCGCCGATGTCGTCGTCGCGGCGCCGGAGCAAACCGTCGAGAGCCTCGCCGATACCGGCGTAGAAACGATCTCGCTGGGCGAGGGACGTCCCCGGCCAAGCGCGGCGGAGGGCTCCAAGGCAGGCCTGGCGGAAGCCGAGCTCGACCTGATCGAAGCGAACGTCCGTCGGGTCAAGCCCGATCACCTCGTCCTCCTCTGGGCCGACCCGGTGCTGCGCTGGCTTCTCAAGCGGCCGCCGCTACCCACAGCCGTCAGCATCTACCTCTTCTTCGCCCAGCTGCACTACCCCCGCGTCTACAAGACCCGGCTGCCGCCGCGCGAGCGGGCTGGAGCGCTCTTCAAGGAGGCGAACGTAATCAGGTGGATGCGCCGCCCGGACGCTCACGCCCTCTTCGGCTTCGATCCAATTGCGGCGCAACGCTGGTCGCGTTACCCGCGCGCAAATACCTACTACCTGCCCGAGCCGCCGCTCAACTACCGGCCGGAGCCACGCAAGATCGAGGAGAAGCAGGGCTGTGTCGTCTTCGGCTACCTCGATGCGCGGAAGGGGATCGACCGGGTCGCCCAGGCCCTCTCCCCCGGCGCCGAGGGCCTGCGCCTCCAGCTCAATGGCGAGGCGGCGCCCGAGTACCAAGCGCAGCTGCAGGAGGACATCGCACTTTTCCGCGCCGCGGGTGCCGAGGTCGAGACCCGGCTCGAACGGCTTCCCTACGAGGAGGCCCTCGACCGTCTCGCCGCGGCCCGGGTCGCGCTGCTCGCCTTCGGCTGGGCGCCACCCGGCTCTCGAGTGCTGCTCGAGGCCGCCTCCGGCGGCACACCGGTGGTCGGCTCGAGCCAGGGGGCAGTGGGTCACCTGATTCGGGAACACGGCCTCGGCCTCACCGTCCATCCCGACGACGCCGCCTCGATGCGGGCGGCGATCCTGGAGCTGGCGCTCGATCCCGATGCCCCTCGCCGCTACGCCGAGAACCTGCGCCGCTACGCAGACAAGCTCAACGCCAATCAAGCCCGCAGGGAAATTCGCCGCGCTCTCGGCCTCGCCGGCGAGTAGTCGGCGAGGCGGCACTCCCGCATACGATCACGCGAATGCGATTCTGTCTCTTTGACTGGAACGAGGCGGGCCACAACCCGCTCTATATGAAGAGCTTCGCGGAGGCGCTGCTGCCCGACTCGGAGGTCGTCATTGCCATGCCCGACCGCGCGCTCCAGCTGATCGAGTTGAAGGGGGTCGAGACCCGGCCACTGGGCGGCCAGCGGCCACAGCCAACCGGCACAAAGGGCATGTTCGAGCGCAACGGAGAGCTGCTCGACAAGGTGGCTGTCGCCGAAGAGGAACTGGCCCTGATCGACACGGTCTGCGCCGAGGTCGAGCCGGACCAGTTGGTGATGATGCACGCCGACCCGGTGCTGCGCTGGCTCGCCAAGCGGCGGCCTTTTCCGTTTCGGCAGAGCATCTGCGTCTTTCAAGCGCGGGCGCACTACAACTCGGCCTACGGAACCCGCCTGCCACTGGGCGAGCGCGCCAGGGCTCAGTTCCAGGACTTCAATGTGCGCCGCTGGCAGCGCCGCAGCGACGCCCAGACTGTCTTCGCGCTCGACCGCGTGGCCGCGGAACGCTGGTCGAGGCGCCGCGGCGCCTCCGCGAGGTGGTTGCCCGAGCCCCCGATCCCGGTTGAGGTGAAGCCTCTTCCCGGCGACGAGCGATCTGGCTGCATCCTCTTCGGCCGGCTGGCGCCCCGCAAGGGCCTGGATCTCCTAGTAGAGGCCCTTGCCCAGGACTCCAGCGGCTTCCACGTGACGGTCGCCGGCGAGGTCGAGCCCTCCTACCAAGGGGACCTCGAAGCGTTGTTGGAGCGAATGCGACAGCAGGGCATCAAGGTCAGCGACCGGACCGGCCGTCTCAGCGACGAGGAAGTGATGCACGAGCTCGCTTCAGCACGCTGTGCGGTCCTTCCGTACCGCTTCCATGCGGGCACCTCGCGTGTGCTGACCGAGGCGGCCGCGGTGGGCACCCCGGTCGTCGCCCCCGACCACGGCCTGGTTGCCCATCTGGTCCGCGAATACGACATCGGCCTCACGGTCGATCCGACCGATGCCACGGCACTGCGGTCGGCGGTCTTGCGAATCGGCAAGGATCGCGATGTCTTCGATGGCTACCAGGCCAATCTGCGCCGCTACACGGACGAGTTCGGCGGCGATGCCTTCCGGCGCGAGGTGCGCTGCGCCTTCGGCCTTGCGACTTGAATCCAACCGTCTACATACCGACGTTGCGAGCCGGGGAGCGGCTCGCGAAAACGCTGCGGGCACTGGAAGCTCAGGATCTGCGGCCCGACGTCGTGATCGCCGATAACAGTGCGGACGGGGTCGGCGGTACGCTGGTGCGTGAGAGCTTTCCGTGGGCCAAGGCTGTTGAGTTCGGCGCCAACCTGGGCTTTGGAACCGCGCTCAACCGTGCCGTCGCCGAGGCCCCCGGCGATCCGATCATCTTCTTGAACGATGACGTCACGGCCGAGCCCGGATTCGTCGCCGAGCTGGTCGCGGCGCTCGAGCCGGGCGTCGATGCCGTGGCGGGTGTGCTTGTAAGCGAACGCGACCCGAGCCGGATCGACTCAGCCGGCGTCGTCGCCGACAGCACCCTGCTCGGTTTTGACTACCTCAGCGGAGAGCCGCTCAGGGCGCTCGAGTCAGTCGGCGATCCACTCGGCCCCACCGGCGGCGCGGCCCTCTACCGACGGGCCGCCTTCGAGGCTGTCGGAGGCTTCGACGAGCGGATCTTCCTCTACTACGAGGACCTCGACCTGGCCCTGCGGATGCGGAAGGCGGGCTATCGTTGCCGGCTCGCCGGCAAGGCGCGCGGCGTGCACGCTTACTCGGAAACACTCGGCGCGAACACCGGCCGCAAGTACGCGATGACCGGCTGGAGCCGCGGCTACCTACTGCGGGCCTATGGCTTTGGGCACAAGCCACGAGCTCTTGCCAGGGCGGTGGCGGTCGAGGCCGTCATCTGCGCCGGCCAGATCTCCGCTCACCGTACGGCCAAAGGCCTATATGGAAGGATCGCCGGATGGCGCGCCGCCAAGAAGCTTCCCCGCAAGACACCCCCTGCCGACGGCCTGCTCGAGATCGGTGCCCGCGAAGCGCTCTCGCTGCGCCGTCGCCGCCATGCCACATGAGTCGGGGACCGCGGGCGTGAGCGGGGGCGACTGCCTGGCGAGGCTCGCGAGCGGCTACCGGCCGCCGCTGAGGCAGTGGCGGCGCACCTACATGCGCAGGCGGCAGCGCTTGCTCGAAGCTGCGGTCGACTGCAACCAGCTCGTCGAGGCGATTCAGCGCGGCGAAAGGCTCCCCGGCGGCCTCGGCTACGGCTTCGACGAGCGGGTGATCGAGTACCCGTGGCTGCTCGCGGCCTCGCCAGCCGGAAAGGCACTCGATGCCGGCTCGATCCTCAACCACTCCTTTCTCCTGCCGAGGTTCCTGCCGGGCCTCGACTCGCTGACGATCTCGACCCTCGCTCCGGAGCCCGAATCCTTTCCCGAGCTCGGCGTCTCTTACCACTACGGCGACATGAGGGAGCTGCCTTTCGCGGACGATTGGTTTGACACCGTGTTCTCGCTTTCGACGCTCGAGCACGTCGGGATGGACAACACCTTCTACGGCGATGACGCCGGTCAGGTCCCGGATCCCCAGGTGGAGACCAAGCTTGCCCTCGCAGAGCTCCGCCGCGTGACAAAGCCCGGCGGCCGCATATTGATCAGCGTCCCGTTCGGCAAGAGGATCGATATGGGCTGGTCGCGCCAGCTCGACGAGGCGGACGTCAACGACCTGGTCGAGTCGCTCGAGCCGAAGGAGGCGAAGGTGGAGATCTTCGCCTACGACAGCAACGGCTGGAACCTCAGCGACGCGGCTGGAGCAGCAGACGCCGTCTACCACGACTTCACCAGAGAAGCCCGCTGGCCGGAGGACAAAGCCGCCGCGGCGCGAGCGGTTGCCTGTGCCAGCGTGACGATCTAACCGCGATTGTTCGGTCAGGCCGAAGCGGTAGGAACGCCCGCACGGAGACGCTCGAGGTCGGCCCGAACCATCAGCCGGACCAATTCCTCGAAGTCCACCTTCGGCGCCCAGCCAAGCTCCTCTTTTGCCTTGGCCGGATCGGCGATCAGCAAGTCGACCTCCGCTGGGCGCATGAACTCAGAGTCCTGGCGGACGTAGTCCTTCGGCTCGAGCTCAACCTCAGCAAAGGCGATATCGACCAGTTCCCTGACCGTGTGGTCCTTGCCAGTGCCGATCACGAAGTCCTCGGCCTCCGGTTGCTGCAACATGAGCCACATCGCCTCGACGTAGTCGGGCGCGTAACCCCAGTCACGACGGGCGTCGAGGTTGCCGAGGGCAAGCTCGTCGGCAAGCCCCAGCTTGATCGCGGCAGCTGCGTGGGTGACCTTCCGGGTCACGAACTCGAGGCCGCGACGAGGGCTCTCGTGGTTAAAGAGGATTCCCGAGCAGGCGAAGAGACCGTAGCTCTCGCGGTAGTTGACGGTGATGAAATGGCCGTAGACCTTCGCCACTCCATAGGGACTGCGTGGGTAGAAGGGCGTCGTCTCGCTCTGAGGCGTCTCCAGGACCTTGCCAAACATCTCGCTCGAGGAGGCCTGATAGAAGCGTGCCTCGGGACGAGTTTCCCTCACCGCCTCGAGCAGCCTCGTGACCCCGACGCCGGTGAACTCAGCGGTCAGCGTCGGCTGGGTCCAAGACGCGGCGACGAAGGACATGGCGGCCAGGTTGTAGATCTCATCGGGCTCGGAACGCCGAATCACGTCAACCAGAGAGCGCTGATCGAGCAAATCGCCCGTGTGCAGACTGATGCGATCCCTGATCTGCTGCAAACGGTCGTGGTTCTCGCTCGAGAGCCGCCGGACCATGCCATGTACCTCGTAACCCTTTTCGAGCAGCAGCTCGGCCAGGTAGCTGCCGTCTTGGCCGGTGACTCCTGTGATGAGGGCGCGCTTGCTTGCCACGCCGGGAGCGTACATTCGATTGCGGTCCGACGAAATCGTGGCCCCTCGCCTTAGCTGGTAGCGTGCCGCGCCGTGCCAGAGGCCGCCCAGTCGAACCCCACCAGCTTGCGGACTCGGACGAGCTGCCGGATATGCGGCTCAACTGAGCTGGCTCCAGTGATCAACCTCGGCGACCAGTGCATCGCCGGTGCCTTCGCCGATCCTGGCGGCGCCGATCCGGTCAAACGCCTGGTGCCCCTCGAACTCGTCCGCTGCGACATGACGGCGGACCAGAACGCCTGCGGTTTGATCCAGACCCGCCACACCGTCCCCGGCTCGATCCTCTACCGCTCTTATTGGTACCGCAGCGGGGTCAACCGGACGATGACCGAGAACCTGCACGAGATCGCTCGCGAAGCCGAGGGCCTGATCGGCCTTTCCGCCGGCGACCTCGTCATCGACATTGGCTGCAACGACGGCACTCTGCTCGACGGGTACGAGACCGAGAGTCTCGACTATCTGGGCTTCGACCCCTCCGACGTCTCCCGCTATGCGGTTGCCAAGGGCTATGAGGTGGTCAACGATTTCTTCGCCCACGCGCCCCTCGCAGAGCGACATCCCAATCGCAAGGCCAAGGTGATCACCAGCATTGCGATGTTCTACGACCTTGAGAATCCGGCTGACTTCGTTCGCGATGTCGCCGCAAGCCTGGCCGAGGACGGCGTTTGGGTCATGGAGCTCCACTATCTGCCACTGATGCTCGAGCGCAACGCCTTCGACGCGATCGTCCACGAGCACCTGGAGTACTACTCGCTGGCCGTCCTCGAGCGGCTTTTCGCCGACGCTGGCCTGGAAACGGTTGCGGCCAGTGTCAACGACGTAAACGGCGGCTCGATCAGGCTGATGATCGGCCATGGCAAGCAACGGCAGATCCGCCCGGAGTACGCCAAGGCGATCCAAAATCTGCGACTGAGCGAGTTCGAGCTCGGACTCGACAAGGCGGATCCCTATACCGAGTTCGCGAAGGGCTCAGAAACGGTGCGGGATGAACTTTCGGAGTTGTGTCGATCGCTCGTCGCTCAAGGCAAGTCGATCCACGCCTATGGGGCATCGACGAAGGGGAACACGATCCTTCAGTACGCCGGCCTCGACAGCGAGCTGATCGCCTGCGCCGCCGATCGCAACGAGGACAAGTGGGGGTCGCGGACAATCCGCACCAATATTCCTATCGTCAGCGAGGAAGAATCGCGCTCGATGAAACCGGACTACTACCTCGTCCTCCCCTGGCATTTCCTCGAGGAGTTTCTCGAGCGAGAGTCCGCCTTCCTGGAAGGCGGAGGCAGGTTCATCGTGCCTCTTCCGCGGGTCCACATCGTGGGGCCGGGAGGGGTCGAGGAAAACTAAGCGCGTAGCTGCTCGAGGTCGGTAGCAACCATCATCCGCACCAGCTCGGCGAGCTCGGTGCTCGCAACCCATCCAAGGCGATCCCTGGCCTTGCTCGGATCCGCCAGCGCAAAATCTCGATCCTCCCAGCGCATGGACGCGGGATCCATTCGCAGGTACTGGTCGGGGTCGAGGCCAACCGCCTGGAAGGCGATATCAACCAAGTCGCGGACCGAATGGTCCCTGCCCGTTCCTATTACGAAGTCTTCAGGTTCGTCTAGCTGCAACATCCGCCACATCGCATCGACAAACTCGGGGGCATAACCCCAGTCGCGACGGCTCTCCAGGTTTCCCAACATCACCTCAGAGGCCAGCCCCAGCTTGATCGCCGCGGCGGCACGCGACACCTTGCGGGAGACAAACTCGAGGCCTCGGCGGGGGCTCTCGTGGTTGAAGAGGATTCCCGAGCAGGCGAACAAGCCGTAGCGGTTCCGATAACTGGCGGTGAGGAAGTGCGCATAGGCCTTCGCGGCCCCGTATGGAGTCCTGGGGGATATGGGGGTGGACTCGTCCTGGGGCACTCCGCCGGACCCAGGAAAGATCTCGCTCGAAGACGCTTGGAAAAGGCGGGCATCCGGGCGTATTTCGCGAATCGCCTCCAGTACGCGCAGAGCTCCGATTCCAGTGCAGTCCGCTGCCACGGTCGCCCGCCCCCAGGAGGTCACAACATGCGAAAGCGCGGCAAGGTTGTAGACCTCGTCGGGCTCGGAGACCCGAATCGCCTCGGCAATCGACTGCTGATTGCCCATGTCCCCTAAGTGCAGGCTGACCCGTTCGTCAACCTGGAGCTTCTCGTCCTCTGCGGTTCGCGGCCGAACCAGACCGTGAACGTCGTAGCCCTTGGCAAGCAGCAGCTCGGCGAGGTAGCTGCCGTCCTGGCCGGTGATCCCGGTAATCAGCGCACGCTTGGCCAAGTAGACATCCTATGGCGACGCATCGCCGCCAGCGGTACCGCGGCTGAGCATGGATCAGCCGCGGTCGAGAACGGCGATCTGGCGGTAGGCGGGCTCGCGGTCACCGCCCCGCAGAGCATTGATCCAGCGCCGCGCACTTGGCGATGAGGTCCCACCGGGCCGTTCGATCCCAGGCTCGAGCCGACGGGCGAGGCGAAGCGCCAAGCGGGCCACGTAGGGGGTTCCCTCCAGTAGCGAAACGGCAAGATGAGCGCCGACACGGTCGTTTGGAACCAGCCTCACCGCCCCAAAAGGAGTGAGTGAGTGAGTGAGGAGGTCGGCATCCGGGAAGCCGTTTTCAAGGTGCTCCACCAACCAAGGCGGTGTGGCCCGGGGTTGGACGGCGTAGTAACGGGCGAGGGAACGATCAGCGGCGAGCGCCCTGTCGCCGCAGGGACAACCGGCAATGAGCCGGAAGCGGCTAACCCGGGCCAGCTCGATGAGCGCAACGGGCCGCAGCTCGGCAGGCAGGTGCTCGAGCAGATCGAGCGCCACGACCACGTCGAACTCACGATCGGCGAAGGGCAGCTTGGTGACGTCGCCCTGGACCCTGCGGAGCCCATCCTCGGGAACCTCGGCGAGGGAGCCGTAATCGGTGAAGTCCCGATCGCAGACGGTTACCGCCCAACGCCCATCAGCAAAGCGAGCAATACCCTCGCTGCCGCTACCCACCTCGAGCAGCGTCTCGCCGCTGCACTCTTCGACCAAAGGCACCACGGCGCTGTAACGCGCCAGCTGGTTCAGCATCACTGGGGCCACGCGCGGACGCTGCGATGCAACTCGGGAGCTCGCCTTAGGCATTCGGGTTGAATATCAATACGGAGCCGACGGTGCAGTTAGGATCCTCGCGGTGGCGGGGGGCAAGCTGACGGAATTGCTCGCGAAACTCGAGCAGATGTTCATGTCATTGCCCTTCCTAGGCCTCGTCGTCGCCGTCCTCACCTTTCCGACCCTGCCGCTGACGCCGACCCCGGGCCTCGATCCATCCTGGGGAGCAGGTCTTCAAATGGCGACGCACGACGGGCTCGTCTTCGGCCGCGACGTGATCTTCACCTACGGGCCGCTCGGCTTTCTCGCGGTGCCCACGCTTTGGTACCAGGACCTCGGTGCCGCTGCCGTTGCCTACACGGCGATCGTTCACATCCTCGCCTGCACGCTCGTCCTCTGGGCTGCCCTGCGGATCTTCGACCGCCTCTTCGCCGTCGTCGTCGCCGTCTTCGCCTGCAGCTTTCTCGGCTCGCCGCTTGTGACGATCGCCTTGATTCTGGCGGCGAGCGTCGCCGCAGGGCGGGCCGGCCCGCGCCTGCGGTCAGCGTTTCCGCCCGCAATTGGAGCGCTCGCGGCGTTCGCTCTCCTGCTCAAGCTGAACCTCGGAATCGAGATATTGCTGCTCGGCGGGGTAGCGTTGCTCGCCGATCCGCCCCGCCGGGGAATGGTCCAGCTCGCTCAGTTCGCAGGCGCCTTCTTCGCCGCCCTGATCCTGCTCTGGCTGGCGGCTGGGCAGCCGCTCGGCGCTCTCACTGATTACATCTCGCTTTCCCGCTCGGTTATCTCGGGGCACTCCGAAGCGATGGTGTTGAGCGATCCAGGCTCCTCGGGCAATGCCCTGCTTGCGATCGGCGCCGGCGTCGCCGCGACGGTCGCCACCTGGGTACTCAACCGTGACCTGGGGCAGCGGCGGCGCCTTGCGCTCACCGGTCTCATTGCGCTCTTTTCTTTCGTCAGCTTCAAGGAAGGGTTCATCAGGCCCGACCATGGACATGTCGCCCTCTTCATCTCGGCGATCGTCGCCGCCTGGTTCGTGCTCGGCTGGAAGCGACCGCTCGCCTGGCCTGGGATCGTCAGCCTAGTCGCGGTGCTCGCCGTGTCCGCCAACTTCTCCTCCGGCGCAATCGACCCGATCGCCCACATCGAGGCGGCGCGCGATCTGACCCGGACGATGCTCTTGCCGTCACACCGCTATGCCGCGACCAACGCTGGACGCTCTGCAATCGAGGCCAAAGAAACAGTCGACCCGGCGATCATCGCCGCGATCGGCGACCGCCCAATTCACGTCAGCCCGTTCCAGACAAGCGTCGCCTGGGCTTACGGACTCAACTGGAGGCCGCTGCCGGTCTTCCAGGACTATCTCGCCTATACGCCGGAGCTCGACCGGGAGAACACTGACGCGCTGCGCTCCTCGCGAGCCCCGTCGCTAATCCTGCGCGAGCTCGATACGGGCGTGGTCGACGGCCGCTATAGCGGTTTCAATCCACCGCGGGCGACGCTGACGATGCTCTGCACCTACAGTCCGAGCCTGATCAACGGCTACTGGATGCTCCTACACCGGACCGCCTATCGCTGCGGTCAGGAAAGGCCGCTGACGAGCGAGAGTGGACGGTTCGGCACGCCGATTCCAGTTCCAACCGCACCGCCGGGAAGCCTGACGATCGCTCGCCTGCGCGGCGTCGGGGTGAGCGGCCTCGAACGAGTGCGCACCCTGCTCTTCCGGGCGAAGCCACGCTACGTCGAATTCACCCGGGGCAACCTGTCCACCGCGAGCGCCGCCAACTTCCGCCTCGTGCCGGGGACGGCCGAAGACGGGCTGCTGATCAGCGCCCCCCGCAATGCCGACTATCCAGAGCCGTTCGCCTTGGCCCCCGATCCGGCCGCCTTCACGATCAGCGGCCCTGGCCTCGAAGGCCCGATCAAGGTCGACTTCTACACGCTGCCGATCCGGGCCATTCAGAGCCCGGCCCGGCGCGCTAACTCAGCGCGCAAACCCTGACCTGGGCACTCGCTTCAAGGGCGGCGAACCACGGGCGCGCGATCCCGTCTGCGCCTACGGCGAGGCGGAACGGGCCTCCCCCACTCGACGGTTCGAAGCGGAAATAGTCGTCGCCGTAGCGACGCAAGCCGACTGTGACGTCGCTGCCATCAGTGGACTGAAAGGCGAATCCTCCGGTCGGGACCGGGAAACCCGGAAGCCCTATTTCGCCCGGCGCCACCGTACGACAGCGATGCGTTGGCAGAGCCGCTGCTGGCTCGGGGGCAAAACCAAGCAGGTAGACGAACTCGCGGTCAGCCACGTCGCGGGCCGCCGGGCCGGCACTTGGTAGCTGCCCAATTGTGTCCCCTGGAGAACCGAACTCGCGGGTTGCCCTGAAGTAGTCATCGGAATCGATCACCATGTCTTCGGCGATGCCGAAGGGTGGCGGCTGCAGAATCGTTCCCGGCGCGACACGGTCTTCGAGGTGGTCGGCGACGGCAAGGATCGCGCGGTCCTTGGCACTCGTTTCCCGCACGAACTTACTCGCGTAGCCGAGGTTTGCCAGGTTGGGAACAATCGCCAGCAGGAGGGCGACGGCGATACCGACCTGCGCACCACGGGAAGGCCGCCAGCCCCGCCACGCCTCGGCAAGCAAGAGCAGGATGAAGATCGATGCTGCGTATTGGTAGCGGCCCGTGCTGGGAATCCGCGCCGGTGAGACCAACGCCAGCGAGAGCCAGTAGACGAAGAGCATCGTCAATGGCACCGCCACGCGAGCCTTGAAGCCCGCTGTCCCGATCCGCCAGGCGAGCGCCACCACAAGCAAGCCGCCGAGCAAATAACCCGGTTCCTTATTTACGAAAGTGACCAGCTTCGAAGCCCCTTCTTCGCCGGGACCGGGGATGCGGAAAGCGCCGAACAGGGCCGAGCTGGCCGAAGCCAGCGAATCGACCATCGAGGCCGGGGCCGAGGCGACGGTCTCGACGGTGACCCCGGATGAGTTGTATTTGCGGGCCCATAGCGTCCAAGCTGCGTAAAGCAGCAGCGGGATCGCCACGACGAAGATCCGCCGCCGCCATTGCGGCCCAATTACGATCAGCGCCGCGGCTCCAGCCAGAAACGCCAGGCCGGTGCTGAGCGAGGCGAGACTGATCGCGAGCAAGAGGCAAGCCAGGGCGTCCCAGTCTTTGCGTCTTCGTTCCAGGGCCAGCAATCCGCCCAGCCCCCCGGCCACGCAGACGAACGCCGTGATCCCGAGCGAGCTGCCGAAGAACTCCCAGCCGGCGCCGAAGACCGAGACGAGCAACGCCCCCGCCAGGGCGGCGAAATCGCCGACCCTCACTCGCAGCAGGCTAAAGAGCAGCCAGGCGCAGAGAAGGTCGAGGCCAATCCAGACCAGGCGGAAGGCGAGGTGATTCTCGGCCCCCACAAGCGCCAGCACGAGCTTGTAGACGAGCACCGTGCTGAGGACCATGTTGCCCTGATGCGGCGCGAGTAGCCGTTCGGCATTGAAACCGGCCGAACGTGTGAAGAAGGCCCACTCGTCTGCGTAGAAGGTCTGGCCCCGCGTCGCCCAGAGCAGGAATGCGCCGATAACGATCGGTCCGCCCGCCCAGAGCGCCATTCGCATCGGCCGCTCAAGCGATTGGACTCTTCCGGGCGGAGGAGCCTCCATGGCCCGGCACCCTAGACTGCCGAGCCGATGCGATCGTTGATCACCGGCGGCGCGGGCTTCGTTGGGGGAAATCTGGCCGTGGCGCTGGCCGAACGACACCCCGACTGGGAGATCGTCGCCCTCGACAACCTGATGCGGCGCGGCGCGGAGCTGAACCTGCCGCGACTGCGCGAGGCTGGGGTCGAGTTTCTCCACGGCGACGTGCGTGAGCCCGTCGACCTCAAGGTGGCCGGCCCGTTCGATGCGATGGTCGAGTGCTCGGCGGAGCCCTCGGTACTGGCCGGCTTCGACGACCCGTCCTACTCGGTCCAGACCAACCTGCTTGGCGCCTTCAACTGCCTCGAGCGGGCGCGAGAGGAGGAGGCCTTCGTCGTCTTCCTCTCGACCAGCCGGATATATCCGGTGGCGCCACAGCTGGAACTGGAG
Source organism: Solirubrobacterales bacterium (assembly GCA_036271315.1). Lineage (GTDB taxonomy): Bacteria > Actinomycetota > Thermoleophilia > Solirubrobacterales > 70-9 > VRUE01. The sequence goes on along the minus strand of DATBAV010000005.1, from coordinate 31,367 downwards.
TTGGAGGAGGCCGAGTCCAGATTTGAGCTGAGCGCCTCCCAACCCATTCTCGGCGCCGGACCGGCGGGCATCGCCGAGGACCTCCCGCTGGCCGGGGCGCGCACGCTCTACGGCGCGACCAAGCTTTCCGCAGAGCTGCTGATCGAGGAGTACGCCGACGCCTTCGGCCTGCGCGCAGTGACCAATCGCTGCGGCGTGATCGCAGGTCCCTGGCAGATGGGCAAGGTCGACCAGGGAGTCTTCTCCTGGTGGCTGCTCAGCCACCTTTTCGGCCGACCGCTGACCTACATCGGCTACGGCGGATCCGGCAAGCAAGTGCGAGACCTGCTCCACATCGACGATCTAGTCGACCTCGTTGACGAGCAACTCGGCGACCCGGAACGCTGGAGCGGCGTCACCGCCAACGTCGGCGGCGGCCGCGAGTGCAGCCTCTCGCTCTTGGAGACCACCGAGATCTGCCGCGAGCTGACTGGCAACGAGGTACCGATCGGGGTCGAGCCCGAGACCCGACCCGGCGATGTGCCGGTCTACCTCAGCGACTGCTCGCGACTGCATTCTCTAACCTCGTGGCGCCCTCGCCGAGGACCACGCGACGTGCTCGCCGACTTGCTTGACTGGTCGGCGATGCGCGAGGACTCGCTGCGGACGGCACTGGGTTTCGAGCGATAGTCGAAAGGGGCAACTAAAAGCTATGCCGAAGGCGATAGTCACAGGGTCCGGGGGCTTGATCGGCTCCGAGTCGGCAGCCAGGCTCGTTGGAGCCGGCTTCGACGTGGTCGGGATCGAGAACGACACTCGAGCCGTTCTTTTCGGTCCCTCGGCGTCAACCGCATCGGTGACGGAGCGGCTCAACCGCGAGCTCGAGACCTTCCGCACCGCCGACCTCGATATCCGTGACACCGAGGGCATCGATCGCGTCTTCGCCGAGAGCGGCAAGGAGATCGAGCTGGTCATCCACACCGCCGCACAGCCCTCGCACGACTGGGCGGCGAGCGACCCGCAGGCCGACTTCGGCATCAACGCCAACGGCACGCTCAACCTGCTCGAGGCGACCCGGCAGCACTGCCCCGAGGCAACCTTCATCTTCACCTCGACCAACAAGGTCTACGGCGACCGGCCCAACTATCTGCCGCTGGAAGAGCAGGAGACGCGGCTGGAGCTGCCAGCGGACCACGAGTGGTTCGGCGGCATCGACACGACGATGTCGATCGACTCCACCCTGCACTCGCTATTCGGCGCCTCCAAGGCGGCGGCCGACCTACTGGTCCAGGAGTACGGCCGCTACTTCGACATGCCCACGGTCTGCTTCCGCGGCGGCTGCCTGACCGGCCCCAACCACGCCGGCGCCCAGCTGCACGGCTTCCTCGCCTACCTGATGAAGTGCACGGTTACCGGCGACCCGTACACGGTCTTCGGCTACGAGGGCAAGCAGGTGCGCGACAACGTGCACAGCGCCGACCTCGTCGATGCCTTCCTGCTCTTTCACGAGAACCCGAGCGCCGCTGCCGTCTACAACATCGGCGGCGGGCGCGAGAACGCCTGCTCGATGCTGGAGGCGATCGCGCTCTGCGAGCGGGTCGCCGGGCGTGAGCTGAACTGGGAGATGAGCGACCAGGCGAGGGTCGGCGACCACCGCTGGTGGATCAGCGACCTCGACGAGTTCGGCTCCCGCTACGAAGGCTGGCGGCCACGGCGCGACCTGGAGACGATCCTGCGCGAGATCTACGAGGCGAACACCGAACGCTGGGCCTCGACTGCGGCATGAAGCTCTCGCTGGTCATCCCCGCTTACAACGAGGAGGAGACCGTCACCGAGACGGTCGAGGGCATCGTCTCGACGCTGACCCGCGAGGGCATCGACCATGAGGTGATCGTCGTCGACGATTCCAGTACCGACGAGACCGCGGCGGTAGTCGGGCGGATCGCCGTCGAGCATCCGCAGGTCCGCTGCCTGCCCTCGCCCTATGAAAACGGCTTCGGCTTCGCCGTGCGAGCCGGCCTCGAAGCCTTCGAGGGGGACGCGGTGGCCATCGTCATGGCCGATGGCTCCGACAGCCCCGAGGACATCGTCTCCTACCAGCGCCTGCTGGAAGAGGGCTACGAGTGCGCTTTCGGCTCACGTTTCGTCCACGGCGCAACCGTTCTCGACTATCCGCGCTCCAAGCTGATCATGAACCGGATCGTCAACTTCGGCATTCGCGTCCTCTTCCGCCACGGCTATAACGACACGACGAACGCCTTCAAGGCCTACCGGCGCGAGGTGATCGAAAACGTCCAACCCTTTCTCTCCCATCACTTCAACCTTACGGTCGAGCTGCCGCTGAAGGCCGTCGTGCGTGGCTACAGCTACGGGATTGTGCCGATCTCCTGGACCAACCGCAAAGCGGGGACGTCAAAGCTCCGACTCAATGAGATGGGCAGCCGCTACCTCTTCATCGTCCTCTATGTCTTCCTCGAGCACCACCTCAGCCGCGGCGATTACCGGCGCGACGGCAAACCCACCGCGCGGCCGCGCGGGACTTGGCGGGCGGGACGCAGCCGCACTGCGCGAACCCGGTCCACCGACCAGGCCGGAAGAGGCTAGACCGGGCGACTCAGGGCCGCGCCCGCCCGCCGCTTAGCGAGACGAACGCCCGCCAGGCGGGCTTGGGGCGGAAGCTCTTGCCGGCCCGGAAGAGGCCGACCGAGTCGCAGAAGGAACAGGCGGTGTATTCGGGGTTGTCCTTCCACGAGTACCAGTAGGTGCCCTTGATGTTGAGGCGGTTGCGGTTGGCGATCAGGAAGGCATAGGCCTTGCGCAGTTCGCGCGCTTGGCCCGCGATGCCCTGCTCGAAGGCGACTTTGTTGGGGTCGTTCTGGGATCCCCAGCCCATCTCGGTCAGGTAGAGGCCGGTGCTGTTGTCGTGGTTTTCGACCACCACTTCGCGCATTTCTTCGACAAGTTCTTCGAGGTCTTCGACGTGGAAGGCGTACGGGTGCAGGGCCACTCCGTCGAAGTAGTTCTTGATCCCCGGCACGCGGTAGAGGGCGGCGAGGAACTTCGACGCGTCCATTCCGCGCTTGCCTTGCTGGTCGGGAGCCCCGAAGAGGCCCGAGAGGATGACTTTGGCCAGCGGGTCGTCGGCCTTGATCTCGGTGTAGGTCAGCTTCAGCAGCTTCGCGTAGCGGCTCGGCGAGACCGGGTAGGCAAAGTAGAAGAAGTTGGCCTCGTTCCAGACCTGCCAGGTGCGCACCGGCTGTGGAGTCGGAACCGCCGGCACGTAGTTGATCGTTGCCTGGCTGGGAGCGTGCTCGTTCCAGAATTCGCCGCCCGGCCCGTAGCGTTTGACCGCCGCGTCGACGAAGGCGAGCCAGGCCTTGCGCTCCCGGCCGCTGTCGACCGGCAGCGTCGTCGGCTTCCTGGCGATCCAGCGCGGCGTGCCGTAGAGGAAGGGCAGGAACTTCAGGCCCTTGCGCGAGGCCGCCGTGATCGCCGGGTCGACGCTGCTCCAGTCATAGCCGCCCTTTGCCGTCGGTTGTACGGTCGCCCAGTTGATCGGCCAGCGCACGGCGCCGATGCCGCCGGCCTTCATGTAGGAGGCGTCCTGGTCGGTCAGAGCGGTCTGCGGCGCGATGCCGAAGAAGCTGCTGGGCAGTGCCTGCGCGGTGGCAGGGACGAGCAGGGCGGCGACTAGCGCCAGCAGAAGGACGGTGGTCTTGGCGGGTCTCAAGCGCGGTGCGGGAGGGGCGGGGTGCTCGTGCAGGTCACTTCCTAACACGCAACGCCGACGTTGGTAGCGCCCGACTTGTTAATGGTCAATACGTCCCACCCAGCTTGCGGTGATCCCAGCTGGCAGTGCGGAGCGGCCGGAAGTGGATCGCCACCCGCTTAGGCGCCTGGGCCTCCAGTGCCGCTTTGGCGTCTCCCTCCACCGTGGAGATCCCCTCCGCGTAACGCAGGGTCAGCTCTTCGGCAAAGCCGAGCACCGTCTCGCCGTCGCGGTGGATCTCCGCCTCGGCCTCGATCGTCACCCCACGCAGCTCGCCGTACTCGCGGCCGGTCTCGACCAGCACCGTCGCCCGCGGGTCGCGTTCGAGGTTGCGCACCTTCTGCGATTTGGCGTAGGTCCAGATCCAGATCTCGCCGTCGCGCGGCACGAACCACATCGGCATCGAGTGCGGCCAGCCGCGTGGCCCGAGGCTGGAGACGATTGCGATCCGCTCACCGTCGAGCAGCTCGAGTCGCTCGGCCTCGCTGAGCTTGATCTGGTCGCGCCGGCTCATCAAAAGGGGAGATTGCCCGATTCGCGCGCGGTGCGCGTCGAGATTCCGTGCCTTTGTGCGCATCACGCGTCGGAAAGCAGCCTGTAGCGTCGCCGACATGGCAATGCAGGCTCAGCCACAGCGGAGCGCCGACCTCAATGCTAACGTACGTATGCTTTTTCCCAAGTACGTACGTACAAGATTTGAAAGGACTTCCTTGGCAACTACCGCGTCGAAACTCCGCGCCAACATCTACCGGATGCTGGACGAGGTCCTCGAGACCGGTCAGCCGCTGGAGATCGAGCGCAACGGCAAGGTGCTGGTGATCGCACCAAAGGAGGAGCAGTCGATTTGGGACCGTTTGCCCCGCCGCGAGGGCTTCATCGTCGGCGACCCGGATGAGCTGATCCATATCGACTGGTCCTCGGAGTGGAACCCTGATCCTTCTTGACACCCATGTAGTGGGCTGGCTCTACGAGGGTGCCGACCGGCGCATACCCGCTGCCGTTCGCGACCTGATCGAGTCCGGCCAGCCGTTCGTCTCCCCGATCGTCGAACTGGAGCTGACCTATCTGTACGAAGTCGGCAGAGTTACAGAGCCGGCCGCGGCGCCGTTCTCAGCGCTGCGGAAGACGATCGGCCTGCAGCTTGCCGACATCTCTGTCACAACGCTGGTCCAAGCGGCGACCGGGCTTTCCTGGACCCGCGACCCTTTTGATCGCCTGATCGCAGCCCAGGCGATCGTCGCCGACGCTCCACTGCTCACCGCCGACCGAACGATCCTCGACAACCTCCCGCTGGCGACCTGGGGCTAACCCTCCTCAGGCTGCGAGCGGCCTGAAGGAGCGGCGATAGGCGGTCGGGGTGGTCGCGGTGATCCGCCGAAAGTGGTCGCGCAGCGAGGCGGCGGTGCCGAAGCCGGCTTGCCAGGCGACCGCGTCGATCGGCAGGTCGGTTTCCTCGAGCAGACGGCGGGCCTCCTGAACACGCTGGTTGAGCAGCCATTGCAGCGGTGTCGTCCCCGTCTCCTCGCGGAAGCGGCGGGCGAAGGTGCGGGGGCTGACATTGGCGTGCCCGGCCATCGCGGCGACGTCGAGGGGCTCGTGCAGGCGCTCGGCCGCCCAGCGCCTGGTGACCTCCAGCGAACCGGTCGCCAGGGCGGCGATCGCTGCGGGGCGCTCGATGAACTGTGCCTGACCACCTTCGCGGTGCGGCGCCGCGACCATATGCCGGGCCACCTGCTCCCCCACTGCCGCGCCGCAGTCCTTGCGAATTACGTGCAGGCATAGATCTATGCCAGCGCTGAGCCCGGCCGAAGTCATCACCTGGCCTTCGTCGACGTAGAGGGCGCCGGCGTCCACGTCGACGGCCGGGAAGCGCCGGGCCATTTCCTCGGCGAAGGCCCAGTGGGTCGTCGCCCGCCGGCCGTCGAGCAAGCCGGCGTGAGCGAGCGCGAACGCGCCGGTGCAGACCGAGATCACCCGGGCGCCCCGCTCGTTCGCCGCGCGAAGCTCCGCCAGCGCTTCCTCGGGAGGGTCTGAAAAGACAGCGAGGGCGGCCGGGACGACGACCGTATCGGCTGCGCGCAGCAGCGAGAGGTCACCCTGCGGGACCACCTCGAAACTCGTGGTGGAGCGCAGCGGGCGACCATCGAGCGAACAGGTCGAGAACTCGTAAGCGGGCTCCCCCGGACCGCGGGTGGCGGTCAGAAAGGCCTGCGCCGGCGCGGCGAGGTCGAAGGCCACGACTCCGTCGAGACATAGGGCAACAACACGGTGCATGGCAGAAATCTATCTAACATTGGCAATCCTGCCACTCGACGGAGCGCCCGGCCGGCACGATCCTGGACCCGCAACTTCGTCGACCACCCGGGAGGGACCATGCAAATAGCCATCCTCATCTTCGAGAAACTGACCGCCCTCGACGCGATCGGCCCTTACGAGGTGCTGCGCTCGGTACCCGGCTGGGAGGTGAAGTTCGTCGGCCCCGCCAAGGGCCCCCTGCGCACCGACAGCGGCGCCCTCGGCCTCAACGCCGACTACGCGCTGGAGGAAGTCGACGCCGCCGACATCGTCCTCGTCCCCGGCGGCGAAGGGAACAGGCCGCTCCTTAGCGACGAAGCCGTGCTCTCCTGGCTGCGCCAGATCGACGCCAACAGCAAGTGGACGACCTCGGTCTGCACCGGCTCTCTGGTGCTCGGCGCCGCCGGCCTGCTCGAGGGCAAGCGGGCGACCTGCAACTGGCTCTTCCTCGATCAGCTCGCTGGCTTCGGCGCCACTCCGGTCGAGGGCCGCTACGTCGAGGACGGCAAGCTGCTGACCGCGGCGGGCGTCACCGCGGGCATCGACATGGCCCTGCACTTGGTCTCGCGCGAGGCCGGTCCCGAGGTCGCCCAGGCGATCCAGCTTGGCCTCGAGTACGACCCCCAGCCCCCTTTCGATTCCGGCTCGCCGAGCAAGGCGCCGCGCCCGATCGTCGAGCTGGTCGAATCCGTCGCCGGCGACACCGAGCAGTGGGCCTTTACGGCTAGCGAGTCCGCTTGAGCCGAACCGCGCGGGTGGTGCGGGCGTCGGGAATCGCGACGAGCAGCTGCGCCCTGAGCAATCCGCGCAGCTGCAGCAACGGCCGGCCGCGCTCGTTGAGGGCGATGACGAAGGTGTGGGATTTGCCGCCGGCGAGGCTGAAGGTGCGGTGGCCGGCGGCGACGCGCACGATCCGGGTCGGCACGCCGCGGCGGGCGCGCAGCGGCACCCGCGCCTGGGTGCGGAGGATGATCTGCCCGGGGCAGGTTTCGCCTTCGGGCCAGCCGCAGCGAACCCAGACGCGCACCTTGCTGCCTTCCGGCTGCACGTGCTTGACCGTCAGCGGCGGCAGTTCGGGCGCGGCGATCGAGGCGCCGACCGTGGCGCCGTCGATGTAGTCGTTGTCGATGTTGATCGTCATCAGCCCGTAGCTCTCGTCGTGACCTCCGCGGTACTGGTGGATGCGTTGGTGCGAGGGCCAGGCGGTCGAGGGCAGGTAGGGGTCGAGGGTGTTCTGCTGGCCGTTCCAGTTGGCGGTCCAGACATGGTCGGGCAGCGTGTAGCTGCTGCCGACCGCGCGACCGAGGTCGGCGATCCCCGAGGAGCTGGAGCTGTAGACACCGGAGACGTAGCCGAGCGTGTGCAGCTGGGTGGTCCAGGAGGAGAGGAAGGTCAGCACGGCGCTGCTGGCGCTGGTCGTGCGCGTGTAGGCCTCCATGTCGAAGTAGATCGGGCTGCCGGGGCCCATGCCGATTTCGGCCGCCTCTTCGACCGCGTCGCTGGCGGCTTCGACCCCCTGCTGAGCAGCTTTGCTGGAGCTCAGTGCGGCGCAGCTGCCGCAGGCGCTGGTCGGCGCCTGCAGGCCGACGTAGGTCGGGATCAGGTGCCAGCCGGCGGCGACCTGTTCTTCCACCCACTTCGCCGTCAGGTTGGGCTGCGAGCAGCCCCGGTTGCTGCCGCCGATATAGACGCCGATGCCGCGGTAGGGCGAGGCCGCCCAAGCCGCCATCGTCCGGGAAGAGGGCGCCGCGCAGGCGTCGAAGCCGAGGCCGGTGAAGGCTTCGGGAGAGGAGACGGGTCCCGGCGCGGGCGCGGCGACGGCACTGGCGGCGGCCCGCGGGCGAGCCGCCGAACGCGGTTCGATCAGGATCGCCCGGCGGCGCCCCATCGCCGCCTCGGCAGGACAGCGCTGTTCGGTGCCCGGCGTGCCTAGGTAGACGGCGCGGCGATCGAGCCTGACGCAGGCGTGAGGATGCTGGGCCAGTCGCAGCACGGGCCAGGCGCGCGGCACGTCAACCGAACGACCGCCGAAGTGGACGGTGCGAGCGGCCGCCGGCGCGGCAAGGAGACCGAGCAGCACGAGGGCCGCGACGGCTGGACGAAGCAGGCGCATACCCGTCCAACCATTGCAGTCAGCAATCGATTCGGCCAGAAATCAGGCGGGGACGAGATTTAGCTTGCGCCAGGGCCCCTCGCCTGCCATCGGCTGGGTGCGGCCGTGCAGCCAGTCGGTCTGCAGGTCGTCGTAGTGGCGGCTGGCCGGGTGGCCGGACTGGCCGGTGAACATCTGCCAGCGCGAACGCTCGGGCGCGGTTGGTTCGGCGACCATGCGCCAGCTCGGCGCCCAGACCGCTTTGTAGGGGTCGTTGGGGTCGTAGGCGATCTGGCTCACGGTCTCCTGGGCGCCGCCGGCGCGGACTCGGCGGTTGAGCAGGCGCCGCAGCAGCGGGTTGGCCTGGCCGAGCGGGTGCGGGAACTCCATCTCGTGCACCTGCCCCCAGCGCCAGCCGGCGGCATCGGGGCCGAAGCGGTCGCTGAGATCGTCGAGGGCGCCGCGCAGTGCCTCCAGCACGAGCTCGTCCCAGGGGCGGCCGATCAACTCCTCGTCGCCCTCCTCCCAGAGCTTCATCAGGTGCGAGTGCCAGCGCCAGGGCGAGGTCACGTGCGGGGTGAAGCCGTTGTCGGCGCGATCGAGCCAGCGCTCGGAGAGGTCACGGTCGCCGATCGCGGCGCGCGCCACCTCGCGCGCCAAGCGCAGCAGAAAGGCCTGGTAGATCGTGCCGGCGATCGAGTCCGGGTCGAGCCGCCCGTCCCAGCTACGCAGCCGCTCGAGCGCGCTGAGCTCGCGCTGGCCGGTCGGCGTCAGGCGCCCGAGGCGCCGCGCGGCCTCGATCCCCGGCAGCGAGAGGTTGTCGGACTGCATCGACTCGAAGCTCTCGAGGTCGTGTTCGTCGCTGGCCCGCAGCAGCTGCTCGATGCGGGCGGCGCGGAAGCCGTCGAGCCACTCGCTGGTGATGTGGTGGGGGTAGTCGTCGCCGACGATGCGGTTGTTGGCGGTGACGAGGAAGCCGCTCTCGGGGTCGACCGTCTCCGGCAGCTCCTCGTAGGGGATCGTCCCCTCCCACTCGAACTCGCCGTTCCAGCCCGGCTTCGGCAGGTCGGGGCAGCCGCCCCTGCGCAGCGGCAGGCGGCCGATCAGCTTGTAGCCAATCGAGCCGTGGCGGTCGGCCCAGATCAGGTTCGAGGCGGGCGAGCTGTGGGCGCCGAGTTTCTCGATCAGCTCGGGGCCGGAGCTGATCTCGTGCATCTCGAACATGCCCGGGAAGGCCGTCGGCTGGTCGAGTGTCTGCCAGCGCAGCGCCAGCGGCTCGGCCGCGTCGGCGCCGAGGGCCTCGTTGACGATCGGCCCGTGGTGGGTGATCCGCACCTCGAGCAGCTCGGGCGCATCGCGGCCCTTGACCGGGATCTCCTCGCGCACGAGCTCGAGCGGGCGCCACTCGTCTTCAAAGAGGTAGCGGTCGCCGTCGAGCCGCTCGATGAAGAGGTCCTCGACGTCGGCCATGACGTTGGTGAAGGTCCAGCAGACGTCGTTGTTCTGGCCCATGTAGACACCCGGCATGCCCGGCAGCGAGGCGCCGCGGACGAAGCGGTCGCCGAGCTTGAGGCCGACTTGGTACCAGATGCCAGGCATGCTCTGGGGCAGGTGCGGGTCGCCGGCGATCAGCGGCGAGCCACTGGCGCTGAGCTTGCCCGAGACCGCCCAGTTGTTGGAGCCGCTGGCCTCGGCGGCGAGGCCGATCGAGCGGCGCACCGCGTCGATCTGCTCGACGATCGCCAGGCCGTCGCCGGACCAGGCTTCCTGGGTGACGATCGGGTTGTCGGCGGGATAGGTGGGGTCGAGCTTCGCCGCCAGCTCGGGGCCGAGGGAGCGCACCATGTCGGCCCGCAGCAGCTCGCTCTCCCAGTTGGTCGAGAGGCCGAAGGCGAGCAGCTTGCCGAGGCTGAGGATGTCGACCGGGCGCCAGGGCTTCCAGCCGAGGCGCAGCAGCTGCATCTCGAAGGGCATCGCCTTGGCGCTCGCGGCGGCGGCGTTGACGCCCTCGCAGAAACGCTCGAGCAGGGCGCGCAGCTCGGGGGCGAGCTCCGCGGCCTCGCGTTCGGCCGTGCGGCGGATCCCCAGCGTCAGCATCAGCCGATCGATTGGCAGGCCCTCGGGCCCGGCCATCTCGGAGACCCGCCCCGAAACGACACGGCGGTAGAAGTCCATCTGCCAGAGCCGGTCCTGGCCGTGGCAGAAGCCCTCGCTGAACCAGAGGTCGCGGGCGTTGTCGGCGGCCATGTGCGGCACGCCCCAGCGGTCGCGCTCGACGCTGACCGGCCCGTCCAGCCCGGCAAGCGAGATCGTCCCCTTCTGCTTGGGCAGCGGCCGCCGCGCCAACCAATGCCAGGCGACGGCGGTAGCAACGGCAGCGAGCCCGGTCCCGGCCAAGCCGACCGTCAACCCCGCTCGCATTGCACCCCCGCGCGCCATCGAACAAGCCTACTGGCTGCCCAGCCAGGACTAGGCAGCCCTCAGGAGGTGAGGTCCGCGGGCAGGCGGCCTTCGGTCCCGAGCTTGTCCAAGTGGGCCTGCATGACCATGGCGGCGGCTTCGCGCATCTCGACGGGGACATCGCTCCAGGCCTCGTCGAGCAGGGCGTCGCGGGAGCGCTCGCCGCGCTCGAGGGCAGCGAGCAGGCGGCGCTCGCGCATCTCGCGGTGCTCGACGTACTCGGCCAGCTTTGCCGCCGGATCGGTGATCCAGGGACCGTGGCCGGGGGCGATCAGCTCAATCGGCTCGGCCTGCATGCGGCGCAGCGAGTCCATGTAGGCGGCGAGCGAGCCGCCGTCGGGCGGGACGAAGGTCGAGCCAGCGCCGAGCACGAGGTCGCCACTGAAGCAGACCCCGTCGGCGGTCATCAGACAGACGTGGTCGGGAGCATGGCCCGGGGTCGCGATGGCCCGCAAGCCGAGGTGCTCCTCGTCGTCGCTGGGGAGGACGACCTCGACCCCAAGCCTCTCCGCCCCGTCGGCGTGATCGCCGTGGCTGTGGGTGAGCAGGACGAGGCCGATACCCCCGCGCTCCTCACCGGCGGCGCGAATCGCATCCAGGTGACCCTCGTCGTCAGGCCCCGGATCGATCACCGCACAGGGGCCCGACCCATATAGATAAGTGTTGGTCCCCTCCAACGTCATCGGCCCCGGATTTGGCGCCACGACCCTAAGAATCTCCGCGTGCCCAGGAGCGATCTCCTCGTTCACCGGCGCCTGGGTCACGTCAGCATGGGGCTACGCACTCGCCGCAAGCTCCCTGGAAATCGCCTCGCGGGCGTCCTCGGGCTCGAGCACGACGAGGTCGCCGGCGCCGCGGAGGATCTCGCGGACGAGCCAAGAGGTGCCGGCATAGGGCAGCTCGACGACGACGGCGCCGTCGGCCAGCTCCTCGACCACGGTGCGCTCCTCGCGCAGCCAGCGCGCCCGCTCGGGCGAGACCCAGACGCGGGCGACGTGGGCGGTCGGCACCTCGCCGTGGGTCATCCAGCCCTCTACCCCAGCCAGCTCCTCGACCTCCGGTCGCGGCTCGAACGAGTCGGCGGAGAGCGTCGCCTCCTTGATCCGGTCGAGCTTGAAGTGGCGGACGCCGTCTTTGGTCAGGTCGTAGCACTCGACGTACCAGCCCTCTTTGCCGTTCTCCAGGCGGTAGGGCTCGACCGCGCGTTTGGTGAACTGGTCCTCGTTCTCCTTGTAGTACTGCAGTTCGAGCACCCGGCTGCCACCGATCGCCTCGTTGACGACGCGGGCGACCTCGGCGTCGCCGCCGCTGCCGGAGGCGATCTCCAGGCCCTCCTCGGAGGGGTCGTGACCGAGCGCCGCGACGATCTTGGTGCGGGCGCTCTGCAGGCCGCCCTGGGGTAGGTGGTCGCCGAAGAGGTCGATAGCGGCGACCAGGGCCTTGGCCTCGAGCGGCAGCAGGCGAGCCGGGCGGGCGAAGTTGTCGCCGTAGGGCTCGGAGTCGACCTCGATCTCGTCGCCCTGGATCTCGGCGTAGAGCACGTAGGTGCCGCCGCCGAAGTTGACGACGTTGAGCAGGTCGATGTCCTCGCGCAGCTCTTCGTCGGTCAGTTCGAGGCGCTGGCAGAGCTCGCTGAGGCGCAACCGCTCCTCACCCTTCGCCGACTCGATCAGCAAGCCGGCGAGGGTGACCAGGCGGGCGAAGCGCTCGGGGCGGATCGCGGCCTCGCCGCGGCCGTTGGAGCGCGCCCGCCGCGGCGCCTCGCGCAGCGGCCGGTCGACGATCTCAGCCGACTGGAAGCCGTTGTCGTGGCGCTCGTGCAGCAGGCCGAGGCGGCTCTCGGCCTCAGCGCGGAGCTCATCGGGGCCGAGCACCTGGGCGTTCTGGCGCCAGCGCAGGACCCAGGCGATCAGCTCGCGGGGCGAGGCGTAGTCGGTCTCGAAGACCGAGCCTTTGCCCGGAGCGCCGTCGGCCTTCTTCGCCGGGCGCAGTTCGCCGTAAGCGCCGAAGTCGCGCTCGATCAGCCAGGCGATGCGGTCACGGACGAAGATCTGCGCCCGGCCGCGGGTCTCGCCCAGCTGCCAATCGGCGCGCTGGCCGTAGTCGCGGCGATCGAAGTTCTCCGGCGGCGAGAAGTCGTGCTCGGCCTTGGAGGCGTAGCCGACCTTGCCCTGGATCCGCGAGAGGCGGAAGACCCGCACCGCCTCGCGCTCGTGGGCGTAGCCGATCAAGTAGAACTGCCCACCCCGGAAGACCAGGTGGTAGGGGTCGACCTTGCGCTTCTCGGTCTCGTCGCGCTCCATCGTGTAATAGGTGAACTCGACCGTCTTGCGGCGCGAGATCGCGGTCTCGATCTTGGAGAGGCGCTGGGAGAGGTCGCGGCCCCCGGCCGAGGCCGTCATCGCCATCTCGACCGGCGCCCGCTCGCCCTCCTTGAGCGGGTTGGGGTGGCCCCAGGCGACCTGCTGCAGGGCGAGGCGCAACGGCTCGGCGTAGGCGAATTCGCCTTCGGAGAGCAACATCAGCGCCGTGCTCATCGCCGCCAGCTCGTCGTCGGAGAACTTGATCGCGTCGAGGTAGAAGTTCTCCGGCGGCAACGAGTAGAGCTCGGCCTCGAAGAACCCCTCGCCGGGCTTCTCGACCCCGAGCTCGATCCCGAGGCTCTCGAGCTCGGCCCGGTCCGCGTAGAAGCGCCGCGCGAAGGCGTCGTCGTTCATGTCGCTATAGCCCTCAACCTCGCGCTTGATCTCGAGCGCCGAAACCGGCCTCCCCTGAGCCATCAGGAACGAGATCAGCGAGAGCTGACGGATCAGCTTCTCGGTGTCCTTTGCCACGGCCCGCAGGATAGTGTGCGGCCCGTCTCGTGGACCTGCTCCGCAATCTCTTCGGCAACGTAACTTCGGGCATTATCCGGCTTGCGGTCTTCGCCGGCATGCTTTTGCTCCTCTACTTCCTGATCGTTAAGCCGGTCCTGAAGACGACCACGGACGCGATCCACTCGACCGGCCTCGACCAAGTCGGCAAGTCATTGGACGGCGTCAGCAGCGAGATCAAGCGCGAGGTCCACCGCACGTTCGAGGGGGCCAGCCCCGGCGGTCAGCGCAAGAAACTGGTCCACTGCGTTCAGCGGGCCGAAGGCAACGCCCACAAAATCGAACGCTGCACCAGAAGATTCTGAGGGGTCGCTATGCGGCGTCCTCAGTCGCCCAAATAGCGCTGCTATTCGGGCTCCCTGCGTCCTTGCCTAGCAACCCCTCAGAACTTCTACGCGGCGCGGGCCCCGAAATATGCTGAGCCCGAAAGCGCTCGGTCGAAACCTGACCAGGACTCGCCGGCCGGGAGCTGGCGCTCGAGCCGATCGAAGCTGCCGAGGCGGCCGCCGAGGTTGTCGATCATGTGGACGAGGACGGCCTCGCGGGTGGCGGGGACGACCGGGGAGCCGTGTTCGAGCGAGCCGTGGTGGGCGAGGATGATGTGCAGGACCGCCTGGGCGAGGGCGGGATCGAAGCTGGGGATGTCCTCGATCTCACGACGCACCTTGTAATAGCCGAGCGGGATCTCGCCCTGCAGGCGACCGGCATCGGTGAGGTCGATCGCCAGCGGGTCGTCGTTGTAGGCCTCGGTCTTGCCGATGTCGTGGAGCAGGGCACCGGTGACGGCGACGTCGCGGTCGATGCCGGGGAAGTAGGCGGCGGCGGCGCTGACCGCCTGCGCAACCGAGACGGTGTGCTCGAGCAAGCCGTGGCGGTAGGCCTGGTGGTAGGTCTTGGCCGCGGGCGCGTCGCGGAAGCGCGCCCAGTTCTCCGAGTCCTCGCCGAAGAAGCGCTCGAGCAGGTAGCGCAGCTGGCGATCCTGGATCGTCGCCAGCAGCTCCCGCAGGCCGCTCTCCAAGAGCTCGAAGGAGACCTCGGACTCGACCGCGAGGTCCTCCTCCCTGTACTCCTCCGCCGCCGCCTCGCGCAGGACGCTGAGCTTGATCTTCGCCCCCCAGCGCTCGCTCATCTCGAAGACGCCGCTGACGTGGAGTGGCGTGCCCGGAGCGGCGAGCGCGTAGAGCTCCTCCGCCTCCTCCCAGGCAACCGCCTCGGCGCTGCCGCTGGCATCGCCGAGGACGAGGCGCAGCCATGGCTCACCGTTTTTCTTGCGCCGCAACTCGCGCTGGCGAACCGCGTAAACGCTGCCGACGCGCTGGCCGTCCTGCAGATCGCAGAGCGGCACCCTTGCCGCAATCAGTGTGTCGGTGAGGGCTTGCTGTTCCATCTGCAATCCAAAGTAGTGACAGCTGCGGACGGCCATCTGACGTCGTGCTTTCCCCCCACTTTGCAGGGGTAATGCGACGGCAACGGGTGAAACTCAGAGGACGCTGCCGAGCCAGTGGCCGGCGGCGATCGCGGCAAAGCCGACGACCAGCGAGAGGCCGAGGTTAAGCCAGACGAGGTGTGTGTGACCGGCGTCGGCGAGGCGGTGCGAGTCGAGCATCCAGGTGGAGAAGGTGGTGAAGGAGCCGATGCCACCGCCGGCGACGATCACCAGCGCCTCGCCTTCGAGCGCGGCGCCGGCTACCAGGCCAAGGGCAAGTGTGCCGGCGAGGTTGATTGCCAGCACGCCGAGTGGAAACGGATGGTCGCTGCGGGCGGCGAAGGCCGAGTCGATCAGGAAGCGCGCCGCGGCCGCGGCGCCGCCAAGCAGGGCCACCGCGACCCAGCCGGCGGCGCTCATAGGACAACCTCATGTTCGCGGTCCGATCGCCACGGACTCGAACCCCCGGCGATGACCGTGGCGATCGGACCGCTCACGGGGCCACCTCCGGTCGCCGCTCGAGCGCGATCCCCGCGCGCACGCAGATGAACCCCGCGACCAAGGTGACGCCGAGATAGGCGACGGCCCGGCCCAGGTACCCGCCGTCGACCATTTCGAACAGCTCCAGCTGCAGGGTCGAGAAGGTGGTCAGGGTGCCGCAGATGCCGGTGGTGAGGAAAGGGTGGGCGAGGCTGTCCTCTGGGTGGTCGCTGAGGCGGGCGAAGAAGTAGCCGAGCGCCAGGGCCCCGACCATGTTGACCACGAGCGTGCCCCAGGGCCAGCCGCCGGCAGCGTGCGGAGTCGCCTGGGCGAGACCAACGCGGGCGAGGGCACCTATGACACCGCCGACGTAGATCGCTGCGAGGCGGCGAAAGTCGAACGAGGTGGGGCGCATCGGGGTCTCCTATCAGCGTCGATGGACGTTGGTAGGGACCGTCAGCGGACCAAATCCGCGCTTATGAAGGAGCGAGCCCCATCGCTCGGGAGCGAATTCTAGCCACCCGGCTATTCATTGATACTTATCGATGAATTGATAGTGTCGCCGGCGTGGCCGTCGCCGAGCTCCCCACGATCTCCTGCTGCACGCCGCTGGCCGGCGCCTCGCTCTCGGCTGAGCGCGCGATCGAGCTCGAGGCGGTGCTGAAGGCGCTTGCCGACCGACACCGGCTGCGGATCGTCAACCTGCTGCTGAACGCCGGCGGCGAGCCCGTCTGCGTCTGCGAGATCCAGCCCCTGCTCGGCCTCTCCCAGGGCACGGTCAGCCACCACCTCAAGCAGCTGCTCGAGGCCGGCGTGATCGCCCGCGAGACGCGCGGCACCTACAGCTACTTCAGCCTCGTGCCGGGCGCGCTCGACGCCGTGCGCGAGGTATTCGCGCGGTGAGCGAGCGGCCCGACCTTGCGCGGCGCGCGGGCGCCGAGGCGCTCGGCGCCTTCGCCCTTGTCTTCGCCGGCTGCGGCGCGATCGTCACCGACACTGTCCACGCCGGCTCGCTCGGCGCCGTTGGCGTCTCGCTCGTCTTCGGCCTGGTGATCATGGCGATGGTCTACGCCACCGGCCACCTCTCCGGCGCCCACCTCAACCCGGCCGTCACCCTGGCCTTTGCGCTCACTCGTCACTTCCCCCGCCGCGAGGCGCTCGCCTACATCGGCGCCCAGCTGCTCGGCGCGATCGTCGCGGCGCTGCTGCTGCTCGTGGTCTGGCCCAGCCAGCCAGCGGCGCTGGGCACGACGCTGCCCTCGGTCGGCGACGGCAGCGCCCTGGTCTACGAGGCGGTGCTGACCGCGCTGCTGATGTTCACGATCATGGCCGTCGCCACCGACACGCGGGCGGTCGGCGCGGGGGCGGCGATCGCGATCGGCGGCGCGGTCGGCCTCGACGCCCTCTTCGGCGGCCCGATCACCGGCGCCTCGATGAACCCGGCGCGCTCTATAGGCCCGGCCCTCGTCTCCGGCGAACTGCACGACCTCTGGATCTACATCGCCGCCCCAATCGCGGGCGCGGCGATCGGCGCGCTTGCCTACCAGTTGGTCCGGGGCGCCTCCGACGCGCCGGCAACTGAAGAGGCTTGATGGCCCGCGTCCTCTTCGTCTGCCTGCACAACGCCGGCCGCTCGCAGATCAGCGAGGCGTTGTTCACGCGGGCCGCGGCCGGCCACCACGAGGCGCGCTCGGCCGGGACCGAACCGGGCGAGCGCGTCCATCCCGAGGTGGTCGAGGCGATGGCCGAGCTAGGCATCGACCTCGCTGACCGCGTCCCACGCAAGCTGAGCGCTGCCGACGCCGTGTGGGCCGACGTCGTGGTGACGATGGGCTGCGGCGACAAATGTCCCTATGTCCCCGGGGTGCGCTACCTCGACTGGGAGCTCGAGGACCCCAAGGGCCGGCCCCTCGAGGAGGTCCGCCGGACGCGCGAGGAGATCGAGCGCCGTGTCACCGAGCTGGTCGGCGAGCTCGACGACTGATTAGGACGACTAACCCTTCTGTGTGGGAGAGTCCGGGGGATGAAGGTGTGCCGATTTGTCACGAGCGCGGGTGCGCTGGCGCTTGGGCTGGTCGAGGGCGATGAGATTGTCGACCTCTCGGCTGCCGATGTTCCCTCAGAACCCGCCGCGGCGCTGGCCGAGGCCGGCCGCGATGGCCTGGAGAAGCTCGCCGCCGGCGCACCGCGCATTCCGCTCGCCGATACACGCCTGCTCGCCCCCGCCTCCCCCCGCAAGTACCTGGCGATCGCGCTCAACTACGCCGACCACATCGCCGAGATGGGCATGGAGGCGCCGGAGGTACCGGTTTTCTTCAACAAGCAGGTGACCTGCGTGACCGGGCCCGGCGCCGAGGTGCACATGCCCAAGGTCTCGACCCTGCTCGACTACGAGGCCGAGCTGGCGCTGGTGATCGGCAAGCGCTGCCGCCACGTGCCGGTCGAGCGCGCCCACGAGGCGATCGCCGGCTACACCTGCGCCAACGACCTCAGCGTTCGCGACTGGCAGGGACGGGCGCAGACGATGACGATCGGCAAGTCCTTCGACACCCACGGGCCGCTCGGCCCCTGGCTGGTTACGCCCGACGAGGTCGGCGACCCGCAGGACCTGCGGGTGCGCTGCTACGTCAACGACGACCTTCGCCAGGACGCCAGCACCGCCGAGATGGTCTTCGACTGCTTCCAGCAGGTCTCCCACCTCTCCGAAGCCTTCACCCTCGAGCCCGGCGACGTGATCGCCACCGGCACCCCGGCGGGCGTCGGCCTCGGCCGACAGCCGTTCCGCGAGTACCTGCTGCACGTCGGCGACACGGTGCGGGTCGAGATCGAGCGGGTCGGCGAGCTGGTCAACACGGTCGTCGAGGAGCCGGACGGCTACCTCGCCGAGCCCGCTTCGGCCTGAGCCGGCGCCCTAGCGCCGGTGCACGCTGGTCGCGGTCGCCTGGTCCCGCGGGCGGACGACGATCTCGTCGATGTTGACGTGGGCCGGCTGGGCGAGCGCCCAGCGGATGCACTCGGCGACGTCCTCGGCGCTCAGCGGCTGCATGCCCTCATAGACCCTGGCGGCCGCCGCCTCGTCGCCGCCGAAGCGGACCAGCGAGAACTCGGTCTCGACCATCCCGGGCACGATCTCGGTGACCCGCACCGGCTGGCCTAGCAGCTCTTGGCGCAGCACCCGCAGCATCGCCCGCTGGGCATGCTTGGCGGCGTTGTAGCCGGCACCGCCGACGTAGGGCTCGATCGCGGCGATGCTGGTGATGCCGACGACGTGGCCGTCGCCGGACTCGATCAGTCGCGGCAGCAGCGCCCGCGTCATCCGCATCTGCCCCAGCACGTTCGACTCGTACATCGTCAGCCACTTCTCCTCGTCGGCCTCCGCGATCGAGTCGAGGCCGAGGGCGCCGCCGGCGTTGTTGACGAGCACGTCGCAGGCGCTGAGCGCGGCGGCGAAGGACTCGACCGAGGCCGGGTCGGTGACGTCGAGCGCGATCGCCTCGCCGCCTATCTCCGCCGCCAGCTCCTCGAGCCGCTCGAGGCGGCGGGCGCCGAGAACCGTGCGAAAGCCCTCTGCCGCCAGCGCCCGCGCGGTTGCCGCGCCGATGCCGCTGGATGCGCCGGTGATCGCCGCGGTCTTCATCGCTTCCGACCCTAGCGGGCGATACGCGGTCGAACCTGGGAACACGAACGCACCCTCGAGCGGGCCGGCCGCGGCTCAGCCGGCCGGGACACCCCGCTGATCGCCTAGCGATCTTTCTCAGCTTCTCGGCGGCAATCCCTGTCGATTGCTGTACTCGCTCTTGAGCCACTCTCGACGCAGCAGGCCGACTATGCACAGGTCGACTCGACTATCGCCACGCTGGCGGTGCTCGCGAAGCCGTCCCTCGACCACGAAGCCCAATCGTCCACACACTCGCAATGGGGCCGCGTTATCAGCCTTGACATGCCCGTAAATACGGTGAAAGGCGAGGTGGTCAAATGCGTAGTCGAGCATCGTAGCGTTGGCATCGAGACCAAGTCCCATGCCCCGATGAGCCGGATCGGTGATGCTTACTCCCATCTCTGCCTGTCGGTTCTGCCAATCGATTTGGTACAAGCCTGCAACCCCGATCGGATCCCCACCACCCTCGTCAACGGCGATGGCAAGCTCGACAGCGCCATAGGCTCCGGTCAGCGGGGCCTGATGCCCCTCTTCCAATCGACGCCGGAATGGGACAACACCGCGAGGCAGGCTTGGGGCCTGAAAGGCAGCGGCCTGGTAAACGAGATCGTTGGAGACATCTCGCAAGAATTCGGCGTCAGATGGCTCAAAGGGCCTAATTAAAACTTGCGCGCCCCGGAGAACGGGGGATTGACCTAGCTGCGGCGCCGTCATCTTGGCTAGGGGAATGGATGCGGAATCATATGGTGTACATCGGCGCGCCCGACGATCATCTCCGCAACATCTGCACGACCCAACGGCTCGCGCTGATAGCCAAATGTAAGTGGTATGAGATCAGGGTCTATGACACGGACAACGGTAAACGGCTGGGTGTACTCCGTTGGCCACTCATAGACGATGGACGTAGGTGGCTTGGCGGCCATCAGATCCTCGATCTTGACAGTCTCGTCCCCTTCCCAAAGAAACTCGACTTCTTCCGCGTAACCTCCCCAGCGGTACAGCTTGCGGTGATCGCTGGGGGATCGCACAGCATCGACCTCCGGTACGTCCTCCGGTGCGTCCGAGAGGCGAACAGATGCCCAAACCTCACTCATCGCCCGCACTGCTGCACCAAACGGATCTCCAGCGGCCGCCCCGAGCACCAGCATCTTTCGACGCTCGGCTACAACGCAGAGCACCGACTCGGTCGGAGACTCGCCAAGCTGAAGCACGTACACATGCCACCCCGCGCTAGCCAGATCCTCGTGCATGGTCCGATACTGATCAGGCGGGCTGGAAATATCGACCCGGCGGCCAGGGCGAGTTGCCAACCAATGGCGCATGAAGGCATCGCGCTCGACGAGCTCTAGATATGCCGCGTCGATCGCCTTGGAGCTAGTCACCTGGGCAGCCATACCGGAGGAATTGGCATCCGTGTGGCGCATCGAGCCGCCCGAGCCAAAGGGGTAGAAAACCAAGTCGGCCAGGACGGCACGGCGGCGGCCTCCAGCGGCGGCCCAAGCCCAAACTCGTGGTTCATGAGCGTCGAACGGCATCAGATCGTCGTGCAGCCGGTACTGCCACGAGGCATAGGCAACCACGGTGTTTGGCGGCACAGCATCCTCTAGGTCCGCAAAGCTGGAAACCACTACATCGCTAGGAGCAACCACTCCGGCTGCATAGCGCTCATAGGCCTCGGCCGTGGCGACCAGCCGAGCCTCCTCGGACGTTGCCTTGACTCCGACTGCTGTGGCTGGAGGCAAGCCGATTCCAGAAGGAGAAGGAAGAACCGCTGTGAACGCCATGTGCTGGCCCTTAGCTTCCCTCTCGGTGATGTGAAGCGCCGGCGACATTGGACCAGTGACCGTCTCCACTGAGCAGGGCGGGTGTTGAGCCGTGATGAGGAGAGGGACCGAGCCAGTTCGACGCATTTCGCGCAGCCGGTCAAGCAGTTGCCAAGTCGGCATCAGGCTCAGCACCTCAGAGGAGCCATTTAGGACTTCTAGAAGACTGCTGCCTTGGTCTGGGGGCAAGCCAGCCAAAAAACGCAAGATGAGCTTGCGTCGTGCGCTTGCGTCCATCTCAGCCGACAAGTCCAAGGCACGATCCAAGGAGACAAAAAATCTCTTGCCTGCCGTAAGAGCCTCACTCCAGCCGCCGTTCCAATCTTGTACCCCAGCAGACGTAAAACCCGGCTGGCCGCCTCGCTCAACGATGAGGCCCAGGTCCAATAGCTCTCCTGGATCCTCGATCGACCGCGCTTCCACCCCGAGCATGCCACCAGTCACCAGGACCAGGATCTCGCCATTGTCCTTGCGAACAACCATGACCCCGGGAGCAGCCAGCAACTCGCCGCTGAGCAGTTGGCTCAATACAAACGCGCTTCCAGTCGCGGGAATCGTCATTGCCGGTGCTCAACCAGGACCAAGGCCAATGGGATGAGTTCAAGCTCCAGCGCCTGTTGGAGCTCAGAAACCCAAAATCCACAGATCATTCTCGTCCCCAGGCCCATGGCTTTGGCGCCGATGGCAAGCTGATGGCCCACAGCGCCAGCCTCGAGGAGACTGTATAGCGCACCACGGTTGCCGTACTTGGCACCGACTCGCGACAAATCAACCGAGATGACGACCAACGACCCACGACGCTCCATTACCGCCGTCGAGACATCGGACTGGATCAGGCACTCCTCAACCACGCCAGCCGAAACCCGAGCCTCAGTCGATCGCAACGCTGGTCGATCCGGATCGAACCAGAGCAATTCGTAGCACTCCCCATCGGGAATCAACGCATGCAAGACCAAGGGCCAGAGCCGGCCCGCCGATGCAACTGGCTTCCACTCGCCTTCCGTGCGGTATCCGCTGGCCAAGAGTGCCGCCAACTCGCCGGGCTCGACCGGCGGCTGCGGTGGCGATGGGTCGGGCAACGGCAGGGACCTAGGGCGCTCGGTAAACACGCCCGAGGCTGCTCGCTGCCCTGTATGGACTTGCGACCCGGTTCGGCACCGGGCATCTCTCCACCCCGCGCGGTCCGTCGGCAGGACCGGCTCATCGGCGGCTGGCGCAAACCGCTGTAGCTCGCGGAGGAGCCGGTGCGGGCGTCGACGATCGTCAACAACTAGCCCTGCCGCGTGCAGGGCGGTCATTGCCTCGACTAGCTCAGGTTCGATCTCAGGAGAAAACCCCTGAAACACCGTTGCGAGATCGGTCTGCCCACAGCACCTTCCGCACACAGCGGCAAGGGCTTCGGCCGCGACTGGCGTCGTCTCCACAGTTGCTGCTTTACCACTAGCGACGTCGATAAGGACAAAGCGGGAGTCCTTGATATGCCACCTGCCGACCACGTGCGGGTATTCCGGCAGGGACTCCCTGCCGGAATACCCGCCGGCTAGCTTCGGCCCAGACACTTGCAAGCCGTAGAAGCGTGGTGGATGCCTAACCTGCGAGGGTGACTGTCGATAGATCGTCCACGGGCGCCTTGAGGCCCTCCGAGCGCGGCGCTATCGAGTTGCAGCAAGTGTCAGGCGGCCTGGGGATACCACCTCCACATCTCTCCCCCCCGCATTGCTCCAACTTGAGCTCAAGCGGAACATCGGAACTCTCCATGATCTTGATCTTCATGACTCTCGCTCCCGTCTTGTTGAGATACATACCGCAGTATTTGATCATGTGATCAGATAAACCTCGGTATTCGAAGCGATTCTATGCAGACTAGGCGAATCATGGTTGCCACCGCGTGAAGATTCATCCCGAGAGGGACAGGTACTGCAGGATGCCAACGATCCTGCGGCGGCCGACTGCCGAGGCGAAAGCCTGAGAGTGATTTCGAATCGATCAATGGCGAGGGTGGGCATCGAACCCACGACACCACGATTTTCAGTCGTGTAGTGGGGCCGGTCCAAAACCAGCCCCATTACCCCATGAAAACCGCATTACCATGGGGAATACGGGGCTACCCCCAGAACGCATTGTAGACGATTCGCGCAACCTAAATTACGGTTGTTTTCGGGCGGATTCCGATGGGTTTGGGCTATGAAGGGTCGTCTCGTAGCCCAAACAAGGGCCAAGGCTCCGAGGCGCAACACGAGTGCCGCATGTCGCGAGAAGCGGCAGCTCCATAGGCTGCCGTCGGTGACGAGGCTCCTCCCGCTGCTCGCAGTAGCCGTCCTGCTTTCAATGGGCGGTTGCGGTGGCAGCAGTAGTTCGGACTCAACGACGCAGAACACTGCTTCGTCGGGCGCGATGCAGGTCTCCACCTGCGGAGCGCAGGCTGGATTTGAGTTCAAGCTCCACAAAGTGGATTGCGAAATTGCTAACACCCTGATCGTGATGCTCGACGGCCGGGCGCTTCATCAGTCTGTGGCCCTCAGGGCCGAAGGCAAGCGACGCGCGACCTGGGTCTGCACCTCACCAACCCATTCGCTCGTTGACCGGCTGCACTGCCAACAGGGTGCTCGATTCTTTACGGTCGAACGCGCTCCTCAATAACCGATCTAGGAGTGCCTTAGCTCCCCAGGAGAATCGCGGCACTCAGCTCTGACGGGATTTCGCTTCGCGCGAAGCGGGAGCGCATGCAGAATAGGATGCGGACCTGGTCAACTCGTGTATCAGAGAGGAAGAGGCCGATGAATGCGAACAAGGCACTATGGGAGAAGGGTGACTTCACCCGAATTGCGGAATGCGTGCGAGAGAGCGGGGAATCTCTCGTCAAGGAGTTGGACATCACCGACGGGCTCCAGGTGCTGGACCTCGGTTGCGGCGACGGGACCACCGCGTTGCCGGCAGCTCAGCTGGGGGCCGAGGTTCTGGGCGTCGACATCGCCGCCAACCTGGTCGCAGCGGGCAACGCCCGCGCCCAGGCCCTTGGCCTGACCAACTGCACGTTCCAGGAGGGCGACGCATCGGATCTGCGCGAACTCGATGAGGAGCGCTTCGACCTCGTCATCAGCTTCTTCGGGGCGATGTTCGCTCCACGGCCGTTCGATGTGGCCAAGGAGATGGTCCGGGTGGCCAGGCCAGGTGGCCGAATCGTAATGGGGAACTGGATCCTGAACGATCCGACCCTAGTGGCGCAGATCCTGAGGATCGCCTCCTCCTACTCGCCCCCTCCCCCGGAGGGCTTCGTCAGCCCGATGACCTGGGGCGTGGAGGACGAGGTGATCGAGCGGTTCACGGCAGCCGGGATCGCCGCGGAGCGGATCTCGTTCGCGAAGGACACCTGGACCTTCAACTACCCCGGTCCGCCCTCTGAGCTGGTGAATGCCTTCAGGACCTACTACGGGCCCACGATGAACGCGTTCGAGGCGGCGGCCGCTGACGGCCGGGAGGGTGAGCTCCAGGCTGAGCTGGACACCCTGTTCGAGGAGCAGAACACAAGCGATGACGCCACCTCGATCCCGGCGACCTATCTGCGGGTGACGGTAGAGCGATAGGGGGACTCACTGCGCCGGCTCCCGCCTTGGACGAGGAGGAGCAATTTGCGGGTCAGCAGCTCGCTTCCGCAATCGCGTGAAAGCGGCAGCGCCCTCAATAGGCTGGCTTGAGTCCAGTAAGCATCGGAAAGTGACGCACGTTCGTGGTGAGTAGGTCAGCCTCGAGTAGAAGCGCGGTTGCGGCGATCAGGTAGTCGGCGTCGTCTATGCCGCTGTGGGCGCGACGGTGGCGCTGGGCGAGCGCGCCGGCAGACCGAGCCACCTCCTCGCCGACGGGCACCCAGGACAACGCCGAGAAGAACTGCTCGAGCGCCTCGACCTCTCCTTTGCGGACGCCGGCCAGGAGCTCGAAGCGGACAACCTCGCTTGCGAGAAGAACCTCCTCGGCTTCAATCAGGCCACTGAGCAGGTCGACCGCCGACGGCAGGCCGCGGAGATGGTCGATCGCCACGCTCGTGTCGAGCAGCTTCACTTGACGCCGAGACGAGTCAAGCGCTCGTTCAGGTCGCCGCCGCGCATGGCGTCTACGTACTCGGCCCCGCTGAGTTTGCGACCTCGCCACGAGCCGGCACTCGCCCGAAGGCCGCTGAGCCTCTCATCCTTGCCTTGTCGGCCGAAGGTGGCCCGCACCGCGCGGCGGACCAGCTCGGAGCGCGAAGCTCCCGTCTCTTGCGAGGCACGCTCCAAGAGCTCCAGCTCATCTTCGCCAAGGTAGACCTGGGTTCGACTCATAGCGTCACTATACACCTAGTGGTGTCGTTTTATCGAATTTAAGACACCACGATTCCCGCTCGTTGTGCCTTTTTGTTCGACGTGGTCGGGTCGAAAGCCGAACTGGCGATATTTCGCTTCCCAAAGCGAAATCGTGACGCTGCCTCCGACTTCTCAACTAGTCAGCCAAGTGTCATTGAAGGCACCTGAACGGCTTGTTTGGGCTATGAACGGGCTATCCATAGCCCAAACGACGTGACCGGCCAGGCACTTCGACCGCGAAAACTGATCGATTTACAGGGAAAAATCAATGGCGAGGGTGGGAATCGAACCCACGACACCACGATTTTCAGTCGTGTGCTCTACCAACTGAGCTACCTCGCCTGGGAAGCGCAAAGCCGAAGCTTGCTGGGCGAAGGCTAGCGACCGGGCGGCGAGGAGGCTGCTTGCATTAAGCCGATGAAATCGTTGCGGGCAGCGATCGCGGTGGTGGCGCTGCTCGCCATCGGCGCGGCCCTGGCCTCGGGCGGCTCGCGGGCCGACTCGGTTCGGCAGCGCTACCTGCCGGACAGCAACTCGCTGCGGACGGTCGCGAGGTTCGGCACAGCCCGGTCGGTGACGGTCCGCTCGTTGGGCGAGCCCGACGCCGTCCGCGCGGATCCCGGCTGGCTTGCGGCCGCCCGGCCGCTCGGGGCCGACGCGCCGGCCTGGGCGCGGCGGATGTACCGACGCTCGCTGCTGGTTCTACACGCGTTGACCAACGAGCGCACGGGGGCGGTGGAGGCAGGCGCTCGCGAGGGCTGGAACTACGTCTGGCCCCGTGACGCGAGCACGGTTGCGATCGCGCTCGCGGCGGCGGGATACCGGGGTGAGGCGAAGCGCATCGTCGGCTTCCTGGAAGGACTCGACATCGGCGCCGCAGCACGGTTCTATGGCAACGGTGCCCCGGTCGGCGGGCGCGCCGCCCAGGGCGACGCGAAGGGCTGGATCGCGGCGGCCGCCAAAGCGGCCGGGCTTCCAAGCGCGCCGGAGGAGCAGCGGTGGCGGGGGCTGGACGATTACCAGGAGAACGGTGGCGGCGATTTTCTCGCCAACGCGATCGCCTCGGGCTCGTCGCGTATCCAGGCTCTCTTTGCGACGCCATCGGGCGGGCTCGCGCGCCGCGCCGGCGACCCCACCTCCGGGCTCGACTCGACCGCTGCCTGGGCCGTGCGTCCCTTCCCCCACCCCGCGCTCTATCCGCTCGTGCGCCGCACGCTACTGCGGCTAGTGGCAAGCAGCGGCCGCTTCGGCATCGTCCCCTCCGAAGACTGGGACGGCGGCATCGACCCCTGGACCGCGCCCACTGCCTGGACCGCCTGGAGCCTCGCCACGCTCGGCGAGCGCCACGCCGCCCTGCGCCTGATGGCCGAGCTGCGCCGCGCCGCCACGCCGGCGGGCATGCTGCCCGAGCGCGTCGACGCCGGCACCGGCATCCCCACCTCAACCACGCCCTTGGCCTGGTCCCACGCCTTCGCGATCCTCGCCCTTCGCAGGCTCTGGCCGCGAACTGCATCAAATTTCCGGGCCAACAAGCCGGAAATTTGATGCAGTTCTGGTCAGGCCGGACGGCGCCAGCGACCTAGCCAGTAGCGCTGGCGCAGGCGGCGGCCCTCGGGCCCGGCGCTGACGCGGAAGCTCTCCGCGCCCTCGGGCCGCTCGGCCAGCAGCCTGTCGATCAGCGGGCTCGCGCTCTGCCCGGCCGAGCCGCGCGCCAGCCAATCCTCGTAGTCGATCTCGATCGGGACCAGGCGCTCCTCCTCGAGCTCGAGGCCCGCCTCCTCGCCAATCTCGCGTAGCCGCCCAAGCCGCTGCGAGGCCCAGTGGGTCGGATCGCGCAGGCGCTCGATCTCCTGGTGCCAGGCGGCGGCCTCGCCGTCGTCGTCGGTGGCTTGATCGCCGACGACGACCCAGCCACCCGGCTGCACCAGGCGCGCCATCTCGGCCAGCACCCGGCTCGGCACCGGAATGTGGTGGAAGCTGAAGCGGGTGATCGCACCGTCGAAGGAGCCGTCGGTGAAGTCGAGCGAGGTGGCGTCGCCGAGCAGGAAGCTGACATTGGCGATCCCCTCCTCCTGAGCCTTGCGCTCCGCCTCCTCGACCATCGCCGGGGTCAGATCGACGCCGGTGACGGTGCCGACCCTGGCGGCCAGCGCGCGCGAGACCACGCCGGGCCCGCAGGCGACGTCGAGCCAGCGCGCTTTCGGCTCCACCGGCACCAGCTCGGTGAGGACGTCCAGCGTCTGCGCCGATGACATCGCGGCCGAGGCGCCAAACGACTGCGACTGGTGGGTGAACTCCTCGCGGATCGAGTCCTCGTACATCGACCCAGCGTAGCTAGAGCGACGCGAGGACCAGATCGACCGCCTCGCGGGCCGAGTCCGCCGGCGTCACGCCGGGCGCGTCGGCCATCCGCTCGCGCCCACTCAGCTCCCAGCTGCGCAAGGCGATCACGCCGCGGCCGAGCGAGCGCGCGAAGCCGATCTCCGAGAGCGTCCCCCACTCGCCGCCGATCGCGATCACGACCTCGCAGGAGGAGACGACCGCCAGGTTGCGGGCGTGGCCAATGCCCGTCGCCACCACATGCGTGCAGAACTCGTTTGCTTCGCCAACTTCATGGCCAGGAACGATGCCAATCGCCTCACCGCCAGCGTCGCTCGCCCCGCGGCAGGCGGCTTCCATCGTGCCGCCCATCCCACCACAGACCACCGTCACGCCTGCCTCGGCAAGCAACCTCCCGACCTCCTCACCGAACACCGCCGCCTCGGACCCCAGCTCAGCGCCGGAGGGGCCGATGACGGCCACTTGACGCGCGCGCTCGAATGGGAGGGAGTGGGCCTCACCGGAACCTCCCTGCTGTTCGTGACGGTGAGGCCCACTCCCTCCCATCACTGCCCCCCCTTCATCTGCCGCATCAGCTCCAACGCCCCCTCCTTGTGGAGAGGTTCGTTGAGGTTGCCGCACTTGGGGCTCTGCACGCAGGAGGGGCAGCCCGACTCGCAGGGGCACTCGCCGATCAGCCGCTCGGCGTCGCCGAGCAGGCGCTCGAACTGCTCATAGCCGCGCAGGGTGATGCCGACGCCGCCGGGGTGGCCGTCGTAGATGAAGATCGTCGAGCGGCCGGTCTGGAAGTGGACGTTGGTCGAGAGGCCGCCGATGTCCCAGCGGTCGCACATCGCGATCAGCGGCAGCACCGCGATCTGGCCGTGCTCGGTCGCGTGCAGGGCGCCGAGCAGGACGTCGGGCGGCAGCGCGCTGCTGAGCCCGTCGGGCAGCACGTACCAGAGCGCCTGGGTGGCGAACTGTTGCTCGGGCAGCTCCAGCGAGACGATGTCGAAGGGCTCCTGCTCGGAGATCGAGACCCGCTGGTAGGCGATCACCTGCTCGGTCACCGAGACCTCGCCGAAGTGCAGCTCGACCCCCGAGGTCGAGCGCTGCTCGCGCACCCGCTCGATGTAGATCTCGGTCTCCTTCTTCGGCCGCGTGTACCAGTCGCCGTCAAAGCGCGAGACGATCGCCCGCCGCCCCCGCACGTCGAGCTGCTCGACCTCGTAGGAGCGGCCGAGGTGGAGGTAGATCGCGCCAGGGTGGATCGTGGTGAAGGCGCGCTCGGACTCGACCAGCCCGAGCATCTCGCCCGACTCGCGCTCGACCACCGCAACCGAGTCCGGCGAGGCCGAGCGCAGCGGCACCTTGGCGGCGACGAACTCGCTGCTGCGCGGCATGATCCGCCCGCCCGCCTGGCGCAGCTCGCCGGCCGCCATCAGCCGCTGCGCCCGCTCGCGCCACTCGGGCCCGAAGACCTCGGCGTCCGCCTCGCTCAGCGGCAGCTCGTAGGCCGCCGCGACCATGTGCCGACTGGCGATCTGCTCGCTGGCGTGATCGAGGATCGCCGCCTCGACCGGGCGGCCGATGAACTCGTCGGGGTGGCGGCAGAAGAACTGGTCGAGCGCATCCTGTCCGGCGACGTAGACGGCCAGGCCGCGGCGCCGGCGACCCGCCCGACCCCACATCTGGCGCAGGCTGGCGACGGTGCCGGGGAAGGTGACGCAGATCGCCGCGTCGAGCTCGCCGATGTCGATGCCCAGCTCGAGCGCGTCGGTGGCGACCACGGCAAGCAGCTCGCCGGCCGCGAGCCGGGCCTCGATCTCGCGCCGCTGCTGCGGCGTGTAGCCGCCGCGGTAAGGAGCGATCCGCGCTGCCAACTCGGGCTTGCCGCGCGCCTCCAGCGATTCGCGGGCGAAGCGCTGGATTAGCTCGATCCCGCGCCGACTCTTGAGGAAGCAAATGGTCCGCACGCCGTGGGAGACCAACTCGGCGAGCAGGTCGGCGGCCTCGGAGAGGGCCGAGCGTCGCGTCCCCGTCGCCTTGTCGATCAGCGGTGGGTTCCACATCGCGATCTCGCGCCCGGCCCGCGCCGCGCCGTCGTCATCGATCAGCTCGAAGGGCGTGCCGACGAGCTCTTCGGCCAGCTCGACGGGATTGGCGATCGTCGCCGAGGCAAGCAGGAAGCGCGGCTCGGAGCCGTAGGCGCGCGCCACCCGGCGCAGCCGCCGCAGCACGTTGGCGACGTGCGAGCCGAAGACGCCGCGGTAGGTGTGCGCCTCGTCGACCACCACCCACTCGAGGTTGGCGAGGAAGTCGCCCCAGCTCTTGTGGTGGGGCAGGATGCCGACGTGCAGCATGTCCGGGTTGGTGAGGACGAGGTTGTTGCGGCGGCGGATCGCCGGCCGCTCTTCGCGCGGGGTGTCGCCGTCGTAAATCGCCTCGCGCAGGCCCGGCGGCCGCAGCGCCGCCAGCTTGCGCGCCTGGTCCTGGGCCAGCGCCTTGGTCGGGTAGAGATAGAGGGCGCGGCGCTTGGCGTCGCGGGCGATCCCGTCGAGCACCGGCAGGTTGAAGGCGAGGCTCTTGCCCGAGGCGGTGCCGGAGGTGATGATCAGGTCCGAGCGCGGCGCCGTCTCCCAGGCGCGCAGCTGGTGCGAGTAGAGCGCCTCTATCCCCGCCAGCCGCAGCCTCTCGACCAGGTTCGGGTCGAGGTCGGCGGGCAGCGGCACGGGCTGCGCCGACCGATCCGGCTCCGCGGCCTCGGCGACGATCCGCCCATCGCGCCGCGCCGGGGCAATGGCCACGCCCCACTGCGTGTCGATGATCGAGCTGCGCGCCATCAGCCGGCGCTCCCCGCGGCGCGTTCGCAGTTTCCCGCGCTATCCGCGGGTTTCTGCGAACTCATCGGGGCGGCAGCGCGGATCTGGCCGGCGAGGCGCAGCGCCTGCAGGGACGACCGGTCGTGGATGCGCAGGATGTCGGCGCCTTCGCGGACCGCGAGCGCCACCGCCGCGACCGTGCCCCACTCACGCTCGCCCGCCGGCAGCCGCTCCTCCCACGATCCGGCGAGCACCGCGCCGATGAAGTCCTTGCGCGACAGCGACACGTACAGGGGCAGCCCAAGCGCGCGCAGCTCCCCGAGCCGCCGCATGATCTCCAGGTCCTGCTGGGGCGAGAGGTCGAAGTCGAGCCCGGGGTCGAGCGCGATCTGCTCCTCGGCGACCCCGAGCGCCCGCATCGCTTCCACCCTCTCCTCGAACCAGCGCACCATGTGCCCCACCACGTCGTCGTAATCGCGCCACGGCCGGTCGACCCGCGGTGGCCCCTCGATGTGCATCAAGACGTAGCCGCAGCCGCTCGCGGCGACCAGCTCGAACATCTCCTCGCAACCTCCGGAGATGTCGTTGACGCAAACCGCCCCCGCTTCGAGCGCCCGCCGCGCGACCTCGACCGAGTAGGTGTCCGCCGAGACCGGCACCCGCCCGCCCGCCTCGCCCTCCTCACCGTCATCGAGGCCGATCTCCAGCGCCGCCATCCCGGCGATCGCCGGCAGCAGCGCCGCGCACTCGTCCTCGGCGCTCACCGGCGGCCCGCTGCGCGCCGCCACCGCGCCGACGTCGAGCATGTCGAATTCCGTCTCCACAAGCCGAATCCCGTCGGCAATCGCCTGCTCAGGGGTCCCGCTGCGCGCCCCCTCGAACATCGAATCGACGGTCACGTTTACGATCCCGGCCGCGGCCGGGAAGGTCAGGTCCAGCCTCGAATCGCCTAGCCGCCATTCCACCATCGCTACGGTAGCGAGCGGCCCATGTCGCTTGCCTGTGTCTACACCGACCTCGACGGGACCCTGCTG
>DATBAV010000004.1:0-13867 GCA_036271315.1 Solirubrobacterales bacterium | reverse complement strand
TCTTCCCCCACGCGGCGTTGCTGCGTCACGCTTTCGCGCATTGCGCAAGATTCCCCACTGCTGCCTCCCGTAGGAGTCTGGGCCGTGTCTCAGTCCCAGTGTGGCTGATCGTCCTCTCAGACCAGCTACCCATCGTTGCCTTGGTAGGCCGTTACCCCACCAACTAGCTAATGGGCCGCGAGCCCCTCCCAATGCGGAGGCCGAAGCTTCCTTTAGTACACAGGCTTAAGTCCATGTACCACATCCGGTATTAGCCCGAGTTTCCTCGGGTTGTCCCGGTCATCGGGGCAGGTTACTCACGTGTTACTCACCCGTTCGCGGCTTTGCCCCAGGGCAAGCCCTGGTTCGTCGCACCACTTGCATGTGTTAAGCACGCCGCCAGCGTTCGTCCTGAGCCAGGATCAAACTCTCCGTGAAAGGTACTTCTTACAGAGAGCTGTCATGCCTGGCAAATTGCAAATCGCCGGGTACACATACTCGGCGACCGGCATGACGGGTAAATCAGACCACCCGGCGCGCTGGCGCACCGAGTGGATCGGGCTCAAACATCCCACGAACACGAATGTCCGCGGGGTGCACGCTGCTCAGTTTTCAAAGACCGCTGCGCCATTCACGGCGGGACTCGCCGCTCCTTACGCACGGGCCAGGCCAGGGCCTTGCCCAGAAGGACGAAGGAGTATAGCGCTGTGACGGCGGTTTGCCTAGCTGGTCGCCTGGAGGCGGCGGAAGCGGCGCTTGCCGGCCTGCAAAACCCGCCCGTCAAGCGCACTCTGGGCGAGATCCAGCGTATCGGAGGGGATCGTCTCGCCGTCGAGCTTCGCGCCTCCCTGCTTGATCAGGCGCCGAGCCTCGCTCGAGCTGATCTCGAAGGCGGCGGCCATCAGCGCTGGCAGGTGGACCTCGCCGCCGTTATCGCCGACGAAGGGGCCGAGGTCGAGCTCCTCGACCTCGTCGGGCGCGCCGTGCTCGACGAAGAGCCGGTTGAAGTGCTGCTCGGCGGCCTCCGCCGTCGAGGCATCGTGGAAGCGCTCGACGATGCCGCGGGCGAGGGCGCGCTTGGCCTCGTTGGGTGCCAGGCCCGCGGGCGGCTCGCCACCCAGCACGAGCCGGAAGTACTCGGGCATCGCCGCGTCGGGCACCCGCATCGTCTTGCCGAACATCTCCTCCGGCGCCTCGGTGACGCCGATGTAGTTGCCCAGCGACTTGCTCATCTTCTTGCTGCCGTCGGTGCCGACCAGGATCGGCATGGTCAGGATCGACTGCGGCTTCTGGCCATAGGCGGTCTGGATGTCGCGACCGAAGAGCAGGTTGAACTTCTGGTCGGTCCCTCCCAGCTCGATGTCGGCCTCGACCGCGACCGAGTCGTAGCCCTGCAGCAGCGGGTAGAGCAGCTCGAGCGCGGCGATCGGCGCGCCGGCCGCGAGGCGCTTCTGAAAGTCGTCGCGCTCGATCAGGCGGGCGACCGTGGTCTGGGCGAGCAGGCCGAGTAGCTCCTCCGGCGCCATCCGCAGCCACTCGCTGTTGAAGCGCACCTCGGTGCGCTCGCGGTCGAGCACCTTGAAGGCCTGCTCCTGGTAAGTGGCGGCGTTGGCCTCGATCTCCTCCGGCGAGGGCAACGGCCGCTGCGCCGAGCGCCCGCTCGGATCGCCGACCCGGGCGGTGAAATCGCCGACGATCAGCACCACCTGGTGACCCGCCTGCTGGAACTCGCGCAGCTTCTCCAGCACAACCGTATGGCCGAGGTGGATGTCGGGTGTGGTCGGGTCGATCCCCAACTTCACCCGCAGCGGCGCCCCGGCATCCAGCTGCTCCTGCAGCATCCCCGCCGGCAGCACATCGACCGCGTTACGCGTCAGGTCCGCCACAGCGCCAATGCTAGACTGCCGCCTCCGCTCGGCGGGCCGAGCCGTCTGCCGAGTCGTGAGCCTTTAGATGGCAGTCCTCCGACTAAAGCCCCGCCGGCGGGGTGGCGATGTTCCGCCGCCAACGCCGCCGGCCCCCGCTGAGAGCAAGCGCAAGCCGCGCTTGAAGAAGCTGCGCATCCTTTTCGTCCTGCTCGGCCTCGCCGTCCTCGCCCTGGTCTCGATGATCTTCGGGATGATGGCCGCTGTCTCACAGGACCTGCCGGCGATCTACAACTTCGCCCAATACAAGGCCTCGAAGAACAGCGAGGTCTACGACGCCTCGGGCAAGCCGATCGGCACCCTGACCAGCGATCAGAACAAGATCCTGCTCACCTCGGGCCAGATCTCGCCCAACATCAAGAACGCGGTGGTCTCGATCGAGGACTCGCGTTTCTACGAACACAGCGGGGTCGACTTCCAGGGCATCGCCCGCGCCCTAATCAAGGACGTGCTCAGCCAGAGCGCCCAGCAGGGCGCCTCGACGATCACCGAGCAGTTCGTCAAGAACGCGCTCGAAGCCGAAGGCAGCCGCACGGTTCTGGAGAAGTTCCGCGAGGCGGCCCTGGCCTACCGGCTCGAGCGCCACTGGACCAAGGACAAAATCCTCACCGAGTACCTCAACACGATCTACTTCGGCGAGGGCGCCTACGGGATCGAGGCGGCGGCCCGCACCTACTTCGGCAGCGCCCACCCCGGCTGCGGCACCCCGGCCGAGCCCTGCGCCTCGGTGCTCGAGCCCTGGGAGGCGGCGACCCTGGCGGCGATCATCGCCTCGCCCTCGGCCTTCGACCCCAAGGTCTACCCCGAAAACGCCCTCGGCCGCCGCAACCTGGTGCTGGAAAAGATGCTCGAACAGGGATACATAACCCAGCAGCAGTACGCCGAAGGTCGCCAGCAGGCGCTGCCGTCGCCCAGCGACATCTCACCTCCCAAACTCGAATCGAAGGCCCCCTACTTCACCGCTTGGCTGCGCCAGCAGCTGGTCGAACGCTACGGCGCCTCGAAGACCTTCTTCGGTGGCCTGAAAGTGAAGTCGACTCTCGACCTGCGCCTCCAGGAAGCGGCCGAAGAAGCGGTCAACTCATACCTCGGCTACTCGCCCGCAACGGCCTCCGTGGTCGTGCTCGACAACAAGAACGCCGGGGTCAAGGCGATGGTAGGAGGGCCCAACTTCGAAACCAAGCCCTTCAACCTCGCCACCCAGGGCCACCGCCAGCCCGGCTCCTCGATCAAGCCCTTCACGCTGATCACGGCACTGGAGGAGGGCATCTCCCCCTACACGACCTTCGAATCGGCGCCCCAGTACATCCACTACGGCAAGCACGGCCAGGAAGTCTTCGAAGTGAACAACGACGAGGACTCCTACCTCGGCTCCTGCGACATCATCTGCGCGACCACCTATTCCGACAACTCGATCTATGCCCAGCTCGGCCTCGAAGCGCTGAAAGGCAAGACGATCCAGGACCGCACCCACTCGATCGCCGCGACGATCCACAAGGCGGGCTATGAGGATCCGATCTCGACCAACCCCTCGATGGTGCTCGGCGGGCTCGAAGACGGGGTGACGCCTCTGGGCTGGACCTACGCTTACTCGACGATCGGCAACAACGGCGACCGGGTCAGCGGCACCCTGGCCCCGCGGCCCGGCGACAGCCCGGTCGCCTACACCCAGGTCACCGACCACGATGGCCACACGATCAAGGACGGCGACAACGACTCGATCCACACTCCGGTGATCCCCGAAGGTGTCGCCGAAGAAGCGAAGAGCATCCTCGAAACGGTGGTCAGCAGCGGCACCGGCACCAACGCCCAGATCGGCCACTCGGGGCAGTGGGGCAAGACGGGCACGACCGAGAACAACGGCGACGCCTGGTTCTGCGGCGGAGTCGAAGACGAAGTGACAGCCTGCGTCTGGGTCGGCTATGCCGACACGACGACGCCGATGACGACGCTCTACAACGGCGGCCCGGTGATGGGTGGCACCTTCCCAGCGCTGATCTGGGCCAGCGTGATCTCGGCCTGGGAGGAAATCAAGGCCGAACGCGCCGCCGAAGCCAAGGAAAAGAAGGCCAGTAAAGGCGGCGCAGACTCGTCCTCCTCATCCGAAGGCTCGACCTACACCCCGCCCGAAAGCTCGGAAGAAACCGAAACGGCGCCGGAAACCGAAGCCAGCGAACCGAGCGAACCGGCCCCGGAAGAAGAAGCGCCGGAAGCCGCCGAACCAGCCGAACCGGTGGAACCGACTCCCGCCGAACCCGCCGCTCCATCGAGCGGCGGCGGCGTCACCGCCGGATAGCCGGCTTCGAGACGTAGGGGCTGTCGGCGGCGGCAAAGCGCCAGGGCCGCTCGACCGCTTTGGTGATGCCGATCCGGGGGCCGGTGAGGACCTCGGGGGCGGAGCCTGGCTCCGGCGGCAGGATCAGGAACGGGTCGCGACTGAGGTCGGCCTCGTTTTGCTCGAGGCCAATCCCCAGAGCCTCGGTCAGCTTGCCTGGTCCCGAGCAGAGCTCGCGGTCGGACCGCTCCCCCCTGCGCTCTCTCATCTGCTCCAGCCTGGCCGTCGGCTGCAGCGCCCGGATCAGCACGGCCGCCGCCTCGCCCTCGGGTTCGGCGACGAAGTTGAGCAGGCTGTGGATGCCGTAGGAGAGGTAGACGTAGGCCCGCCCGGGCGGGCCGAAGAGAACCTCGGTGCGATCGGTCAGACCGACATAGGCGTGACAGGCTGGATCGTCGCGCTCGTAGCTCTCGGTCTCGACGATGACGCCGCCGCAGCCGGCAAAGAAGAGCCTGCAGCCGATCAGCTCGCGGGCGACGAGGTGAACCGAGCGATCGAAGAACTCCACTCCGAGGCGCTCGCCGGCGGCGGCCCCGGTCCTGCTCACGAGCGCTCTTCGAGCGCCCTCGCCTTGACCGCGGCAAGGGCATTGCCGGCCTGCTCGATCTGCACCGCAAGCGCGCTCGAGGAGGTACCGCCCTCGATTCGCTTCGACTCGAGCCAGCTGCTGCGCCGCAGGACCTCGTAGAAGGAGCCGTCGAGGTGCTCCGAGCGCTGCTTCAGCTCGGCCTCGCTGAGCTCGGAGAGCGACTTGCCCTGCTCGACCGCATCGCGGACCAGGCCACCGACGATGCCATGGGCCTCGCGGAAGGGCACTCCCCGCCGCACCAGCAGGTCGGCGACCTCGGTCGCCGCCAGCATCTCGTCGCCCGAAGCGGCCTCGAGGCGCTCGCGGTCGAACTCGATCCCGGCCAGCATTCCCTCGGTCGCGTCGAGGCAGGACTCGATCGTGTCGATCGCGTCGAAGAGCGGCTCCTTGTCCTCCTGCATGTCCTTGCCGTAGGTCAGCGGCAGGGCGTGCATCGTCCCCAGCAGGGTGGCGTAGCTGGCGGCGACCCGGGGGCTCTTGGCGCGCAGCAGCTCGGCCGAGTCGGGGTTCTTCTTCTGCGGCATGATCGAGGAGCCCGAGGAGAAGGACTCGTCGAGCTCGCAGAAGCCGAACTCGGTCGAGCTCCAGATGACGATCTCCGAGCCGAGGCGGGAGAGGTGCATGGCGCAGGTCGAGGCGGCCGCCAGGTAGTCGAGGACGAAGTCGCGGTTGGAGGCGCCGTCGATCGAGTTGTGGCTGACGTGCTCGAAACCGAGGTCGCCGGCGACGGCGTTGCGGTCGATCTCCCAGTTGACCCCGGCCAGGGCGCCGGAGCCGAGCGGCATCACCGAGGCGCTGTCGAGGGCGAACTGGAAGCGCAGAACGTCGCGGGCGAGCATCCAGAAGTAAGCGAGCAGGTGGTGGCCGAGGTAGACCGGCTGGGCTCGCTGCAGGTGGGTGTAGCCGGGCATCGGCCAGTCGCGGTGGCTCTTTGCCAGCTCCAGGAGCCGCTCCATCGCCTCGCCAGCGAACTCGATCGCGCGCAGCGAGTGAGCCTGCACGACCATCGCCACGTCGGTGGCGACCTGGTCGTTGCGCGAGCGGCCGGTGTGCAGCTTGCCGGCCAGCGGCCCGATCTCCTCGCCGAGCAGGCGCTCGACCGCCATGTGGATGTCCTCGTCGGCATCCTCGAACTGAAAGCCGTGCTCGCCCATGCGGGCACGGACCCGCTCCAGCCCGGCGTCGATCTGCTCCAGCTCGTCGCCGTCGAGGACGCCGATCTCACGCAGGCCGCGAGCGTGCGCCTGCGACTGATCGATGTCGTAGGGGGCCAGCCGCCAATCGAACTCGATCGAGCGGTTGATCCGCCAGAAGCGGGGGTCTGGGTCTTTGCGGAAGCGAGACATCAGCGGATGGATTCGGCGAGAGCCTCGCACACCCTTGCCACCTGGGACTCGCTCATCGCCGGGAAGAAGGGCAATGCCAGCGAGTGCGCGGAGGCCGCTTCGGCGACCGGGAACTGGCCCTCGCCGTAACCGAGCTCGCGCAGCTGCGGGAAGAGGTGGATGCAGGGCAGGTAGGCCTTGCTGGCGACCTCGCGCTCGGCGAGCCGGGCGATCGTCCGGTCGCGGTCGATCTCCGCCGCCAGCCGCACCGGGTAGACGAACCAGCTGCGGCGCTCGCTGCCGCGGCCGGCGATCGGCGTCTCGACGCCCTCCAGGGCGGCGAGACCATCGGCGTAGAGCGCCGCGACGCGGGAGCGCTCCGCCAGCATCGCCCCGAGCCGCTCGACCTGGGCGACCCCGAGCGCGGCGGCGACGTCGGAGAGCCGATAGTTGAAGCCGAGACCGCCATGATCGAGCCAGCCCATGTCGGCGGCGCGGCCCTGGTTGCGCTCGCTGCGCAAGCGGTCCGCCGCTGCCGCGTCGGCGGGAACGACCATGCCCCCCTCCCCCGTGGTCATCTGCTTGTTGGCGTAGAAGGCGAAGGTGGCCAGGTGGCCCCTGGAGCCGACGTTGCGGCCCTCGGAGTCGACCGCGCCGAGCGCCTCGCAAGCGTCCTCGAGCAGGCCGAGATCGTGCTTGGCGCCCAACGCCTCCAGCTCCGGCATCGCGGCCGGGTAGCCAAAGATGTGGACCGGCAGGATCCCGGCGGTGCGCTCGCCGACCGCGGCGGCCGCTGCCTCCGGGTCGAGGTTGAGCGTGACCGGGTCGACGTCGCAGAAGACCGGCCGCACACCCTCGTACAGCAGGCAGTTGGCCGAGGCGACGAAGCTGAAGGGGCTGGTCAGGACCTCGTCGCCAGGGCCCCAGCCAAGCGCCCGCACGCCGAGGTGCAGGCCGGTCGTGCCGCTGGAGACGGCAACCGCATCCTCGACCCCAAGCCACTCGGCGAAGGCGCGCTCGAAGCGCTCGCCCGTCGGCCCCAGCGAGAGCCGGCCCGAGCGCAGCACCTCGAGCACGAGCTCCTCCTCGCGGGCGCCCAGCTCCGGCTTTGCCAGCGGGATCGGCTCGCTCATCGGCCTTGGAACGCGTAGGCGAGCGAGTCGACCAGTGCCTCCCAAGAGGCCTCGATGATGTTCTCCGAGACGCCGATCGTGCCCCACTCGCGCTGGCCGTCGGTGGAGTCGAGCAGGACGCGGGTCACGGCCCCGGTGCCGTGGTTCTCGTCGAGGATGCGCACCTTGTAGT
This sequence comes from Solirubrobacterales bacterium, assembly GCA_036271315.1. Taxonomy (GTDB): domain Bacteria; phylum Actinomycetota; class Thermoleophilia; order Solirubrobacterales; family 70-9; genus VRUE01. The sequence goes on along the minus strand of DATBAV010000004.1, from coordinate 6,409 downwards.
TGGTCAGCTCGACGTCGGCGAGGTGCGGGTGGCGAGCGCCGATTGCGGCGCGCAGGGCCTTGTCCAGAGCGTTGACCGGACCGTTGCCCTCGGCCACCTCGACGTAGCGCTCGCCGTCGACGACGACCTTGATCGTCGCCTCGGTTTCGACCCGGCTTCCCTCGCGCTTCTCGGTTGTGACGCGGAAGCTCTCCAGCTCGAAGAGCGGCTTGTAGGCCCCGGCCTCGCGCCGCAGCAGCAGCTCGAAGGAAGCCTGCGCCGCCTCGTAGTGGTAGCCGCGGTGCTCGCGCTGCTTGAGCTGCTCGACCGCCCCGCTCGCGGCCCCGTCGTCGAGCTCGAGGCCGGCCCGCTCGGCAGCGCTGCGGATCGTCGCCTTGCCGGAGAGCTCGGAGGCGAGGATGTCGCGCTCGTTGCCGACCTGGCCCGGCTCGAGGTGCTCGAAGGTGCGGGCGTCGGCGGCGACCCCGGCCGCGTGCATGCCGGCCTTGTGGGCGAAGGCGTTGCGCCCGACGTAGGCCCGATCGGGGTTCGGCGTCATGTTGCAGAGCTCGTCGAGATAGTGCGAGGTCGGAGTCAGGCTCGCCAGCTGCTCGGGGCTGACCACGTCGAAGCCCATCTTCAGCTGCAGCGCCGGTAGGATCGAAGCGAGGTTGGCATTGCCGCAGCGCTCGCCGTAGCCATTGACGCAACCCTGGACGAGGCGGGCGCCGGATTCGACCGCCGCGAGCGAGTTGGCGACCGCGCACTCGGCGTCGTTGTGGGTGTGGATGCCGAGCTCGGCCTTGCCGGCCAGCTCAGCGGCGACGGCCGCCGCCGCCTCGGCCACGAAGGCCGGCAGGCTGCCCCCGTTGGTGTCGCAGAGGGTGACGTTCTCGGCCCCCGCCTCGGCGGCGACACGCACGCACTCGAGCGCGTAGGCGGCGTCGTCGCGGTAGCCATCGAAGAAGTGCTCGGCGTCGAAGACCGGCCGCTTGCCCTCGGCGCTCAAAAAGGCGATCGAGTCGGCGATCATCGCCAGGTTCTCCTCGGCCGAGACCTTGATCACCTTGTCGACGTGCAGGCGCCAGCTCTTGCCGACCAGGCAGACGACGGGCGCGAAGCTCTCGACCAGAACCCCAAGGGCGGGATCGTCCTCGACGGCGACGTCGCGGCGCCGAGTCATGCCGAAGGCGGCGATCGTCGCTTTTTTCAGATCCAGCTCGGCGAGCAGCTCGAAGAGCTCCGCCTCCTTCGGGTTGGAGCTGGGAAAACCGGCCTCGATGAAGTGGACGCCGAGGTCGTCAAGGGCCTGGACGACCTTGAGCTTCTCGCCCACCGAGAGCGACATTCCCTGTCCACCCATGCCGTCCCGCAGGGTGGTGTCGTAGAGCTTTACCTGTTCCATCTGATGCCTTTCACTTCGAAGAGACCGGGGAGTGGGCCCTTGCGGGCCCGAGAACGCACGGCAGCGCCGCGCCAGCCGCTAGGCGGCTGCGGTAATTCGCCCGGTTGACTCGAAACGCAGGTGCATCAGGAACTGACCTTACTCGGTTCGTCCGCCCCGGCCGGGACCTCGACGAAGTCGAGCCACTCGAGGTACTCCTCGGCGCGGCCGTAGAGGGCGTCGACGAACTTTGCCTGCACGTGACGGGTTATCTCGCCCGGCTCGCCGATCGGGTGGTCGTCGATCTCGCGCACGGGCACCAGCTCGGCGGCCGTCCCGGTGAGGAAGATCTCCTCCGCCAGATAGAGCTCGGCGCGGGCGACGTCGCGTTCGACCACGGTGTAGCCCAGGTCCTGGGCAATCTGGATCACCGACTTGCGGTTGATCCCGTCGAGGATCGCAGCGACATGCGGCGGCGTGACGATCTGTCCGTCGCGAACGAGGAAGATGTTCTCGCCTGAGCCCTCGCAGACGAAGCCGCGCTCGTCGAGCAGGATCGCCTCCTCGTAGCCGGCGTTGGTCGATTCCGTCTTGGCGAGGATCGAGTTGAGGTACTGGCCGGAGGCCTTGGCGTGCGGGATCAGACCGGCGGGGCTGATCCGGCGCCAGCTCGAGACCTTGGCGCGGATGCCGTGCTTCTGGCCCTCCTCGCCGAGGTAGGCGCCCCAGGGAAAGGCGGCGACGATGACGTCGACCGGCGCGTCGGTGGCGTAGAGACCGAGGCTGCCATAGCCACGGAAGGCGAGTGGGCGGATGTAGCAGGAGCCGAGGCCGTTGCGGCGGATCAGCTCGCGCGTCGCCTCGCCAATCTGCTCGGGCGAGTAGGGCAGGCCAAGGTAGTAGAGCTCAGCCGACTTGGCGAGGCGGTCGAGGTGGTCGGCGTGGCGGAAGATCGCCGGTCCGCGCTCGGTCTCGTAGCAGCGCACGCCCTCGAAGACCCCGGTGCCGTAGTGCAGGGCGTGGCTGAGGACATGAACTTTTGCGTCCTCCCAGGGCACGAACTCGCCGTTATGCCAAATCAACTCGGCCGTATCCATGTTCGGAGAAGTATGCCCGATCGCGCAAGGTCATTCGAGCCGAGCCGAGAAAAGGATCGCGTCAAACGCAAAGGAGACCCTTCATGCTCACCGCAGTTCGCCAGAGACTCACTTATTCGAACGTGATCGCCACGATGGCGCTCTTCCTAGCCCTCGGCGGCGTCGCCGTCGCCGCCGGGCTGCCCCGCAACAGCGTCGGCCCCAACCAGCTCAAGCGCGGAGCCGTCACCGCAGCCAAGATCCGCAAGCAGGCCGTGACCACTGCCAAGCTGGCCAACGGAGCGGTGACGATCGGCAAGCTCGGGCCCAACTCGGTCGGGCCGACAAACATCGGCAACGGCGCCGTCACGACGCCAAAGCTAGGTGCCAACTCGGTGATCGCCTCGACGATCAAGAACAGCGTGATCACGACCAACAAGCTCAACAACGAAGCGGTGACGACGCCGAAGCTGGCCAACGAATCGGTCTCGACCGCGAAGCTCGGCAAAGGCTCGGTCACCGCAGCCAAGCTCAGCGATGAAATCGGCCCGATCCTGTCCACCCTGAAGTCGGGTCAGACGCTGCGCGGTGTCTTCGACCTCGGCGCCGAATCCCGCGCTGCGGTCAGTTTCCAGTTCCCCCTGCTCAATGCCGCTACCGCCACGGTTCTGAAGAAAGGCGAAACGAACGCCAACTGCTCGGGACTTGGCGGCGGCAACCTGCAGACACCTCAGGCGACCCCCGGCAACCTCTGCATCTACACGACGGAAGAAAACGGCACGCCCGCTCTCGTCGCGGAGAACAACACCCGCCTCGGCTTCGGCCTCAAGACGGCGGGCACGACGGGCGACTTCGCCTACGGCCAGTGGGCGGTAACCGCGCCCTAGGCGCTTAGCTCGGCCAGCACGGCCTCGGTCACCTCATCGGTGCCGACCGCGGTCTCCCCCTCGCCCGCCAGGTCCGGGGTGCGGAGGCCGCGGTCAAGCACCGCGTCGACCGCCGACTCGATCCGCGCCGCGTCGTCGGCCCGGTCGAGGCCATGGCGCAGCATCATCGCCGCCGAGAGGAAGGTGGCAAGCGGGTTGGCGATTCCCTGGTCCGCGATGTCGGGGGCCGAGCCGTGGACCGGCTCGAAGAGCCCGGGCTCGCCATCGGCGCCGAGGCTGGCCGAGGGCAGCATCCCGAGCGAGCCGGTGAGCATCGCCGACTCGTCGCTGAGGATGTCGCCGAAGAGGTTCTCGGTGACGATCACGTCGAAGTCCGCCGGGCGCGAGACCAGCTGCATCGCCGCGTTGTCGACCAGCAGGTGGTCGAGGGCGACGTCCGGATAGTCGGGGGCGACGCGGCCGACGACCTCGCGCCAGAGCCGCGAGGTCTCGAGCACGTTGGCCTTGTCGACCGAAGTGACGCGGGGCTTGCGGTTGGAGCCAGCGGCGCGGCGCTGGGCGGCTTCAAAGCCGACCCGGGCGATGCGCTCGATTTCGGCGGCGGAGTACTCGCAAGTGTCGTGGGCGGAGTCGCCCTCGCGGCCGGAATCGCCGAAGTAGATGCCGCCGGTCAGCTCGCGGACGACGAGCAGATCGGTGCCGGCGATGCGCTCGGGGCGCAGCGGGCTGGCGCCGACCAGCGCCGGGCTGGGACGCACCGGACGCAGGTTGGCGTAAAGGCCCATGCCCTTGCGCAGGCCGAGCAGGCCCTGCTCGGGGCGCGGGGCGTCGGGGTCGGTCGTGTCCCATTTGGGACCGCCGACGGCGCCGAGCAGTACCGCGTCGGCGCCTCGACAGGCGGCTAGAACCTGGTCGGTGAGAGCAGTGCCGTGAGCGTCGATCGAGCAGCCGCCCATCAGCTGCTCCTCGAACTCGAACTCGCCCAGCACCTCGAGCAGGCGCCGGGCAGCGCCGACGATCTCGGGCCCGATGCCGTCGCCGGCGAGCAGGACTATGCGCGGGGTGCCCATCGAGCCGGCACTTTACGCGGAGCGCTCAGGCGGCGGCGTGGGCCTCGATGTTGAGGCGCACGTACTCCATCCGCAAGGGGTCGGGCTCACGCTCCAGCACCTTCTCGATGAATGGTGCTCGCAGTTCCTCCGGCAACCGGTCCATGTGCGGGCCGAGGCAGACCGTGCGCAGGAACTCGGCCGGCTCCGGCGGCTGGATCGTCCAGGGCTGCAGCCAGCAGCGGACGTCGACGAAGCCGGCGGCCTCGAGCCGCGCCTCGGTCTCCTCCGCGGCGGCGTAGTTCCACGGCTCGTCGAAGCCTTCAAAGTAGGGCGCGAAGGGCTCGCTGGCGGCGACCTCGCCGCTGATCGTGCGCAGGCGGTCGATATTGCCAGCGCCGCCGCACTGCGCGGCGAGGGCGCCACCGGGGCGCAGCACGGCCGCCAGGCGGCGGAAGAGCAGGTCGTGATCCAGCACCCAGTGGAAGACGGCGCTGGAGAAGACCGCGTCGACCCGTCGATCCAGCTCCAGAGCGGACAGGTCCGAGACCAGCGCCTCGTCGCCCGGTCGCAGGGTCTCGCGCACCTTCTCGATCATCGAGGCAGAGCCGTCGACGGCCACAACGTGCCCATCAGGCAGCCGCTCGATCAGCAACCCGGTGACGCGACCGCTGCCGCAGCCGGCATCGAGCACGGTCTCATCGCCCCGCAGGGGCAGCCGATCGAGCACCGAGCGTGCCCACTCTTCGTGTGGGACGGAGACGCGGTGGTAGGTCCCCGCGTCCCAGTCCCGCGTCGCTGAGGCCATCAGAGCGCCGTCGTGACCGGCCCGCGCTCGGCGCCGCCGGCCTGCTCGAAGCTGTCGATCGCGCCGGCGTTCTCCAGCGTGATGCCGATGTCATCCAGGCCGTTCAGCAGCCTGTGCTTGACGTCGGGCTCGACCGCGAACTCGAAGACGCCGGCGGCGCAGGTGACCGTCTCGTCGTCGACGTCGATTCGGGCCTCGCCCGCCTCGGCTACCGCCCGGCAGTGCTCCTCGTCGAGGATTGCCGGCAGCAGCCCGACCTTGGTGCAGTTGGAATAGAAGATGTCGGCGAAGGACGGCGCGACGATCGCCTGGAAGCCGAAGTCCTCCAGCGCCCAGGGGGCGTGCTCGCGTGAGGAACCGCAGCCGAAGTTGGCCCCGGTGACCAGGATCGGATTCGGCTCCAGCTCGATCTCGCCGTCGCGGATCCAGTCGTAGAAGAGGAACTCGCCGAAACCGGTCCGCTCGACCCGCTTCAGGAACTGCTTGGGGATGATCTGATCGGTGTCGACATCGTTGCGGTCGAGCACCGAGACCTTGCCCTCGATGACGTCAATCGGCCTCATTCTCTAGCTCCAATCTCTGATGTCGACGAAGTGGCCCTCGACCGCGGCGGCGGCTGCCATCCGCGGGCTGACCAGGTGGGTGCGCCCGCCCTTGCCCTGGCGGCCCTCGAAGTTGCGGTTCGAGGTCGAGGCGCAGCGCTCCCCTTCGCTCAGGGTGTCCGGGTTCATGCCGAGGCACATCGAGCAGCCCGCCTCACGCCATTCGAAGCCGGCGCTGCGGAAGACGTCGTCGAGGCCCTCTTCCTCAGCCGCCTTTTTCACCTGCTGAGAGCCGGGGACGACCATCGCGTGGACCGAGCTGGCGACCTTGCGGCCGTCGACGATCTCGGCGGCCTCGCGCAGGTCCTCGATCCGGCTGTTGGTGCAGGAGCCGATGAAGACCCGTTCCGGGGCGATCTCGGTCATCGGCGTGTTCGCCGCCAGGCCCATGTAGGCGAGCGCCCGCTCGGCCGATTCGCGATCGGCCTCGGACTCCATCGCGGCCGGGTCGGGGACCATGTCGGTGACCTCGACCACCATGCCCGGGTTGGTGCCCCAGGTGACCATCGGCGAGATCGCCGCGGCGTCGACGTCGATCTCCTGGTCGAAGCTCGCGCCCTCCTCGGTCGGCAGCTCCTTCCAGCGGGCGACCGCTGCGTCGAAGTCCTCCGGCGCGCCTGGTTT
>DATBAV010000003.1:0-150215 GCA_036271315.1 Solirubrobacterales bacterium | reverse complement strand
CAGCGTCCGCATCGCCGGCCGCGACATCGCCGAGATGCCCGACAAGAAGGTCCCGCAGCTGCGGCGCAACATCGGCACGGTCTTCCAGGACTTCAAGCTGCTCCCGAACCGGACCGTCTACGACAACGTCGCCTACGCGCTCCAGGTGATCGGCGCCAGCCGCGCCGAAGTCCGCGAGCAGGTGCCGGCGACGCTGCGCCTGGTCGGCCTCTCGACCAAGCTGCACAACTACCCCGACCAGCTGTCGGGCGGCGAGCAGCAGCGCGTCGCGGTGGCCCGCGCCTTCGTCAACCACCCGCCGCTCATGCTGGCCGACGAGCCCTCGGGCAACCTCGACCCGGTCACCTCGATCGGGATCATGCAGCTGCTCTACCGGATCAACAAGACCGGCACCACCGTCGTCGTCGTCACCCACGACCGCGAGATGGTCGACAACATGCGCCGCCGCGTGATCGAGCTCTATGAGGGCCGCGTCGTTCGCGACGAGGTCAGCGGTGGCTACACCGAGGAGTCGACGACCGAGTTCGGCGTGCGCATGCGGGCCGAGATGGGCGTCGCCCCCGAGGGCCAGACCAACGGACACGACGCGCTGATCTAGATGTCGCGATTCTTCTTCTTCACCCAAGAGGCATTCCGCGCGCTGCGCCGCAACGGCGCCCCGAGCATGGCAGCGATCGTCACCACGGTTACCACCGTGATCCTGCTCGGCGTGCTAATCCCGGTCTTCCAGACGACGCAGGCGAAGAGCGAATCGGTGCGCGAAAGCCTCGAGTTCCGGGTGGCGCTCTACGACGACGCCACGCAGGGCGAAATCGGGGCTCTCGAAGACAAGCTCAAGGCGATCCCGCACGTCGCCTCGGTCACCTTCATCAGCAAGAGCAAAGCCCTGATCGAACTCGAAAAGGACCTTGGCAAGAACAAGAGCGAAGACCTGCTCGCCCAGCTGCACGACAATCCACTGCCGGCCAACTTCCAGATCAAGGCCGATGACGCGAGCAACCTCGACGCGGTGCGCGCGGCGGTCACGCCGCCGGGCCCGAACGGCAAGCCGAAGCCGATCTCGCCGATCATCCAGGACGTCTTTGATCGCCAGCAGGAGTCCCAGCAGATCGAGCAGGTGACCAGCGCGCTGAAGATCGTGCTGACCGTGATCACCGCGCTGCTGATCCTCGCCTCGCTGATGCTGGTCGGCAACACGATCCGGCTCTCGATCTACACCCGCCGCCGCGAGGTCGAGGTGATGCGGCTGGTCGGCGCGACTCGCTGGTTCATCCGCTGGCCCTTCATGATCGAGGGCGTCGTCGTCGGCTTCGCGGGTGGCCTGATCGCCATACTTATCCTGTGGCTGGGCAAGATCACGATCGTCGACCCGCTGAGCGACACCTTCTCCTTTCTCGCGGCGCAGAACAACAGCACCCTCTCCTTCCCCGCCCTGGTGGCGATCCTCTTCGCCGCCTCGGTGCTGGTCTCCGCGGTTGGCTCCGGCGTCACCCTGCGTCGCTTTCTGAAGGTGTAGATGTGGAAGCCACTCATCTGAGCACCGGGTGAGCGCGGCGAAGATCGCGGCCCTGGTGGCCGCCCTGATCGTCGTTCTCTGCGCCGGGATCTGGCTCGGCGGACACCCCGGCAAGCTGCCCGAATTCGTCCGCGACCGCTTCGTCGACGACTCCGCCGGGCTCAATCTGGAAGCCACCGAACTGATCGAGGACAACTACTTCCGCTCGGTCGGCTCGACCGAGCTGACCAACTCCTCGCTGCAGGGCATGGTCCGCGAGCTGCGCCGCCGCCACCACGACCGCTTCTCCGACTACTTCTCCCCGGAAGCGCTGGACAGCTTCAACGAGGAGATCTCCGGCCACTTCTCCGGCATCGGCCTGACCGTCACCGAAGTCAAAGCGGGCCTGCGGGTCGACACCGTCTTCCCCAAATCGCCGGCCTCCGAAGCCGGGATTAAGCCAGGCGACGTGGTCGTCTCGGTCAACGGCGACTCGATCGCCGGCGAGAACAGCCAGGTCTCGACCGAAAAGATCAAAGGCCCGGACGGCTCTCAGGTGACGATCGGGGTGAAGGCCAAGGGGAAAGGCAAGGTCGACGAGATCGAGGTCACCCGCGCTCAGATCGCCCTGCCGGTGGTGACCAGCAAGATCAAGGAAGTCCACGGCCGCAAGATCGGCTACGTCGGCATGGTCTCCTTCAGCGAAGGCGTCCACGCGCTGCTGCGCGAAGCCGTCGAAAAAGTGCAAAAAGAAGGGGCCGAAGGGATCGTGCTTGACCTGCGCGGCAACGGCGGCGGCTTGCTCGAGGAGGCGGTGCTCAGCGCCAGCGTCTTCCTGCCCGACGACGAAGTCGTGGTGAGCACCGACTCGCGCACCCAGGGCCACGCCGTCTACAAGACCGTCGGCGACAACCTGCCGAAGCTGCCGATGGTCGTCCTGATCGACCCCAACACCGCCTCCGCGGCGGAGATCCTTACCGCCGCGCTCGCCGACGACGCGGGCGCCACGGTCGTCGGCACCCGTTCCTACGGCAAGGGTGTCTTCCAGCAGGAGATCGGCCTCTCCAACGGCGGCGCCCTGAAGTTGACGATCGGCGAGTACTTCACGCCCGACGGCGTCAACCTCGCCCAGAGCCACGGTATCCACCCCGATGTGAAGGCCCGCGACAACTTGCAGACGCCGCGCGACGAGGCGCTCGAACGCGCGCTCTCAGTCGTGGCTGGGCAGTGAGCAAGCGCGACTGGCGCTACTACCGCGAGCGGCAGCGGGCGCGTGGCCGGCGGCGCAGGGAGCCGAAAAACGCGCGCGAGGCGATCGACGCTCTGCTCGACGAGCGGCTGGAAGGTCGTGGCTTCCCTGCGGCGCTGGAGGTCGAAGCGGGGCGGGCCGCCGATGCTGCCGCCGACAGCGAGATTCGCCGCCGCGACCTGACCGATCTGCCCACCTTCACGATCGACCCGGCGACGGCGCGTGATTTCGACGACGCGATTTCCGCCCGGCGCGAGGAGGACGGCCTGCGCCTTTGGGTCCACATCGCCGACGTCGCCGCCCACGTGCGGCCGGGGACTCCGCTCGATCTCGAGGCGCGCCAGCGCGCCAACAGCACCTACGCGCCGGGCGCGGTCGAGCCGATGCTGCCGCGGGCGCTGAGCGAGGACGCCTGCAGCCTCGTCCCCGACGTCGAGCGTCTGGCGGTGAGCGCCGAGATCGAGCTCAGCCCTAGCGGCAAGCCCCGTCTGGCCAGCTTCTATCGCAGCCGCATCCGCTCGCGGGCGCGCCTCGACTACGACCAGCTCGACCGCGTCTTCGCCGGCCGCGAGAGCGCCCCCGATGTTGTGGCCGAGCCGCTGGCGCTGGCGCGCCAGGCGGCGGCGTCGTTGGGCGAGCGGCGGGGCGCGACCAGCCTCGATGTCGATTCGAGCGAGCCGGAGTTCCGCTTCGACGCGGCCGGCAACGTCGTCGCCGCTCGCTCGGTTGCCCAGACCGAGTCGCACAGCTTGATCGAGCGGCTGATGATCCTCGCCAACGAACAGGTGGCCCAGTTGCTCGAGCGCAAGCGCGTGCCGGCGGTCTACCGGGTGCATGCCCAGCCCGATCCGGCCCGGGTCGAGCGCCTGGTCGAGCAGCTGCAAGCGCTCGGCGCGCCAACGCCGCCCCTGGGTCAGGGGCTGGCCCCCGCCCAGGCCGGTCAGGTTGCGGCGCAGGCGAGCCGGCTCGTGGTCGAGGAGGCGGCGCGGCGCGGGCACGGCCGGGAGGCGTATACATCGCTCGTGCTCCGTTCCCTGATGCAAGCCTCCTACAGCGACCGCAACAGCGGTCACGCCGGGCTCGGCAGCCCCGCCTACTGCCACTTCACCTCGCCGATCCGGCGTTACCCGGACCTGCTCATCCACCGGGCGCTGTTGGCGGCGCTAGGGGAGGGGGAGGAGGCGCCGCGGGCGGCCGAGGCGCGCGAGGTGGCCTGGCACAGCAGCGAGTGCGAGCGCGAGTCGGCCCGGGTCGAGCGCGATGCCGACGACATCTGCGCCGCCTACCTGTTGCAGCGCGAGCTCGCCGAGCGCGGCGAGGAGGCCGAGTTCGAGGGCGAGGTCTCGGGGGCGATCCGGGCCGGTGCCTTCGTCCGTTTCGGCGGCGAGCTCGGCGACGTCTACGAGGGATTTCTGCCGGCGCGGACGATGGGCGAGGAGCGCTTCGAGCTGAACGAGACCGAGACCGCTCTCGTCGGACGGGAGTCGGGTGCGACGCTGCGCCTCGGCGATCCGATATCCGTCCGGGTGGGCGAGGTCGCTGCGGCGCGGGGGCGCGTCGACCTGGAGCGGGTCGATGGCTAAGAAGGGCAAGAAGCGCGAGCCTGCCTCGGGTGACGTTGCCACCAACCGTCGTGCGCGCCACAAATTCGAGCCGGTGGAAAAAATGGAGGCGGGGATCGTCCTGCTTGGCTCAGAGGTGAAGTCGCTGCGCAACGGCAAGGCGCAGATGACCGACTCCTACGCCGTGGTCGAGAAGGGCGAGGTTTGGCTGCGCAAGCTGCACATCCCGCCTTACGAACCGGCCAGCCGCGAGAACCACGAGCCGGAACGGCCGCGCAAACTGCTGCTGCACAAAGGTGAGATCGAAAGGCTGATCGGCAAGACGGCGGAGAAAGGCCTGACCCTGATCCCCCTGCGCATCTACTTCAAAGGCCCGCGCGCAAAGGTGGAGCTGGCGCTGGCGCGGGGCAAGGAGGGGCGCGACCGCCGGCGCGATATCGCGGACCGTGACGTGCGCCGCGAAGTCGAGCGAGAATTCAAGGGCCGGATGAGGTAGCTTCGGAGCCGATGCGCTTCAGGATTTCCCTGCTCTGGTCCGCGTTGACCCTCGTTGCGCTCGCCCTGGCCGTGCCGGCTCAGGCGCAGGCCGATTCCTTCCCGAGCGAAGCCGGCAACTTCGTCAGCGACAACATCCAGTACTTCGTCGGTGCCCTCGTCGCCGCGATCCTGCTCCTGCTCCTAGTCGTCAGCGTCACCCAGCGACGGGCCAAGGAGAAGGCCGCCAAGGAAGCGGCGGCTCCGCCTGGCTCGCCACCGCCCCCGCCAGGCAAGATGCCGCCCCCACCGCCGGTCGGCGCCGCGCAGGCGCAGACGGCCGAGCTGCCCCGCACCCCACCGCCGCCGGTCGCGCCTGGCGTGCCGCCGGCTGCACCCGGTGCGCCAGCGGCCGCCGCGGCAGCGAGTCAGCTGCCGGCGAGTTCCAAGGACAAGCGCAAACAGGCCCGCGAGCAGCAGCGCCTCGCCCGCATCGAGCACCGTAAAAAGCGCCAGGAAGAGGCTAAAAGGCGCAAAGAGGAGCGGCTGGCGAAGAGGGCGGAACGCGGCGGCAAGTCAGCCGGCGGCGGCCGCGCCGATAGCCGCCGCGCTCGCAAGGAAGCGGCGAAGGCGGAGCGCCAGCTGGCCGAGGTGCGCGCAGCGCAGGAGCGCGAACAACTTCAGCAAGGCGCGCCGGTGGCGCCGTTGCCGCCGACCGGACAGCCGGTGGCGCCACCGCCGGCGGCTGTCCCACCGCCTGGCGCAGTTCCCGCACCGCAGGCCCCGGTTCAGCCTTTGCCTCCAGTGGCAGCTACGCCGCCCGCTCCGGTGCCAGCGCCATCGACGCCCCCGGTCGGCTACGAGGATCCCGCCGTGGCCGAACAGCGTGTGCAGGACAAGGTTGCCGAGATCCAACGCGAGGAGGAGCGGATCCGGGCCGAGGCCGATCGCCGCATCCAAGAGGCCGAGCGGTTGCAGCACGAGGCCGAAGGGCGTACCGCTCAGGCCCAGGCCGGCCAGACGACCCAGAGCATGGCGGCGGTGCCGCTGATCGCTCCAGCGCCTGCTGCCGGAGCCGGATTGCAGACTGCAGAGCAGCGCCTCCAGCAGGAGCGCGAAGCACAGGAGCGGGCGATGGCAGAGGCACAGGAGCGGCTGCGCCAGATCGAAGAGCGCACCAAGGAGGCCGAGCGCCGCGCCGCCGAGGCGGAGCGCCTGGCCAAGCTCAAGGCCGAGGAGGACGAGCGCGAGCGGCGCCTGCAGGAGATTCGCGACAGCGTCGCCCAGGCGGAGGAGCGCGCTCGCGAGGCCGAGCGCCGCGCCGCCGAAGCCGAGCAGGCCGTGATCCAGTCAGTTCAGGGCCAGGGAACGACCCCTGTCCAGCCCTTCGCGCCACCGCCGGCACCACACGCCGCGCCGCAGCCCCCGCAGCCCGTGCCGCCGCCGGCTCCCGAGCCGACCCCGCCGGCGCCGCCCGCGCCACCGGCCCCCGCGCCCACGCCAGTCCCGCCCGCGCCCGAACCGGTTCCACCGCCGCCGACTCCGGCCCCACCGACGCCCCCGCCCAGCCCGGAGCCGCCCGCACCCGCCGCGGCTGCGCCTGCTCCTCCTACTCCGCTCGGCCCATCGGGGGGGACGATCGACCTCAACGCGGTTAGCTTCGAGCAACTTCGTGCCGAGAACCTCTCGGTCACCCAAGCCACCCGCCTGCTTGCCCATCGCGAGCGGTTGGGCCGCTTCGGCTCTGTGGATGACCTCGACGAGGTCCCCGGGTTCCCGCAGGATGTGCTCGAAGACCTGAAGCGGCGTTCCACCGTTTGAGCGATCCCGGCAGGGGGTTTCGCTTAAGTACAAGACGCTTCACCCCTGCCGGGATCGCTCAGCAGGCGAGGGGCTCTTCGCTAGAGGCGGTACGCCTCCAGAAGCTTCAGCCAAACCTCGCTGCGGCTCGGATAAGCAGCAACGGCGTGTCTGAGCTTCCGAAGGGGGACCTCGCCGACGAGGGCGATCGTTGCGGCGTGGAGGAAGTCTGCGGTCTCGAAGCCGGTGAAGGTGGCGCCGACGATGACCCCGCGCGACTCGTCGACGACGAGGCGGGAGGTGCCGCCGGATTCCCTGCCTTGGAAGCTGGCGCCGGGGGTGCCGTCGGTGGCGACGTCGACCGCCTTCACCTCGATGCCGGCTTCCTGCGCTTGTTCGAGGGTCTTGCCGACCGCGGCGACCTGGGGGTCGGTGAAGGTGACCCTGGGTGAGCCGATCTCTTCCGCCACGACGACGACATCGCGACCGAGGACGTTCTCGGCGGCGACCCAAGCCTGGTACTTGCCCATGTGGGTGAAGAGGGCGCGGCCGGTGACGTCGCCGACCGCGTAGAGCCAGTCACGCTCGTCGACTCGCAGGCGGTCGTCGGTATTGAGGAAGCCGGCCTTGCCGGGTTCGACGTTGACGCTGTCGAGCCCAATCTCGTTAGTCCGTGGCTTGCGCCCGACGGCGACGAGAATCTCTGCTGCGGCGACCGCGCTGCCATCGTCGAGTGCGACGGTGACGACGTCGCCGTCGCGGCTTACCTGGACGGCTTTCACCCCGGTGCGGACATCGACGCCGTGCTGCTCGCGCAGCGCCTCACCGACTTCCTCGCCGGCGAAGGGCTCCTCGCGCGCGAGCACGCGGGGGCCGCCCTCGATCAGCGTCACCCGGCAGCCGAGCGAGGACCAGGCCTGCGAGAGCTCGCAGCCGACCGGCCCGGCGCCGAGCACGATTATGCTCTCGGGCACGTGCTTGGACGTGGTCCCCTCGCGGTTGTTCCAGGGGCGGGCCGAGTCGAGGCCGTCGATCGGCGGCATTGCCGCGCCGCTGCCAGTGGCGACGACGATCGCCTGGCGGGCACCGAGCAGGTCGTCTCCGACCCGGACTTGCCGCTCGCCGTCGAGCGCCCCGCTGCCGCGGAAGAGCTCGATCCCGCGTTCTTCCAGCCAGGGCAACTGACCGGAGTCGTCGCGGTCGTGGATCACCTCGTCGCGGCGCTCGAGCACGGCGCGGGGGTCGAGGCGGTCCTCGACGGCGATGCCCGGCACTCGCTGCGCCTCCGCGAGGAGGTCCGAGGGGCGCAGCAGCGCCTTCGAGGGCATGCATGCGTAATAGGAGCACTCGCCGCCAACCAGGTGCTGCTCGACGATCGCCACCGAGAGCCCGCCGTCGGCGAGCCGCCCGGCGCAGACCTCGCCCGGCGCCCCGGCGCCGAGCACGATCGCGTCGAATGTCTTCTCGGTCATGCCGGTATTCCTACCCGACTCCGTACAATCGCTGCACATAGCACGGGGGCGACAGGCTTCGATCCGGTCGGTCCGTGCGAACGGTTGCAGGTCGAGGTTGCCGGAGGCCTCGTTAAACCCCGGCACCAACCAATACGTGCGGACCATGAGTTCGCCCTCGCTGCCTAGCTAGAACCTAGGCGATGAGAGTCGGTCCTCCCTCGCCCGTAGGGAGGGGAGCCGGCTTCAGAACACGGGCTCACCCCGGCGGATCGCCCCGTCTTCCAGGGGACAATTCAGAGGGCTTTATCTCCCGCAGTGCCCGCCGGCGCGGACCCCGGGAGACGAGAATCAAGCGCCGGCTAAACCTGTAGACGCCTTTGCGCTACGACCGGACACGTGGGTTCGAATCCCACCGCCTCCACTGACGCCAAGTCGGGTCTCGCAGTCAATGCGGACTCGACTTGGCGCTGCCGGAGATCAGTGCCTAGAGTCCAAACCATGCCGAGCCACGTCGCCTTCTTGCGCGGGATGAACCTCGGCGGCCGGCGGATCAGGAACGAGGAGCTGCGGGCCGAGTTCGAGACGCTGGGCTTTTCCGAGGTCGCCTGTTTTCGCGCCAGCGGCAACGTCGTCTTCAGCGCCAAGAGCGGCGAGGCGAAGCTGACGGGTGAGATCGAAGCTGGCCTGGGAAAGGCGCTCGGCTACGAAGTGCCGGTATTCCTGCGCAGCGCCAAGGAGCTGAGCGCACTAGCTGCTCACGAGCCGTTCGATGCCGCAAAGGTGAAAGCCTCGAAGGGCAAGCTGCAGGTCGCGCTGCTGCCGAAGAAACCGGCGGTCGGGGCACGCAAACAGGCCTTGGCCGAGGCCACCGAGGAGGATTGCCTGGCGATCGAAGGTCGCGAGCTCTACTGGTTGCCGAGCGGGGGCATCTCCGACTCTGATCTCGACCTGAAGGCAATCGAGACAGCTCTCGGGCCCTGGACGATGCGGACGATGGGCACGATCGAGCAGATCGTCGCCAAGTACTTCGCCTAGAGGTCGGCGCGGGGGATCGCGGCAATTTCCAGGTCGTCACTGACGGCGCCGATCTCCTCGGGCAGGGCGGAGAGACGCACGTCGGAGACGAACTCGAGCCGCTGGCCAAGGGGCCTGAAGAAGTTGTCGTAGTGAGTTGGAACGACGACCTTTGGGTCGAGGCGGGGGATGATCCGCCGCCAGTAGTCCTCGGTGAAGTTGCGGCCGGCGACGCCGGCGAGGAAGACGTCGACGCCGCGCTCCCGTACCGCCTCGTCGATCAGGTTGGCGCTGCCCTGGTGGTAGAAGCTGACCCCGGCGACCTTGATCGAGATTCCCCAGACCTGGCCGCAGCGGTAGGCGCCGGGGGTGAGGCCGTCGAGGTGCTCGCAAGTGAGGTCGCCGTCGTAGGGAACGGCTAGCCCGAGCAGCAGCTTGGAGTGGACGCTGGGCGTGAAGCTGACCTCGAACGGGCCCAGCTCGTAGGTCCGGTAGGGCTCGACCTCGACCGTCTGCTCGGCGAGGCCGTGCAGTCCCATCAAGGTCACCAGCGAGTCGGAGCCGTAGGCCTTGCAGCCGAAGCGCCGGGCGATCGCCGGCGCGTCGACGGCGTGGTCGAAGTGGGTGTGGCCGACCAGCACCCCGACGACCTCTCCCGGAGCGTGGACGAAGCGATCGAGCATCGCCGGGTCCGGCAGTGCCGATCGGCGCCTCAGCAGGTCGGCAAAAGGAACGCGCGAGAGGTAGGGATCGACGAAGAGCGTCTTGCCCTCGGCGCTGATCCGGTAGCCGGAGACTCCCAACCATTCGACCTCCAGTCCATCCGGAAGTGCAAGTGGCCGTGCCTCCAGCTCGCCCAGTGCCTGCTCGCTTTCGCGCTGGGCCGCGCGCCGGCCCCGCTGCGCCTTGGCGAGGTCGCCGAGGTGTCGCAGCGGGCTCGCCAAGGCGCTACACCGTGGCGACGGTTGCGGAGAGCTCGGGTGGGGTGGAAATGGTCTGCAGGACGACGCAGTAGCGCTCGGTCAGCTTCAGCAGGGTCGCCAGCTGCTCGTCGTCCGCGTCGGTGTCGAGCTCGAAGGCAAGGCGGATCGCGCGGAAGCCGACCGGGGCATCTCGATCGACGGCGAGCGTGCCGCGAAAGTCGAGGTCGCCGTCGGCGCGGACGGTCCCCGATCTCACCTCGATCCCCAGCGAGGTTGCCACGGCACGCAGGGTGACGCCGGCGCAGGCGGCGAGCGCCTCCAGCAGCATGTCGCCGGAGCAGAGCTGGCTGCCGTCGCCACCGCTTGCCGGGTGCAGCCCGGCCTCGGCGATCGCCCGACCGGTGTTGACCGAGCAGGAGACGCCCTCGCCGAGCTCGCCCTGCGCCGAAAGCGTGATCACGGCGGCTTCGGGGTCCTCGCGGTATCGCTCCTTGAGCGGTGTCTGGATCGCCTGCAGCTGCTCTCGCTCCACGTACGCAGCTTACGCATCGCCCGTTCACGGCGAGCCGCGTAATGTCATCCCCAAGATGGCCATCGCCACAGCGACAACGATCGACCTCTACGCCGGCGGCAAGCTGCTCTTCGCCGACGTCTCCTTCAAGCTAGAGGCGCGCGAGCGGATGACGCTCTCGGGGCGCAACGGGGTCGGCAAGTCGACGCTGCTGCGCGTCCTGGCCGGCGAGCGGCCGCCCGACTCGGGCAGCATCGCCCTGCAGAAAGGCGCTCGGGTTGCCCTGCACGACCAACGGCCGCCGCGCGACGACGCGATCTCGCTCAGCGACTACGTCTTTTCCGGCCGCGCCGATATGGAGGAGACCGAGGCCGAGCTGGCGCGCCTGGAGGAGGCGATGGGCGCCGGCACTCCCGACGAGGAGACAATGCGGGCCTACTCGGCGGCGCAACAGCGACTCGAAGCGGGTGGCGGCTACCGCTGGCGCGACGACGTCCTCGCCGTGCTCGGCGGCCTCGGCTTTGGCGAGGAGGCCAACGCGCGCCAGCTCTCCACCTTCTCCGGCGGCGAGCTGACCCGGGCCTCGCTGGCTCGCGCGCTCGCCACCCGCCCCGACCTGCTGCTGCTCGACGAGCCGACGAACCACCTCGACATCCCCTCGCTGGAATGGCTCGAGAGCTATCTCGTCGACCTCGACGCCGCGGTCGTGCTCGTCGCCCACGACCGCTGGTTCCTCGAGGCGGTGGGGACCTCGGTGCTGGAGCTGGAGGCGCAGCGCGGTCGCTTCTTCGCCGGCCCCTGGCACGCCTGGCGCAAGGAACAGGCGGCTCGCGAGATCGCCCTTGGCAAGGCGATCGAGCGCCAGCAAGCGGAGATCGAGCGGATGGAGCGCTTCGTCGAGCGCTTCCGCTACAAGGCGACCAAGGCCAAACAGGCGCAGTCGCGGCTCAAGCAGATCGACAAGATCAAGCGCGACGGCGCCAAGGCCGAAGCGCGCGACCGCCGCAGCCTGCGCTTCTCCTTCGTCAAACCCGAGCGGCCCGGCCGGGTAGTGCTGAAACTGGTCAACGCGACGATCGAGGTGCCGGGACGCACGCTGCTCGCCGGCGCCGAGCTCGAACTCGAACGCGGCGAGCACGCCGTCCTCGTCGGCCCCAACGGCGCCGGTAAGACGACCCTGATCGAGACGCTCGCCGAGCAGCGCGAGCCGGCCGCCGGCTCGGTGCGGACCGGGCACAACGTCAAGGTCGGCTACCTCTCCCAACATGCCGAGACGGCGGCGGGGACGGGCACCGTGCTCGACGCGGCCCAGCGCGAGACCGGGCTCAGCGGCCAGAAGGCGCGCGATCTGCTCGGCGGCTTCCTCTTCTCCGGCTCCGACGTCGAGAAGGCGCTTGACGACATCTCCGGCGGCGAGCAGCGGCGCCTCTCGCTGGCGATCCTGGTCGCCAGCGGCGCCAACGTGCTGATCCTCGACGAGCCGACCAACCACCTAGACATCGAGAGCCGCGAGGCGCTCGAGGACGCTCTCTCGGCCTTCGAAGGCGCGGTCATCCTCGTCTCCCACGACCGCGCCCTGCTCGAGGCGGTCGGCAGCCGCACGATCGTCTGCGAGGACGGCGAGCTGCGCAGCTACCCGAGCGGCTGGGCCGCCTACCAGCGCCGGCGCGAGGAAGGCGAGGAAGCGGCCTCGGCTGCCGCGGCGGCGGCAAAGCGCTCGGCCAAAGGGGGCAAGCGCCAGAGCCCCCGCACTATCGCCCAGCGAGCGGTGCGCAAGGCGGGTCGACTGGCGGAAAAGATCGAGGTGGCAGAAGCGGAGCTGCGCGCGGTCGAGGAGGAGCTGGCCGATCCCGCCGCCTGGGCGACGCCGGCCAAGTCAGAGCGGGCGAACGAGCGCCACGACGCAGCCAAGCACAAGGTCAGCGAGCTCTACGAGCAGTGGGAGGAAGCCGAACGGACGGTCAGCGCAGCGGGCGATCCAGCCTGACCCGGGTGCCCTTGCCGGGCGCCAGGGTGATGTTGCGGACCTTGACCTTCTCCGGCTTCGGGTCGGGGGCGCTGAGCTCGGCGTGCTGGACGAACTCGCGCAGGACGATCCGCATCTCGTATTCGGCGAAGGCGGCGCCGATGCAGCGGCGCACACCGCCGCCGAAGGGGATCCAGGCGTAATTGTCGGCCTTGCCCTCGAGGAAGCGCTCGGGCCGGAACTCATCCGGGTCGGGGAAGAGGTCCTCGCGGTAATGCAGGGCGGCGATCGCCGCCATCACGAAGCTTCCCTTGGGAAGCTCGTAGCCGCCGATCTGGGCGGGCGCCTTGAGCTTGCGGGCGACATCGACGATCACCGGCCGCGCCCGCAGCGTCTCCCTGACCGTGGCGTCGAGGTAGTCGTCCTCGCCGGCAGCGATCGAGTCGCGCAGCTTGGCCAGCACTCGCGGCGTGCGCAGCAGCCGCTCCATCGCCCAGGCGAGCCCGGTGGCGGTCGTCTCGTGGCCGGCGCCGAGCACGGTGACGAGCTCATCGCGCAGCTCTTCGTCGCTCATCGGGCTGCCATCGTCGTGGCGGGCCCGTAGCAGCAGCGAGAGCACGTCGTCGTGGCCCTCCTCGCCTGCTTCAACCTCCTTGCGACGCAGGCCGATCTCCTCGTAGATGAACTCGTCGAGCTTCGCCCGCGAGCGCAGGAAGCGCGGCCAGGGGCTGCCGGGCCCGAAGTTCTTGCGCAGCGCCGGGAAGGTAGTGATCAGGCCGACCCGCTTGCTGAAGTCCTCAATCAGCAGCTCGAAGCGGGCCAGGCGCTGCTCGTCATGAACCCCGAAGACCGCCCGCATGATCACCGCCAGGGTGATCCGCTGGGTATGGGGGCGCAGGGCAAAGGGCTCGCCGACCGGCCAGGTCGCCATCTGCTTCAGGGTCGTCTCGCGGATCAGCTCGCCATAGCCGCGGATGCGCTCGCCGTGGAAAGGGGGGAGGAGCAGCTTGCGCTGCTGCATGTGCGGCGCGTCGTCGAGAGTGAGTACCGAGTTGGGCCCCAACGCCGGCTCGAGCACGGTCGCGTTGGCCTCGCCGGCGTGGAACTGCTCGGGCGAACCGGTGAAGAGCTCCTTGACCAGGGCCGGGTCGGCGACGTAGACGAGGCGACCGAAGAAGGGGAAGGAGAGGGTGAAGATGTCGCCGTAGCGGCGCTGCAGCTGGACCAGGAAGCCGAGCGGGTCGCGAGCGTAGCGCAGGGCCTGCAGCAGCGATGGGGCTTTGGAGCCGGGCGGTGCGCCGAAGGGAGCTGTGGCGGCCGGGGCGCGGGAGATCGTTGCCTGCTCCATCTCCGGGGACCATAGAGCAAAACTGGCTGAGCAGCCAGGATGCTAAGGAGCTAGAAGACGATCGTCCTCGCGCCGTCGAGGAGGACACGATCGTCGACGTGGGCCATGACCGCGCGGGCCAGTACAAGTCGCTCGATGTCGCGGCCGATCCGCTGCAGGTCGGAGACCTCGTCGCGGTGGCTGACCCTGGTCACGTTCTGGTCGATGATCGGCCCGGCATC
Source organism: Solirubrobacterales bacterium (assembly GCA_036271315.1). GTDB lineage: Bacteria > Actinomycetota > Thermoleophilia > Solirubrobacterales > 70-9 > VRUE01. The sequence continues at coordinate 136,198 of DATBAV010000003.1, read as the reverse complement.
GAGCTCCTCGGTGACGTAGTGCGCGGTGGCGCCGATCAGCTTGACGCCGCGCTCGTGGGCGCGGCGGTAGGGGTCGGCGCCGACGAAGGCGGGCAGGAAGCTGTGGTGGATGTTGATCGCCGGGGCGCCGAGCCGTTCGAGGAACTCGGCGGAGAGGACCTGCATGTAGCGGGCGAGGATGAGCAGATCGATCTCGCGGAGCAGCTCCAGCGTTTGCGCCTCGGCCTCCGCCTTGGGGCCGGGCTCGACCGGAACGTGGTGGAAGGGGAGGCCGAGCGAGGCGACCTGCTCGCGGTGCTCGGCGTGGTTGGAGACGACGGCGACGACCTCGGCGCCAAGCTCGCCGCTGCGCCAGCGCCAGAGCAGGTCGGAGAGGCAGTGGTCCTCGCGCGAGACCATGATCGCCACCCGCTTGCGCTCGCTCGACTCGGCAAAGCGGTGGTCCATCTCGAAGCGGTTGGCGATCTCGCTCTCGAAACGGCCGTAGACCTCCTCGCGCTCCCCGGCCGGGACGGCGTCGAAGGCCATGCGCATGAAGAAGCGGCCCTCGTTGCTCGAGTGCTGGTCGGCGTCGAGGATGTTGAGCCCCGCCTCGGCGAGGAAGCCGCTGACCGCGGCGATCAGCCCGGGCCGGTCGGGGCAGGCGAGCAGCAGTCGCGTTGTCGATTGCTCGGCGATCCGCGCATCATCCCTTGTCCGTTCGAACTGCATCAAATTTCCGGTCTACTGGGCCGGAAATTTGATGCAGTTCGCCTTGCAGGGGCAGGAAAAGGCAAAGTGGCGGAGGACAGGTCGTGCCTGAGATCGTCTCAAAAGGCACGCACTATGTGAGGAGTGTGAGCGCGATCACCTTCCGGGGCCGCAAATACCGGCACGGTCCGCCGCTTGCTCACAAAACGCACATATTTCATTCCCGTCCTGATCCTCTGCGTCGCCTTCCCCGCTGCGGCCCTCGCGGCCGGTAACGGCAGCGCGTCGTCCCCGCGAACTGGTGTGACCAGCGCCGTTCCCGCGCGGATCTCGGTCCTGCGCCGCTCGACGGTCAGCTTCCACCGGACAATTCGGGTCACGGTCGCCCACCTCGAAGCGGTGCACCGCGCCAAGCTTCGTCGTCAGCGCCGCGAGCTCTTCGCCAGCCTTCCGGGTGGGGTGTCCCAGGAAACGCTCGACGCGATTGGCGCCTGCGAGTCCGGTGGTGACCCGACCGCGGTCTCCTCGGACGGCACCTACCGCGGCAAGTACCAGTTCGATTACGGCACCTGGGAATCCGTCGGTGGAACCGGCGATCCGGCGGCCGCCTCCGAACGGGAGCAGGACTACCGCGCGGCGCTGCTGTACTCGCGCTCCGGCTCGTCGCCCTGGCCCGTCTGCGGCTGATTTCGGAACAGAGGAGCCGGTCTCCACATAGCATTGGCGAACACCGCGACTGGGCGCTGGCGCCGCTGTCCGAGTTGCAGGACCAGCCTGTGGCGCGTGTCGTGGCCACCGACCATGACGACCGCCAGCGCCTGCAGGCGGTCGTTGCGGGCATGCGCGATGAGCTGCATCCCGGTCCGGGTCAGCCGCAGTGGCACCGGCCGGCTCTCGCCGCCAGTGACCGTGTAGTGGCTACGGGCAAGCAGGCGCCCGCTGGGAAGGCCGAGGCGCAGGACTCCCCGGCAAGCGCTGTCGCGCGCTCCTCCGCAAGCCAGCTCGACCGAGACACGATCATCGCGGACGAACGCGCGGGCTGTTCGCACTTTGACGACCGGCCGCCGAGCGAGGACCGTGTAGAGGAGGTCGGCCGTGCTGGTCTGTCCGTCCCGGGAAAGAGAGGTCACCGTATAGATGTGCGATCCGGGTTCTGAGGTGTCCAGCCGTCCGTACCCGCCGTCGCTCGTGTTCAGGCCGTTCGAGTCGTCGCAGCTCAAGATGCCAGGACCGAGAGGGGCCTCCGAGCAAGAGAAGTCGGTTCGCACGCCCTTGCCCTGCTGGTAGACGCTGCCAGGCGCCGGCCAGGAAATCGCTGCAGATGGCGCCGCCACGACCGTGTAGGCAATTGCGGTCGTGCCGGTCTGCCCGTCCCGGGAGGTGGAGGTCACCGTGTAGACATGGGCTCCTGCTTTCGAGGTATCCAGATGACCGTGACCGCTGTTCGCATCCGTTGTACCCGTCGGGTCCGCGCAGGATGACAGCGCTGGTCCAGCCGCTCCCTCCTGACAGGAGAAGCTCGTCGGCACCGACTGGCCCACCGCATAGGTCCCGCCGGCGGCGGGGGAGGAGATCGAGGCCGTCGGCGCGGCGGCGACCGTGTAGGTGATCGTCGCGGTTCCTTTGAGCCCGTCTTTTGAGCGCGCTGTGACCATGTATGTGTGCTCCCCGGGGGCCGAGGTATCGAGGTGCCCTGCCGGAGTCGAAGAGCCGTTCGCGTCAAGGCAGGAGGCGATCCCGGTTCCAGCCGCTCCCTCCTGACAGGAGAAGCTCGTCGGCACCGACTGGCCCACCGCATAGGTCCCGCCGGCGGCGGGGGAGGAGATCGAGGCCGTCGGCGCGGCGGCCACCGTGTAGGTACTCGTCACCGTGGTGCTCTGCCCATCTTTGCTGGTGGCGGTGACGGTGAAGGCGTGACTGCCGTTGCTGGAGGTGTCGATCGGGCTTCCAGCGGCAACCGTGCCGGCGCAAGAGGCGATCCCTGGCCCTCCCAGCGCTTCGGTGCAGCTGTAGTCGGCGTCCAGAGCCTCCCCGGGGGCGTACGTGGCGTGGTTGGCAGGGGTCGCGATCCTGGCGCTCGGTGGGCCGATGACGAGTTGGTTGACCGTGGCCGAGGTCGACGGCGCGTAGATTTCGTCGCCGTCGTAGGCGACCCTGATCGAGTGTTCTCCTGCTTCGAGCGAGCCGGTCGACAGCGTTGCTTGGCCGGAGCCGTCGAGCGCCACCGGCCCGCCGCCGAGCACGATTTCTCGATCGCGGAAAGTGACCGTGCCGGTCGGGACGGCGCCTTCTTCAGAAGGCCTCACGGTCGCGGTGAAGGCGATCGTCTGTCCCAGTTCGGAGGGACTGGGCGAGGATTCGAGTGCGGTTGTCGACGGCGACTTGTCCGTGAACGCGAGCGCGCCATCCGGTGTCCCGAGACCGGTAGGGCCGTCGAAGCCAGGCTCGGCTTCGCAGAGGTAGCCGCGCGTGCAGTTGCCGCTCGCGCCCGAGACGACGTCGTACAGGCTCGACGGGCGGGCGTATGGGTAGGAGGCCGGATAGGTGCCAGCGCGCGGCCTTCCGGCGAGGGCGTACACGGCCGCGATAATCGGCGCGGACGCACTGGTGCCGCCGACCTCGATCCAGCCACCCACCCGGTAACTGTCGTAGACGGCGAGGCCGGTGTTCGGATTGGCGACGGCAGCGACGTCGTTCTGGGTGCGATTCCCGCAGCCTGCATCAGGCTGCCAGGAGGGCTTGAATTCAAACCTCGAGCAGCCGGCGCCGGTCTCCGACCAGACCGTCTCCGACCATCCTCGGGGGCTAGAGGGATCCCGGGTCAGCGTGGTCCCGCCGACCGCTGTTACATAGGGAACGACCGCTGGCCACCGGGTTCCCGGTTCGTCGCCACCGGAAACGGCGATCGCGACACCGGGATGGTCGAAGAAGAATTTTGCGCCGGACGGATCTCCCCCGAAGCGAGACTCTTCGGAGCCCCAGCTGGCGGAGACATAGCGCGCGCCCGCTTCCACTGCGGTGTTGACGGCATCGTCCAAGTCGTCGGCGGAATTGTTCGCCTCGACCACGAGTATGTGGCAGTTCGGGCAGATCGCGCTGATCATGTCGGCGTCGAGCGCCTGCTCCACGCTCCAGCCCGTGAGCCCCGCCGGGGGGGCCAGTGGGCTGTTCTGCCCGTCTTCGTTGATCTTGGCGAAGCAACCGTTCCCGCTCGTGCAGGGAGGCAACCCGAACTCGTTGCGGTAGGTCGCCAGGTCGGCTTCGAGATCCGGGTCGTCGAACGCCTCGACGAGCGCCACCGTCTGACCTATTCCCCCATTCGCCGCCAGCGCGGCCAGGTTGTACGCGCTCTGCAGGTCTTCGGGACCGTAGCCCGGCAGCGCCGCTTGGGCCTGCGCCTCGGTTCGCGCCCCAGCCTGGGCCCGGGTCAACCGATGCCGTGATATCGGTTCGATGTCGGTCCTGACGAGCGCTCCACAAGCGGCCTGCCGCGGTTGCTTCGGGAGCGGGCATGCTCGCTCGAACGACGCCGTCGCGATACCGGCCAGGGCGCCCGACAGACAGGCCGTCAGCAGCGCGAGCAGGGCCACCAAGCAAAGGCGGCAAGCGGCACACCCCGGCCCGTGCCTGAACAGCCTCACCTGACACATTCTAGAGACGCCCGATCTCTTCCCTACGATCTGACTCGGATGAGCGAGGCGGTCCCGACTCCAGATCCGAAGGGGCCGCAGCGCAAGCCCCCAAGGGAAGCGATTGCCGAGGCCAAGGTCCGCGCCCCGACCAGGGGCAATCGCAAGCTCGAGACCTTCCTCGGCGCCGTCAACGGCGACGAGCAGGTGCGGGCCTGGTGGTACATGACCCAGGTGCACGCGGAGCGGCTCGGAATGTCGGATCACTCGTGGGTCCACATGCAGATCGTGCTCAACATCGCCCTGCGCCTGTTGCGCCTCCTGGTCAAGGCGGGCGTCGAGCCGGCCATGGTCGCCGACCACGGGATGTCGCCGCGCGACGCCGAGGTCGTGGTCGCCGGTGGGGCCCTGCTGCACGACGTCGGCATGTCGATCCACCGCCAGGACCATGAGGCCTACAGCCTCTTCCTTGCCAACGGGGCGCTCGAGCGCCTGCTTGCCGACAGCTACAAGCAGCCCGAGCGCACCGTCGTCGCCTCCGAGATCCTGCACGCGATCATCGGCCACCGGCGCCGCGGCGAGCCCTACACGCTCGAGGCCGGCGTGGTCCGGGTTGCCGACGCCCTCGATATGGCCCAGGGACGGACGCGCATCCCGATCGAAGCCGGCCAGGAAGGGATCCACTCGATCTCCGCCGCCGCTGTTGACGAGGTGCGGATCGAGGCGGGGGAGAGGCGGCCGGTGCGGATCGAGATCGAGCTCAACAACTCAGCCGGGATCTTCCAGGTCGACGATCTATTGGCGACGAAGATCCGCGGTACGCCGCTGGAGGGCAAGGTGGAGGTGGTCGCCGAGATCCAGGGCGAGACCGAGAAGCGGCTGCTCAGCGGTTTCCGGCTGGACTAGCTGTAGCGCTCGAGGTCTTGGCGGCGACGTTCTTTGCGCGCCTCGAGGCGGCCCTGAACGATCGACAGCACGGTCACGAGGATCGCGAAGAAGGCGATCACGCCGAAGCAGAAGAAGGTGACCGTCTTGTCCGTGGTCGGCCCGGCAAGCCCGACGCCGTTGTCGGCGAGGGCAAAGGGTGCCGCTACGAGCAGTGAGAGCAACGCAGCGCTCAGTGCTGCGAAAGCTGTGGCCGTGCGAGGGATTCTCACGTCGGGGAATTTAGCGCAAGGGACGGGCATCCCCCGCGGAAACCTTGGAGCCCACCCCGGCAAGGACCCGAGAGGCCATTCCTATGCGAGTTTCGGCGGGGGATGCCCGTCCCTTGCGCTCCATAGGATGCCCGCCCGTGAGCAACCTCGAAGCGATCGTCCTCGGCCTGGTCCAGGGGCTGACCGAGTTCCTGCCGATCTCCTCCAGCGGCCACCTGCGGATCGTGCCGGCGCTGCTCGGCTGGCCAGACCCCGGCGCCGGCTTCACCGCGGTGATCCAGCTGGGCACGATGGCGGCGGTGCTGATCTACTTCCGCGCCGACCTCTGGCGCATCGCCGCCGCCTGGCTCGGCGAGCTGCGGGTGCCGATCCGCCGGGCCAGCCAGGAGGCGCGGCTGGGCTGGTTCATCGTCCTGGGGACGATCCCGATCTCGATTTTCGGCTTCATCTTCAAAGACCAGATCGAATCGGGCGCGCGCAGCCTCTACCTGATCGGCTCGGCGCTGATCCTCTTCTCCTTCGTGATGATCGCCGCCGAGCGGGTCGGCACCCGGCAGCGCTCGCTGGACGGGATGGATGGCCGCGACGGGCTCTTCATCGGCGTCGCCCAGTCGCTCGCCCTCGTGCCGGGCGTCTCGCGCTCGGGGGCGACGATCTCGGCCGGGCTGTTCCGCGGCTTCGACCGCGTCGCCGCCGCCCGCTACTCGTTCTTGCTCTCGGTGCCGGCCGTGGTCCTCAGCGGCCTCTTCGAGCTGCGCAAGGTCGGCGAAGCCGGCAGTCCCTCCGTGGCGGCGACGGTGATCGCCACCCTGGTTGCCTTTGTCACCGGCTACGCGGCGATCGCCTGGCTGCTTCGCTACCTCGGCTCGCACAGCCTCGAGATCTTCGTCGTTTACCGAATCGCTCTGGGCGTTCTGGTCCTGGTCCTCACCGCGACCGGCGCGATCGGCTGAACCGACCCCTTAAATGGCGAACGGCCCGGGGCAGTGGGCCGTTCGCGGTGACGAGAGAGGAGTCTCGTGAGGGTGGAATTCTGGCGCCGCGTCGCCCACCAACCGTGAACATCCAGAGAATCCTTTGAGAAGGTTGAGTAACAACTTCCAGGTGCCGATTTGGCCGGCTTTTCCGCAAATTAGGGCAATCCACCTGTGAAAATCCGGTGAACGCAGGGTTTTTATCCCGTCACCCGCCGTTCCTGCTGCATACAATGCCCGCGTCTCCCAAGCAGGTCACTTCTTCGCCAGAGACCGGCACGGCCCACTTGAATCCACAGCAGACCACCAGGCTTGCGGTAATCGATGACGACAGTGGTTTCGTCACCGTGCTCTCCAAGCGCACCGACGCCGCCGGCTGGCAACAGCGCGTACTGAGCAGCGCGATCCCGCCGGACGAGCTGGTGGCGATGAAGCTGAACGCGCTGCTGCTCGATATGGAGGTGCTCGGCGACGAAGCCTGGGAGTACCTGGGGCGGGTCTGCGAGGCGCTCCCCGACCTCGCCGTCGTCGTCTGCACCGGTCGCTCGACCGTGGCCCAGCGGGTGCGCGCACTGCGGCTGGGAGTCGACGACTGGATCGGCAAGCCCTGCCACCCCGAGGAGGTGATGGCGCGGATCGAAGCCGTTTCTCGCCGTCGCCGTCGCCGCACGCGGGGGGCGGCAGCGGAGGCCGGGCCGGTCGTCGTCGGCGAGCTGGAGATCCGCGCCGACCAGTTCCAGGCATTCGTCGGCGACGGCAGCCTCGACCTCACCCGCCGCGAGTTCGAGCTGCTGCAGTTGCTCGCCGACACCAAGGGCCAGGTGCTCGAGCGCGAGGCGATCTACCAGCGCGTCTGGGGCTACGCGATGGCCCATGGCGATCGCTCGGTCGACGTCTTCATTCGCAAGCTGCGACAGAAGCTGGAGAAGCGCTCGCCCGGCTGGCGCTACATCCACACCCACTTCGGCGTCGGCTATCGCTTCGATCCCGAGGCAGTTGGCGGTGTGGCGCCGGAGTTGGCCGACGAGGCCGTTGCCGGCATCGACCCGCAGGCCGAGAATTCACAAGTAGTTCACAGGAGCTTTACGGCCGCGTAACCGATCGGCTGCCGCCGGCGAGCATCCTCGCTGGCCATGTTGGAGATCAGGCCAGAGGAGCACGCGGCGCTAGTCGACGGTCGGCCGCTGAGCCTGACGGTGCGCGAGCTGCAGTTGCTGACCACGCTGGCCGCGCACCCCCAGCGCATCCTCACCCGCGAGGAGCTCTACGCCGAGGTTTGGGGCCGTGAGCCGCGCCACGACGACCGCTCGGTCGACGTCTACGTCAGTCGCCTGCGCTCGAAGCTGGGCGAGGCGCTGCCGGGCCAGCGCCTGATCCACACCCACAGCGGCATCGGCTATCGCTTCTCGCCCGAGGGATAGGCAGCGGTCAGCTTTCCGGTGTCTTTTACATCTTTTTCACAATCCCGATACAGCCAGGTAACAAGCTGTCGGAGGCGCGCTGAGAGTGTGGCCGCGAGCCGGCCTATCTGGCCGCTTTCGTGCCCTACGACAAAAGGAGTTTGTGTTGAGTCCCTCTAGATGGTTGGCCGTTTTCGCCTCACTGGCCGTCCTCGCGATCGGCGTTTCAGCCTGCGGCAGCAGTAGCAGCGACAGCAGCAGCTCATCCGGTGGCAACCTCTCCGGCGAGGTCGCTGGTGCCGGCTCCACTGCCCAGGAGGCCGCGCAGGAAGCCTGGACCGCCGAATTCGAGAACGCAAACTCCGGCGCCACGATCACCTACGACGCCGTCGGCTCGGGTGGCGGGCGCGAACAGTTCATCGCCGGTGGCGTTGGCTTCGCCGGCAGTGACGCCGCTCTCTCAACGGAAGAAGACGAACTAACGAAGGCGGCGAAACGCTGCGCCCCGGGCAAACTCGTCGAGGTCCCGGCCTACGTCTCGCCGATTGCGATCATCTACAACCTCGAAGGCGTCGAATCGCTGCAGCTCGACCCGGAAACGCTGGCGAAGATCTTCAACCAGGAAATCAGCACCTGGAACGACCCGGCGATCGCCAAAGACAACCCCGGCGTCGAACTCCCCGACACCCGGATCGTGCCGGTCAACCGCTCGGACGAGTCGGGCACGACCCAGAACTTCACCGAATACCTCTCTGAGGTCGTCCCAAGCGTCTGGAAGTACGAAGTCAGCGGCGACTGGCCGGTCAAGGGCGGCGAGGCCGCGCAGGGCACCTCCGGTGTGGTCGAAGCGGTGACCGCCGGTGACGGCGCGATCGGCTACGCCGACGCCAGCCAGGCCGGCGAACTCGGCGTCGCCACGATCAAGGTCGGCAAGGAATACGCCGAACCGACCCCCGAGGCCGCGGCGAAGATCGTCGAGGAGTCTCCGGAAGCCAAAGACGAGGCTGCGAGCCCCTACATGCTCCCCTTCGAACTCGATCGCAAGACCGAATCGCAGGGCACCTACCCGATCGTCCTGGTCTCCTACCTGATCGGTTGCACCAAGTACGACTCGGCCAGCGAAGCGGCCATCGTCAAGGCCTACTTCGAATACGCGATCAGCAGCGAAGGCCAGAAGGTGGCCGCCGAAAACGCCGGTTCCGCACCGCTCTCGGCGGCGCTGACCAAGAAGGTCCAGCCGGCCGTCGAAGCAATCGAAGGCAGCTCCTAGGCACTGAGTGGAGGGTCGCGTCGACACGACGACCAACGCCGGTCAACTCCTCGCTGCCGCCTCCGGAGGGAGGCGGCAGTGGGGTGACCGGATCTTCTCCAACTTCTCCGTCGCCGCCGCGGTGACGATCCTCGCTCTGCTGGCGGGGGTTGCGACCTTCCTGCTGATCCAGGCGGCGCCGGCGATCACCGCCAGCTCCTCGGAACTGCCGGGGGGCAAGAGCCTGATCGACTACATCGCCCCGCTCGCCTTCGGCACCGTGCTGGCGGCGACGATCGCGGTGATCCTCGCCGTCCCCCTCGCGGTCGCGGTTGCGCTCTTCATCAGTCACATCGCGCCGAAGCGACTGCTGCTGCCGCTCGGCTACATGGTCGATCTGCTCGCCGCCATACCGAGCATCGTCTACGGGCTCTGGGGCATCTTCGTGCTCGGCCCCGCCGCGGTCGGGCCGATGAAGTGGCTTGAACAGAAGCTCGGCTTCATCCCCTTCTTCGAGGGCCCCGCCTCGGTCACCGGCCGCACGATGCTGGTCGCCGGCCTGGTCCTGACCGTGATGATCCTGCCGATCGTCTCCGCCGTCGCCCGCGAGGTCTTCTCACAGACGCCGCGCAAGCTGCAGGAAGGCGCCCTGGCCCTGGGCGCGACCCGCTGGGAGATGCTGCGCATGACCGTCCTGCCCTTCGGCAAGTCCTCGATCATCAGCGGCGCCATGCTCGGCCTCGGCCGGGCGCTGGGCGAGACGATGGCGGTGACGATCATCCTCTCGGTCTCCGGCGTCGTCACCTTCAACCTGATCAGCCAGGCGAACCCCTCGACGATCGCCGCCAACATCGCCCTCGACTTCCCCGAATCGACCGGCCTCGCGATCAACACCCTGATCGCCTCGGGCCTCGTCCTCTTCGCGATCACCCTGGTCACCAACCTCGCCGCGCGAGCGATCATCGCCCGCCAGAACATCCAGTGAACCCCACGCTCGAAAGCGGCGTGCTGCCCGACTGGTCGCCCTACGGCGTGGTCGCCGGCTCGGCCGTGCTGGCGGCGGCGCTGTTGCTGGCGGCGGGAGCCTTCAGCGTCGCCCTGCTGCTCGTCTTCACCACGCTGGTGGCGATGGTCGTCACCTACGCCTGGTCGCGGCGGGTCGAGGGCCCGCGCCGCGCCAAGGATCGCCTGATCACGCTGACCATCGTCGCCGCCTTTGGATTGGCGCTGATCCCACTGCTCTCGCTGATCTTCGAGGTCGCCAAGCGCGGCATCCCAGGCCTCAGCATCGAATTCCTCACCGAGTCGGCGCGGGGCCACATCGGTGGCGGCGGTGCCGCCCACGCGCTCGTCGGCACCCTGGTGATCACCGGCGTCGCCGCCCTGATCTCGATCCCGATCGGGCTGATGGCGGCGATCTACCTGACCGAGTACGGCGGCGGCCGCCTCGGCCGGGCGCTGACCTTCTTCGTCGACGTGATGACCGGCATCCCCTCGATCGTCGCCGGCCTCTTCGCCTACGCACTCTTCGCCCTCTTCCTCGGGCCCGGCATCCGCCTCGGCGTGATGGGCTCGGTGGCGCTCTCGGTGCTGATGATCCCGATCGTGATCCGCACCTCCGAGGAGGTGCTGAAGATCGTTCCCAACCACCTGCGCGAAGCCTCCTACGCGCTGGGCACGCCGAAGTGGCGGACGATCACAAAGGTGGTGCTGCCGACCGCATTCGCCGGTCTGATCACGGGAATGATGATCGCCGTCGCCCGCATCATCGGCGAGACGGCGCCGCTGCTGGTCACCACCGGCGTGGTCGACTCGATCAACAGCAACCCCTTTTCCGGCCGCATGCAGAACCTCGCGGTCTACGCCTACAGCGAGTACCGCACCCCCGGCGTCTTCAAGCAGGCTTCCTACGACAGGGCCTGGGCAGCCGCGCTGACCCTGATCGTTATCGTCATGGTCCTCAACCTCGTGGCTCGCCTGATCTACCGTCGGTACCGAACCGAGATCCGCTAGTGGATGGAAGGAGAGCACGACCGATGGGAACCACAGACACCACCAGGGCCGAGGTCGGCAAGATTGAGATGAAGGTGACGACGACAGGCACGCAGCCCGCCCCGGAGGCCGCCGCGACAGCAGGCGGCAGGCCGGCGAAGACGCTCGAGGCGCGGCAGGTCAACCTCTTCTACGGGGACTTCCATGCGGTCGAAGACGTGACGCTGAAGGTCGAGCCGAACAAGGTGACCGCCCTGATCGGCTCGTCCGGGTGTGGCAAGACGACCTTCCTGCGCTCGCTCAACCGCATGCACGAGTTGACCGCGAGCGCCAGGGTCGAGGGCGAGATCACCCTCGACGGGCAGGACATCTACGGTCGCGGGGTCGACCCGGTCCAGGTCCGCCGCCTTGTCGGCATGGTCTTCCAGTCGCCCAACCCCTTCCCGACGATGTCGATCTACGACAACGTCGCCGCCGGCCTCAACCTCAACGCCGGCCGGGTGAAGAAGTCCGAGAAGGACGCGATCGTCGAGCGCTCGCTGCGCGGTGCCCACCTCTGGAACGAGGTCAAGGACCGCCTCGACAAGCCCGGCTCCGGCCTCTCCGGCGGCCAGCAGCAGCGGCTCTGCATCGCCCGCGCGATCGCGGTCGAGCCCGAGGTGCTGTTGATGGACGAGCCCTGCTCCGCCCTCGACCCGGTTGCCACGCTGGCGATCGAGGACCTGATCGGCGAGCTGAAGAGCAAGTTCACGATCGCGATCGTCACCCACAACATGCAGCAGGCCTCGCGCGCCAGCGACATCACTGCCTTCTTCAACCTCGAGGAGACCGGCAAGCCCGGTCGCCTGGTCGAGATCGGGCCGACCGAGAAGATCTTCACCAGCCCCTCTCAGCAGGCGACCGAGGACTACGTCAGCGGGCGGTTCGGCTGAGCATGCCGGGCGGGATCAGGGTCGAATACCAGGAGGAACTGGAACGCCTCGAGGCGAGCGCGCTCGGCGGCATCGACCTGGCCAGCGCGGCGCTCAGCCGCACCCTGGAGGCGGTCGAGCACCAGGATGTCGAGTTGGCCCAGATCGTCGTCGCTGACGACGACCGCATCGACGGCCGCTACCTCGAGGTGCACCAGGCGCTGATCACGCTTCTCGCGACGCAGTCGCCAGTGGCAACCGACCTGCGCTTGATTTCGGCCCTCCTGCACGTGTTGAAGAACGTCGAGCGGATGGGCGATCAGTGCGTGAACATCTGCAAGATGATCCCTCTGACCGGCAACGAGCCGCCGTCCGATCAAGAGATGGTGAGGCTGATCCTGAGCATGGGCGGGCAGACCAAGACCCTGCTCAGCCAGGCCAAGCGAGCCTTCGCCGACCGCGACATCGAACTCGCCCAGGACCTGGTCCGCCAGGACGACGTCGTCGACAACCTCAATCGCGAATGCTTCCGTCTTGCTCTGGAGATCGGCGATGACGCCGACAAGCGCGAGTGGGCGATGACGATGCTGCTCGGCGCGCGGGCGATCGAGCGGATCGCCGACAACGCCGTCGACATCGGCGAGCAGGTGGCCTTCGTCGTTACCGGTCTATTCCGTGAGTTCGAGGATGCTTCGCATCCTGCGGGTTACCGCGGTTGAGATCCGGGTCGTCTGGGAACATCCTGGAGAAGGCCGTGACTCTCTGTGCTGCCATAGATATCGGTTCCAACACGACGCGCGTGCTCGTCGCTGAGCCGGTGGACGGTCAGTTGAAGAAGGTGATGGAGCAGCGCGCCTACACGCGGATCAACAAGGCGCTCGACGGCGATGGGGCAATCTTGAGCGAGAAGGTCGATGAAGTCTGCGACGTTGTCGCGACCCAGGTCCGGCTGGCAAAAGAGCTGGGAGCAAAGGAGATCCGCGCGGTCGCGACGGCCGCCGTGCGCGAGGCTTCCAACAGCGATGAGGTTGCTGCAGCAATTGGCGATGCCGCTGGCGTCCGGGTCGAGGTGTTGAGCGACGAGGAGGAGGGGAGGCTCTCCTTCATCGGCGCGACCAAGACGCTCGGCCACCCGGTCGAGGGCAGGGTCGGCGTCGTCGACGTCGGCGGCGGCTCGACCGAGGTGATCCTCGGCACCGTGCCGGGCGGGGCCAGCGAGGTTCGTTCCTGGCGAGTCGGCTCGGGAGTGCTCGCCAACGAGCTGATTTCCTCCGATCCACCTTCCGCGGCTGAGATTCGCAAGGTTCGCGACCGCATCGACGACATCTTCGAGGGGGTCGAGATCGAGCATCCCACCCAGGCGGTGGCGGTCGGTGGCAGCGCCACCTCGCTGCGCCGGCTGGTCGGCGCGGTGCTCGAATACGAGACCCTGGAGCGGGGGATCCGCGTGCTCTGCGGAGATCCCGCCGCCGATGTGGCGCGCCGCTTCGAGCTTGACCCCGAACGGGTTCGCATTCTCACCACCGGCGTGCTGCTCCTGGAGAAGGTCTCCGAGCTGCTCGGTCAGCCGCTGCAGATCGGCAAGGGCGGCTTGCGCGAGGGCGTCGTCCTCGACCTACTCAACGGCAACAGCAACGGCTCCAAGCTCCGCCTCGTCGCCTAAGGGGTCTAACGGGCACGTCGGTCCTCTAGCCTCCTGGCGTGGCCGGTGCACGCAAGGTCGAGCTCGACTGCGAGGGGTCGTTCTCTCAGGCAGCGGCCCGCGTCCTCAAGGTGCGCTCCAAGGAGGTCTTCGCGCACTCCGACGGCGTCCTCGACCTCGGCGATGTGGAGCGGGTCCACGACATGCGGGTGGCGACGCGGCGCTTGCGCGCGGCTCTGGAGGTCTTCGAGCCCTGCTTCCCCCGCAAGCGCCGGCACAAGGCGCTGAAGAAGGTGAAGGCGCTGGCCGACGCGCTCGGCGAGCGCCGTGACGCCGACGTCGAGATCGCCACGCTCGAAGGCCTTCTTGACGAGGCGGCGGAGGCGGATCGCGGCGCCCTGCTCGCCCTAATCGAGGAGCTGCGGGTGCGCCAGGCCGAGGCAAACGAAGCCCTGGCTACCTACGTCGCTCCAAAGCGGCTGAAGAAGTTGCGACGGCGGCTGAAGAAGCTGACCAAGAAGGCCGGCCGGTGAAGCCACGGGCGATAGAGGGATTGGATCCGCGCGGCCCGCTAGTGCCCAACTTGGGGCAGATCGTCTCGGTGCGGCTGGACGAGCTGCGCGGCTTCGCCGAGGCGGCGCTTGCCCCCGACGCGAGTGAAGCGCAGCACGACCTGCGAATCGCCGCCAAGCGCCTGCGTTATGTCCTCGAGATCTTCGCTTCGTGCCTTGGTGAGGAGGCAAAGGCGGCTCGCGACGCCGCCAAGCGCCTGCAGTCGGTGCTCGGCGACCTGCACGACTGCGACCTGATGCTGGTCAAGGTCGAGCAGATCGGCTCGGTTGCGACTGTTCTGCGCGAGCGCCGCGAGCGCCTCTTCCACGACTTCGTCGTGCTCTGGCAGGCCGAGGCGAGCAGGGGCACCTGGGCAGCTCTCGATCACTCCTTGTTCACCTGAGCTTTCCCGCTCGTTCACAACTTTTCCCTGCTTATGCCGAACTCTGGAGGTGACAGAAACGACTAGAGCAGGGAGACGCCGATGACTTCCCGTGTAGATATGCACTGCCACTCCACCGCCTCGCAGCTTTCGCGGCTCGGAGTTCAGCGTTCGTTGGGGTTGCCCGAGTGCGCGACACCGCCCGAGGAGGTCTACGACCTGGCCAAGCGGCGGGGGATGGACTTCGTCACGATCACCGACCACGACACGATCGACGGCTGTCTCGAGCTCGCCGATCGTCCCGATTGCTTCGTCTCCGAGGAGCTGACCGCACGCTTTGCCGGCGAGCCACAGGCGGTTCACGTCCTCTGTTACGGGATCACTCCCGGAGACCATGAGTGGCTGCAGGCACATTCCGGCGACGTAGAGGCCTGCGCCGCGTACCTTGCCGAGAACGAGATCGCCTCTGCATTGGCGCACCCGTTCTACAACGTCGACGCTCCGCTGACGCCGCGACACCGGCGCCGGCTCGCCGAGCTCTTTCCGATCTGGGAGGTGCGCAACGGCTCTCGCGCCGCCGAGCTCAACATGCCGGCGGCGATTTACATCGAGACCCACGGTGGGACCGGGATCGGCGGTTCCGACGACCATGCCGGCGTGGATATCGGCCGCACCTTCACCGAGGTGCCCGCGGCCGCCACGCCGGAAGAGTTTCTCCACAAGATGCGGGCTGGCGACGCCCAGGGGGGCGGCCAGCAGGGCAGCGCGGCCAAGTGGGCTCACGCGGCGATGGCGTTGGCGACGCGCGCCCTCGGCGGGTCGGGTGCGGAGAGGGCACCCGACCCCGCCGCCGTACTGAAGATCGCCCAGCGCACGATCAGCGAGGGCGCCGCGCGCGAGGGCAAGGTCGCAGCCGACATCGGGCCCGATGATGCGCGGGCGTTGCTCGAGGCTTGGCTGAGCTCGATCGAGCTCGACCTGCGCGGGCCGGAGCTGATCGCCTACCTCCAGGAGGAGGACTTCTCCCACGCCGATCTCTACCGTCGCGCCCGCCGCACCCACGAGCGGCGCCTGCGTGGGGCGATAGCCGGTGGCGCAGAGGCAGCCCGCGAAGGTGATGTGGCCACCGCCTTCGGCGGTCTCTTCGACGCGGTGATCCCGGCCGTGCCCTACGCGCCGGCGATCACCTTCCTCGGCGCCGAGAAGGCGAAGCTGTCCAGCCGCTCGGAGGAGCGGCCGCGGATCGCCCTGATCGCCGACGGGATCGGCGCCAACCACGGCGTCAGCGCGACGATCGAGAAGATCCGCGAGCTCGGCGTGCCGGGCTTCGAGATCGAGGTCGTCGGCACCGATGCCGGCGTCGACCGACGCCTGCCGGCAGCGGCAGAGCTCGAGGTTCCCTTCTACGCCGGCATGAGCCTTGGCGTCCCGGGCTTGCCAGGGCTGGCCGAGACCCTGGCCGAGGGTCGCTACGACGCCGTCCACGTCACCGCTCCGGGTCCAGCCGGGATCGCGGCAACCTTGCTCAACCGGATCGCCGGCACGCCGCTGATCGCCAGCTACCACACCGAGCTGGCCAGCTACGCGGGCCTGCGCAGCGGCGACGATGCGGTCGAGGCGATGGCCAAAGGCGCGCTCGGCGCTTTTTACGGCGCTCCCTCGCTGGTCCTCTCGCCAAGCCCCGCCGCCGATCGCTCTCTGATCGAACTCGGCATCGACGAGTCCCGTCTCGGCCGCTGGGAGCGTGGTGTCGACATCACTCGCTTCGATCCCGGCAAGGCCTCGCGCGAGGACTTTCCCGGTGAGGTCAAGGTCCTCTACGCTGGTCGTCTCACCCACGAGAAGGGGGTCGATCTGCTCGCCGAGAGCTTCCTCCGCGCTCGCCGCGCCGACCCGCGCCTGCACCTGCTGCTGGCCGGCGGCGGTCCCGAGGAGGACGAGCTGCGCGCCAGGTTGGGCGAGCACGCGACCTTCCTCGGCTGGCTCGAGGGGGAGGACCTGGCCCGCGCCTATGCCAGCGCCGACATCTTCCTCTTCTGCTCGACCACCGACACCTACGGGCAGGTCGTGCTCGAGGCCGGCGCCAGCGGAGTGCCGGTGGTCGCGGTCGCCGAGGGCGGTCCCGCCTCGCTGGTCGAGAACCGCCACACCGGCATGCTCTGCCAGGCCGATGCCGACCACATCGCCGGCACGGTCCTGCAACTGGCCGCCTCGCCACTGCTGCGCCGTCATCTCGGTGCCTCCGCCGTCCGCGCCGCCGGGGCCCGCTCGTGGGAGCAGGCGATGGAGCAGCTGGCCGGTGGCTACCGCCGTGCGCTCGCCACTGGCGCGGCGCTTGGGCAAGCGCCTGCCCGCGCTGCCTGAGCGGCGTTCTCCCGGCGGCCGCAGGCACCTCGCGTCCGCACTCCGCGCAAATATCACCGTCGCGCATCGGAATGGATCTTTGGAATGCCGGCGAAATACATAATCACTCTTAGGTCGCAGCTGGAGGGCGTGCACGAAACGGCGGCGCTCCTAAGTGACGAGCCGCGCGCTGAGCCGGAGGGGATGGGCTATCTCGTCGACCCCGATGGCTCTCTTGCATCGGCCATCGATCGGGTCGCGAGCCACGACGGCGAGATAACGATGTTCGTAGGTGCCGGTGTGTCGACGGAGGCGGGACTTCCGTCGTGGACGGAACTGGTCGCGAGCCTTCTCAAAGGCGTAGGCAACGATCTCGCCGAGGACGACAAAGTGCGATGGATGGAGTTGACGATGAAAGAGGGCCCACTGGCGGCCGCAGCCATCGCGAAGGCCCTCTATCCGGATGAGAAAGAGTTCCGCAGGGCACTGCGCGCCGCCCTTTATCGAGGGCGCCGCCCCGCTGAGTTCCTGCCGGGCGCGCTGGCTTCCCAGCTCGCCTGGCTCAAGAAGAAGCTCGGCAGCAGGCTGCTGCTTCTAACGGCGAACTACGACGGGTTGTTGGAGGTTGCCCTGGGCGAAATTGGCCTTGAGACGGCCTCCTATATCACTGCTAGGAACGAGCCCGAAGGTAAGAATGCTGTCTGGCACCTGCACGGGAGGTTGATGCCAAATGCCTCGGGCAGCGGTTGGCTGAGGGAGGGCCAGCTCGTACTAGCTGAGGGTGACTATGCGCGATCGAGCTATGTGAGTTGGCCTCAGCAGTACGTGGGCGAGAGGATGAAAGAGTCGATGTGCGTATTCATCGGCCTCAGCATGACGGACCCTAACTTCGTGCGGTGGTTGTATCGCTATGGCGCCGAGTCCGATCTCGATCATCTCGTTGTCTTCGTACGACAGGGCGGACCGATTGGGGACGGTCCGGTGAGGACGATGCTGGAGCAGGCAACCGCCGCGCGCTGGTCGCGATCAGGCGTCCACCCCGTATGGACCAACTACTACGGCGAGGTGGCTCAGCTGGTCCACGAGGTGGGATTGCGGCGGGCGAGTCCAGCAGCAGCGTCCTTTCACGCTCGATCCAAGGCACGCTACGAGCTGGGAAGGGATCTGATCGTGCCCAGGGACGACCTTGACTTCCTGGACGCACAGGAGGACATAAACCTCTGGCTGCGAGATCGACTGGTCGATGTTCGGGCGTTGGCACGCAGCTACGGCGTTGACTTGGAGGAAGAGGACCTGGGACTTGGGCTGTGGTCAGCCGATCATCAGCGCGGTGTGGCAACTTTGTGGGCGACCAGTGACTATGTGTTGACGGATCGCGATGCGCTCGAGGAGCGCCCGATACATGTCGAGAGCAGATGGGTAGGCGTGGAGGCCATCATGCGTGGCGTGACTGTGGAGGATGACCCGGCTGTGTACACGACGCGTTGGCGATTCATTCGCGGGGTGCCGATCGTTGTCGACCCGCGCGGCGAGCGGAGCATCGTCGGCGCTGTCACCCTCACGTCCGCGACTCCCTTGGAGGAATGCATGTTGAGCGTCGAAAAGGCACCGTCTGGCCTGCTCGGAGAGGTAGATCGCCTGCTTGGCAAAAGCGCCGCCACCCTCTTCACGGAATGAGCTCGCCGCGCCGAGCGGCCTGCAATACTGGACCAAGTGGAAAGGGGAATCTTTCGTATGGCTGGTTCAAGAGCCCGAATAGCCCGCGATGCGGGCAAAGCGCCACAGAATGTTCGTAGTGCAGCGACTCGCGCCATCAATCGGGCCAGTCGTGAGACCGACGCGATCAAGGCCAAACGAACGGCTCGTTCCAGCTAATCAAGCTGCTTCGTGAGGCCTCGGGTGGCTCGCGCGGCAGTACGATGAACGCATCGACGATCCAGCCCTTTACTTCAATCGAGAGCTCTCCTGGCTCGACTTCAACCAGCGGGTGCTGGAACTCGCCGAGGACCCCGCGGTGCCGTTGCTCGAGCAGATCCGCTTTTGCGCGATCTACGCCTCCAACCTCGACGAGTTCTACATGGTGCGGGTGGCAGGCCTGTTTGAGCAGCTCGATGCCGGGATCGACGCCCGCGGGCCCGACGGGCTGAGGCCCGGTGAGCAGATCGACGCGATCCAGGCGCGGGTGCTGGAAATGGACGAGCGGCTGCACGCCTGCTTCGAAGGCAAGCTGCGCCCGGCGCTGGAGGAAGAGGGGGTCCGCATCGTCTCGCTCGACTCGGCCAGCGAGGAGGAGCGCGGCGAGATCGATGCCCGCTTCCACGAACAGGTCTTCCCGGCGCTGACCCCGCTGGTGATCGGGATGGGCCGGCCCTTTCCCTATATCTCCAACCTCTCGCTCAGCCTCGGCGTGCTGCTGCGCGATCCCGAGAGCGGCAGCGAGATCATCGCCCGGGTCAAGGTGCCGAAGGAGCTGCTCGGCCGCTTCCTGCCGGTCGGCGAGGGCGGCCAGACATTCGTTCCCCTGGAGGAGGTGATCGCCGCCAACCTCGATGCTCTCTTCCCCGGCACCGAGGTGGTCGACCACGGCTACTTCCGCGTCACCCGCGACGCTGACTTCACCGTCTCCGACGAGGCCGACGACCTGCTGCAGGCGGTCCAGGACGAGATCCGCCGCCGTCGCTTCGGCGAGGTGGTGCGGCTCGAGATCGCCGCCGGGATGAACCCGAAGCTGCGCCAGCAGCTAATCGACGCGCTGCGGCTCGAGGACCGTGAGGTCTATGACGTCAAAGGGCTGATCGACCTCGCCGACCTGACCGCGGTCGCCGACGTTCCCGGTCACGCCGAGCTGCGCTACACGCCCTGGACGCCGGTGACGCAGCCGCGCCTGCTGGGCGAGGACGACGAGCCTTGCGACATGTTCGCGACGATCCGCCAGGAGGACCTGCTCGTCCACCATCCCTACGACTCGTTTGCCAACTCGGTCGAGCGCTTCGTCGAGCAGGCGGTCGCCGACCCCGACGTGCTGGCAATCAAGCAGACGGTGTACCGGACCAGCGACGACTCGCCGCTGGTGCCCTCGCTTATCCGCGCTTCAGAACGCGGCAAGCAGGCGGTCTGCATGGTCGAGCTGAAGGCCCGCTTCGACGAGGAGGCCAACATCCACTGGGCCAAGTCGCTGGAGGAGTCCGGCGTCCACGTCGTCTACGGCATCCCCGGCCTGAAGACCCACGTGAAGGCGATCCTGGTCGCCCGTCGCGAGGGCGACAGGGTGCGCGAGTACGTCCACATCGGCACCGGCAACTACCACCCCAAGACGGCCCGCCTCTACACCGACTTCGGCCTCTTCACCGCCGACCCGGAGATCGGCGCCGACGTCGCCGAGATGTTCAACTTCCTCACCGGCTACGGCCGCCCCGCGGAGTACCGCAAGGTGCTGGTCTCGCCGACGACAATGCGCGACCGCATTATCGAGGAGATCACCGCCACCGTGACTGCGCACGAAGCCGGCGAAGAGGCGCGGATCACGCTGAAGATGAACTCGCTGGTCGATGCCGGTTGCATCCGGGCGCTATATGAGGCCTCGCAGGCGGGTGTGCGGGTCGACCTCAACGTGCGCGGGATCTGCTGCCTGCGCCCCGGCGTTCCCGGGGTCTCCGAAAACATCCGCGTCGTCTCGATCGTCGGCCGCTTCCTCGAGCACTCGCGTGTCTACGCCTTCCAGCGCGGCGAGCGGACACGGGTGCTGATGGGCTCGGCCGATCTGATGCCGCGCAACCTCGACAGCCGGGTCGAGCTCGTCACCCCGGTCGAAGACGCGGCGCTACGGACGGAGCTGCTCGACGTGCTCGAGCGCTGCTTCGCCGACAACGCCAACGCCTGGGAGCTCGACTCCGAAGGCGAGTGGACTCGGTTGACGCCGGCCAACGGCCAGCGCCGTAGCGTCCAGGAGGAGATGCGCGAGCGCCACGCCGCCCGCGCAGCCGAGCAGCTGGCCGCAGTTTCCAGCTGAGCGGTTACGCCGCTCCGATCGATCCACGCCCCGACCAATAGGATGGCGAGGTGGCGCGCCTCTCTCTCCTGCCCCGTGATCGGACCTTCTTCGATCTCTTCATCGAGGCTGGCGAGAACACGGTCAAGGCATCGCGACTGCTGGACCAGATGATGGCCACCTGGCCCGACTCCGGTGACCTCTCCAAACAGGTCGTCGATGCCGAGCAGGAGGGCGACCGGATCACCCACACCATCATCAAGCGGCTCAACTCGACCTTTGTCACGCCGATCGACCGCGAGGACATCTACGGCCTCGCGACCCAGATGGACGACATCGTCGACTACACCGAGGAGGCCGCCGACTTTCTCGGCCTCTACAAGATCGAGGCACCGATGTCGCAGGCGCAGGAGCTGACGAAAGTGCTGGTCGCCGCCTGCGAGCAGCTCGCCACCGGGCTCGAGCACTTGCCGGACTTCAAGGACCTCGACAAGTACTGGATCGAGATCCACCGCCTGGAGAACGACGGCGACCGGATCTCCCGCGACGCGGTCGCCTCGCTCTTCTCCAACGGGATCGACCCGATGGTCGTGATCCGCTGGAAGGACATGTTCGCCGTGCTCGAGAACGCGATCGACGCGACCGAGACCGCCGCGCAAATCCTTGAGGGCATCGTCATCAAGAACTCGTGAGCTCCGACGTCATCCTCGTCATCGTCGTCGGCACCGCGCTCGCCTTCGACTTCACCAACGGCTTCCACGACACGGCAAACGTCGTCGCCACCTCGATCTCGACCGGAGCAGCGCGGCCGCAGGTGGCGATCGGGGTCGCCTCGCTGCTCAACTTCGTCGGCGCCTTCATCTCGATCTCGGTTGCGGCGACCGTCGCCAACGACGTCGTCGACTCGGCTGTGGTGACTCCCACCGTGGTCTTTGCCGGCCTGATCGGGGCGATCGCCTGGAATCTGATCACCTGGTCCTTCGGCCTGCCCTCCAGCTCCTCGCACGCGTTGATCGGGGGCGTGGTGGGCTCGGCGGTTGCGGCCGCAGGGTTCGACGCCGTGCTTGCCGATGGCCTCGTCGGCAAGGTGCTGATCCCCGCGGTGATCGCGCCGGTCCTGGCCTTCGTCGTCGCCGGCGCCGCGATCGGCTTCGTCTACCGCATCGTCGGCCGGCAGCGGCCGGGCATGGTCACCCGCGGCTTTCGCTACGGGCAGATCATCTCCAGCAGCATGCTGGCGCTCGCCCACGGCACCAACGACGCGCAGAAGACGATGGGCATCATCACGCTGGCGCTTGTCGCCAACGGAACCCTGGGAGCCAACGCCGACCCGCCGCTCTGGGTGATCGTCGCCTCGGCGACCGCGATTGCGCTCGGCACTTACAGCGGCGGCTGGCGGATCATCCGCACCACCGGGACGCGGATCATCAAGATGGACGCCGCGCAGGGCTTCTCGGCGCAGGGCGCCGGTGCCGCGGTAATCCTCGCCTCGACCCACTTCGGCTTCCCGCTCTCGACCACCCACGTGATCAACGGCGGCGTGATGGGAGCGGGTGCGGGCAAGCGGGTCTCGGCGGTGCGATGGGGGGTGGCGGGCAATATCGTCACCGCCTGGCTGCTCACCCTGCCGGCGGCGGCGGCGATCGGCGCACTCGCGTATGGCCTAACCGCAATCTTCGGCAGCGGCGCGCTCGGCCCGGTCCTCGTCACCCTGATGTCGCTCTCGCTGATCGTCGCGGTCTTCGCCCGGCGCTCACGTCAGGGCGCCCCCGTCCCGGCGAGCTGAGCGATGGCGGTTGTGGTGGAGACCAAGGAACTGCTGGAGACGATCGTCGCCTCGATCGTCGCCGGGGTCGGCATCACCGTGATCTTCTCGGTCGCGATCTGGGGCATTGCCCGTTTCGCCGACCTCAGCCGCAACGAGCGCCCCCTGGCCGCAGGCGCCGCCGCGACCCTGGCTGTTCTGGCGGGACTGGCCACTCTGGCCACGGTTGCCTTCGGCATCGTGATCATGTCGCGCAAGTGATCCGCCGCGGGCGGGTTTTCTCGGGTCTACACTTCTCATGTGCGAACCCTGCGTAATGTCGCGATCATCATGGTCCTGGCGCTGGCGGTTGCCTTCGCGCCCCACGGCGGCAACGTCGCCGACGCGATCCTGACCGCGATCACGATGGGCTTTCTCGCCGCGCTGGCCTGGATGGTCTTCGTGCTCGGTCGCCAGAACCAGCTCACCCTGGCGACGCTGACCGACAAGCGGCGGGCGATCCTCTACGCCGCTCTTGGGATGCTCACCCTGCTGATTGCCGGCAGCGACGAGCTCTTCTCCAGCGGCGGGGGCACGCTGCTCTGGATCATCCTGCTCGGCGCCTCGGTGGCGGCGATCTGGCGGATCTGGATCGACGCCAACACCTACTGAGACTTTCGTCGCGTCGCTCGCGGCGCTGATTTGTACGAGTGAGCGCGCCACCCGCGCGTCTGCTTCTGCGACGGTCGCGGTGTGTCGCCACGGACCGTCAGCAGCGCAGGCCACAGGGAGGGAGGGACCGCCTCGGTCGAGTTGATCGCGGCGGTTCCCTTCCTGCTGCTGGCGGTCCTGGTGGCGGCACAGCTGGCGCTTGCCGGGCAGGCACTCTGGTCTGCAGGGGTTGCGGCCCGCGCGGGTGCCAGGGCGGCGCTGGTCGGCGGGGACGCAGCGGTGGCGGCGAGGCGGGCGCTGCCACCGTCGCTGCGCTCGGGGGCGGAGGTGAGCGATGCCGGCATGGTCACGAGCGTGCGGGTGGCGATCCCACGCCTGCTGCCGGCGTTGCCCCGCCTGATGGTCGGCTCGGCGAGTGACCTCGGCGATGACTAGCGAGCGCGGCCAGGCGACGGTCGAGTTGATCGCGGCGATTCCGTTGCTGCTGATCGCCGGGGCGATCGCCCTGCAACTGCTGCTCACCGGTTACGCGCTGACCCTCGCTGACGGTGCGGCCGAGGCCGGTGCGCTGGCACTGGCCGCCGGGCGACCGGCGAAGAGCGCGGCCCAAGAGTCGCTGCCCTCATGGGCCGGAGAGAGGGCGGAGATTGCGGTGCGCGGGGGAGAGGTGACGGTTCGGCTGGTACCGCCGTCGCTGCTCGCGGCGGTGGCTGATCGCCTGGCTGTCACCAGCAGCAGCTTCGCGAGGCCGGCCGGACGATGAACGGGCGGGTCGTCCTGGTTGCCGCTGTCGGCGCCGCGAACGGATCGCGGGCCGCGGCCGCGGCGCTTGCCTGCGCGGGATCGGAGCCGGATCGTCCTGGCCTCCTCATCGACGTCGGCGGTCGCCCACCGCGACCGACCCTGGTGGCCTCCAGCGGAGCGCGCGAGTTGGAGGAGCGGCTGACCGTGCACCTGCCCGAGTTTCGGGTTGCCTCGCGGGGAGGTACGTGTCACCTGGCGCTGCCGGGCGATGCCGCAGCCCTCGAGCACCTGCCCGCCGCGCTGCCGCTCGTGCGCGATGCGGTCGCCGTGTTGCACGTGCCGCCGGGGCTCTTCCAAGACGTTCTGCGCCTCGGAGGAGTCGAATCCAGCGGCGTTCTGCTCCGCGCTGAGCTCGACCCCGATCGCGCGCTCACGGCCCTTACGGTGGGGGAGCTTCAGCGGCGCGACCTGCTCGTCCGTGTTCTGAAGAGGCCGCTCGCCTGGGTGCCCGCCCGCCGCGCGCTGTTCGGCGTCCTGCCGCCCGAGGCACCGGGCGGTTTGCCACTTCGTCTTCGCCAAACCCTCTTGGAAAGCGAAATTTCAGCGGCGCACGCGTGCTACGCTGACTTGGATGACTCGGAAGCTAACCCAGAGGGAGCTGCGCAACAACAGCGGCGAGGTGATGCGGGCCCTGGACGGGGGGGAGGACTTCATCGTGACCAGAAATGGCAGGCCGGTAGGTGAACTCCGGCCCTATCAGCCGCGTAAGTTCATCCCCAGGCAAGTCTTCATCGACCTCTTCGCAGGTTCGCCGCCGATCGACTATGAGCGGTTCCGAGCCGATATCGACGCTTACGCCGATCAGGATCCTACGCCCCGTGGTTGAGCCCCCCGAGGGGCGGGGCTTGATCGATACATCAGTTGTAATCCGCTACGCCGAGATCGATCCGGGACTGCTTCCGGCCGAGATCGCGATTTCTACTCTGACACTCGCCGAGCTGACCGCCGGTCCTCTCGCCACGACCGATGAGCTCGAGCGCGCGCGACGCCAGGAACGACTCCAGCGGTTCGAGTCCGGGGTCGAATCGCTGAACTTCAGCCCGAGCTGTGCGCGCGCATATGGGCACGTCTACGCCGCCACACGTGCCGCCGGCCGCAAACCTCGAGGTGCCCGGGCCGTCGACCTGATGATCGGCGCGACCGCGCTCGCCCACGACCTCCCGCTCTACACCCTGAACGCAAGAGATCTTCGA
Source organism: Solirubrobacterales bacterium (assembly GCA_036271315.1). Lineage (GTDB taxonomy): Bacteria > Actinomycetota > Thermoleophilia > Solirubrobacterales > 70-9 > VRUE01. Next base: position 110,876 of record DATBAV010000003.1, on the reverse strand, counting down.
GACCTGGAGGCCCTGCTCGAGATCGTCGACGTGAGCGCCTGACTGCAGCGTCCGGCGCTTGCCGCCGCCCGCGCCGGCATTTCGCCAGAATCGCCGCATGCTGACCGTCGCAGTCACCGGCCCGACCGGGGAGATCGGCAGGGCCTTCATCTCCTCACTAGAGCGGATGCCGGAGGTTGATCGAGTGATCGGCATGGCGCGGCGGCCCTTCGACCTCGCCGGGCACGGCTGGGAGAAGACCGAATACCGGCGCGGTGACGTGCTCGACCGTGACGCGGTCGACTCGCTGGTCGAGGACGCCGACGTCGTCGTCCACCTCGCCTTCGCGATCGTCGCCGGCGGCAGCGAGAGCCGCGAGGTAAACCTGAACGGCTCGCGCAACGTCTTCGAGGCGACGGCGGCGGCCGGCGCCAAGCGGCTTGTCTACACCTCCTCGGTTGCGGCCTACGGCTTCCACCGCGGCATGCCGGACCTGCTCGACGAGGAAGAGCCGGTGCGCGGCACCTCGCGCCACCCCTACTCGGCGCACAAGGCCGCCGTCGAGGCCGAGCTCGAGGAGGCGCTGCTCGACTCGCGCACGGAGGCCTTCGTCTTCCGCCCCTGCATCGTCGCCGGGCCGGAAGCGACGTTGCTGCTCGACCTGATCCCGATGCTGGCGATGGGCCAGCGGATCCCGGGGCCGCTGCGCTGGGCGCTGGGCAAGGTGCCCGAGCTGCGCCCGGTGCTGCCCGATCCCGGCGTTCCCTTCCAGCTCGTCCACCACGACGACGTCGCCGCCGCGCTCACCGCAGCGGTTCTAGGTCACGGCCCGCCGGGCGTCTACAACCTGGCCGGCCCCGGCCAGCTGACGATCAGCGACCTGGCGCATGCCCTTGGCTGGCACGCGGTGCCGGCGCCGCACCTCGCGGTCGGCGTCGCGGCCGAGGCAGTCTCATTGATGCCGTTTCTGCCCGACGAGGCGGCCTGGATCGAGGCGGTTCGCCGACCCGTACTGATGGACACGACCCGCGCCCGCCGCAAGCTGCACTGGATGCCGCACCACGACGCACGCGAGACGCTGGCGCAGACGATTGCCTCGGTTCGCTCGCGCTAGCTAGTAGCCGCTGCCGTATGGGTAGGGGTTTTCAGGTTGGGGCTGGGGTTGGGGGGTGGGTTCGGCGGCCTTCTGCGGCGGACTCGCCGCGTGCCAAGTGCCGACGTCTTTGATCCCCTCGCCGTTTGCCTGCCCGGCTTTGGTGTCGCCGCCGAAGCGGTAGAGCGGGCGGCCTTTGTAGGTGACCTGGGTCCCGCCTTCCGGTCGCTCGACCGTGCCGAGCGCGACCGGGCCGGTTGGGCGCACGCCCGCCGGGACCATCAGTGGATGCCAGATCGAGAGGCAGGAGGCGGTGCAGACGAACTTGCCGTTCTTCTCGACGCTGAGGCTGTACAGGGTGCGGCCCTTGGTCGTGGTCAGGACGGTCTTGCCGAGCGTGGCGTTTTCCGCCTCGGCGACGACCCGCTTGCTTGATTTCGCGGCAAGGACCTGTGGCACGCCGACGGCGATCGGGAGGGAGAGCGCCAGCAGCACCCCGACGATGGAAAGTCGAAGCGATGGGCGGGGAAGCGTGCGTGAGTGCGGCATCGGGTCTCCTAGGTCGTTTGCTTATTCCTAACTACGGCCTGGGGCGCCGGATGGTTCGGTCGCGAGATGACTCGGATTCATGTGCTTGAGCGCACCACGCACGCGCCGCGAGTAGCCAGCGTGGCGGCATGGAAGCGAAGCGACAAGACGGCCAAGCTCTGCCGCTCGCGCTCGGCGGTGCACTTGCGCTGATCGTCGTGGCGCTGGCCTTGGTCGCCATCGCCGGGGCGATCGTCGGCAAGGGGCGGGCCCAGCGAGCGGCAGACCTGGCGGCGATCTCGGCGGCGCGCTCGATGCGCGACGATCTCCCGCGCCTGCTCTCTCCCTCGCGCCTGCCCAGCGGTTCACCGAACCCGCGCCACATCGAGAAGGCCGTATACCTCGCCCGGGCACGGGAGGCAGCAATCGCCGCGGCGAAAGCCAACGGGGTGTCGCCGCCGCGCCTGCGGATCGCCTTCCTCGACGCCGATTCGTTCGCGCCGGTTCGAGCCGAAGCCGCGGTAACCGCGACGGTCGAGGTGGGTGGCCGGAACTCGCGCACGGAGGCATCTGCCGTGGCGGAAGCCGGCGCCCCATCGAGCTCCTCCGGCGAACCGTCCACCGCGATGGCGACCGGAGGCGGGTACAGCGGCCCGTTGCTCTACCGCCAGGGCCACGGGATGCGGCCGGACGCCGCCGCCGCTTTCGACCGCATGGCAGCTGCGGCCGGTCGGGTCGGCCTGGCCCTGATCGTCAACTCGGCCTTTCGCTCAGACGCCGAACAGGCGGCCCTGTTTGCCGCTCACCCCGATCCCACCTGGGTGGCGCCTCCCGGCCATTCCCTGCACCGCTGCGCGACCGAGCTCGACCTCGGTCCCGAAACCGCCTACGGCTGGCTGCCCGCCAATGCGGGCCGCTTCGGTTTCGTGCAGCGCTACAGCTGGGAGCCGTGGCATTTCGGGTATGACGCCGGCCCGGCACCGTGCTCGTCTGCGGGCAATGTGGTCACGGCAAGCGGCACGGTTTCCACCGGCGGTGGGGGGGACGGCTCGCTATCCGGCGGCGAAGGGCTGCCAGCCTTCGTTCCCGAACGGTTCCGCGCTCCACTACTTCGCGCCGCCACGCACTGGAACGTGTCTGCCGCCCTCCTCTCCGCCCAGCTGATGGCCGAGTCGAACTTCAATCCATACGCGAGCTCTCCGGCGGGCGCCCAGGGCATCGCCCAGTTCATTCCGAGCACGGCGGCTTCCTATGGCTTGCGCGATCCTTTCGATCCCGAGGAAGCAATGGACGCGGAGGCCCACCTCATGTCGGACCTGATCGACCAGTTTGGCTCGCCACAACTGGCCCTTGCCGCCTACAACGCCGGCCCCGCCCCGGTCGAAGCCTGCCGCTGCGTCCCGGCCATCCCCGAGACCCAGGCCTACGTCACCCGAATCCTCGCCCTGCTCGGTGGCACCGGCGTCCTCGTCGCGCCGAGCTTCGAGGTGCGTCTCGTGGCCTGAGGCCGTGCCTCTCGAATCGTGGCTCAGCGGGAGCGGACCCGGAAGCCGAATCTCGCCGGTGAGCGGTCGGGGTTGCCGGCAGCGTCGATTGCGAAGACGCGGAAGGTGTGTCGTCCGGGCGCGACGAGGTAGCTCCGCGGTGAGCGACAGGGGCGCCAGGGCTGGCCGTCGAGTTTGCAGTGGAAGCTGGCGCCGGGCTCGGAGGCGGCGAAGGCGAAGGAGACGCGGCGGCGCGGACCAGCGGCGAGGAGGAGCGCCGCCGGACGATGGCGCAGGCGGGTCGCCGGCGGCTTCCGGTCTGGCTTCGGTGGCTTCGGGGGCGGCGGTGGAGGGGGAGGTTCCGTCGCCGGCAGCTTGGGTTCAGGGTTCAGCGGCGTGTCCGGCGGGCGGAAGCTGTTCGGGGCGCGTTCTTCCACCGACTCGCAGCCGATGGGCGCACCGTCGACGATCGGCGCGAAGTCGATCAGCGCCGTGTCGAAGCCCGCGCCGCAGTCGACGATTGGGTCGGCGTCGCCGGAGTTGACTAGCAACAGGTCGTCGCCGCCACCGGCGAAGAAGTTGTCCGGCCCTTCCCGGCCCAGCAGCTGGTTGGGCCCGTCGTCGCCGATCAGGTTGTCGGCGCCGTTGGTGGCCTCGATGTCCTCGATCGCCTGCAGGCTCGTCAGTTCGTCGGCGCTGTTGCAGTGCGCTTCGCCCTGGGGGCCGATCAAGCCGGCGACACGCTGGGCCATGTCGATTGTCACCCCGGATTTGAAGTTGGCCCAGTTGGCGTTGTCGCGATCGCCGCCGCCATCGAGGAGATCGCCACCGCAGACCTCGTTGGAGATGAAGAGATCCTCTCCGGCGCCGGCGTGGAGCCGGTCGGCGCCACCGTTGTTGGGCAGCGCGTCGTCGCGCCCGCCGGCCTCCACTGTGTCATCGCCAGCGCCGTCGACGAGCGCGTCTTCGGTTTCGCCGCCGGTGAGGAAGTCGTCGCCTTCGTTCCCCAGGACGACGACCGAGACGGATTCGGGCAGGCCGGGGGCGGAGAGTTCGTCGTTACCCGCCAGGCCGGCGAGCAGGATCGAGTCGGGGGTTTCCGGTACCGGGCAGGAGACCGATCCCCCGCTTGGCGCGGAGCAGCCTCCCGCCATCGCCTCCGCCGCATCGAACTGTCCTTCGCTGCCCGCAGCCAGGGTGAAGGTGACCGCTCCCGGTGCGTAGCTCGCCGTCACCAGGTCATCCCGGTTGCTGCCGGTCAGGTAGACGGCCGGCCCTCCGGGGCCGCCGGGGGCCATGACGCCGACCGCGATCCCGCCGGGATTGCGCAGTTTGATTTCTTCGCCGGAGAGCTCGCAGTCGTCCGTCCCGACATTGACGCAGCCGTCTTCGCCGGCGCCACCGTGGGCGACATCGCCGCCCCCGCCCCCGTCGATCAGGTCCGCGCCGCCGCCGCCGTAGAAGGTCTCCGGGCCGCTGGTGCCGACGATGTAGTCGGGAAAGGGCGTGCCGACCACGGTCTCGAAGGCGCTGAAGTCGGTGGCCGGGGCCAGCGGTTCGTCGAAGCCCCCGCCCGAGGGCGCCTGCCCGTCGTTGGCGAAATTGTCGCCGAGATCGATGTAGACGCCGCGCCCCTCGGCTCCCGGCGGGAAGCCAGCGTTGGTGAAGAACGATCCTTCGTTGGGAAAGCCCGGTGTCACCCCGGTCGCAAAGCTGATGGTGTCGTTGCCGCCGCCCGAGTCCCCGATGAAGTCGATCGTCGCGTCGCCGCGGTCGAAGTCGTTGCCTTCTTCGCCATCCAGGGAATCGGCGCCGAAGCCGCCGGAGAGCCGGTCGTCGCCGGGGCCGCCGCGGAGCCGGTCATCGCCGACCCCTCCATAAAGCCGGTCGTTGCCTTCGCCGCCGAAGATGCTGTCGTTACCGCGCTGGCCGTAGATCACGTCGTCGTCGCCTTCGCCGAAGGCGACGGTGACGTCGCGCTGCATGCGGATCACGTCTGCGCAGGGCGTGCCGATGACCGTCGTCCCGACGGTTTCCGGGCCTTCGGCGCAGCTCGGGGCCGCGGCGCCGCAGGCGGGGAAGATCAAGAGGGCGCATGGCAAGGCAAGAAGGGCGAGAAGTCGGCGCGGTTGCACTCTCATGTCACTCCCCCCTTTCAACAGGTTTCAGTCGCACTTGGAGCGTTTCACGCAAACGTGGCTCGATTTGAGCCAACCCTGCCCGACCGACGCGCTGCGATTAGACTGGCGCCGATGGCAAGCGTCGAGGTACAGGGTGTCGAGGGCATGCGGGCTCTGGTCGGGCAGGAGATCGGCCCGAGCGAGTGGCGCACGGTCACCCAGCAGGACATCGACACCTTTGCCGACCTCTCCGGCGACGACCAGTGGATCCACGTTGACGTCGAGCGCGCCAAGGCCGAGAGCCCCTTTGGCACCACGATCGCCCACGGCAACCTGACGCTCTCCCTGGTCGATGGCTTCCGCAAGGAGCTGATCTCCTCAACCGGCTTCGCCCTCGGGGTCAACTACGGCTGGAACAAGATCCGCTTCCCGGCCCCGGTGCCCGTCGGTGCCCCCGTGCGCGGCCGCGCCGAGGTCGTCTCGGTCGATGAGAAGGGCGGCGGCTGGTACGAGGTCATCACCCGCTTCACCCTCGAGGTCGAGGGCAACGAGAAGCCCTGCTTCGTCGGCGACAGCGTCACCCGCGTGATGGCTCCCGGCGAGTAAGCGTTTCTCGACCGCTCATCGACCACTAGGGTGGTTACGTGGCCAGGTCGCGATCCGACATAGCGAATACCGCGGTTCGAATCTTCCTCCAGGAAATGGGGAAGGCATACGACCTCGAGCGCGGTCTCGAGCCTTTTGCCAAGAAGCACCTCAAGGGGGAGGTGTTGGCGTTCTTCGACGGTCGTTGTTGTTTTTGCGGTGAAGGCCTGACACCCTCGCGAGTCTGCGGCGACCATCTCATCCCGATCAACAAGAAGGACCTTGGCCTCGATGCCTGGGGCAACATCGTTCCCGCTTGCAACGCCTGTAACTCCACGAAGCACGGAAATGACTGGCGTGACTTCATCATCCAACGAGCCGGTCCAGATGCGGCTGAGCGCCACCAACGCATGCAGGAGTTCTTGGCTTCTTATCCATACGAGCCACCGTATGAGCTCGGTTCGGTGGTGGCCGATCTATACGACGAGGCCGGCGCGGTGGCCATGGCGCTGATCCACGAGAAGATGAACCGCACTAGAGAGATGTTGAAGCCGGCAAGCTAGTACTGCGATTTGCGCCACATTGTCGTGACGGTGTGCTGGCCTTCGGGGGTCGAGAACTCGGTGCGCGGCTCAAATCCGAGTCGTTCGTAGCGACTGTCGTTGGCCGGGTTGCTCGACTCCAGGTAGGCGGGCATGGACTCGGCGTCGATTTGGGCCAGGTTCGCGCCCAGTAGCTCCATCCCGAGCCCGCGGCCACGGTGGTCTGGGTGGGTACCGAGAAGACTCAGGTAGTAGAAGTCCGCGTCATCGGGGCAGGCTGCCTCGAATGAGGCGAACACCTGCGACACGGCCTCGGCGTGAGCGCCAAGCTCGGCCTCGAGGAACGGCTTGATCTTTGCCTCCGCTTCCTCGCTCAGCTCGCTCTTGCCCGGCGGCGTCCATACGGCCACGGCGGCGGCTTGATCGATGGTCCAGACCCAGCCGTTTGGGATCGCGCTCTCGACGAAGAGGCCGAAGAAGGTTTGGTACTGCGTGGGGCGCTTTTCGTCGTCTGGAAAGGCCCAACTCCAGAGAGGGTCGGCGTCGAAGGCGGCGCTCAGCGTTGAGGTGATCGCTGCGGCGTCGGCCGCCGTCGCCAGGCGGGGACGGATGTCGCCATCAACCATTTGCGGACTTCCCGAGCACGCTCATGCCGCCTGCGCCAGATCGACCGCCGCACGCTGGGCGTCGGGCAGGGCTCGCGCCGCTGCTGGTCCCATGATCCGGCGCCAAAAAGGCGCCAGCGGACCCTCAATGTAGATGGTGTTGGTGAGGCGGCTGCCGCTCTCGGTCGGCTCGACCAGATGACGGTGGCCCATGCGGGCGCCGGGCAGGCGGGACTCGTCGGTGAAGAGCCGGCCGTCCTCGAACTCGACCACATGAAAGCGCAGGCGCAGGCCGGTGCCGAAGACGATCTTCGCCTTGGCACCCTGCGCCAGAGGCCCGTCAAGCTGGGCTCGCTTGATCTCGGCGTTCCACTTCGGCCAGGCTGCGGCGTCCGCATAGGCCTTCTGCCAAACGGAGGCCGGGCTGACCCCGGCCTCCAGAGTGCTGGTTGTCTCCCAGCGACTCACGTGCCACCTCGCCTACTTGACGGTGAGCGTGCCTTCCATGCCCGCTTCGCGGTGACCGGGCACGGTGCAGAAGTAGGTGTAGGTGCCGGGTTTGAGGTCGACGGTCGTGGTGTCGGAGCCGTCGGCGATCAGTTCGGTGGCGCCGATTTCTTCGCCGTTGGCGTTTTCGATCGCCACGTCGTGGGTGAGCGACTGCGGGTTTTTGAATTCGACCGTCACTTTGCCCGCCTTGGCGGTCTCGCTGGTGGAGGTGTAGGCAAGTTCGCCCTTGGGGTCGGCTTCGAACTTGAGGGTCGAGGACGAGCCGCTGCCCGCGCTGCTGCTTTCTTCCTTTGCCGCGCCGCCCTGCTCGGCCTGGCTTTCGCCTCCGCTGGTTTCCGTCGTGCTCGAGCTGCTGTCGCTACTGCTGCTGCCGCAGGCGACCAGGGCTAGTGCCGCGATGGCCAGGACTAGAAATGCGCCGACCTTCTTCATGACTGGGAGTCCTTTCCTGGGGGGCGAATGCTCGGGGAAGACTGTACCTGCATACGCGGGGGATTCGTCTCCGGTTCAGCGGCCGTGGAACTCCGGCGTGCCGCCGCCGAAGAAGGCCTCAACGCCGTTGCGCAGGTCCTCGGTCGCCATGCTGTCGGCGATGCCGTGGCGCTCCAGCTGTAGGTGCTCGGTCAGGGTGTGCTCGATGCTGGTGTTGGCCAGCGCCTTCGCCATGCGCACGTAGTGGGGGGCCTTGGCCGCCAGCTTCTCGGCCTTGTCCCGCGCCGCCCCGATCAGCTCGTCGGGCGCGACGACCTCGGTCACGATCCGCTCGGCGAGCGCGTCCTGGGCCTTCATGTTGGGATCCTCGAGCAGCAGTTCCAGCGCCCGGCTCGGCCCGACCACGCGGGGCAGGAAGTAGGTCATGCCGCCGTCGGGCGAGGCGCCGATGCGACCGTAGGCGGGGGCGAAGAAGGCGGACTCGGAGGCGATGCGGATGTCGCAGGCAAGCGCCAGCGAGAAGCCGGCGCCGGCAGCCGGGCCGTTGACGGCGCAGATCACCGGGTAGGGGATCCGGCGCAGGTCGACGATCGCCGCGTGCAGCGCCTCGGCGCCGCGGCGCACTTCCGAGGGCAGGTCGATCTCCTCTTCCTCGACGCCCTTCTGGAACCAGGTGACGTCGCCGCCGGCGCAGAAGGCCTTGCCCGAACCGGTGACGATCAGCGCCCGGATCGGCGCCCGGTCGGCGAGCCAGGCGAAGGCGACGGTCATCTCGCCGATCATCTCCGGGCTCATCGCGTTGAAGGCATCGGGGCGGTCGAGGGTGAGCGTCCCGATATCGCCGTCGATCTCGATCTTCAGCGTGTTCAGCTCGGGCGGGGCGCTGGTCAGGGCTGCGGGGGTTGTCATCTCGCTCTCCGTGTCTGGGAAGTCTTCACCGGCGGGTCACCTTGGCCGGGTGGCCAGGAGCCTACTCTTTGACCCATGAGCAACGGCGGGGACGACAGCGAGCTCTCGCGGGCGGAACGGATCGCCCAGCAGCGACGCCAGCTGCCCGATTCGCCGGGCGTCTACCTCTTTCACGGCGCCGAGGGCGAGACCCTCTACGTCGGCAAGGCGCGCTCGATCCGCAAGCGGGTCAACTCGCACTTCTCGGCCAAGGGCGAGGGCCGGATGACCTCGCGTGTCGAGCGCATCGAGTTCCTCGCCACCTCGACCGAGGCCGAGGCGCTGTTGACCGAGCAGACGTTCATCAAGCGCCACCGGCCGCGCTTCAACATCCGCCTGCGCGACGACAAGTCCTACCCCTACGTCTGTGTCAGCCTCGACGAGGACTACCCGCGGGTCTACTTCACTCGCGAGAAGCACCGCGCCGGCCGCGCCTACTTCGGTCCCTTCTCCAGCGCCAAGCGGGTGCGCGAGACGCTCGACTTGCTCGGCAAGCTCTTCCAGTTCCGCACCTGCGAGGGCAGCGAGCCCGGCCGGCGCTCCGGCAGCCCCTGCCTCGACTACTACATCAAGCGCTGCGGGGCGCCCTGCGTCGGCTACGTCAGCCGGGAGGAGTACCGCCACAACATCGATGCGATCGTCGACTTCCTCTCCGGCCGCTACCGCCAGGTCGAGGCTGACGAGCGGGAGAAGATGGAGGCGGCGGCGGGGCGGCACGAGTTCGAGCGCGCCGCCCTGCATCGCGATCGCTTGGCGGCGATCTCCTCGCTGTTCGAGCGCCAGCGGGTCGCTGGCGGCACGGTCGGCACCGCCGACCTGATCGGGGTCGCCGCCGAGGGACAGGACGCCAACGCCCAGGTCTTCCAGGTGCGCGACGGCATCCTCGCCGAGCGCCAGAGCTTCTACCTCGACAACCAGGCCGAACGCGACCTCGCCGAGGTCGCCGAGGAGTTCGTCGGCCAGTACTACTCGGCTTCGCCGGCGATGCCGCGCACGGTGATCGTCGGCCCCTACCTGAGCGAGCGGGTCGAGCTGCTCGAAGCGGCGCTGAGCGAGCGCCGCGGCAGCGCGGTCGAGGTACGGGTCGCCGAGCGCGGCGACAAGCGGCGCCTGCGCGAGCTGGCCGAGCGCAACGCCAAGCTTGCCCTCGACCAGGACCGGCTGCGCCGCGAGCACCGCCGCCAGCGCCGAGTCGAGTCGCTGGCCAGCCTGCGCGATGCGCTTGGCATGGCCGACCTGCCGGTGCGGATCGAGGGCTTCGACATCTCCAACATCGGCGGCGAGCACACCGTTGCCTCGATGGTGGTGTTCGAGGGGGGTGCGACCAAGAAGTCCGACTACCGGCGCTTCCGCGTGCGCGGTGAAAGTGGAGAAGGGCGCGGCGACGGTCCCGACGACTTCGCCTCGATGGAAGAGGTCCTGGGGCGGCGGATGAACCGCTACCTCGAGCAGGTCGACCTTTCGCCGCACGACAGCAAGCGCGACGCCAGCTTCTCCGCCCTGCCGGCGCTGATCATGATCGACGGCGGCAAGGGTCAGCTGGCGGCGGGGATGCGGGCGCTGAAGCCCTTCGTCGATCGCGGCGTGACCGTGATCAGCCTCGCCAAGCGCGAGGAGGAGGTTTACGTGCCGGGACGCTCGGAGCCGGTCGACCTCGCCGCCGACTCGGAGGCATCGAAGCTGCTGCAGCGGGTGCGCGACGAGGCGCACCGCTTCGCGATCGAACACCACCGCGGTCGTCGCGACCGGGCGATGACCGGCTCGGTGCTCGACGAGCTGAAGGGGATCGGGCCGGTCCGCAAGCGTGCGCTGCTGCAGCATTTCGGCTCCCCAGAGCGCTTCCTCGCCGCCACTCGCGAGGAACTGGAAATGGTGCCCGGCCTGCCTGGCAAGGTAGCCCGCGAGATCCACGAGCAACTCAACAGGACGGGCTGATGGCGAGCACGAAAGAGGCGGCGGAGGCAAAGGCCGGGCGCGAGGTGGAGCTGGTCGTGATCACCGGCCACTCCGGCGCCGGCAAGTCGGAAGCGATCGCCGCCTTCGAGGACGGCGGCTACTTCTGCGTCGACAACCTGCCACCGCGGATGATCGGCAGCCTCGGCGAGCTCTTCCGCCACGAGGGCAGCGGGGTTGAGTGCGCCGCGGTCGTCTCCGACGTGCGCGGTGGCGACTACTTCGACGACCTGCTGCAGGTGCTCGACGACCTCGAGGCCGAGGGCCTGAAACCGACCGTGCTCTTCCTCGAGGCCGACGAGGAGACGCTGGTCGACCGCTATAAGGAGACGCGCCGCCGCCACCCGCTGGCGCCGGAAGGCCGGATCGTCGATGGAATTCGCGCCGAGCGCGAGCTGCTGGCGCCGCTGCGCGAGCGCGCCGACATCGTCATGGACACCGGCAGCCTGACCGGGGCGATGCTGCGGCGGCGGATCGCCGAGGACATGCTCGACCACCACGAGACCGGCAAGATGGCGCTGACCCTGCTCACCTTCGGCTTCAAGAACGGGCCGCCCCACGATGCCGACCTCACCCTCGACGTGCGCTTCCTGCCCAACCCGCACTACGTCGACGACCTGCGCCCGCTGACCGGGCTCGACGAGCGGGTCCGCGAGTACGTCGAGTCCGGGACCCAAGCCGGCGAGTTCTACGGGCGGCTGCTGCCGCTGCTCGACTTCCTCGTCCCCGCCTACGTGGCCGAGGGCAAGAGCCACCTGACGATCGCGATCGGCTGCACCGGCGGCCGCCACCGCTCGATCACCGTCGCCGACCGCATCCGCCGCGAGCTGGAGGGGCGCGAGGATGTGGTGGTGCATCTGAAGCACCGCGATACCGAGGTGGGGTAGCGGGCTTCACTCTTAAGGGGCGGGCGTCGGTAGGGCCTCCTCACTCGCCTGACTGGCTGGATCGCCTGCTGCCGTCCGAGAATGCTTTAGGGCCAGCGGCGCAAAACGTTCGGAGGCCCTACCGACGCCGCTCGATCACAGCGGAGCCGAATAACCCGGGCTTCCGGGCATCCATAGAATCGCCGGGCTTTGGGCGACGCCGTCATATCCATCCGCGGGCTGCGCAAGAGCTATGGGGAGTTCGAGGCCGTGCGGGGGATCGACCTCGAGGTGCAGGCCGGTGAGGTCTTCGCCTTTCTCGGTCCCAACGGGGCGGGGAAGACGACGACGGTTGAGATCCTCGAGGGGTATCGCAAGCGCAGCGGCGGGGAGATCGAAGTCCTCGGCGAGGATCCCGAGCACGGCGACCGTGCCTGGCGCGAGCGGATCGGCATCGTCTTGCAGAGCTGCCGGCTCGATCCCTACCTGACCGTGCGCGACTCGCTCGGTCTCTACGCCGGCTACTACCGGGCGCCGCGGCCGGTCGACGAGGTAATCGAGCTGGTCGGCCTCGCCGGCAAGGCGGATGTGCGGGCGAGCAAGCTCTCCGGCGGCCAGCAGCGCCGCCTCGACGTCGGCATGGCGCTGATCGGCGACCCCGAGCTGCTCTTCCTCGACGAGCCGACCACCGGCTTCGACCCCTCGGCCCGGCGCCAGGCCTGGGAGACGATCGCCGGCCTGCGCGACCTCGGCAAGACGGTCTTTCTCACCACCCACTACATGGACGAGGCGCAGCGGCTCGCCGACCGGGTGACGATCATCTCGCGCGGCCAGGTGGTTGCGAGCGGCACGCCGGACGATCTCGGCGACCGCGAGAGTCTGCCGACGACGATCAGCTACCGGCTCGGCGGCGAGGAGGTCTCGGTTGAGACGACGACCCCGGTCGCCGATCTGCACCAGTTGACCGAGCGGGCGATCTCGCAGGGCCTCGAGCTGGAGGGCCTGGAAGTGACCCGACCCAACCTCGAGGACGTCTACCTCTCTCTCACCGCGGAGGGGGAATCCGAGTGAGCGGGATCGCGCTTTTCGCCCACCAGTTCCGCTACGACCAGAAGGCCTTCTGGCGCAACCCGGCTTCGGTCTTCTTCACCGTGATGTTCCCGGTGATCCTGCTGCTGATCTTTGCCACGGTCTTCGGCGGGCAGACGGTGAACGTTCGCGGCGGGATCAAGACCACCGCCTACTACGTGCCGGCGATCATCACCCTGGCGGTGATCTCGGCGACGATGCAGTCGCTGGCGATGTCGCTGGTGATCGCCCGCGAGGACGGCCGGCTCAAGCGCGGCCGCGGCACGCCGATGCCGGCCTGGGTCTTCATCGCCGGTCGGATCGGCAACTCGGCCGTGGTAGCGCTGATGATGCTGGCGCTGATGGCGGCGATCGGCCGCCTCCTCTACGGCGTCGCGATCCCCTGGGGCCAGCTGCCTCAGATCGTGGTCACCCTGTTGATCGGGGCAGCCTCGTTCTGCTGCCTCGGCATCGCCCTCACCGCCGCGATCCCCTCGCAGGATGCCGCGGCGCCGATCGTCAACGCCCTGCTGCTGCCGCTCTACTTCCTCTCCGGCATCTTCATCCCCGACGATCAGCTGCCCAACGGCGTTATCCACTTCGCCGACCTCTTCCCGATCCGCCACTTCTTCGAGGCCTTCTTCGACGTCTACGATCCGGGCAGCGTCGGCAGTAGCGTGCAGTGGGGCGATCTGGCGATCGTCGCGATCTGGGGGGTGGCCGGCCTGCTGCTGGCAATCCGCTTTTTCCGCTGGACACCGCGCGGCGGCTGATCCGCCCGCCCGTATAGCCTCCGGGCACGATGCTTCACCACGTCCTACTGGAGGTTTCCGACCTCGAGCGGAGCGGCTCGTTCTACGACGGGCTGCTTGCCCCACTTGGCTGGCGGCGCCACTTCGAGGAGGACAAAACGATCGGCTGGGGCATCGCCAAACCCGTCTTCTTCATCGCTTCCCATCACGAGCCGAAGGCCGGTTTCGGCCTGCTCAGCTTCTCCGCGCTTGGAATCGTCGCCGTCAAGGCGGCCTGGGAAGGCGGTATGAGCGGCGGTGGCACCGTGGTCTCCGAGCCCGGCGAGCGTCGCTCCTATGGCTCCGGCTCCTACTCGGCATTTCTCAAGGACCCGGACGGGTACGAGATAGAGATCACCATCGGGTCGGACTGAAGCTTGTCAGCGGGCCGGCCTGCGCCGGTCCATAAGATCGAGACATCTCCCATAACGAGTCCAGGAGGAACTGAGGAATGGCTGTGAAGGTCGGAATCAACGGCTTTGGGCGGATTGGGCGCAACGTGTTCCGAGCGGCGCATGCCGCCGGGGCCGATCTGGAGTTCGTCGCCGTCAACGACCTCGTCGATACCGCCACGATGGTCAACCTGCTCAAGTACGACTCGATCCTCGGCCGCTTTCCCGGCGAGGTCGAGGCCAGCGACGGGGCGCTCAGCATCGACGGCAAGGAGCTGAAGGTGCTCGCCGAGCGCGATCCCGCCGCTCTGCCCTGGGGCGATCTCGGTGTCGACGTCGTGATCGAGTCGACCGGCCTCTTCACCAAGCGCGAGGACGCAGCCAAGCATCTCGAGGCCGGCGCCAAGAAGGTGATCATCTCGGCCCCCGCGACCGAACCTGACGTCACCGTCGCCCTCGGCGTCAACTTCGACTCCGCCTACGACCCGGCGAGCCACCACGTCATCTCCAACGCCTCGTGCACGACGAACTGCCTCGCGCCGCTGGCCAAGGTCCTGCACGAGGCCTTCGGGATCGAGCAGGGGCTGATGACGACGATCCACGCCTACACCGCCGACCAGCGCCTGCAGGACATGCCGCACAAGGACCCCCGCCGCTCGCGGGCGGCGGCGCTCAACCTGATCCCCACCACAACCGGCGCCGCCAAGGCGGTCGGGCTGGTCCTGCCGGAGCTGAACGGCAAGCTCAACGGCTTCTCGATGCGGGCGCCGGTGCCGACCGGGTCGGCCGTGGACCTCGTCTTCACGACCCCCGAGCCGCTCGACAAGGACAAGATCAACGCCGCCCTCAAGGAGGCAGCGGACGGCCCGCTGAAGGGCATCCTCGCCTACACCGAGGACCCGATCGTCTCCACCGACATCGTCGGCGACCCGCATTCCTCGATCGTCGACGCGCAGTCGACGATGGTGATCGGCGACGGTCGCATGGCGAAGGTGATCAGCTGGTACGACAACGAGTGGGGCTACTCCAACCGCTGCGTCGAGCTGGCCGGCAAGGTCCTCTGAGAAGGTAGCGGCAGCCATTTCCAGCCCTCAGCCGTAAATGACGGACCCAGATCGCCGCCATACTGCGTCCTCAGTCGTCCGAATAGCACTGCTATTCGGACTCCCTGCGTCCTTGCCTGGCGACGCCTGGCTCTCGTCATTTCCTGGCTGATTGCGTGGAAATGGCTGCCGCTACCTTCCGCAAGAAATCAATTCGCGACATCGATGTCGCCGGCAAGCGCGTGCTCGTGAGGGTCGACTTCAACGTGCCGCTCGACGGTGGCAAGGTCGCCGACGACACCCGCATCCGCGCGGCGCTGCCGACGATCGAATCGCTGCGCGAGCACGGCGCCTCGCTGGTCCTGGTCTCCCACCTAGGGCGGCCGAAGGGCCAGGTCGTGTCGGAGCTCTCGATGCAGCCGGTCGGCGAACACCTGGCGGAGCTGCTCGGGGCGCCGGTCCAGCAGGCGCCCACCGTGGTCGGCGACGAGGTCAAGGCGCTGGCGGAAGGACTGGGATCGCGCGACGTGCTGCTGCTCGAGAACGTGCGCTTCGAGCCGGGGGAGACCGAGAACGATCCGGCGCTGGCAGCCGACCTCGCCGCGCTCGCCGACCTCTACGTCAACGACGCCTTCGGCGCCGCCCACCGCGCTCACGCCAGCACCGCCGGCGTGGCTGACTTGTTGCCGGGCTTTGTCGGGCTGCTGCTCGAGCAGGAGGTGACCGAGCTGACTCGCGTGGTCGAGTCGCCGGCGCGGCCCCTAGTCGTCGTCCTCGGCGGCGCCAAGGTCACCGACAAGGTTGGGGTGATAGACCGCTTCCTCGAGATCGCCGACGAGATCCTGATCGGCGGCGCGATGTGCTTCAGCTTCTTCCGCGCCCAGGGCATCGCCACCGGCAACTCGCTGGTCGAGGAGGAGGGGGTGGAGCTGGCGGGCAAGGCGCTGGCGCAGTCCGAGGACTCCGACTGCGAGCTGCGCCTGCCGGTCGACCTGGTCTTGGGCGAGGCGTTCGATGCCACGACCGAGGTACGCGCGAGCGACGGCGTCGAGGTTCCCGACGGCTGGATGGGCCTCGACATTGGCCCACGCAGCGCCGCCGCCTACGCCGAGCGGATCGCCGCCGCTGGCACGGTGCTCTGGAACGGCCCGATGGGTGCCTTCGAGCTGGCGCCGTTTGCCGCCGGCACGCGCGCCGTCGCCGAGGCGGTCGCGAACGCGCCCGGCACGACCGTGATCGGCGGCGGCGACTCGGTTGCCGCCCTGCAGCAGTTCGGACTTGCCGACGAAGTTGACTGGCTATCGACCGGAGGAGGAGCATCCTTGGAGCTCTTGGAGGGAAAGAAGCTGCCCGGCGTGGAGGCCCTGCGCGATGCCTAGCCGCACGCCGTACATCGCCGCCAACTGGAAGATGCACAAGACCGTCGCCGAGGCCGGCGAGTTCGTCGACGCGCTGCTGCCGCAGATCGCGGCGACGCAGTCGGACGTGGTGATCTGCCCGCCGTTCACCGCCCTGACCGCCGTGGTCGAGCGCCGCTACGGCACTGCGGTCAAGGTTGCCGCGCAGAACATGCACGAGGAGGACTCGGGCGCCTTCACCGGCGAGGTCTCGGCCCCGATGCTGGTCGAGCTCGACGTCGAGGCGGTCGTCCTCGGTCACTCCGAGCGCCGCCAGTACTTCTGCGAGACCGACGAGGCCCTGGCCCGCAAGGTGCCGGCCGCGCTCGCCGCCGGCCTCGAGCCGATCCTCTGCGTCGGCGAGACCGAGGATGCCCGCGACGCCGAGCAGACCGAGGCGGTGCTGGAGCGCCAGCTGCAGGCCGACCTGGCCGAGGTGGTGGGGACCAAGCTGGCCGAGGTGGTGATCGCCTACGAGCCGATCTGGGCGATCGGCACCGGCCGCACGGCGACCCCCGAGCAGGCCCAGGAGGCCTGTTCTTTCATCCGCGACATAGTGCGCGAGCACGGCGGACCAGCCGACGAGGTGCGGATCCTCTACGGCGGCTCGGTCAAGCCGGGCAACGCCGCCGAGCTGCTCGGCCAGCCCGATATCGACGGTGCCCTGGTCGGCGGCGCCGCCCTCGATGCGGCTGACTTCGCGGCGATCGTCAAGGCTTCGTGAGCGTCCCAATCGACACGGTGGCAGCCGGGTATTCGAATCCGTGTCGATTGGGACGCGAACCCAGGGGTATCTGTTGACGCTTCCGGTCCCTTCGCTCGCGCTCGTCATCCTCGACGGCTGGGGGCTGGCCGAGCCCGGGCCCGGCAACGCGATCTCGCTCGCCGAGACGCCGGTCTTCGACCGGCTCTGGGGGCAGTTCCCCCACACGCAGCTCTCCGCTCAAGGCCGCGACGTCGGCCTGCCCGAGGGCCAGATGGGCAACTCCGAGGTCGGCCACCTCAACCTTGGTGCCGGCGCGATCGTCAAGCAGGACCTGGCCCGGATCGACGACTCGATCGCCGATGGCGGCTTCTTCGACAACGAGGCCCTGCTCGGCGCCTGCGAGCGGGCCCGCAACAGCCCGCGCGGGCGCCTGCACCTGCTCGGCCTCGTCTCCGACGGCGGCGTGCACTCGGGCTGGGAGCACATCGAGGCGACGATCGAGCTCGCCTCCCAGGAGGGCGTCCCCGACGTTGTCTTCCACGCCTTCACCGACGGCCGCGACACGTTGCCACACGGCGGCAAGGGTTACCTGCACGAGCTCGAGCGCTGGCTGCGCCAGGCTGGCCGCGTCGCCACGGTCAGCGGCCGCTACTACGCGATGGACCGCGACACGCGCTGGGAGCGGATCAAGCTCGCCTACGACGCGATCGTCCACGCCGAGGGCCTGCGCGCGGCTGCCTCCGATGAGGCGATCGCCTCATCGTATGAGCGTGACGAGACCGACGAGTTCGTCAAGCCAACCGTGATCGGCGACTACGACGGGGTTGCTGCGGGCGACGTCGGCATCTTCATCAACTTCCGCCCCGACCGGGCGCGCGAGATGACCCGGGCGCTGTCCGCGCCCGATTTCGACGAGTTCCCCCGTGCCGGCGGGCCGCTGCTCGACCTGACCACGATGACCGAGTACCGCAAGGGCTGGCCCTACCCGGTCGCCTTCCCCGAGGCGCGGCCACAGACGACCCTGGCCGAGACGATCTCCGAGGCCGGCGGGCGCCAGCTGCACGTCGCCGAGACCGAGAAGTACGCCCACGTCACCTACTTCTTCAACGGCGGTCGCGAGCAGGAGTGGGAGGGGGAGGAGCGCCACCTGGTCGAGTCGCCACGCGACGTGCCGACCTATGACCACAAGCCCGAGATGAGCGCCCGCGCGGCTACCGAAACCTTCTCCAAGCACTGGGCGGGCGGAGAGTTTCGCTTCGGCATCATCAACTTCGCCAACCCAGACATGGTTGGCCACACGGGGGTGATTCCAGCAGCAGTGGAGGCCGTCGAAAAGGTTGACTCCTGTCTCAATGAAGTCGTTGAGACAGTGCTTGCCTGCGACGGCATCTGTGTGATCACCGCCGACCACGGCAACTGCGACCACATGCTCGAGCCCGACGGCTCGCCCAACACCGCCCACTCGCTCAACCCGGTGCCGCTGATCGTCACCGCCGAGGGGGTGGCGCTGCGCGATCACGGCATCCTCGCCGACGTGGCGCCGACCGCGCTCGAGCTGCTCGGCATTCCCCAGCCAGCGCCGATGACCGGACGGTCGCTGATCGCCGAGTGAACGATTGACCCACCAATAGGGTGGTCAATCGTTCAGCCAGCAGCCATGCGCGTCGAGATGGACAGACTGAGGTTCGAGATCGGGACGCGGGACGGCGCCGCGCGGACCGGCGTGCTGCACACGCCGCACGGGCCGGTGAAGACGCCCGCCTTCATCCCGCTGGCGACCAAGGGGACGGTGCGCGGGCTCGAATCCCACGAGGTGGCCGCGCTTGGTTACGAGATGGTGCTGGGGAACACCTACCACCTCTTTGTCTCGCCGGGCCCGGAGCGGATCGCCGCTGCCGATGGCCTGCACGGCTTCATGGGCTGGGAGCGGCCGCTGATCACCGACTCCGGTGGCTTTCAGGTCTTCTCGCTGGCCCACGGCGGCGTCGCCAACGAGGTCAAGGGCAGTGGCCGCCAGGGTGGCGATCAGGGCTCGGTTGTCTCGATCGAGGAGGAGGGCGTGCACTTCCGTTCCTACCGCGACGGCGCCGAGCTCTTCATCTCGCCCGAGGTCTCGATGCAGGTGCAGGCGGCGCTCGGATCCGACATCGCCCTGGTCTTCGACGAGTGCACGCCCTTCCACGCCGACCGCGACTACACCGCCCGCTCGACCGAGCGCACCCACCGCTGGCTCGACCGTTGCCTCGAGTGGCACGAGCGCGAAGGACCGGCGCGCCAGGCGGTCTTCGGCATCGTCCAGGGCGGCGTCTACGAGGACCTGCGGCGAGAGTCGGCCGAGGCCGTCTCCACGGCTGGCGTCGACGGCCTGGCGATCGGCGGCACCCTCGGCCGCGACAAGGCCGAGATGCGCGAGGTGCTCGGCATGACCGCGCCGCTGCTGCCCGAGGCGGCGCCCAAGCACCTGCTCGGCATCGGCGAGGTCGACGACCTGATGGCCGGCATCGCCCTCGGCCTCGACGTCTTCGACTGCGCCGTGCCGACCCGCCTCGCCCGCCACGGCGTCGCCCTCGTCCCGGATCCCGACAACCGCTTCCGCCTCGACCTGCGCAAGTCGGGCCACACCGGCAATCGCAACCCGATCGCCGCCGACTGCCCCTGCCCGGCCTGTCAAAACCACGACCGCGACTACATCAGCTACCTATCCCGCGCTGAGGAGCTGACCGCGGTCCGCCTGCTCTGCATCCACAACCTCACCTACCTGCAGGAGTTGATGGTGCATGCGCGCGCCGCAATTGAGGCTGAGAGGTTCGATGCCTACTCAAGGGCAATCCTCTCCGGGAATTCACCCTGGTCCGCCTGAAGTGACGGGGGTCCCCTCTCGGGGAGGCTTTGGGAGCGGAACGACCTCGAAGCTAGTGCAACTGCAAGCCGGACGGTCTCCCCGAGAGGGGACCACCGTCACTTATCGCCGCCACTATTCCTGGTTCTTCTTCACAAGGTCCTTGAATTCTTCGACGACCTTGTCCACGGTATTGCCGGCTACTTCTGTTGCCTTGACTCCCGTGGCCTTGTCTGTCGCGTAGATGACCGCCGCCGCGACAGCGGCGGCTATGAGTACAAGAGCTATTAGGGCCATGACGAAGCGGGCGAAGCGCGAGAAGGCACCGCGCTTGCGTTGGGCCTGCGCCGCGGGTCGAATCGGCGGCGGTGGCGCCTGCTGCTGGGGCGCGCGCGCCACTGGTCGCCGGGTCGGCGACGGCTGTGCGGGCCGGTACTCGGTCTGCGCGGTCTGGTCGAGGCGGCGGGTCGCCGTCTCGCCGCCGCCGAGAACGTTGGTCGCGGCGGTTCCCTCTTCCAGTGGCAGGGTCACGTCCTCGCCCTGCATGCCGAGGGCCAGGCCGCCGGCGAACTCGCTGGCGCTGGCGTAGCGGCGGTTGGGATCGCCCTCCAGCGCCCGCAGCACCGCCGCGCCTAGCGTCCCCGGCACCTCGTCGTTGTAGGTGCTGGGGGGCAGCGGCTTCTCGTTTTGCTGGCGCACCGCCAGCTCGGCCAGGGTCGAGCCCTCATACGGCAGGCGGCCGGTGAGGAACTGGTAAAGGACGACGCCGAGCGCGTAGACATCGGTGGCGGGCGTCGCCTCCTCGCCGCGCACCTGCTCGGGCGAGAGGTAGGCGGCGGTGCCGACGACCGAGCCGACCTGGGTGATGCGGGTCTGTTCGACCGCGCGGGCGATGCCGAAATCGGTCAGCTTCATCGTCATCTCGCCGCCGCCGACCGGGCCGCCGACGATCATCAGGTTGCCGGGCTTGACGTCGCGGTGGATGATCCCGCGCCGGTGGGCGTAGTCGAGGCCGGCGCAGGCCTGGGCGCCGATCTCGGCCGTGGTCTCGGCGTCGAGCGGGCCGTGGCGCTGGAGGATCTGCGCCCCGGAGCGCCCCTGCACGTACTCCATGACGATGTAGTGGCGCCCGTCGTCGATGCCGGTGTCGTAGACCTGGACGATGTTGGGGTGGATCAGCTTGGCCACCGCCAGCGCCTCGCGGCGGAAGCGGGCGACGAAGCGCTCGTCGTCGGAGAGGTGCTCGGCGAGGATCTTGACCGCGACCGTGCGCTCGAGGATCAGGTCGGTCGCCTGGTGCACGCTCGACATGCCGCCCGAGCCGAGCCGCTCGCCGATCTCATAGCGCCCGGAGAGGATGCCCGAGGCCATTATTCGTTCCCCTGTTCGGGCGCGACTGGAGTACCCGGGCTGACGCCGCCCGGCGCACCGGTGCCGCCGCCTTCGGAGGGTGTGGTCGGCGTGGTCGGCGATTCTTCAGGCGTTGTTTTTTCAGCCGGCGGCGGTTCTTTCTTTTCGGCCTTTTCTTCTTCCTTTTCGAACGCCTTTTCTTCCTTTTCCCGTTCCTTTTCTTCCTTTTCCTGGCCCGGTGGCGTCTTTTCGGTTTCTTCTTCGGTTGTCGCTTCGCTCTCGGGAGCCACCGCTTCGGTGTCTTCTTCCTGGCAGCCGGCGACGACTTCGCTCAGCCGCGAGGCGCCCCGTTGCAGCGCTTCGACCAGCTTGGGATCGACGCCGGTCAGTCCTTCGACCTGGGCGTTGACTTCGGCGACCGCGTCTTCGGCCCCGACGCATTCGCCTTCTTCGGCGTACTGCTTGACGCGATCGAGGTTTTCGGTGATTTCCGCGGCGGTGTTGCCGGGCAGCAGCTTGGCGTCTTCGCCACCGCCGCAGGAGGCGAGCCCCAGTGCCGCCGTGGCGCCCAGCGCAAGGGCAATCGTGGATATGGCCAGCTGACGCACCGTTGCGAGTCTAGAGAACGACTTCTGAGGCATATTTTCCCTGCATTTGAGCGTTACTGGCCGGTGTAGAGACGGTCGGCGAGGCGGCTCGGCAGGCCAGCGGCGACGATCGGGTCCGCGGCGCGCTCGATCTCGTAGGGCACGCGGTGAAAGCGGCCCGTCGCCGCCTCGGTGTCCAGCTCTAGCCAGGCCGCCCTTGGGTCGCCATCGCGGGGCTGGCCGACGCTGCCGGGATTGATCAGCCAGGCGCCCTCGCCCAGCTCGAGCAGGGCCCCGTCGCTCGCCTGGGCGCCGCGGGTGTCGTCCTTGCCGCCCCCGTTGGGCCGGCCGAAGAAGAGCGCCACGTGCGAGTGGCCGATCAGGCCGAGGCGGCGCGGGTTGGCGTCGATTCCGGCGTCTGCCTGCTCGCTGGAGAGCACGTACTCCCAGACCGGGTCGCGCGGCGAGGCGTGGAAGAGGCCGATCCCCTCGCGCTCGCCCTCCGGCTCGAGATCGCGCAGGAACTCCAGGGTGTCCTCGCTGACGTTTGCCCGCGTCCACTCGACTGCCAGTGCGGCCGCCTCGGAGAAGGAGTCGATGTCGAGCGCTCCCAGGACCGCGAGGTCGTGGTTGCCGACCAGCGAGATCGCGCAACGCTCGCGGACCAGAGCGGCGCAGGCGTCGGGCTCGACCCCATAACCGAGCACGTCGCCGAGGCACCAGATCTCCTCGGCGCCGGTCTCCTCGATTGCCCCGAGCACGGCTTCGAGCGCCGGCAGGTTGGCGTGGATGTCGGTAATTGCGGCGATCCGCACGCCGGCCAGCGTACTCAGTGGCCTGCGCGGC
Source organism: Solirubrobacterales bacterium (assembly GCA_036271315.1). Taxonomy (GTDB): domain Bacteria; phylum Actinomycetota; class Thermoleophilia; order Solirubrobacterales; family 70-9; genus VRUE01. The sequence continues at coordinate 88,212 of DATBAV010000003.1, read as the reverse complement.
GAGGACAGAGCGCAGCCGCTGTCGCCTCTCCATACGATGAGCGCGACGATGGCCGCCGCCGATCCGATCGCCGCCCTGCGCAGCGCAGTAGACGCCGCCTGTCGCGCTTTGCGCGAGGGCAAGCCGAGCGGTCCCGAGCCCAGCCTGGAGCGGCCGCCGAAAGCCGAACTGGGCGACTACAGCTCAAACGCGGCGATGCTGCTGGCCGCCCCCCTGGGCGAAAACCCGCGCGACGTCGCCGCTCGCCTGGCCGACCAGCTCCGCTCCGAGCTGGGGGAGAAGACGGTCGAGCGGATCGAGGTGGCTGGGCCGGGCTTCCTCAACTTCTTCCTTGCCGACGATTGGTACCGGCGGGCGACGATCAGCCTCGCTGCTGCCGGCGAGCAGCTTGGGCCGGCACCGACCGACTCGCCCGAGCGCATCCTGGTCGAGTTCGTCTCGGCCAACCCGACCGGGCCGCTGCACGTCGGCGGCGGACGCCACGCCGCCTACGGCGACTCCCTCGTGCGCCTGCTGGAGGCGGCGGGGCACGAGGTCCAACGCGAGTTCTACGTCAACGACGCCGGCGGCCAGATCGAACGCTTCGCCGCCTCGATCGCGGCGCGGATGAAGGGCGAGGAGCCGCCCGAGGACGGCTACGGCGGCGACTACGTGATCGACCTCGGCCGGCAGATCGCCGGCGAGGGGATCGGGGTCGACGACCTCGGAGCAATCGGCACTCGCGGCGTCGAGTTGATCCTGGAGCAAGTGCGCGGCACGCTCGATCGCTTCGGCGTCCGCTTCGACAACTGGTTCTCCGAGCGCGACCTCTACAGCCGCGGAGAGGTCGACACCGCCCTGGCGCAGCTGGACGAGGCGGGGCACACCTACCGCCACGAAGAGGCGCTCTGGCTGCGCACGACCACCTTCGGCGACGACAAGGACCGGGTGCTAATCCGGGCCAATGGCGAACCGACCTATCTCGCTGCCGACGTCGCCTACCACTGGGACAAGCTGGAGCGGGGCTTCGGCCGCCTGATCAACATCCTCGGCGCCGATCACCACGGCTACGTCCCCCGCGTGCGCGCCGCGATCGAGGCCCTTGGCGCCGACCCGGAGCGCTTCGAGGCGCTGATCATGCGGCTCGTCCACATCGTCGAAAGCGGCGAGCGGGCGCAGATGTCGAAGCGCAGCGGCGACTTCGTCGCCCTCGACGAACTGCTCGACGACATCGGCATCGACGCGACCCGCTGGTTCATGCTCTGGCGCAGCCACGACACCACGGTCGACCTCGATCTCGAGCTCGCCCGCCGCCAGTCCAACGACAACCCGGTCTACTACGTCCAGTACGCGCACGCCCGGATCGCCAGCATCCTGCGCAAGGCCGAGCAGCAGCCAGAGGAGGTCGCCGGTGGCGCCGGCGCGGCGACGCCGGGCACGGCGCTCGAGCCGACGGAGCGCGAGCTGATCAAGCGCCTGCTCGAGTTCCCCGGCGAGGTCCGCGAGGCCGCGGAGCGGCGGGCGCCGCACCGGATCTGCACATATGCGACCGCCGTTGCCGCCGATTTCCACGGCTTCTATCGCGACTGCCAGGTCGTCGGCGCCGAGGGGGAGGGGGTCGAGCGCTCGCGCCTGGCACTCTCCCTGCTCACGATGCGCACGATCGCTGGCTCACTTGACCTTCTCGGCATCTCCGCCCCGGAGCGGATGTGATGCTGGGCCGCCGCAACAAGCAACCCGTTCTGGCCGAGGTGGAGCGCTCGGACAGGGCGTCGAGCCGGCCGGGGGCGCTCGGGCGCGCCGAGCTGCAGGCCTACGCCGAGCTGGCGGGGAAGCTGACGAAAACCGGTTCCGTCTTCGTCACCGGGCCGGCCAAGGGTCAGGTCGCACTGGGCCTGGCCGCCGCCGCGACCGCGGAAGGCCGTCGGATCGCGCTGCTCGAGTGCGATCTCGCCGGTCCGGCCCTGGCCGAACGGCTTGGCCTCGCCAGCAGCCCGGGGTTGCGCGACTACCTGCTCGACGAGGCCGATGCCGGCGAGATCCTGCAGCCGCTGGTCCTCGCCGGCCCCGCCGCCGGCCGGGCCACCGAGCCGCTCACCTGCATCGTCGCCGGCGAGCCCGAGCCGGAGCCCGTGGCGCTGCTCGACTCCGAGCGCTGCGATCACGCGATCGAGCGACTGAAGCGCGCCTACGACCTGCTGCTGATCGACGGCCCGCCGCTGAGCGAAGACGCCGATGCGCTGCGTGCCCTGACCGAACACACCGCCGTGACGATCGCCTGCGGCGAGCGCGGGCAGCTGCCGAAGCGGATGCCGGTGCCGGTCACCGGCCTGGTCCTCTTCAACTGACTCGCTAGAGGTCGTAGCGCGAGAGGTCGGCCTCGAGCCGCTCCGCGTCCTCGCCCTGCGGGGCATCGGCCGCGGCGTCTGCCGCCGACGGCTCGTTGTCCCGCCCGCTGCGGCGCCAGCGCAAAACGCTGAAGGCAAGCACCACCACCGCGATCGCGATCGCGAGGATCGGCACCAGGTAGGCGGATAGGTCGAATCCCGACGCCTTTGGCAGGGCGAGGACCGAGGGGCCGTACTGGGCAACCAGGGCGTCCTTGACTTCGGCCTTGCTCTTGCCTGCGGCGACGAGCTTGGCGACGAAGACCTTCTCGCGGCGCGCCTGTGGCGATTCGGCCAGCTCGAGCAAGGTGCCGCAGATCGGGCACATCACTTCGGCTTCGATCGCGTTGACAGTCGTCTGCGGTGCCGGATGCGTCGGCGCCGCGGCCGCGGCGGCTGGCAGGGCGAGGAGGCAAAGGGCGATGAGCAGGGCGCGCTTCACGTCAGCCCTCGATCAGCGGCGTGACGCGTTCGCGCAGGAACTGGTCGTCGACCGGGCCGCGCCAGATCAGCGCCAGGTCGCCGTCGGGTTCGACCAGGAAGTTCTCCGGCACGCCGGTGGAGCCGAAGGCGGCGCTGCGTTCATTGCCGATCGAGCGCAGCTGCGGGTAGCCCGTTGGGTGTTCGCGCAGGAAGGCGCGGGCATCGTCCTCGTTGTCCTGGACATTGATCCCGACGACGGTGGTGTTGTGGGCCTTGTTGCGCTCGTAGAAGCGCTGCAGCACCGGAGCCTCCTGGCGGCAGGGGATGCACCACGAGGCCCAGAGGTTGACCAGTACCCACTTGCCGCGGTACTTGGCGATCGAGCCATGCCCGGGCCCCGGCAGCGCCGGCAGCACCTTGTCGGGCACCGCTTCGCCGACCGCGATTTTGGTCGCGCCCTTGTTGAGCAGGCCGAAGGCGAGCAGGCCGACGACGGCCAGCACTGCGAGGAAGGCGAGGAGGGAGCGGGCGCTCACGGACGGCGAACTCTAGATCGCGCTCGCCCCCGGCAACCTTCCGACCGCCCTAGAATCAGCCGCACGCGGACGTAGCTCAGTTGGTAGAGCGCGAGCTTCCCAAGCTCGAGGTCGCCGGTTCGAGACCGGTCGTCCGCTTTCCAGGTCTCGAACGGACTCGCTTTAGGTCAAACCGCCGCGGCCTTCTTCCTTTTCGCGACGCGCCCGTTGCCGGAGCGGCCATTGCCATTGCCGTTGGAGTTGATTTTCGCCTCGCGGTAGAAGTGCTCGGTGGCACCGCGCACGGGCCGTTCGCCGGCCAGCTCTACCAGCCCCGTCCGGCGCAGCTCGGTGACGTGGTAATTGACGTTGCTGAGCGGCGTGCGCAGCTCGTAGCTGAGGTCGCTGGGGGAGAGGGTGCGGCCTCCGTCCATTCCCAGCACTTCCAAGATTGAGATCCGCAGGGGGTGGGTATTGGCGCGGGCCAGGAGCTGCCAGTTCATGGACTTCCTCCGAATGTTCAACTGGTTTACCTACTTGTAGGGGTATTGATACCAAAAAATGATGATGTAAATCATTAAAATCGGGTAGCTAAGCATTGGGAATGCTGACCAAGAGGAGGAAAAGGATGCGGGAGAGTGCACGGATTTCGCTTGGGGCCGCGGTTTGCATGGCCATTGCGGTGCTGGGCATCGGCACTTCATCGGCGTTGGCCGAAACGATCGATCAATCGTCGATCATCGCCCCCCAGCACGTGCCGCATCAGTCCGACGACGGTTGGCAGGCAGGGACCTGCAAGTCCGATCTGCCGACGTGCTCGGTCGACACCGAAGCCCAGTTCTTCGAACAGGCCGCCGGGCACCCACCGGTTGGCTTCACCCAGATCATCGCCAAGCACGGCTCCGACAACAAGCCGGTCGGCAACATCAAGACGATCCGGGTCGACCTGCCCAAGGGCCTCTCGGTCAACCCGCAGGCGACGGGTCAGTGCACGATTGGCGCTGGGCAGCATCCCGATGCCACCACCTGCTCCACGAACGATCTCGTCGGCGAAAGCCAGCTGACGGTCTCCGATCTGCTGGGGACGCCAATCAAACTCGTCGTCCCGGTTTACAACGTCGTGCCCAACCAGGGTGAACCGGCGCGTTTCGGCTTCAGCCTGCTCGGCACCGATGTCTATTTGGAAGCCGAACTGGAATGGCAGGGCGACTACCACGAGGGCTTCACGATCCACGCCGTCAACCTCGAAAAAGAAGGCCTGCCGGTCGGCCCGCTCGGTGGACTGCTGGAAGTGAAACTGCTGATGAATCGCTTGGTCTTCAACGGCCAGTCGGGGAACGGCACCTTCCTGACCACCCCGAGCACCTGCTTCAACCCGGAAGCGGCGGGTTTCGGCGGCGTCTACTCGACCTTCCTCCACGCCGATTCATACGAGATTCCGGATCCGGCGTTCCCGGCCGGCTCGCCCTCGATCGAATCGCCGCTGCCGGTGGGGAAAACGCCGATCGAATGCGCGTCGATCCCCTTTAAACCTTCTCTAGGCGTTGGCCCTGGGACCGCTCAGACCGACTCGCCGACCGGCCCGGCGGTGACGGTTGACGTTCCCTTTGAACCGAAACCGGCGGACCAGTCCCAGTCGAACCTGAGGACGGCCAAGGTGACCCTGCCGTCGGGGATGGGCCTCAACCCATCGGCGGCGAACGGCCTGGCGGCCTGCAGCGATGGGCAGTTCGGCAAGGGCAAGCGCGTTCTTTCCAACGCTTGTCCCGCGGCATCGAAAATCGGCACGGTCGCGATCGATACGCCGCCTCTGCCCGATGGCTCGCTGACCGGCAACGTCTACGTCGGCCAGCCACTCAACCGCGAACCGGCCTCGGGTCAGGAGTACCGCATCTTCGTCGAAGCGAAGTCGGACCGCTACGGCCTCGCGGTGCGCCTGATCGGCAACGTCAGCGCCGACCCACAAACCGGCCAGCTGACCACGACCTTCTCGGAAAACCCACAGCTCCCGTTCAGCTCGTTCCGCCTCCAGTTCGACGGTGGCCCCAAGGCGGTGTTGACCAGCCCGCCGGTCTGCGGTCCCAATCAGGCGACGAGCCAGATGACGCCGTGGTCCGGCAACGCGGCGGCTACGCCCGGAAACGGCTTCACCCTGAGCAAAGCCCCGGGTGGCGGTTCCTGCGCCAAAACGCTCGGCGAGCGGCCCTTCGCGCCGAGCTTCGGCACCAACGACAGCAACCCCAAGGGCGGCGCCTTCACCCAGTTCGCGATCAACAGCGGACGCAACGACGGTAACCAGGAGCTGAAGGGCGTCGACGTGACGCTGCCGCCGGGCCTGACCGCCAAGCTGGCGGGCGTCCGCTACTGCCCTGGCACGGCGCTTGCCGCCGCGGCCGCCAACAGCGGTGTTGCCGAGGCCGCCCACTCCAGCTGTCCGGACTCGAGCCTGGTCGGCAGCGCCGCGGTCAGCGCCGGCAGCGGCCCCAACCCGTACCACACCACCGGCAAGGTCTTCCTCACAGGGCCCTATCGCGGGGCCCCCCTCTCCCTGGCAGTGATCACCCCCGCCGCGGCCGGGCCTTTCGATCTCGGCTCGGTCGTGGTGAGGGTGGCGCTGTTCGTCGACCCCGAAACGGCCAGGGTGCACGCGGTCTCCGACCCGATCCCGCACGTGTTCGGCGGCGCCCTGCTCGACATCCGCTCGATCGCGGTCAAGCTCGACCGGCCGAAGTTCTCGCTCAACCCGACCAACTGCTCGGCCTTCTCGACCAGCGGAGCGCTGCGCGGCGGCGGCTCCAACCCGCTCGACCCGGCGGCCTTTAGCTCGTTCGCGGTCTCCTCGCCGTTCAAGGTCAACGGCTGCGAAAACCTCGACTTCAAGCCGAAGCTGTTCATGCGGATCTTCGGCGGCACGCGGCGGGCGAAGAGCCCGAAGCTGCGCGCCGTCCTGGTTGCCCGGGAAGGCGACGCCAACATCGGCCGTACCGCGGTCAAGCTGCCGAAGCCGCTGATCCTCGAACAGGCCAGCCTCGCCAACGTCTGCACCCGGGTGCAGTTCGCCGCGCACGACTGCCCCAAGGACTCGATCTACGGCTTCGCCGAAGCGACGACGCCACTGCTCGACGGCCCGCTCAAAGGCCCCGTCTACCTGCGCTCGTCTAGCCACGAACTGCCCGACATGGTCGCCGCGCTGAACGGCCAGGTCGACGTCGTCCTCGACGGTCGCATCGACAGCGTTAAGGGCCGCCTGCGCACCACCTTCGACACGGTGCCCGACGTGCCGGTCTCCAGGTTCGTGCTCACCGTCAAAGGCGGCAAGAAGCGCGGCCTGCTGGTCAACTCGAGCAACCTCTGCGCGAAGAAGTACAAGGTCATCGCCCGCTTCACCGGCCAGAACGGCAAGAAGGCCAATCAGAAGCCGAAGCTGCGGACGCCGTGCAAGAAGCACCACAAGCGCAAGCGGTGAGAGCCGATCCCGGTAGGGGTTTCGCTTAACTTTTTCGGTGGAGACGCGGGTTGCTGGCGCCGCTAGGAATTGCCGAAAAAGTACAAGACGCTTCACCCCTACCGGGATCGGCTCTCAGCCCTGGCTGGTGGGGCGAATCAGGATCTCGTTGACGTCGACGCCAGGCCGTTGCTCAAGTGCGAAGAGGACGGCTTTGGCGATGTCCTCGTCCTGCAGGGCCCACTCGCCGGGGCGGTTGTCGAAGAAGGGGGTGTCGACCATGCCGGGCTCGATCAGGGTGACGCGGATGTCGTGGTTGTCGTGCATCTGGCGCAGCTCGGCCCGCAGCGACTCGCCGATCGCGGTCGCCGCCCACTTGGTCGCTGAGTAGAGCGAGCCGGGCAGGGCGTGGCGGCCGGCAACCGAGCTGGTGACGATGAAGTGCCCGTTGCCGCGCTCGAGCAGGTGGGGGAGGGTGGCGCGAATCGTCAGCGCCACGCCATAGACATTGGTCAAGATCATCGAACGCCAGTGCTCCGGCGACTCCTCGAGAAATCCGCGAGTCGCACCGAAGCCAGCGTTGGCAAAGACCACATCGATCCGCCCGAAGTGCTCCAGGGCCGCCGCCGCCATCGCCTCAACCCGATCCCACTCAGTCACGTCACATCGCACCGCAAGCGCCCGATCAGCACCCCCAAGCTCCTCGACCAGCTCCTCCAACGGCTCAAGTTTGCGAGCCGCCAAGACCAGCCGATACTTCGACGCTGCGACCCGCGCCGTCGCCGCCCCAATCCCGCTGCTTGCTCCGGTGATCAGGAGAACGGGATCGTCGGCCACGTCCCAATTCTCTCAGCTCCAGCGTGTTCGGCAGGAGGCGGGGACTCCCGGGTCGGCGGACACTCAGCGCGAAGCGCGTCCGCCGACCCGGGAGTCCCCGCCTTTCCGATCCACGAAAACTCAGCGCGAAGCGCGTCCGCCGACCCCCGAGCCACCCGCCCCTCCCACCGTCTTGCGATAATCCCCAGCCGATGGATCCCCAGCGCAAGCGGAAGATCCGACTCGTGGTCGCCCTAAGCGTCGCCGTCCTCCTGGCGGTGGCGCTCGTCTACACCTCCTTCAGCGCTGCCTCGGAAGCGAAGGAGCCCTCGCAGCTGGTCGGGCTCGCCACGAGCTCGAGCATCGACATGACCGGCAAGGTCGTGCCCGGGTCGATCCGCCACCGTGGCGAGGAACTGCGCTTCCGCGTCGTCGACCGCGAAGGTGGCGGACCAGCGCTACCGGTCACCTACCGTGGCACCGTCCCGGATCCGTTCCGCGGCGGCCGCGAGATCGTCCTCACCGGAGAGGTCAACAACGGCACCTTTGTCGGCGAACCCGACACCCTGGTGACCAAGTGCCCGTCGAAGTTCACGACGAATGCAAGTTAGCTTCGGCAGCGTCGTCCTGACGCTGGCTTTCCTCGCGATGGTCGCCGCCGCCGTCGCCGCCCTGATCGGCCGCAAGGGGGACGAGCGCTGGGTGTTGGTCTCGCGCCGGGCCGTCTACGGCGCCTGCGCGCTGCTGACTCTCTGCGTCGTCCTGATCGAGCTCGCCTTCCGCCGCGACGACTTCTCCTTCAAAATCGTCGCCGAACACTCCTCGATCGAGACGCCGACCTTCTACAAGATGGCGGCGATGTGGTCGAGCCAGGAAGGCTCGCTGCTGCTCTGGGCCTGGGTGCTCTCGATCGCCTCCTCGCTGGCCCTCTACGCAACCCGCAACAAGCTGCGCGAGATCGTCCCTTACGCAACCGCGGTGATGGCCGGGATCGCGAGCTTCTTCACCGGGCTGATGCTCTTTGCCGGCGGCGTCAATCCCTTCGCCAAGCTGAGCCCGGTGCCGCCCGACGGGATCGGCCTCAACCCGCTGCTGCAGCACCCGAGCATGATGATCCACCCGCCGATGCTCTACTCGGGATACGTCGCCTTCACGATCCCCTTCGCCTTCGCCGTCGGCGCCCTGATCACGCGCAAACTCGATGCCTCCTGGATCCGCGCCACCCGCCGCTTCGCCCTGATCGCCTGGGCCTTCCTCGGCTTTGGCCTGCTGCTCGGCGCCCGCTGGTCCTACACCGAGCTCGGCTGGGGTGGCTACTGGGCCTGGGACCCGGTCGAGAACGCGGCGCTGATGCCGTGGCTGATCGGCACCGCCTTCCTGCACTCGGTGATGGTGCAGGAGAAGCGCGGCATGCTCAAGGTCTGGAACGCCTGCCTGATCGTCGCCACCTTCTCGCTCGCCCTGCTCGGCACCTTCCTCGTCCGCTCCGGCGTGCTGCAGTCGATCCACGCCTTCGGCGACAGCACCGTCGGGCCCTACATCCTCGGCCTGATCGGGGTGGTGCTGATCGGCTCGACGGCGCTGATCGTCTCCCGCCTCGACGACCTGCGCTCGGAGAAGCGGATCGACTCGCTGGTCTCGCGCGAGTCCGTCTTCATTGTCAACAACCTGCTCCTCGTCGCCCTCACCGCGGCGATCTTCTGGGGCACCTTCTTCCCGCTGATCTCCGAATTCTTCACCGGCACCAAGTCCTCGCTCGCGGCGCCGTGGTTCGACCATTACACGACCCCGCTGGCGATCCTGCTCGTCCTCTTCACCGGCATCGGCCCGCTGCTGGCCTGGCGCCGGGTCAGCTGGGCGACGGCCAAACGGGTCTTCCTCGTGCCCACCGTGGTGGCGTCGCTCGCCGGCGTCGCCCTCGCCGTCTTCAGCGACGCGGGCTCGAAGCCCTGGGCGCTGGCGCTGTTCACCTTTGCCACCTTTGCCCTGGTCGGCCTCGGCCAGGAGTTCTGGCGCGGTGCCGCGGCGCGGCGCTCGCTCAAGGGCGGCTCGATGGCCTCGGCCCTGGTCGGCGTCGTCAGCCGCAACCGCCGCCGCTACGGCGGCTACATCGTCCACATCGGCATCGCCGTGCTGCTGATCGGCATCGCCGCCTCCTCCAGCTTCCAGGCCAAGCGCGATGTCAACTTGCGGCCGGGGCAGAGCGCCGTCGTCGACGGGCGCAAGATCACCTACATCAGGCCGACGGCGAACGTGGACAAACTGGCCTTCAGCGCCGGGGCGGTGCTGAAGGTGCAAAAGGGCAGCGAATCGTTCACCGTGCGCCCGGTTCGCCACTACTACCGGCCGACCGGCGTTACCGGGGGTGGCGGTATCAGCGGCTATTTCGACGGCGAAGCCGACAGCGACATCGGCCTCAAGGCCGGGCTCTTCACCGACTTCTGGACGGCAAACAACCCCAACATCACCGGCGTCCAGCGTCACGCTCGCGCCGCCGACAAAGTTTTCAAAAAGTGCGTTAACGGGGGCCTCGGCGTGCCATCCCAATGCCGTGCGTTCGGCACCCTGATGCGAGCCGCGTTCGCCAACCCTCAGCTGCGCTCGCAGGCGCTGGCCCGGATCGAACAGCTGCAGCTCAAGACGGCCGGGCAGATCGCTGCGAGCTACCTCACCGAAGACTCGCCCGTGACCTTCCGCGTGATCGTCAACCCGCTGGTCACCTGGATGTGGATCGGCGGCTTGATCGCCCTGGCGGGGGCGATCATCGGGCTCTGGCCGAGCCGCGGCGGCGGCAGCCGCTCACCTGTTGCCGACACCGAGCTGGAGGCGCTGAAGGAGGCGAAGTATCGCGAGATCCGCGACGCCGAGCTCGACCACGCCGCCGGCAAGCTCTCCGACGAGGACTTCGCCCTGCTCGACGCCGAGCTGCGCAAGGAGGCGATCGAGATCCTCGACAGCGGCGAGCCCCGCGAAGCTGTCAGTGTCCATCCCGACAGGGGTTCCACTTAACTTTTTCGGTGGAGAGTCGCGGGCTGGCGCCTCAAGCTCACGACGAAAAAGTACAAGACGTTCCACCCCTGTCGGGATGGACGCTCAGATCTTCAGCAAGACCAGCGTGTTGAGGACGAACAAGACCGCGAAGAAAATGGTTGCGCGGTCGAGGTTGCGCTCGACCATCGAGCCGCCGCCGAAGGAGCTGCCGCCACCGCCGATGCCGAAGGCGCCGGAGAGGCCGGTGTCTTTGCCGGAGTGCAGCAGGATCAGGAAGATCAGCACGCCGCTGATGATCACCTGCAGAAATCCCAAGAGCGTGTACACGGTGGGGAATGGTAGCGAGCTACGCGATCGAAGGCCCTGCGTACAGAAAGCGGGTCCTTGTTGCGCCAGTTTACAAATCTCGCTATCTTGTAAACCAAGAGGACGAACTCTGGGAATTTGACAAGGAGGATGGGCGATGGAGGCAGCGGCACATAGCCACGATCACGGGCCGGAGATCGAGCTCAACCCGGCTACCTGGCGCGACGCCAAGCGCTACGCCTGGCTGCTCGGCTTGGTCGTGCCGTTCGCTCCCTTCCTCGCTTGGGCCAGCGTCGAAGTCACCGGCTTCGAGCTCTTCTGGTTCTTCGGACCGCTGCTCGTCTTCGGCGTCTTCCCGCTGCTCGACATCGCGATCGGGGTCGACCCGAGCAACCCGCCCGACAGCGTGCTCAAGTGGCTCGAGCAGGACCGCTATTACCGCTGGTGCACCTACATCTTCATCCCGGTCCAGTACGCGGGGCTGATCTTCGCCTGCTGGCTCTGGTCCAGCGGCGACCTCTCGGTGCTGGAGAGCATCGGGCTGGCGCTGACGATGGGGGTCGTCGGCGGGATCGCGATCAACACCGCCCACGAGCTCGGTCACAAGCGCGACAGCATGGAGAAGTGGCTGAGCCGCGTCGCCCTCGCCCAGACCGGCTACGGCCACTTCTTCATCGAGCACAACCGTGGCCACCACGTCCGCGTCGCCACCCCCGAGGACCCGGCCAGCTCGCGGCTGGGGGAGAGCTTCTGGGCCTTCCTGCCGCGCACGGTCGCGGGCAGCCTGAGCTCGGCCTGGGGGATCGAGGCCGCCCGGCTCGACCGCATGGGCAAATCGCACTGGGGCCTGCAGAACGACATCGTCGGCGCCTGGGCGATGACCGTCGTCCTCTTCGCCGTCCTGACTATCGCCTTCGGCCCGGTCGTCCTGCCCTACCTGGTGCTGCAGGCGATCCTCGGCTTCTCGCTGCTCGAGGTCGTCAACTACCTCGAGCACTACGGCCTGCTGCGGCAGCGCAAAGAGGACGGCCGCTACGAGCGCTGCCGTCCCGAGCACAGCTGGAACAGCAACAACGTCGCCTCCAACGTCCTGCTCTACCACCTCCAACGTCACTCCGACCACCACGCCAATCCGACCCGCCGCTACCAGGCGCTGCGCCACGTCGACGAGGCGCCACAGCTGCCGACGGGCTACGCCGGCATGATCGTGCTCGCCTGGTTCCCGCCGCTGTGGCGGCGGGTGATGGACCCGATCCTGGTCGAGCACTACGGCGGCGACCTCAGCCAGGCCAACATCCAACCGCGGGCGCGCAAGCGCATCCTCGCCCGTTACGGCAACGGGGCCTCCGTGTGAGCCGCTGGCGCTGTCCCAGCTGCGGCTACGTCTACGACGAGGAGCAGGGCCACCCGCGCGAGGGCTTCCCGGCCGGCACGCTCTGGAGCGAGGTCCCCGACGACTGGGCCTGCCCGGACTGCGGCGTGCGCGACAAGGTCGACTTCGAGTCCGACGACGGTGGCGAGTGACCGCCGCTGCTGGCACGATCCCGGCGGTGGCCACCCGCACGCCCTACCCCGAGGCCGCGCGGCAGCTGCTGCGCGAGACGCTCTTCGGCGCTGCCCGCGACCAGCTGCAGAGCAAAGCCTGGTCTGAGATCACGATGTCCAACATCGCCGAGGTCGCTGGCGTCAGTCGCCAGACCCTCTACAAGGAGTTCGGCAGCCGCGCCGAGTTCGGCCAGGCCTTCGTCATCCACGAGGGCGAACGCTTCCTCGACGGGGTCGACGCGGCGGTGCGCCAGCACCTCGACGATCCCCGCGCCGCGGTCGGCGCTGCGCTCGAACTGTTCCTCAGCTCCGCCGGCGAGGACCCGCTGGTCCGCATCCTGCTCAGCGACGACGGCACCGGCGGCATGCTGCCCTTCGTCACCACCCAGGGCATGCCCGTCGTCCAGTGGGCGACGGCACGGCTGACAACGACGATCGAAGCGGGCTGGCCGCAGGCCCCGCCGGCCAAGGTAAAGCTGCTCGCCGAGTCCCTCGTCCGGCTCGCGATCAGCTACATCACCGCCCCTGGCGACGATCCCGAGACGACCGCCGCAAAGGCGGGCGAGCTGCTCGGGCCGTTCATCGACGACGCGCTGGGCTCGGTCGCGTAAATACGAGCTCTCCGCTGGTCTCGTGTGGGTGATTCGTAACCGTTCGCGCGCAACGTGTGACGCAAGTTGGGCAAGGCTGGAGGTCTACTAGGCAAGGAGCTTCGAATGACCCAATCGCAAGCCACGGGTATCGTTGTCGGGGTGCCCGAGTTCGACTTGACCATCCTCTATGAGCAGGGAGACGACGGCTGGACGGTTGCCTCGATTCCTGCCGTACCGGGGGTCATCAGTCAGGGGCGCACGCGTGCCGAGGCTCGGGACAATGTTCTCGATGCCCTTGCGCTGATGCTCTCGCCTGAGCCAATCGAGCCGGGCGACGAGCGCCAGCGCGAGTTGCTTCACCTGATCACCGCGTGAAGCGTCGCAAGCTCGAGCAGCACCTGCGCCAGCACGGCTGCCATCAGTTGGATCAAGGCGGTAATCACACTCGGTGGATCGGTCCCACCGGCGCTCGCTCGGCACTTCCACGACATCGCAAGATCGACTATCGCCTTGCGCGAGAGATCTGTCGTCAACTGGATGTGCCTGTTCCAAGCGGCGCTCGTTAGGTACGCAGACCGAGCCGGTAGACAAGACGGTCGAAGCCGGTCTCGTCGGTGCTGTCGCGCTCGGGTTGGCGCTGGTACCCGAGCGACTCGTAGAGACGGTGGCCGGCTCGTTGGTAGGGGCGGCTCCAGAGGGAGATCGCCGGCCAACCCTCGTTTCGCGCCAGCTCGGCGCAGCGATCGGCCAGGGCGCGGCCGACGCCGTGGCGGCGGGCCGCGGAGCTGACGACGAGGCGCGCCAGTTCGGCCTCATCGTCGAGCGCGACCGCGCGGGTTGGCTCGTCGGGGGCGAGCAGGGCGACGACGCCGACTACGGCGCCGTCTCGCTCGGCGACGAGAAGGTGAGCCGCGGCTGCCTTCGTCTGCTCGAAGTCGGAACGGGCGTAAGGGGTGTCGCGGCCGCCCTCGCCTTCGCTGAAGTAAGCCTCGGTCCAGAGCGCGACGATCGCCTCGGCGTCGCTGTCGGTGGCGGCCCGGATCACAGCTCTGCGCGGACCAGTCGCAGGCCGATGTCGAGCTCGGGAAGGGTGCGGAGGTGGCCGTGCACCTCGTCCCAGCGGCCGCTCTCGAGGTCGGCGCGCAGGCGTTCCTGCCCGCGCTCGATCGCCTCCGGGGCGAGCCGGTGCCAGAGCGAGCTGGCGCGCAGCGTGGCGGGCTCGAGGAACAGCTCGGGCCGGTCCCAGAGAGCGCTGGTGAATTCGTCGCGGCAGCGACTGGGCATCGGGACGGCCTCGATCGTCGCGCCGGGCAGGCTTGCCTCGAGCGAGGCCATCGACGGCATTACCTCTTTCTCCAGCGCCATCGCCTCTGGGAAGTACTCGGCCAGGGTCCAGATCCGGGCGTTGATCTCAGCGTCGATCGTCGCCAGCACGATCCGCTTGCGGGCGACGCGGCGCATCTCGGCCAGGCCGGCGTCTAGGTCGTCCCAGTGGTGGATGGTGAACACGCCCATCGCCGCATCGACGCTCTGGTCCTCGAGCGGCAGCGCCTCGGCCACGCCCTGCAACACCGGTGCCGTGCCCGCGGGGCGCCTGGCGATCATCAGCGACGAGGGCTCGACCGCGATCGTCTCGCGGTCGCGTGGCTCGTACGAGCCGGTGCCGGCGCCGACGTTGACGACGCTGCGGGCATCCCCCAGCGCCGCCCAGATCCTCGCCTCGATGCGGGGATCGGCGCGCCGGAAGTCCGGGTAGTTGACCCCGATCTCGTCGTAGGCGGCGCCGTTCATCGCGTGGCCCGCTCGCGCAGCATCGAGACCAGCAGCTCGACAAAGTCCCCATAGAGGTCGTCGCGCACGGCGTCGGGGCTGACCAGGGCTTCGATCGCCAGGCCGATTCCGAGCGCGCGCAGGACCAGGGCCAGCTCGGACGGGGGGAGAGGGGCCTCGGCCCCTTCCTCCTGTTGATGGTGGGCGATGAAGGCGGCGATCGTCTCGCGCAGGGCGGCGGAGCGGCTGCCGAAGCGCTTGGCCAGCTCGGGCTCGCGCCGGCTCGCGGCGAGGAACTCGAGGTGGAGGAGGAAGGACTCGCGATCGGAGGCGAAGCGCTCCATCCACTGGTCGGCGAGGGCTCGGGCGCGGATCTCGAGCGGCGCGTCGTCGTCGATCCCCGCCTGCGTTGCCGCCAGCTCCCGCGCCCGGTCCGCCATGTACTCCTCGAAGACGGCGAGGAAGAGGTCGGACTTGCCGGCGAAGTTGGAGTAGACGGCGCCGTGCGAGTAACCGGCCTGCTCGGCGATCTCCTCTACCGAGGCGCCCTCGTAGCCACGCTGGGCGAAGACGGTCGCGGCGGTGGCGATCAGCTCCGCCCGGGTGCGGGCCTGCTTCTCGGCGCGGGTCTCGCGCTTGGTCGTCTTGTTCATTCAGATTAGGATTGTAACTCAAATGATGATAATAATCTTAATATGCAAGC
This sequence comes from Solirubrobacterales bacterium, assembly GCA_036271315.1. Classification (GTDB taxonomy): domain Bacteria; phylum Actinomycetota; class Thermoleophilia; order Solirubrobacterales; family 70-9; genus VRUE01. The sequence goes on along the minus strand of DATBAV010000003.1, from coordinate 72,739 downwards.
CGGCAAGCCAGGCGTCCCACCCTTCTTCCTTGCCTTCAGCACACCCCGGCGGTTGCTTGTCCTCGCTGCCATCGTCCTGATCTCGGGCGCCGCGATGCTGCCGGCGATGCGGACGATGAGCGACCACGGCTACTCGCTGTTCGCTTTCGAGCAGGCCGGCTCGGTCGAGCGCAGCGCCGAGATCGTCGACACCTGGGGCGAGGACGGCAAGCAAGCCGCCTGGTGGCAGCTCGCGTTCGACACGCCCTTCCTGATCGGCTACGGGCTCTTTGCCGCCGGTGCCTGCGCGGCCGTTGCCCGGCGAGCGAGTCAGGCGGACAAGCAGCGCTTGCGTCGCACGGCAACGGTCGTCGTCTGGTTCGGTCCGCTGGCCGCGGCTGCCGATTTCCTGCAGAACATCTCGCTGGCGCTGATCCTCTCGGGACACGTCGCCTCGCCGTGGCCGCAGGTCTCGGCGACCGGCGGGTCGCTGACCTCGCTTCTGATGGCCGCCGCTTTGCTCTTCGCGATCGTCGGCTGGGCTGCCACCCGAGGCGCGCGCGCCAGTGGGCTCGCGGAGGGAGGCCCTCGGCCGTGAGCGATCCGCTCGAGCTTCTCGACCGCTGGCTTGGAGAAGCGGACAAAGCGAGTGTGCCGGCGCCGCGGGCGATGACCCTGGCGACGGCCACGACCGCGGGGCGGCCCTCGGCGCGCCTGGTCTCGCTCAAGCGTCTCGACGGCGATTCTCTGATCTTCGCCACGGCGCTTTGGACCCGCAAGGCGGGTGAGTTGCGCGACAACCCGTACGCGGCGGCGACCTTCTACTGGCCGGCGCTCGGCCGGCAGGTGAGGGTGGAGGGTCGGGCCGAGATCGCCGAGCGGGCGCTGGCGGAGGAGCTCTTTGCCGAGCGCCCACGCGGCCACCAGCTGCAGGCGCACGTCTCGCGGCAAGGAGAGGCGATCGAGAGCCTCGATCGCCTGCGAAGCCGGCTCGAGGCACTGCAGGCCGAGCTGGGGGATGGCCCGGTGCCGTGCCCGAAGGACTGGGGCGCCGTGCGGCTCAGGCCCGACCGGGTCGAGTTCTGGCAGGAAGGCGAGGACCGGCTGCACAGCCGCCGGCTCTTCGAGGCGAGCGTCGGTGGCTGGCGCGAGTCGCTGCTCGCCCCCTGACTCAGGTCTCCAAGGTCAGGGTCACCGGGCCGTCGTTGACCAGGGCCACGCCCATGCAGGCGCCGAAGACGCCCTTGGCCGCACCGAGGCGCTCGCAGAAGCGGTCGTAGAGCGGCTCGGCCTCGGGCCCGGGCGCCGCCTCGACGTAGCTGGGCCGGTTGCCCTTGCGGGTGTCGCCGTAGAGGGTGAACTGGCTAACGCAGAGGATCTCGCGCTCGCCCAGCGGCTTGTTCATCCGCCCCTCGCCGTCGTCGAAGATCCGCAGCGCCCGCACCTTCTCGGCGAGCCGGTCCGCCTGCTCGGGGGTGTCCCCTCGGCGCACTCCGAGCAGGACCAGCATCCCCGGCCCGATCTGGGCGACGCGCTCGCCCTCGACGTCGACCGCGGCCTGGCTGACGCGCTGGACCAGCGCCCTCATCGGCCCTTCTTTATGAAAATGAGTCTCATTTCTGATTCAATCCCGCCCATGCTCGAGCCCTTTCAGCTGCCCTTCGTTCAACGCGGCCTGTTCGAGATCCTGATTCTCGCGGTCCCGGCCGGCCTGCTCGGCACCTGGATTGTCCTGCGCGGCCTCGCCTTCTTCTCGCACGCGGTTGGCACCGCCGCCTTTCCCGGCCTGGTCCTCGCCGACGGTCTCGGCTTCTCCGCGCCGCTGGGCGCCTTCGGCGCCGCCGTCGTCTTCAGTGCCGGCAGCGCCCTGCTCGGCCGCCGTGAGGAGGAGGCGACCGACAGCGCCGTGGCGATCGTCCTCGTCGGTTGCCTTGCCGCCGGCACGATCCTCGCCAGCGACGTCTTCGGCTCCGGCGCCAACGTCGAGACGCTGCTCTTCGGCAGCCTGCTGCTGATCGACGGCAGCGACCTGATCCTGGCCGGGGTGGCGGCGGGGCTGACCCTGGTTGTTTCGCTGCTGCTTGGGCAGCGCTGGCTCGCGGCCGGCTTCGATCCGGCCGCCGCGGCGCCGGGAGCGGGCGGCTGGCTCGACCTGGCGCTCTTCGGCCTGATCGCGTTGGCGATCGTCGCGGCGCTCTCGGTTGTCGGCGCCCTGCTGGTGACCGCGCTCTTCGTCGTACCGGCGCTGACCGCGCGGCTCTTCACCGAGCGGATGCCGAGCTGGCAGCTGGCCAGCGTCGTCCTGGTTGCCGTCGAGGGGACCGTCGGCCTTTGGCTCTCGGTGAAGACGGACGCGCCGCCGGGGGCGACGATCGCCGTCGTCGCCGGGGCCGTCTTCGCGATCGCGGCCGGGGCACGGGCTCTGGCGCGCGCTCGTCGCGGCGCGCCCGCTCTAGCCGTCGCGGGTCTTGTCGTCGCGGCCCTGCTGGTCGCCGGTTGCGGGGCCTCCGGCTCGGGCAGCGGTCAGCTGAAGGTGGTCGCGACCACCACCCAGATCGGCGATTTCGTCCGCGAGGTCGGCGGCAACGCGGTCGCGGTCGACCAGATCCTCCAGCCCAACACCGACCCGCACGAGTACGAGCCGCGGCCGAGCGACGTCACCGGCGCGGTCGAAGCGAAGCTCGTTTTCGCCAACGGCGACGAGATGGATTCCTGGGTCGACAAGATCGTCTCCGACAGCGGCAGCGACGCCGAGATCGTCGATCTCGGCGCGATCGTGCCCGAGCGTCGGCCCGGCGAGTCGAGCGGGGCCGCCAAGAGTGCGCGCTATGACCCGCACTGGTGGCACGATCCGCGCAATGCCGAGGCGGCCGTGGCGGCGATCGAGCGCCACCTCGCCGCCGCCGATCCGAGCCACCGGCAGCAGTTCAAGCGCAACGCAACCGCCTACATCGCCAAGTTGCGCGCGCTCGATGTCGGCATCGCCCGCTGCATGGACTCGGTGCCCGCCAGCCGTCGCAAGCTGGTCACCGACCACGACGCCTTCGGCTACTTCGCCGACCGCTACGGGATCGAAGTCGTCGGCGCCGTCATTCCCTCGCAGACCACGCAAGCGCAACCGTCGGCCAAGGACCTCAGCGCGCTCGCAAAGCTGATCGAACGCGAGCACGTCAAAGCGATCTTCCCGGAGAGCTCGCTCAGCCCCAAGGTCGCGGAAGCGATCGCCAGCCAGACCGGCGCCTCCTCCAGCTACACCCTCTACGGCGACACACTCGGGCCGGAAGGCTCTAGCGGCGCCACCTACCTGACGATGGAGGCGGCGAACGCCAACGCGATGGTGCGCGGCTTCACTGGCGGGAGGCGGGGATGCCAACCGCTGCCCTGATCGAGGCTGGCGGGCTCGCCGCGGGCTACGACGGCGCAGTGGCGATCTCCGGCGTCGACTTCTCCCTCGGCGGAGGGCAGACACTGGCCCTGCTCGGCCCCAACGGCGGCGGCAAGACGACGTTGCTGCGGGCCCTGCTGGGCGAACTGCCGCCGCTAGCGGGGACGCTGCGCGTCGCCGCGACCTGCGGCACCGTTCCCCAGACCGAGCGCTCGCGGCTCGACTACCCGGTCTCGGCGCTCGACGTGGCGACGATGGGGACGCTGCCGCGGCTGTCCTGGTGGCGGCGCCCCGGCCGGCGCGAGCGCGAGGCGGCGGCGCAGGCGCTCGACCGGGTCGGTCTGCGGGCGCTCGCCGAGCAGACCTTCGGCCGCCTCTCCGGCGGCCAGCGCCAACGGGTGCTGATCGCCCGGGCGCTGGTCCAGGACGCCGGCGTGCTGTTGCTCGACGAGCCCTTCTCCGGCCTCGACCGGCCCAGTACCGAGAGCCTGGAAAGGCTGATCGCCGAGCTGGCGGGGGAGGGGCGCGCCATCGTCATCGCCACCCACGACCTCGCGCAGGCACGGGCCTGCGACCTCGTCCTCTGCGTCAACAAGCGCCAGGTCGCCTGCGGGCCGCCGGACCGGGTGCTCGAGGACCTCGGCGTGCTGGAAGCGACCTACGGCGGCGCCATCGTCGAGATCCCCGGCGGCGGCGGTCGCGCGATCCTGCCCCCTCACCATCACCACCACTGATCGTGCTCGGCCCCCTGCAAGAACCGTTCATGCAACGCGCCCTCGCCGAGGTCGTGCTGCTCGGCGTCGCTGGCGGCGCGCTCGGCTGCTGGGTCGTCTTCTACGGCCTCTCCTACGCAGCCGAGTCGCTCTCGCACTCGCTCTTCCCGGGCCTGGTCCTGGCGGCGATCGCCGGTGCTCCGCTGCTGCTCGGCGCCGTGCCCGCGATCATCGTTGCCGCCGTGGCGATCGCGCTGGCGGCGCGGGTCGCCGGGGTCAGCCGCGACGCCGCTGTCGCCGTCGTCGTCACCACGATGTTCGGCCTCGGCGCGCTGCTGGCGCTGGCCCCGGCCTCGCCGCCGGGGATCGAGTCGCTGCTCTTCGGCGACGTCTTCGGTGTCAGCGACGGCGATCTCGCGACCGCGGCGATCCTGGTCGCCCTGGTCGGCGTGGCACTGCGACTCCTGCACGGCCGCCTCCTCGTCGCCGGCTTCGATCGCGGCACCGCGCGCTCGCTTGGCGTCTCGCCGGCGCTCGTCGACGCCGCCCTGCTGTTGCTGCTCGGCGCCGGCATCGTCGTCGCCGTGCAGGGCCTCGGCAACCTGCTCGTCGTCGCCGTCTTCGTCGGTCCGGCGGCGGCGGCGCGGCGGCTCAGCGACCGCATGCTGCCGATGATGCTGCTCGCCGCCGGCCTCGCCGCGTTCGCCGGCATCGCCGGTCTCTACCTCTCCTATTACGCGGGCACCGCCGGCGGTGCCTCGGTTGCCCTGGCGATCGTCGCCATCTACCTGCTCTCGCTGCCCGCGGGGCGCCTGCGCGCCGGCCGCCGGCCGCTGCCGCTTCCTGGCGAGGCTACGATCGGTTGATGGCGACGAAGACCGACAAGGCTTGGGCCGAGCACGCCCTCGCCGCCCTGGCGGAGGCGGGCTTCAAGCGCGGCGGCGCTCGCACCGCCGTGGTCGAAGCGCTGGCCGGGCACAGCTGCGCGGTCACCGCGCTCGACCTCGACGAGGAGCTGCGCCGCCGCCGGCCCGCGGTCGGCCGGGCCAGCGTCTACCGGGCGCTGGAGCAGCTCGAGCAGCTCGGCCTCGTGCAGCGGCTCGAGGTGACTCGCGGCACCGCTGGCTACGAGCGGGTGGAGCCCGACGGCGAGCACCATCACCACGCGATCTGCCGCGACTGCGGCCGCATGGTTCCCTTTGAGGACTCCTCGCTGGAGCGGGCGATCGCCGAGCTCTCGGCGGAGATGAGCTTCGAGGTAACCGACCACGACGTGGTCCTGCGCGGCCTATGCGAACGCTGCGCGAACTGATTTAAGGAGAGAATGCCTGCCGGGTGAGCGATCTCGGCCAGATCTTCTTTCTCTCGCTGCTGGCGATGTTCAACCCGACCCTGCTTGCGGCGGTCACCCTGATGCTGCTGACCGAGCACCCGAAGCGGTTGATGCTGGGCTACCTACTCGGCGCCTACATAACCAGCATCGCCATCGGGTTGGCGATCGTCTTCGCCCTGCACGACTCCGACGTGGTCAGCACCAGCAAGCGCACGATCGGCCCGGGCGAGGACGTAGTCATCGGCTGCCTGCTGCTGCTGATTGCCTACGTCCTCGGCAGCGACCGCGACGCGCGCCTGCGCGAACGCCGGGCGCGCCGCAAGGAAGCCAAGCTGGCGAAGGCGGGGGGAGAGAAGAAGGAACCGCTGCCGATGCGCCTGCTCGGCCGCGGCTCGCCGCGGATCGCCTTCGTCGTCGGCATGCTGCTCAGCTTCCCCGGCGTCTCCTACCTGACCGGGCTCAGCCACATCGACAAACTCGGCGCCGCGGCCGTGCCGACCGCTCTGCTCGTCATCGCCTTCTGCTTGATCCAGCAGCTGCTGCTCGAGGTGCCCCTGGTCGGCTATGTACTCAGGCCGGAGGGGACCCAGCATGCCGTCGACGGATTCCGTGTCTGGCTCGCCCGCAACGGCCGCCGCGCCGGCGTCTGGGTCGCCGTCGTCCTCGGTGTCCTCTTGGTCATTCGCGGCGTCGCCGGGCTGGTGAGCTGAGATGAAGAAGTGGGGAGTGCTCGTCGTCCTCGGCGCCGCCCAGTTCCTGATGGTGCTCGACCAAGCGGTGATGAACGTCGCGATCTCCCAACTGGTCGAAGACTTCGACACCACCGTCACCACGATCCAGGCGGTGATCGCCTTCTACGCGCTGGTGATGGCGGGGCTGATGCTGACCGGCGGCAAGCTCGGCGACATCTGGGGGCGCCGCCGCGCCTTCATGATCGGCATCTGCATCTATGCCGTCGGGTCGGGCCTCACCGCCGCGTCCTGGAACGTGCCCTCGCTGATGCTCGGCTGGTCGATCCTCGAGGGGATCGGCGCGGCGCTGGTGATCCCTGCTCTGATCGCCCTCGTCGCCGGCAACTACAGGGGAGCCGAGCGGGCGATCGCCTACGGGGTGCTCGGCGGCGTCGCCGGCGCCGGCATCGCAGTCGGGCCGATCCTCGGCGGCTGGGCGACGACCGAGCTGAGCTGGCGGGTCGTCTTCGTCGGCGAGGTGGTCGTCGCGCTGGGGATCCTCGCCGGCACGCGGCTGATTCGCGAGCCGGAGCGAGAGGGTCCCCCGCCGGTGCTGGACTGGATTGGCGGCGTGCTCTCGGCCGCGGGTCTGGCCCTGGTCGTCTTCGGCGTCCTGCAGGCGAGCAACTGGGGTTGGCTAGCACCGCGCAGCTCGCCGATCGAGCCCTTCGGCTTCGCGCTGACACCATTCGTGATTGCCGCCGGGGCGCTTGTGCTGGCCGGATTCGTCGCCTGGGAGCGGCGCCGCGAACGGCTCGGCCAGGACCCGCTGGTGCACCTGCCGCTGCTGCGGATCCCCTCGCTGCGCGGTGGCGTCGCGATGTTCCTCGCCCAGAACCTGATCCTGATGGGCGTCTTCTTCACGATCCCGCTCTTCCTGCAGGTGGTCCAGGGCCTCGACGCGCTCGAAACCGGCGTGCGCATGCTGCCCGCCTCGGCTGGGCTCTTCTTCGCCGCGATCGCCGGCTCGGCGCTGGCCAAGCGCTTCGCCCCGCGGCCGTTGGTCCGGGTCGGACTAGGCACTGTCTTCGTCGCGATCCTGCTCCTGCTCACCACGATCGAGCCCGAACTCGACAACGCCCCCTTCCTGATCGCGATGGGGGTGCTCGGCATCGGCATGGGGCTGATCGTCTCTCAGCTCGGCAACGTCGTCCAGTCCGCGGTCGGCGACGACGATCGCAGCGAGGCTGGCGGCCTGCAGAGCACCGCCCAGCAGCTCGGCTCCTCGCTGGGGACGGCGCTGCTCGGGGCGATCGTGATCACCGGCCTGATTACCGCCTTCACCACCAACGTCGCCGGCGACGCGCGCATCTCGGCCGACGTCAGCAAGCAGCTGGAGGTGCAGCTGAGCGCCGGGGGCAGCTTCGTCGCCGCCGATGAAGTGCGCGCCGGCGCCGAAGCTGCCGGTCTCGATGGGCCGACCACGAGCGCCCTGATCGAAAACTACGAAGACGCGCAGCTGAAAGCGCTGAAGACCGCCTTCCTCTTCGCCGCCTTCCTCACCCTGGCTTCCTTTTGGAGCACCCGCCGCCTACCCGATCAGCGCTTCGACCAGTTGGCGGCCGGGCCCGATCCGCCCCAGCTCGACCCCGAGCCGGCTACGGTCTAAGCATGCTCGATCCCAAGCACGGCCATCGCACCCCGGAGGAGCGGACCGTCGCCGGCAAGGCCGCCCGCGCCAAGGCGCCGCGCTCGAGTCACGGCGAGTGGAAGCCGGCAGCCGACCGCGCCGACCCGGTTGGGCTGCTGGAAGGCCAGGCCACCTCGCGGGTTGGACAGCTCGTGCCGCTGCGCTACGCGCGCATGCTGGTCTCTCCCTTCACCTTCTACCGCGGCGCCGCGGCGGTGATGGCGGCGGACCTCGCCGCGACCCCGCGCAGCGGCTTCGACGTGCAGCTCTGCGGCGACGCCCACCTCTCCAACTTCGGCGCCTACGCCTCGCCCGACCGCGAGCTCGTCTTCGACGTCAACGATTTCGACGAGACCCTGCCGGGCCCTTGGGAGTGGGACGTGATGCGGCTCGCCGCGAGCCTCTCCGTCGCCGGGCGCGAGCGCGGCTTCAAGCGCCGCGAGCGGCTGGACATCGTCGCCGCGATGTCGGCCGAGTACCGGGCGGCGATGCGGCGGATGGCCGAGCTCGGCAACCTCGAGGTCTGGTACACGAAGATGGACGTGGAAGCGATCGCCAGGGGTTGGGAATCGGCCGCCGGCGAGAAGGAAGCGGCCACCTTTCGCCGCAATCTCGAGAAGACCCGCGCCAAGGACCGGATGCGCGCCCTCTCGAAGCTGACCCGCGAAGTCGACGGCGAGCTGCGCCTCGTCAGCGAACCGCCGTTGATCGTGCCGGTCGACGAGCTGGTCGACGAGGGCGCCGACGTCGAAGCCGCCATACAGAAGATCATCGCCGACTACCGCGACACCCTCCCCGAGGACCGCCGCGTCCTGCTCGACGGCTACCGCTTCGTCGACGCGGCGCTCAAGGTGGTCGGCGTCGGCAGCGTCGGCACCCGCGCCTTCGTCGTGCTGATGCTGGGGCGCGACAGCGGCGACCCGCTCTTCCTCCAGGCCAAGGAAGCGCAGCGCTCGGTGCTCGAGCCCTATGCGGAGCAGTGCGTCTTCGAGAACCAGGGCGAGCGCGTCGTCCAGGGGCAGCGCCTGACCCAGGCGGCCAGCGACATCCTGCTTGGCTGGGTCAAAGCGACCGGCATCGACGGCAAGCAGCGCGACTTCTACGTGCGCCAGCTCTGGGACCAGAAGGGCTCGGCCAAGGTCGAGAACATGACTCCGAGCGCCCTCACAACCTACGCCGAGATCTGCGGCACGACCCTGGCCCACGCCCACGCCCGCAGCGGCGACCGCATCGCGATCGCCGCCTACCTCGGCAAGAGCGACACCTTCGACAAGGCGATCGCCGGCTTCGCCGAGACCTACGCGGAGCAGAACGAGCGCGACTACGAAGCGCTGAAAACGGCGGCGGACGCGGGCAAGATCGAAGTCGCCGAGCTGCCCGCCTGAGCAGAGACGCCGACAAGCGCGGCGCGAAGACGCGCACCCCCGCCCAAGCGGCTCTGGTCCTCGGCGCCCTCGGTGTCGTCTTTGGCGACATCGGCACCAGCCCTCTCTACACCGTCCAGACGGTCTTCAACCCCAGCGATCCGCACCCGGTCACGGCGACGAACGAGAGCGTCTTCGGAATCATCTCGCTGATCTTCTGGGCGGTGACGATCATCGTCACCCTCAAGTACGTCCTGCTGGTGATGCGCGCCGACAACGACGGCGAGGGTGGCATCATGGCCCTGATCACGCTGATCCGGCGCATGGGGGTGAGCGGCGGGCGGCGGACCAAACTCACCCTGGCGGCGCTCGGCATCTTCGGCGCCTCGCTCTTCTTCGGCGACAGCATGATCACGCCGGCGATCTCGGTGCTCTCCTCGGTCGAAGGCCTGAAGGTGGTCGAGCCCTCGCTGGAGCACCTGATCGTGCCGATCACGGCGGCGATCATCGTCGTCCTCTTCGCCACCCAGCGCCTCGGCACGGCGGCGGTCGGCCGCATGTTCGGCCCAGTGATGGTCGTCTGGTTCCTGACGATCGGTGCCTGCGGGATCTCCGGCATCGCCCTGCATCCGGAAATCCTCAAGGCGCTCTCGCCGAGCTACGCGCTGGGCTTCCTCACCGGCCACTTCTCGATGGCCTTCTTCTCGCTGGCGGCCGTGGTTCTGGCGATCACCGGCGCCGAGGCGCTCTACGCCGACATGGGCCACTTCGGCCGGGCGCCGATCACCCGCGCCTGGCTGGCTCTCGTCTTCCCCGCCCTGATCCTCAACTACATGGGCCAAGGCGCGCTGATCCTCCGCAACCCGAGCGCCAACATCGCCAGCCCCTTCTTTCTCCTCGTCCCCCACTGGGGCCGACTGCCGATGGTCTTCCTGGCGACCGCGGCGACGGTGATCGCCTCGCAGGCGGTGATCACCGGCGCCTTCTCCGTCGCCCATCAGGCGGTTCAGCTCGGCTACCTGCCGCGCCTGCGGATCGCCCACACCTCGGAGCAGACGGCGGGCCAGATCTACGTTCCCTGGATCAACTGGGTGCTGATGGTCTCGGTGCTGATCCTCGTCTTCGCCTTCGAGACCTCGACGGCGCTCGCCTTCGCCTTTGGCATGGCGGTGACCGGCACGATCACGATCACGACCCTGCTCTTCTTCTACATCGTCCGCCACCAGTGGGGAAAGCCGCTCTGGCTGGTGGCACTCGGTGCCGGCGGCTTCCTCGTCGTCGACCTCCTCTTCCTCGCCGCCAACGCGACCAAGATCACCCACGGCGCCTGGCTGCCGCTGCTGATCGGCGTCGCCGTGTTCACGGTCCTCACCACCTGGCAGCGCGGCCGCGCGCTGGTCACGGGTCGCCGCGAACGGATCGAGGGATCGCTGCGCGAGTTCGTCGACGAGCTGCACGAGCGGCGCCCACCGCTGCAACGAGTTCCCGGCACCGCGGTCTTCCTCAATCGCAACACGAAGACGACGCCGCTGGCGATGCGCGCCAACGTCGAGCACAACCAGATCCTCCACAGCCATGTGGTGATCCTCTCGATCGAGACCCTGCCGGTCCCGCACGTGGAGCGTTCCGAGCGACTCGAGATCGACGAGCTCGGCTACGCCGACGACGGGATCGCCCACATCTGCGCCCGCTTCGGTTACATGGACGAGCCCAACGTGCCCGGCGTCCTGCGCCTCGCCGTCAAGTCAGGGCTCGAGTGCCCGCTCGAGGTCGACGAAGCCTCCTATTTCCTCTCGACGATCGAGCTCCGCGCCGGCGAAGCCCCCGGCATGACCCGCTGGCGCAAGCGCCTCTTCGTCGCGACCTCGCAGATCGCCGCCGACGCCGCCGAATACTTCGGCCTGCCCCGCGACCGCACGGTGATCATGGGCTCGCTGATCGAGGTGTAGGGTCTCGCCTCGTGGCTCGGAGCGAGAACACCTCACCGGTCCTGATCGCCTACGACGGCTCCGATTTCGCCAAGGGAGCGATCGCCGAAGCCGCGAATCAGCTGGCCGCGGGGCGGCGGGCGATCGTCCTCACCGTCTCGGAGCCGCTGGGCGGGATTCCCTTCTTCGGCGCGGCCGGTGCCCCGGTCGAGCCCGAGACCATGGAGGGCCTGGTCGACGCCGCCGAGCAAAGTGCCCGAAAGATCGCCGAGGAGGGTGCGGGGCTGGCGCGGGACGCCGGCTTCGATGCCGAGCCGCTGGTGGTCATCGGCGGCCCGGTCTGGAACCTGATCGTCGAAGCCGCGGACCAACGGGGGGCGGACCTGATTGTGATCGGCTCGCGTGGCCGCTCCGGAATCGCTCATATCCTGCTCGGCAGCGTTGCCGCCGCCGTCGCCCAGCACAGCAAGCGCTCGGTCCTGATCGTTCACCCTCGCGCCTGAGTACCGGCGCCAGGCGCCCGCTCAGCCGAGGATGTTGACCGCTCTCGCCGCGATCAGGCCGACGGTTAGAAACGACGCCATCGCCTCGACCAGCATCAGGCCCTTGAGCCGGGCGGTCAGCGGCATCGCGTCGGTGGGGCTGAACGCGCTGGCGTTGGTGAAGGCGACGTAGAGGTAGTCGACGAAGCCGGGGCGCCACTCGGCAAAGGACCAGCCCGACACGGTCATCTGCGGAAAGAGGAAGTCCGGGTCGCGCAATTCGGGTGCCGTTCGCAGGTGTGGCCCGCCACGATCCATCTCCCAGAACCAGACGGCGAAGACCGCGACGTTGGTCAACCAGATCTGCGCGGCGGCGATGATCAGGTCGCGACCGGCCGCCGTGTTGCGCTCGAGCAGGAGGTGAACGAGCAGGCCCAGCGCGGTGAAGTTCGCGACGGTCACCAGGGCGATCAACGCAATCGATATCCGGCGGCGGGCAGGGGATTGGGAGTGGTGCCGGTAGGGCGTGGAGATCACCAGGCCGGCCAGGAGCATGCCCTCGAACAGCGGCAGCAGCCAGCGCGGCCCGAGCGTCAGCTTGCCCGGCAGCGCGAGGTGGAGCAGGAGAGCGAAGAACACGGCCAGTTGCGCCTGCCAAAAGGGCTCGACGACTCCCAGCTCCTCGTGCTCTGCGGATGAGAATCTCATGGGCTTGGTGGCAGCTCCCGACTTGCGCTGCGCCCAGGAATATTCGCCGGAGGGCCTTGGCTCTCCTTCGCAGATGCGGAAGGGACGTGGGGCCGGCCTCAGGTCTCAAATAGGGTCGTGAAGGCAGCGTGCCAACTTACGGAAAAGCCGAAAACCACAGCCCACCTACGGAATACCGAGCTGGAGCCCGACATGGTGCCCATCTGGGGCGAGGACTATTCGACGACCGCCGGCCAGTGTCGCCGCGGCAGCGAGGCGGGATGCTCGCTTTATGCAGCTCGTAAAGCCCCTCTGCTCGGTGGTCGCCGTCAGCCTGGCTCTGGTGCTGTTCGGCCCAGCTTCCTCACCCGCGAATACCCGGACTGCGAAGTCCGGGACCGTAATTGCCTGCTTCCACGAAAAGATCAGCCGCTTCACCGCTCTGACTCATCCTGGTCGGTGCAGCATCTGGGGATACCGGGGAAAGCAATTTGTCGGAATTCCGATTAAGGGCATGCAATGGGGCCACTGGGGCGCCAACCCGACCTGGGCCGCCTTCGGAGTCGACACGCGCGATGGAACTCGCGTCCGAGTAATCGCCTACCGGCCGATTGCCTGCGATGAAGGCCGCACCTGGTACTCGCGGGTTGTCGTTGTCTTCCCTGGGAACGGCAGCTTCTTCGAGCTTCGCCTTCCAACCTGCGACGGCCCATCCGTGATCGGTTGATATCTCGTTGCCAACAAAAGCCTCCGCTTTTGCAGAGGCTTTCTCATGCGGCTGAATGGAGTCGAACCATCACGTCCCGTTAGGGACACAAGGCCCTCAAGCTGAAAGGGCACCGCATGGCAGAGCGGAAAGCGACTTGCAGAGCTAAATCTAATCCGACTGTGTCCGGCTGAATCCGGCTGTTTAGGGGGCTGACTGGCGCACCCTGGCGCACAGGAATCGCCCCCAAGCGACGCTGGCCAGCCGCTGGCCGTCGGGCTACCATTTGCAGCGTGACGACCCGAGAGAAGGCCCATGCAGTTTTGGAGCATCTACCCGAGGACAGAGTAGATGCTGCGCTGGTTGCCCTTGAGGCGATCGAAGGCAAAGACACCTCTGTCGAGGCCATCCTTGCTCGCCATGGCGAGCAGCGGCTGAGCCCCGAGGAGTTCGATCGCCACTTCGGCTCGCTGCCAACCGACGACGAGGGCTAACCGTGGCCGAACCCCGGTCGGAGCCGGTCTTTCCGGTCGGCTTTGACGAGGACGCCTTGACCGAGGATCTTGAACGGCTGCCTGTGAGCGCCGAGAATGCGCTGCGGGAATTTCGCAAGGAGCCGCGCCGTGAAGGTGGCATCCCGAAATCTAGGCTTAGGGCTTGCCAAGCCGGTACCCCGCATCGACACCCTGGTCAAGCTCAAGTTCTCCCTCGGGGTATCGGCAGAGGACTTGCTCGCCGGGATGGTCTGGACCCCCGGGGACTTCCGCCGCGGCGGCTTCGGGGTGGGGGAGTCTTGAGCGTCGCGCGTCAGTTCGGGCCAACCTCGCCGATCAGCGCCAACGTGCCGGCATCTTCCAGGAGGAGCTGGGCATCCGCGCCGACGTGCATCGCACCGAGATCTCACAGCTTGAGAGCGGCTTGAGGGTCCCCAGGCTCGACACCATCGTCAAGTTTGCGCGACGTCTTGGGGGTGGCGACCGATGAGCTGATCGCCGGCATCGCCTGGCACCCGGCGAGCATCAGCCCCGGTGGGTTCGTCAAGCGAGATCGAAGCTGATGGCAGAGGGCATCAGGAAGCGCCACTCGCAGGGCTGCGCAGTTCGTGGCGGCGGTCGCTGCAACTGCAACGCGGGCTGGGAGGCGTCGATCTATCTGACGCGGAGGGGCGCAAGCTGCGCCGCACCTTCGCTCGCGAGTCGGAAGCGAAGTCGTGGCGCGCAGATGCGCGAGCAGCAGCTAACGCGAGGAGCCTACGCACGCCTTCTCAGGTGACGGTCGAGCAGGCGGCCTGGCTCTGGCTTGAGGCTGCTCGCAGCGGCGCGGTTCGTGATCGTTCCGGCCATCAATACAAGCCGGGCACCCTGCGCGAATATGGCCGGGCGCTCGGTTTGCGTGTGCTCCCGGGAGTTTGGAGGGCTCCGGCTTCGGAGTTGACTCGCGCCGAACTTCAGGACTTCGTGGACAGGATGCTCGATCGCAAGCTCGCGGCGAGCACTATTCGCAACACCATGAATCCACTCCAGGCGATCTACCGCCACGCCGTGCGTCGCGAGCTGGTGGCCGTCAATCCGACGCGCGAAGTTGATCTGCCGGCGGCACGCGGAAGGCGCGAGAGGATCGCCACGGCTGTCGAAGCGGCGAGGCTGATCGCCGCCCTTTCCGGCTCCGACCGGCCGATCTGGGCGACGGCCTTCTATGCCGGACTGCGTCGGGCGAGCTACAGGCGCTTCGCGCCTCGGACATAGACCTCGACCGTGCAGAGATCACCGTCCAGCGCTCTTGGGACCAATACGAGGGACCGATCTCTCCCAAGTCAAAGGCGGGTGTTGCACCGTGCCGATCCTCGACGTTCTCCGAGGCCAGCTCGACGCGAGTGCCTTGGCGACCGGCTTGGGCCTGGTGTTTGGGAGGGGCGTGGACGAGCCGTTCGGGCCGAAGGGGATCGCTGACCGCGCCAGACGTGTATGGGAGGCCGTGAATGAGCGCGAGAGAGAAGCGGCCGAGAGCGGGAAAGGCGCGATCCCGAGCTTCTACGGCCGATCACTCTTCACGAGTGCCGCCACACCTTCACGTCTTTGCTGATTGACGCAGGGGTCAATCCGAAGGCGATTCAGGAGTTAATGGGCCACGCCACCATCGAGGAGACCTTCTCGCGTTATGGCCACCTTATGCCGGGCGCCCGCGACCAAGCGCGCAAGCTGGCCGATGCCTACCTAGCGCGGACCCTGAGGTTGGCCTGATTGGCTCCGACCATTCACGGCCAACGCAATAGACTGTTTCCAACTAGCACCCCTTTGGTACCGAATCGAAGGGGATAGGAGGAGGCGGGGATTGGGGGCGATCTTTGATGCGGTGGAGCGGGGCCAGCGGAGGCTTCGCTGGCGCATGGCGTCCTACGGCTCGCCGTCAGGGCACGTCGTCCAAGGGGACAGGCTTCCGGACCCCGCTCCAATCTTGGATGCGCTCCTGAGCGCGGATAGATGGATGGTGCGCCGTAAGGACGTAGTGCGATTCTCGACTGAGAAGGAGCTGAGGCGGTCTCATTCCTTCGACTTCTTCGTGCCAGATTGCGTCGTGAAGCCCTTCATCTCAGCTCCGGTCATTCCACTGGGTTTTTGGTGGAAGGCACCTGATCGTTATTTCGAGATCGACTTCGTCGACGGGGAAGGGCGAGCGCTGTCCTTGCATCGTTCTACCTATAGCAAGCAACTCACCCTGAACATCATGCTGGAGTACGCACGACGGGTCTTGGGTTATCCGAACAGGAGCCATCTCTCTCGGGACACATACGCCAGCGTTATCTTCATTGTCGAAGAAGATCCCGTAAGGGCGGTCAGCGAGTTCTTCGTGCGGTGGTACATAAAAATCAATCCTCATTCCGAGATGGGACGGCTTTCGCAGAACCCCGAATTCATGCGATTGCTTGGGGTTTCTGCGGTCGCTTCGGTAGTAACAACCAAGGCGCGTGGCGAGGTCGGACGCCGCCACCTTGTCAAGCTTAGTTACACGGAGCGACAGGAGACCTATTTCAGAACTGATCGCTATGAGCTACCCAAAGCGGGCGATCAAAAGCCCAGACAAGTACCTCGCTGGGTACCTCGCGTCTTCGGACTAGGCGTTTATCAACTCGATTTGTCGAATCCATTCGTTCGGGCGCAGTCTTATCACTTTGAGGCATACGCGCCCCAGGGCCTGCAGTTTGCTGGGGCGTCTCTGAAGCTTGCAGAGCAACCGATAGGAGCAACCTCTTCAAAGCTGGAGCACAGTCTTCACCTTGAGCATCGAGACCTTGGCAATACGTCATTCGCGACGATTCGCAGCAAACTCCTCGTCACCGATGGATGGCTTACCTCAGCCATCATCTGTACCGCGATTGCGCTTGGGGTGCTCGTTGGCATTTGCCGGAATGTTGAGTCCTTTGAACCATCGTCCTCTCAGAATGTCATTGCAGCCATGCTGCTAATTCCGTCGGTGGCGATGGCAATCGTATGGAGAAGGGTTCACTGGGTTGTCGAGCGACTTCACAAATGGATTCGATACGCATTCCTGTCCGTCAGTGTTCTGCTCTTCTACCTGGCTTTTCGCATCGCTGAGAGCGCTACAGATAACACGACACAAGTATCCGTTCATTTCTTCAGAGGACCGCTGATCGAACTAGAAGAAATGTCACGTTTTACGGATGGGCGATCCCTGGCAGACACCGCCAAGTGGATCACGGCTTACACCGCCGTGGTGCTCGTGGTGTTGCTAGTGGCGCGGTTTCACCGCGACCGCTTGCGCCAAGTCTGGCGTGCGCTCCGGCAGCAGTATTGAGAACTACTTGTTGGCTTTCGCAGCGGATCGATCCGCGTCGGCGGCCTTTTCCTTGGCGGCAAGCACGCCAGCGATGTGCTCGCGCATCTTGGTTTGGATGACGGCCTCGTCACTCGTCTTGAAAATCTCAGATACTGGTCGCTGACCTTCCGCAACGACGTCAGGTGCCTCCGCGTCTAGGAGGGCGTCTGAGTAAGGGGCATAGGTTTCACTGATCTCGGGGTCAAAGAGGTCCGGACCGAAGACGATGTCGGCGGGCCCGAAACCATCAGCAATCATTTGGTCGCGGAGTTGAAGGAACTCTGGCTTCTCAACGCCGATTGTCGATTGATTCGTGATTGCCTCGGCGAGAGGAATCGAGCCTTGCCGCGCCTCGTTGACTAACGCCGCCGCCGGCGGGTCAGACTGATGCCTCATAAGACTCAATATGAATGACAGGGGGTGCAAGGCCAAGTAAGGTCGGTATTTCTATCCGTTCCGACGGATAGGAAGCGAGCGAGGCTAGCAAAGCCCTCTGGAATGGTCGCTCATCTAAATGGTCAGGATAGTCTGATGAATTGAGAACGTCCAGGCTTTGCTGGCAAGCCTTCGATGACTTCCGAGGTGATCGTTGTCCGGCGAGCAAGGGGCGAAAGTCATTCCACTGGCGCATGAACTGGCGCACCGGGGGCATGAGATCTGTCCTCAAAAAGCCTTTTGAACGCCGGAAACCCCCGTTTTGCGGGGGTTTCCGAGTGCGGCTGAATGGAGTCGAACCATCACGTCCCGTTAGGGACACAAGGCCCTCAACCTTGCGCGTCTACCAGTTCCGCCACAGCCGCTCGAGGGGCGACGATTCTAGATGTTTGGGGATTCCGGGGCTTTTGGTTGCGGGCATCCGGGCGGGGCGGTACAGTTGCGAACAAGTGTTCGAGCGATTCGATACCTGGCGAGTAGAGGAGGGGAGTTAGGCGTGGAGCTGGATCTGACCAAACGGCAGAAAGAGATCTTCGACTTCATCCGTCGCTATGCGGCAAAGACGGGATATCCCCCGACTGTGCGGGAGATCGGCAAAGCCGTCGGCCTGCACTCGTCCTCGACCGTGCATGCGCACCTCGCCAACCTGGAGAAAATCGGCCTGCTCAAACGCGATCCTTCGAAGCCGCGGGCGATCGAGCTGCTCTTCGACAAGGCCAAGAAGACGATCATGCCTGGCAACGGCCTGCCGCTGGTCGGCCAGGTCGCAGCCGGCGAGCCGATCGTTGCCGAAGAGAACGTCGAGGAATACATCGAAGTGCCCGACGTGATCGGCGGCGAGGACGGCGACTACATCCTCAACGTGCGCGGCGAATCGATGGTCGAAGCCGGCATCTTCGAGGGCGACTACGTCGTCGTGCGCCCAGCTGACGATGCGGCCAACGGCGAGATCGTCGTCGCCCTGATCGGCGAGGACGCGACGGTCAAGCGCTTCTTCCGCGAAAGCGACCACATCCGTCTGCAGCCCGAGAACGAGACGATTGAGCCGATCCGGACCACCGAGGCGACTGTGCTCGGCAAGGTCGTAGGGGTCTTCCGCAAGGTTTAGGTCGAGCGACGCGACGCCGTGAGCGCGGCGTCTTACTTGGGCCAGCGGCCGGCCTCGATCAGCTTCTTGTAGCGGCGTTGTTTGCGCCTGGCATCGCGCATTACCCAGGGCAGCAGGCGCAGAGCAAGGCGGGGGGAGAGATCGAAGAGGCGCAGCAGGGGGCCGCGCCAGCGGGGCAGGACGAGGACCGGGCGGGGATGTTCGGTCAGCTTGCCGACCTCCCGCGCGACCTGCTCCGGCGTCAGCAGATGACCGGAGAAGGAACCGGCGGCATCGGGGTCGTCGAGCTTGTCCTCCAGCATCGGCGTCCAGATGCCGTCGGGGCAGACGGCGGAGAGCTCGATTCCCTTGATCCCGGCGCGGCGCAGGTCGAAGAGCGTGCCGAGGGTGAAGGCCATCGCCGCGTGCTTGCTGGCCGAATAGTTGACCTCGCCCGGCGCGGCGACGATGCCGGCCAGCGAGACGACGTTGATCACGTGGCCGCGGCCGGCGGCGATCATCGGCTCCAAAGCGGCGACGGTCCCGTTCATCGTTCCCAGCGCGTTGATCTCGAGCATCGCCCGCCGGGTCACCTCGTCCTGCTCCCAGGAGAGACCGGTGGCGAGCACGCCAGCGTTGTTGACCCAGACATCGAGCGCGCCGCCGCGCGCCGCGGCTTCCGCGGCAAGCGCCCGGCAGGCCGCCTCGTCGCGAACGTCCAGCGCTCCCGAGCGCGCGCCGGTGCCGATCTCGCCGGCGGTGCGGGCGGCGGCGTCGGGATCGATGTCGGTGGCGTGAACGAGGAAGCCGCGACCGCCCAGCTCGAGGGCGATCGCGCGGCCCAGGCCGCCGCCTGCTCCGGTGACGACGGCAACGGGCATCGATGATCAGGTTATTCGATGCATTTGTCTCAAGCTCGCTTCCCCGCGCTACCATCGCGGAGCGGGCCGAGCGACTGCGGGGGGAGAGAAAACCCCTCGAGGAAAGTCCGGACACCAGAGGGCAAGGCGGTGGGTAACGCCCACCCGGGGAAACCCGCGGGACAGTGCCACAGAAATACACGGCCGATGGCGCGACCACACGTGAGTCGCGAACAGGCAAAGGTGAAATGGTGCGGTAAGAGCGCACCGGCGTCGCGGTGACGCGGCGGCCAGGCAAACCCCGCCCGGTGCAAGGCCAAGCAGGACCGTCGACCCTGCCCGGCGAGGTCCAGGTAGGCCGCAGGCCGCTTCGGTGGCCCCCGGGACTCCGGTCCCGGTGAGACAGATAGCCGCTCAAGACAGGATCCGGCTTATAGGCCCGCTAACGAAAAGGCCCTCGAAAGAGGGCCTTTTCCATGCCTGGCAAGGTTTCTGTCTTAGCGTTTGCTAATCTGCTGCCAACTTCCGCTGAATCTTCGCCTACATATCGCGAAGAGCGGGGGACCCAATTGTTGGGGCGAATCGTCGGCATCTGCCACGTAGCGCAGCTCTTTCAGCGCGAGCCCGTCAGCTAACCCCGTAAGCGTCGTAAAGAGCTAATGAAGATAGGTAGGAACCGCCATGGGCGGAAAGATCATTCACGGCAAGGGCACGCTGCGCGCGCGCACCTCGGCCGATGGCTGCTCCGCATCTCCGTGGCGACGGCGCTGCTCTCGCTGGCTCTAACGCCGCTCGCGGCCGAGGCACAGACCGGCGGCGCCGGCGCGCCCACCGGGGAAGCGACCACGCCCGCCGGCGGCGCCGGTCTCGTCTTCAGCGCCCCGATGCGCAGGGCGGGGGCCACTTGGTACGGCCCGGGCCTCTACGGCAACGGCACCGCCTGCGGCGAGACCCTGCGCCCGGGCACGATCGGCGTCGCCCACCGCACCCTGCCCTGCGGCACCACGGTCAAGATCAACTACCACGGCCACTCCCTGGTCACCAAGGTGATCGATCGCGGTCCCTACACGCCGGGCAACGATTTCGATCTCACCAACGGCGCCCGTCTCGCGCTCGACTTCGAAGGCGTGGGGCAGGTTCGCTACGCCGTCGCCGTCAGCTCCTCCGGTTAGCGCACCTAAGCAGGATTTCTCGGTTTGATGGTAAATCTGCCCCGGAACGGGCAGGTTTCCAACGAGAGGAGCTTTTGATGTCGAGGTCTTTGCAGGCAGTTGCGTTTACCGGGCTGCTGATGCTCCTCGCCGTTTTCGCCGGCAGCGCCGGTGCGGCAACCGGCGAAGGTGAAACCTCCCAGACCACGGTCGTGCTTGGCGAAACGTCGACGATGCCCGACCCCTCCTGCCCGGAGTCGCCCTGCCAGGCAATCGGCAGTGTCACCGGCTTCCAGGTCAGCACCAGCCAGGGCCAGCTGCCCTTCCGCGTGCGCAAGGACGGCAAGATCAAGTCCTGGACGCTGACCCTCTCGCAGCCGACCAGCAGCCAGCGCTCCTTCTTCAATAGTTTCTTCGGCACGCCCCCGGAGGCGCGCCTCGCAATCCTTCGTCGCGTAGCGGGCACCAACCCGCCGCGCTACGCCCTCCGCGCTCAGGGCTCGGTCCACGTCCTCAGCCCATACCTGGGCCAGACGGTCAAATTCGGCGCCTCGCTGCAGGTCAAAGCGGGCGACATCATCGGCATCACCGTCCCCACCTGGGCTCCCGCCTTCGCCCAGGGTCAGCCTTCAAACAACGCCTGGCGCGCCAGCCGCGAAGCCGGTAAATGCGTCAACTCCACCGATGTCCGCCAAGGCGAACCGCAGGAAAAGGTCGGCAGCCGCGCTGACTACGGCTGCCGCTACGCAACGGCCCGCCTCCTCTACACGGTCACGATCGCGGAGGACTGACCCGCCGCGCCTGGCACGGCGCATCCCGGCGTCCTCGGTCGCTCGCGTGCTTCCGCACGCCACGCTCCCTGCGTCCTTGGCCTGCTTGCACCAGGCGCGGCGGGCCGGATAACTGTTTAGAGACGGGAGAGGGATCGGATGCCCCTCCCAAAACACTCAAGCGCGGCTCCTGCCGCGCGTTTTGGGAGGGGTGGCCGAACCCTCTTACGCCACTGAGGGGAGAACCCGCGGCCCGCTCTGATCTTTCGGGAGCTCGGCGGCCCCGGCGATCAGGCTCTGGAACTCGTTGAGCACCAGATGCGCGACCGCCTCGAGCAGCTCCTCGTCGGTCCAGCCGATCTCACGCGCCTCCTCGTGGAGGTGGAGCGGAGGGTGGCCGTTGGCCTCGAGGGCGCCGTGCAGGTACTCGAGCAGAGCCGCCTCTTTGGGGTCGCTCGAGTTGAAGCTGCGGGCCCTTGAGACCTCGTCCAGCCCGAGGCCGGCGCTGCGCGCTGACTTGGCGTGCTGGGCGATGCTGTAGGTGTCGTCGCGGTACTCGGCGACCGCGAGAGCGATCCGCTCGCGCGTCGCTCGCGGCAGGACGCCGCCGCGAAGCTCCGAGCGCATCCTCGTGTAGGCGCGCAAAACCGCCGGCGCCCCCGCAAGGACCCCGACGAACTTCGTAACCGCGCCTCCCGTGGCCTGGATCGTTTTGATCAGGGGAGCGCTCTCGTCAGGTGCCGTCAACTCGTCGTGGATCTGGAACCTGCTCACGTCTGTTTTAACTGTCACTGGGCATCCGCCTCCGGCTCAGCTGGGAAATTCCGCTTTACAGAGCCTTTAATTGGCCTTTACTTTACTTTCAGCCGTCTACTTACGTCTCGTAAGTTATACCTGGTTTTATGTCGCCCTGCAAGCCGCCTGAAAGCAACCGCTCTCTACCCGAATACGGGCGCTTCTACCCAACCGGTTCACTGCCTCTCGGCGCGGGCCGGTTTGCGACGGAGCTTTGGCCTATCGTTGCCCGCTCGAAGCGGACAAGCGCGAGCCCAGGAGGACCAGGAACACATGGCAGATCAACCGAAGAGTGCCGCTGATGTCATCGAGCTGGTCAAGGAGGCTGACGTCCGCTTCGTCCGGCTCTGGTTCACCGATGTACTGGGCCAGCTGAAGAGCTTCTCGATCAACGCCTCCGAGCTCGAGGACGCCTTCGAGGGCGGCATGGGCTTCGACGGCTCCTCGATCACCGGCTTCAACCCGATCGAGGAGTCCGACATGATCGCCATGCCCGACCCTTCGACTTTCGCCCTGATCCCCTGGCGGCCGGAGGGCG
Source organism: Solirubrobacterales bacterium (assembly GCA_036271315.1). Lineage (GTDB taxonomy): Bacteria > Actinomycetota > Thermoleophilia > Solirubrobacterales > 70-9 > VRUE01. The sequence continues at coordinate 50,331 of DATBAV010000003.1, read as the reverse complement.
AGAACGCGGTGGCGCGGATGTTCTGTGACGTCCAGGTGCCCGGCGGCGAACCGTATGAGGGCGATCCGCGCTGGATCATGAAGCGGGCGCTCAAACGGGCCGAGGAGATGGGGTTCGACGCCTTCAACATCGGCCCCGAGCTCGAGTTCTTCTACTTCCGCTCGGCCAAACCCGAGGGCGGCGTGCCCGAAGTCCTCGACGAGGGCGGCTACTTCGACCTGACCACGCTCGACGCGGGCTCCGACGTGCGTCGCGACACCGTGCTCGCCCTGGAGAAGATGGGCATCCACGTCGAGTACACCCACCACGAGGTCGGCCCCTCCCAGCACGAGGTCGACATGCGTTACAAGAACGCGCTGGCGATGGCCGACGACTGCATGACCTACCGCATCGTGGTCAAGGAGTACGCGATGAAGTACGGCTGGCATGCGACCTTCATGCCCAAGCCGCTCTTCGGCGAGAACGGCTCCGGCATGCACGTGCATCAGTCACTTGAAAAGGACGGGGTGAACGCCTTCTTCGATCCCGACGATCAGTTCTTCCTCTCGGCCACGGCGAAGGCCTTCATCGCCGGCCAGCTCAAGCACGCGCGCGAGATCTCACCGCTCTTCGCCCAGTGGGTCAACTCCTACAAGCGGCTCGTCCCCGGCTACGAGGCGCCGGTCTACCTCGCTTGGTCGCGGCGCAACCGCTCGGCGCTGATCCGGGTGCCGCTTTACCACCCCGGCAAGGAGAGCGCCACCCGGGTCGAGCTGCGCTGCCCCGATCCCGCCTGCAATCCCTACCTCTGCTTCGCCGGCATGCTGCAGGCCGGCCTGGAAGGGATCGAGAAGGGCTACGAGCTGCCCGAGCCGATGGAGCAGAACCTCTACCACCTCTCGCCCGAGGAGCTCTCTCACCAGGGGATCGAGCAACTGCCGGCGACGCTGGGCGAGGCGATCGAGGTCGCCGCCGACTCCGAGCTGGTCCTGCGCACCCTGGGCGAGCACACCTTCCGCCGTTTCGTCGAGATCAAGCGGCAGGAGTGGGACGAGTACCGGGTGCAGGTCACCCCGTTTGAGATCGAACAGTTCCTGCCGGTTCTGTAGGCGGGCCATCTTCGCCGCGCGATAGCGCCGAGGGCCACCAGAATTTGTCGCCCAGGTCAAGCGCGATCGCCGGGACCAGCACGCTGCGCACGAGGAAGGTGTCGAGCAGCACGCCGAAGGCGACGACGAAGCCGAGCTCGGTGAGGAAGGTGAGGGGGAGGACAGCGAGGACCGAGAAGGTGCCAGCGAGGACTATGCCGGCGCTGGTGATGACGGCGCCGGTCACCGCCAGGGCACGCAGGATGCCCTCTTTGGAGCCGTGTTGGATCGTCTCCTCGCGGGCGCGGGAGATCAGGAAGATGTTGTAGTCGACCCCCAGGGCGACGAGGAAGACGAAGGCGAAGAGCGGTAGCGAGGGGTCCGACCCGGGGAAGCCAAAGATGACGTCGATGACGAAGTAGCCGAAGCCGAGTGCGGCCAGGAAGCTGAGGATCACGGTCCCGATCAAGACCAGGGGGGCCGCTACCGCTCGCAGCAGACCCGCCAGGATGAAGAAGACGACGAGGAGGATCAGCGGGGGGATCACGGTCGAGTCCCAACCGGCGGCATCGCGGACGTCGAATTCGACCGCGGTCGGGCCGCCAACCAAAGCCTCGGGTGAGACGTGGTGGACCGCCTTGCGGATCGGTTCGATCAGGTCGAAGGCGTCGGTCGAGTAGGGATTCGGTTCGAGCGCCGCCTGGACCAGGAGGCCCGGCGGCCCTTTGGCAACCGAGGCCGAGACCGCCTCGACTCCGGGAACGTTTTCGAGTTCGACTCTCACCGCCGACTCGTCCTCTGGAGGGGCGACGACGTCGGTCAGCGCCGTTGTGCCAGCCGGGAAGCTCTTGTTGAGCAGGTGTTGGCCTTCGACCGATTCGACTTCGCTGCGGTAGGTGTCTTCGCTGGTCAGTGCGGTCGAGAAGAAGGCGAAGCCGCAGCAGAGAACCAGCAGGACGGCGATCGAGCGGACGATCACCCGGCGCGGGGAGACGGCGATGCGATTGCCGAGTTTGGCCCAGAAGCCATGGGTGGCGTCGGCGGCGTGCTCGAGTCGGCGCCGGCGCAGCTCGAAGGGAGTGAAGACCGCCCGATCGAGCGGCCCGACGATCAGTGAGGGGAGGCGCCGGCCACTGAGGCGGCGCAGCAGCCAGTTGACCAGGACCAGCGGCAGCAGGATCAAGACGACCAGGCAGGAGAGGACGACCCTGATCGCCGCGGCGAACGCGCCGCCCTCGACGATCTTCGCCCGTGCCCGCTCGGATATCGACTCGGGGTTGGGTGCGGTCTCCGGTGTGTGCGGGACGAAGGGCCAGAAAGCGCGGCGACCGAAGATCGTCAGTAGCGCCGGGAGCAGGGTCAGCATCGAGAGCGCCGCGCAGGCGATCCCCATCGCGGCGATCGGACCGAGGCCAGCGGTCCCATTGACCTTGGCGAACACCAGGCAGAACAGGGCCGCGATCACCGTCGCCGCCGAGGCGAAGATCGCCGGCCCGGCGGAGGCGAGCGCGGTCCGCATCGCCTCGTGCTTGTCGACGGTGCGGTGGAGCTCCTCGCGGTACCTGGAGACCAGCAGCAGGGCGTAGTCGGTCCCCGCGCCGAGAACAAGGACCGACATGATCGAGCTCGATTGGCCGTTGACCGTGACACCGAGCTCCGTCAGCCCATAGCCCAAGGAGCGCGACAGCGTCTCCGCGAATATCACCGCCACCAGCGGGATCAGGAAGAACATCGGCGAGCGATAGATCACGATCAACAGGAAGATCACCAGGCTGAGCGCCGCCAGCAGCAGCGTCCCATTGATGCCTTCGAAGACTTCGATCGCGTCAGCTGAGAAGCCGGCGCCACCGGTGATCTTCGCCTGCAGCCCGCCGTCGTCGGAGGGCAGGACTTCGCGCCAGTACTTGACCGGGTCGACGATACGTTCGCCCTCGCCGTTGCCTTTTATGTATGCGGTGACGATCGCCGCCTTGCCGTCGGCCGAGCAGGTGGGGCCTACGAAAGGGGCGTAGTCGGCCGGCTGATCGGGGACCGCGATTGTCGGGCTCCCACAGTTCTTTGCCGGTCCGGAAAGCGGGACGGGGACGGGCGCCGATCCGTTGGGATTGCCGCCGGCGGCAGCTGTCACGCCGTCTGGAACCACGCCGGGGAAGCGCTTTGCGGTCATCCTGCCAACGTCCTCGACGATCGTCTGGCGGTCGGCGGCGGTGAGGCCAGAGTCGCGCCGGAAGACGATCACGGCTGGGGCGAGTTCGCCTTTCTGCAGGGATTCGGTTGCCTTCAGCGCCGCGGTCGATTCGGCGTCGCCGGGAAGATAGGAGGTGGCCTCGTTGCTTTCGGCGTCTTCGAACTTACTCGGCAGGTTGGCTGGTCCGGCGGCGACGAAGATCACCACGAACCAGACCGCGAAGACGATCCACTTGGCGCGACGGCCGGCGGCAAAGGTGAGGAGGGACCCTTTCATTGATCCGGTATCTTTAACTAATCCAGCATCCTTCGCAGGGCGGCTGGGTCAGTGACGGGCTGCCGACAGGCGAAGCCTTCGCAAACGTAGGCGGTGGGCAGGCCGTCGATTTCCGGGCGATGCGCGAGCAGCTTGGGTGTCTCGGTGTCCGCCGCACCGCCGGCCAGAACCAGATGGGGGCGGTGCTCGGCGCGAACCGCGGCGGCGAGCTCCGTGAGGTCCTCGCCGACCAGCGCCACCTCCTTGGTCGGGGAGAGCTGGAAGTCGATCGCTCTGAGTAGGTGGGCGAAGGCCTCGGGGTGCTTGCCGGCCGAGTCGGAGAAGAGACGGAAGACGCCCTCGGCGGCCCGTTCATAGGCACGTTCGCCGGTCAGGGCGCCGAGGCGCAGCAGGCCGAAGGCGGCGGCGGAGTTGCCCGAGGGGATCGGGTGGTCACCGATCTCCTTGCGGCGGGCGATCAGCGATTCGTGGTCGTCGGCGGTGGAGAAGAAGCCACCGCGCTCGCCGTCGGCGAAGCGGGCGAGCAGGGTGTCGGCGAGCTCTTGAGCGCGCTCGAACCAGACGGACTCGAAGCTGGCTTCGTAGAGGGCGAGCAGGGCCTCGAGCAGGAAGGCGTGGTCCTCCAGATAGGCCTTGAGGTGGGCGCGGCCGTCCTTGTATGTGCGCAGCAGGGCACCCTCGCCATCGCGCAACTCGCTCCAGGCGAACTCGGCGCAGGCGCGCGCCGCCCCGAGGTAGTCGTCACGACCGAGCACGGCGCCGGCCTCCGCCAGGGCAGTGATCGTCAGCGCGTTCCAGGCGGTGAGGCGCTTGTCGTCGAGCCCCGGCCAGACGCGCTTCGCGCGTGCTTCGTAGAGCGCCTGCCGCATCTCCGCCAACCCCTCCGGCGCGGCCGCGCCGGCGCCTTCGGCCAGGTGGAGGATGTTGCGCCCCTCGAAGTTTCCGCCCTCGGTGACCCCGAAGAACTGCATCAGATTTTCGATTTGCCGGTCCGGAAATTCGATGCCGTTCGGCTCGTCCTCCGAGTTGGTCAGCACCGCGCGAATCTCGTCTGGGGTCCAGACGTAGAAACGGCCCTCCTCGCCCTCGGAGTCGGCGTCTAGGGCCGAGTAGAAGCCGCCCTCGGGGCCGCGCATCTCGCTCAGCGCCCAGTCGAGCGTCTCTTCGCAGACCCGCCGGTAACGCTCGTGGCCGAGGCGCTGCCAGCCGTGCAGGTAGGCACGGGCCAGCAGGGCGTTGTCGTAGAGCATCTTCTCGAAGTGGGGAACCTGCCAGGCCGCATCGACCGAGTAGCGAGCGAAGCCGCCGCCGATCTGGTCGTAGATGCCGCCGGCCAGCATCGCGTCGAGGGTCAGCTCGGGGATCTCGGTCTCGCCGCGGGCGAGCAGCAGCTCGATCGCCGAGGCGGGTGGGAACTTGGGTGCGCCGCCAAAACCGCCGCGTCCCCGGTCGGCGGCTAGGTGCAGGCGCTCGATCGCTTCATCCAGCATCGCCGCCTGTGGCGAATCGGCGGGTTCGACCTGTCCGATCGCGGCGAGGCGGGCCCGCATCTGTGGCGCTCGCTCCTCGATTTCGTCGCGCTTGCCCTCGAAGGCGTCGACCACGGCCTCCATCACCATGCGGAAGCTCGGCATGCCGCGGCTGTCGTCCGGTGGAAAGTAGGTGCCGCCGTAGAAGGGCACTCCCTCGGGGTCGAGGAAGACGGTCATCGGCCAGCCGCCCTGGCCGCTGATTGCCTGCACCGCCTCCATGTAGAGGGCGTCGACGTCTGGCCGCTCCTCGCGATCGACCTTGACGTTGACGAAGTGCTCGTTCATGTAGGCAGCGGTCTCGGCGTCCTCGAAGGACTCGTGCGCCATCACGTGGCACCAGTGGCAGGCCGAGTAGCCGACCGAGAGCAAGATCGGCCGGTCCTCGTCGCGCGCCCGCGCCAGGGCCTCCTCGCCCCAGGGGTACCAATCGACCGGATTCTCGCGGTGCTGGAGCAGGTAGGGACTGGTCTCCTGCGCCAGGCGGTTGGCCATTGGCTCACACTACCCGGCGCGCCCGCGGGGCCCCTCGTGGACGTATGACCGCCGACGATTGGCAATACCGAGTAGATGAAATTCGTATGCATTTTTGGTGCTTGTGCGTGAGCACCGATCCGAACCGCCGCGGAAAGTTCTAACTTCACTGAGTTGAACCGCGAAGATCCTCCAATCCAAGGCGATCCGGCGATCGAGTCGGTGCTCGCCAAGCTAGATCCAGAGGACCGCAGGGTCATCGACGAGGCGCTTGAGCAGGCCCGTAAAACCGAGGCCGAGCTGCGCTACATCGCCGACCACGACTCGCTGACCGGCCTGCTCGACCGCCGCCGCTTCCGTGCCGAGCTGGACACCTACGTCTCCTTCACCGGCCGCTACGGCGGCCAGGGCGCGGTGATGATCATCGACATCGACGGGCTCAAGGCGATCAACGACAGCCTGGGCCATCACGCCGGCGACAACCTGATCCGCCACGTCGCCGCGATCATGCGCGAGCGGGTGCGCGCCACCGACATCGTTGCCCGCCTCTCCGGTGACGAGTTCGCGGTGCTGATGCCGCAGTCCGACACCGCCGGCGCCCTGCAGCTGGGCGAGGACCTGCGCGCCCAGGTGGCCGATAACGCCGCCGCCGGGCTGGACATGGAGCGGGCGACGATCAGCGTCGGCATCACGATGTTCGGCGGCGAGCGCGGGATCGGCGCCGAGGCGGTCCTAGCCGCCGCCGACCAGGCGATGTACCGGGCGAAGGAGGAGGGCCGCAACCGGATCGCCCTCTTCCAGGACCCGACCGAGCCGCAGCGCCAGCAACTGCGTCGCCAAACGACCAGCGCGCGGATCCGCGACGCGCTCACCCAGGACCGGCTCAGCCTGCACACGCAGCCGATCCGCTCGCTCGCCTCGGGCGGGATCGAGCGCTACGAGCTGCTGCTGCGGATGACCGGCGAGAACGGCGAGCTGCTGCCGGCCGCGTCCTTCATCGAGGCCGCGGAGCGCTCCGGCATGGTGCAGGAGCTCGACCGCTGGGTCGTCGCTCAGGCGCTGGGGCTGCTCGCCCAGCGCGAGCAGGACGGCGCTCCGGTCTCGCTGCACGTCAACCTCTCCGGCGCCTCGGTGGCGGACCGCTCGGTGCTCGAATTCATCGAGCGTCGCCTCGACGAGGGCGATGCCGACCCGGCGCGCTGCACCTTCGAGATCACCGAGACCGCGCCGGTCCACGACTACGAAGCCGCCGCGGGCTTTGCCGACCGCATCACCGAGTTCGGCTGTCAGGTCGCGATCGACGACTACGGCGCCGGCTTCGGGCCCTTCCATTACCTGAAGAGCATCCCCTTCGACTTGATCAAGATCGACGGCTCCTTCATCCGTGACATGCCCAACAGCGACGCCGACCAGCTCACGGTCCAGGCGATCGTGCAGATCGCCCGCGGCCTCGGCAAGACGACGATCGCCGAGTACGTGCAGGACGACATCACGGCGCAGATGCTGCGCGAGTACGGCGTCGATATGGCTCAGGGCTACCACCTGGGGCGCCCGGTCGACGTCGCCGAGGCGCTCTAGCCCGAGTCCTGCTGGCGGGCCAGGAGCGCTACTGGCGTGCTGGAGTCTCCCTTCGCGTCGGCGTCTAGCGGCGGATCGCCGCTATGAGGCGCGTCTTCAAATTGAGCAGGGCCGATAGCGCCCGTTCCGGCGGTGAGCCGGCAGGCGGCAGCGCGCCGAGCTGGCGCGCCAGCTCGGCGCCGTTGAGGTGGGCGTCGTTGCGGCGGATCAGGCCGTCGCGAACGGTGAGCACGTCACAGCCCTCGACGTCGACGCTGCGCCCGTTGGGCAGCAGGCCTTCGAATTTGCCGCTGCCGTTGAAGGTGCCGGTCGCGTGCCAGCGCACCGCGACCTTCTCGCCGCCGGCGATCACGTCGAGCACCTCGAAGCTGAAGTCGGGGAAGGCGGCGAAGAGATTGCCGAACCATGCGCGCAGGTCGTCCGGCACCGTCATCTCGACCACGCCGTGGATCACGTCGGGCGCGCCCGGCTCCCAGAAGGAGGCCATCGCGCCGATGTCGCGCCGGGCCACGGCGTCGAAGTAGCCGCGGGCGATCGACTCAGGATCGGCTGGGGCGCTGGCCTCCACCGACCCACCTTATTCCTGGCGCAGCTGCGCTCGCTTGACCTTGCCGCTGCTCGTCTTCGGCAGCTCGGCGGCGAACTCGACGATGCGGGGGAACTTGTAGGGGGCGGTTTCGCGCTTGCAGTGCTCCTGCAGCTCGCGGGCCAACTCCTCGCTTGGCTTGCGCCCGTTGGGCACGACGATCGCCCGCACCACGGCGCCGCGCTCGGGGTCCGGTGCGGCGACGGCCGCGGCTTCGGCAACGGCCGGGTGGGAGAGCAGCGCCGACTCCACCTCGAAGGGGCCGATCCGGTAGCCGGAGGAGAGAATGATGTCGTCGTCGCGGCCCTCGAAGAAGAGGTAGCCGTCCGCGTCTTCGCGGACCAGGTCGCCGGTCGGCCACCACTCGCCCTCGAAGCGCTCGCCGTCGAGGTAGCGCGAGAAGAAGGTGGGGGAGGAGGCGGCGCGCAGCTGCAGTTCGCCGGCGGCCGAGACGTCATCTCCAGAGCCCTCCGGCCTGGCCAGGCGAATATTCAGGCCCGGCAGCGACTTGCCCATCGAGCCCTCGCGCACCGGCACGCCGACGTGGTTGCCACTGATGTGGCCGGTCTCGGTCTGGCCGTAGCCGTCGGCGACCTCCAGCCCGGTCGCTGTCCGCCAAGCGGCAATCGTCTCGGCCTCGAGCGGCTCGCCGGCGGAGACCTTGCGGCGCAGGGCTGGGAGGGGGCGCAGGGCAGTGCGCTTGGCGATCATCCGATACTCGGTCGGCGCCTGGCAGAGCACGTTGACGCCCAGCGCCTCGACGAAATCAAGCCGCTCGCCCGGATCAAACCGTCCGTCATGGATCACCGCCGCCGCCCCGGTCAGCCAAGGCGCAAGAAAGACGTTGCGCGCCGACTTCGACCACCCGGTCGCCGTAGTGCACCAGGCCAGCTCTCCCTTGCGCGCCCCAAACCAGTGCTCCGCCTGTCCCGCCTGCCCGAGCAGATAGCGATACCCGTGCACCACACCCCGCGGCTCCCCGGTCGTACCCGAGGTAAAGACGATCAACGCGGGATCCTCGGCCCCCATAGCTTCAACCGGCGCCGGCGTCTCCTGCGGCAGATCCTCGTCGAGTGCCGCCGCGACCTCATCCATGGTCATCGTCGCCACCCCATCGGGCAGTTCAGCCAGCAGCGCGTCCTCGCCCACACAGAGCTTCGGATCGGCAGCAGCCACCCGCAAGGCCAGATCCTGCCGCCGCAACATCGTGCTGCAGGGCAACGCCACCGCCCCCATCCGCCAGCAGGCAAGCAACGAAAGAACCCACTCGATCCGATTCCCCACAAGAGTCATCACCACGTCCCCGCGCTTGACCCCCCGAGCAGCAAACGCCCCCGAGAGCCCCGCCGAGCAAGCAATCAGTTCCCCGAAGAACCAATCCCGCCGATTCCCTTCGGAATCCACCGCGACGATCCCCAGCCGCGAAGCCGGCGACCGCTCCATCACATCCTCAATGAAGTTCACGGCCAGCAGTCTGCCTGAGAGCGTTTCACCGAGGTCGCCTCAACCCGCGTATATGGCGGGTTGAGGCGACCTCGGTGATGAATCGGGTCTTGCTCACCGAGCCGCCGCTGGGTGAGGAGATCCGGTGCCCTCCCGATGAGGCTCAGGGACCACGCCCCGAGCCTCCCGCCGCGACCTGCTGCGCAACGGTCTCAGCGGGAGGGGCACCGGATCTCCACCACCTACCGCAGTTCGCTTGAGCTCTTGCCAAGAAGCTGGCGCGCGACGATGAGCAGCTGAATCTGTTGAGTCCCCTCGAAAATGTCGAGGATCTTCGCGTCCCTCGCCCACTTCTCGAGCAACTCGTTCTCGCCATAGCCCACCGAGCCACACAGCTCGACGCACCCGAGCGCGACGTCGACGCAGGTGCGCCCCGCCTTCGCCTTGGCCATCGAGGCCTGCAGCGAGTTCGGCTTGCCGTTGTCGGCCATCCAGGCCGCCTGCAGGGTGAGTAGGTGCGCTGCCTCGTAGTCGGACTCCATTTCGAGGTAGCGGGCGGCGGCGGCGGATTGGCTCAGGGCCGGCGTGTCGTAGTCGATCTCGACCCCGGCCTCCTCGAGCCGCTTGCGCGTCTCCTCCAGCGAGGCGCGGGCGACCCCGACCGCCATCGCGGCGACCAGCGGCCGCGTGTTGTCGAACGTCTGCATCGCGCCGCCGAAGCCCTGCTTGGGATCGGACTTGACCTCTGGATCGCCCAGCAGCGCCTCCTTCGGCACCCGGCAGTCCTGCAGGGTGAAGTTGGCGGTGTCCGACGCCCGGATCCCGAGCTTGTGCTCGAGCCGGTCCAGCTTCAGGCCGGGGTTGTCGCGCTCGACGATGAACGATCTGATTGCCGCCCGTCCCACTTTGCGGTCGAGCGTCGCCCAGACCACGATCAGATCGGCGCGGTCGCCCGAGGTGACGAAGATCTTCTCGCCGTTGAGCACGTACTCGTCGCCGTCGAGATCGGCCGTGGTGCGGATTGCGGCCGAGTCGGAGCCCGCCTCGGGCTCGGTGATCGCCATCGCCGCCCACTTGCCGCCGTAGTGCTCGAGCTGCTCGTCGCTCGCCACCGAGGCGATCGCCGAGTTGCCGAGGCCCTGGCGGGGCATCGAGAGCAGCAGGCCGACGTCGCCCCAGCAGAGCTCGATCACGCCGAGCACGGTGGAGAGGTTGGAGCCGTTGCGGTTGCCGGCCTCAGTGTCGCCGTTCGATTCGCGGCGCACGCCGGCGGCACCGGCGCCGCCAATGTCGGAGCCCTCGTTCATGCCGTCGATCAGCGAGGCCAGCATGTCGAGCTCCTTGGGGTAGGAGTGCTCGGCCTCGTCGTACTTGCGTGAGATCGGCCGGAAGACCTCGGTCGCGACCTGGTTTGCCTGACTGACGAGGGGCTTGAACTTCTTTGGTGTCTCGAGATTGATCATGGGTTCCTTTCAGCTCTCAGCGCTTGGCGCTAGACGAGCAGGGCGCCCTCCATAACGCCCGCTGCGCGGAGGTCGCGGTACCAGCGCTCGACCGGATGCTCCTTGACGAAGCCGTGGCCGCCGAGTAGCTGCACCCCTTCGGAGCCGATCTGCATCCCCTTCTGGGTGCAGAGCCGGCGCGCCAGCGCCGCCTCGCGGGCGAACTCCTGGCCCTGGTCGGCGCGGCTGGCCCCCCGGTAGGTGGCGAGGCGCATGCCTTCGCTCTCTATCCCGATGTCGGAGACCCCGAAGGCGACGCCCTGGCGGTTGGAGATCGGTTCGCCGAAGGCGGTGCGCTCGTTGACGTACTGCTTGACGTAGTCGAGCGTCGCCTGCGCCGTGCCGACCGCGAGCGCGCACCAGGCGAGCCGGGCGCGCTGTACGCACTCGACGTAGTCCTCGCGCTTGCCCTCGCCGAGCAGGGCGGCGGTGGGCAGCTTCACCTCCTCGAGCAGGAGGCGGCCGGTGGCGGCGGGGCGCAGCCCCATCGCCGGCTCCTCCTCGACCGTGAGGCCGGGGGTGCCCGACTCGATCACGAAGAGGGCCGGGCCGATGTCCTCGGCCTCGGCGGCGACAAGGAAGAGCTCGCACTCGGTGGGCCGGGCGAGCAGCGACTTGGTGCCGCTCAGCACCCAGTCCCCGTCCTTCTTGGTCGCCGTCGTCTCCAGCTTCAGCGGATCGAACAGCGGTCGTGGCTCGAGGATCGCCAGCGCCGCCGCCGGCGTGTCCTCGCCGGTGAAGGCGGGCAGGTAGGTCGCCTCCTGCTCGGGCGTGCCCCAGTGGCCGATTGCCGTGGCGACGGCGCCGGGGGCTAGCGCGGCGTAGGCGATGCCCATGTCGCCGTGGGCGAGGGCCTCGCCGATCAGGACGCTGGTCACCGCGGCCTGCTCGTGCATCACCCCGCCGAGCTCCTCGGGGACACCGAGCATGTTGACGCCGAGCTCGTTGGCCTGGTCGAGCAGCTCGCTCGGCGTGGCCTTGTCGAAGTCGGCCTGCTTGGCGACGGGCCGCACCTTCGCGTCGGCGAAGTCGCGCACGCCTTCCTGCAGCATCTGCTGCTCGTCGTCGGGGCTGATGTCGAACAGCGCCCTGGGCTTGCTCGGCTTCTGCCGGGCCGGCCCGGTCAGGTTCTGGGCAGCCTTGAAGGTGCGCCCGGCGGCGGTCGCCGAGCGGAAGCCGTTCTTGGTGCCGGTGAAGAGCGCGCGCTCGACCTGCTTGCGGATGCGGATGCGGTCGAGCAGGTCCGAGCCGGCCAGCTTGTTGAGCCAGCGCAGGCCCAGGCCCATGCTGCGCTCGGCCACTCCCTTGTCCTCGGTGGCGGTGGGCATCTCTACTTCCTCCCGTCTTTGGATTTGGCCTCGCGCGGCTTCACCGAGCCGTCGAGGTGCGGTGTGCCGCGCTTTGCGTCACGCACCGCGAATGCGATCTCGTCTCCCTGCGAAGTGCTTGCGAACTCGACCCGGCCGGGCAGCAGGATCGGCTTGCGGAAGCGAACGTCAACCTGAAAGGCGTCGGGGAGGCGGGACTCGAGCGCGGCCAGGCAGCGCCCCTTGGTCCACATCCCGTGCGCGATCGCCCGCGGGAAGCCGAGCGGCTTCGCCGTCCAGGCGTGCATGTGGATCGGGTTGCGATCGCCCGAGACGGCGGCGTAGCGTCGCCCCAGGTCACCGCTGAGCTTCCACTCGGCCCCGCCGACGAGATCGGGCTCCTCGCCGGAGCGCCCCTTGGTGGCGGAGCCGTTGCCGCCGCCTCGGCGCAGCATCGTGCTGGTCGACTCCCAGACGATCCGGTTGCCGGCCTTGACCTTGGTGACGAGCGAGAACGTACGGCCCTTGGGGTGCTCTGCCAGTTTCGTCGGCTTGACCTTGATCGTCAGCTCCTCGTCGAGGCCGATGCGCCGATGCTGGACGATCTGGTTCTCGACGTGGACGAGGCCGACGGCGCCGAAGGGGAAGCTGCCTTCGGCCATCACCGCCATGTGCAGGGGGAAGGCGAGCACATGCGGGTAGGTGGGGGGCAGGTGGTCGCGCAGGCCGAAGCCACAGACGCGGTTGTAGGCGGCGACCCGCTCGGCGTCGGCGCGGACCTGGGGCAGGGTCAGCTCGATCTCGGGGATCTCCTTGCCGCCGCCGGGGATGAAGGGCAGCAGCGACGCGCCCGGCACCATCGGCGCCGCGGCCCGGGCGTAGAGCGGCAGGATGCTGGGCGAGCTCTCCAGGGTGCGGGCGCTCATCAGGCCCCCAGCAGGCTCTGGCCGCAGACGCGGACCGTGTTGCCGTTGACGCCGGTCGAGGCCGGGCTGGCGAACCAGGCGATCGTCTCAGCGACGTCGACCGGCAGGCCTCCCTGCGACATGCTGTTCATCCGCCGCCCCGCTTCGCGGATCGCGATCGGCATTTTCGCCGTCATCTGGGTCTCGATGAAGCCGGGGGCGACCGCGTTGATCGTCGCCTTGCGCTTGGCCAGGTCGGGCGCCAGCGCTTCGACCATGCCGATCACGCCGGCCTTCGAGGTGGCGTAGTTGGTCTGACCCGAGTTGCCGGCGACGCCGCTCATCGAGGAGACGCAGACGATGCGACCGTTGGGCCGCAGCAGGCCGCGCTCGAGCAGCTCGTCGTTGATTCGCTCCTCGCTGGAGAGGTTGATCTCCATCAGCGAGCTCCAGCGGTCCTCCGGCATCTTGGCGATCGTGCGGTCGCGGGTGACGCCGGCGTTATGGACGATCGTGTCGACGCCGTCGGGGATCGCCGCGGCGATCTGCAGCGGCGCGTCGGGGTCGGTGATGTCGAGCTCGATCGTCTCGGCGCCCAGTCGCGCGGCGACTGCGGCGAGGTCGGCGGAGAGTGCCGGCACGTCGAGCAGGACGAGCTCGGCGCCGTCGCGGTGCAGGGTGGTGGCGATCGCCTCGCCGATGCCGCGCGAGGCGCCGGTGACGAGCGCCACCTTGCCCTCGAGCGGCCGCTCCCAGTCGAGCTCGGGCGCCTTCGTCACTGCCTTGCCGACCTCGACCACCTGGCCGGAGACGTAGGCGGAGCGGGGCGAGAGCAGGAAGCGCAGGGTGGAGTCGATCTCCTCCTCGGCACCCTCGGCGACGTAGACCAGCTGCACGGCGATGCCGCGGCCGATCTCCTTGCCGAGCGAACGGGTGAAGCCCTCCAGCGCCCGCTGCGCGGTCGCCGCCCGCGGCGGCAGGCCGGCGGGCGGCGTGCCGAGCACGACGACGCGGCCGGAGCGCTGCACCCGCTTCACATTGGGATGGAAGAAGCGCTGCAGCTCGACCAGCTCGGTCGAGTCGGCGATGCCGGTGGCGTCGAAGACCAGCGCCTTGACCGGCGCGCCGGTGGTCTCCGGCTTGGCCGCGCCGACGTTGCCCAGCACCTGCTCGATCCGTTTGCCGAGGCGGCCGCGCGAGGCGCCGCCGCTGAGCACTGCGCCGGCGATGACCGACGCGCCGGGCTGGTAGCGCTCCAGCTGCGTCGGCTGGGGCAGGCCGACCCGGCCGGCGATCATCCGGCCCGGGGGCGAGTTGACTACCTGTGTGTAGAGGTCGCTCACTTCACACCTCCGGATTCGCGTCCAAATCGCCACGGATTCGAACACCTGGAAGTCACCGCGTCGATTTGGACGTTCATAGGTTCTCTCCTGTGCTTTCGAGCGCGGCGACGACGCCCTGGCCGCCAGCCGCGCAGATGCTGATCAGGCCGCGGCCCGAGCCCTGCTCGTGCAGGGCCTTAGCGAGGCTGGCGACGATGCGCCCGCCGGTGGCGGCAAAGGGGTGGCCGGCGGCAAGCGAGCCGCCGTTGACGTTGAGCCGCTCGCGGTCGATCGCGCCAAGCGGCTTATCGCGGCCGAGGCGGTCGCGGCAGAAGGCCGGGTCCTCCCAGGCCTTCAACGTGCAGAGCACCTGGGCGGCGAAGGCCTCGTGGATCTCGTAGAAGTCGAAATCGCCGAGGCCGGCGCCGATGCGGTCGAGCATGCGCGGCATCGCGTAAGCTGGCGCCATCAAGAGGCCCTCGCGCTTGTGCACGTGGTCGACCGCGGCGGTCTGACCGTCGACGAAGTAGGCGAGGACCGGCAGGTCGCGTTCCTTTGCCCACTCCTCGCTCGCCAGCAGCACCGCCGAGGCGCCGTCGCTGAGCGGGGTCGAGTTGGCAGCGGTCATCGTCCCCTCGGGGCCGCCGAAGACCGGGCCGAGCTTGGCCAGCTTCTCGGTCGAGGAGTCGGCACGCAGGTTCTGGTCGCGCTCGAGGCCGAGGTAGGGGCTGACCAGGTCGTCCATGAAGCCGCGCTCATAGGCACCGCCGAGGTGGTGGTGGCTGTTGACCGCGAGCTCGTCCTGCTCCTCTCGGCCGACTTGCCACTCCGCCGCCATGATCGCGCAGTGCTCGCCCATCGAGAGGCCGGTGCGCGGCTCCTCGTTGCGGGGGATCGCCGGCACGACGTGGCTGGGTCGCACCCTGGTCAGTTGCTTGACTCGACCGAAGGTCGACTTCTCGCGGTTGGCGTCGAGCAGGACTTCGCGCAGGCCCTCGTTGAGCCCGATCGGCGCGTCGGAGGTGGTGTCGGCGCCGCAGGCGATGCCGGCGTCGATCTGGCCGAGGGCGATCTTGTTGGCGACCAGGATCGTCGTCTCCAGCCCGGTGCCGCAGGCTTGCTGCACGTCGTAGGCGGGCGTCTCGGCGGCGAGGCGGGTGCCGAGCACGCTCTCGCGGGTGAGGTCGCGGTCGCGCGAGTGCTTGAGTACGGCGCCGCCGGCGACCTCGCCGAGCGCCTCGCCCTCGAGCGAGTAGCGCGAGATGAGGCCGTCGAGGGCGGCGGTGAGCATGTCCTGGTTCGACGCCCGCGAGTAGACGGAGTTGGAGCGCGCGAAGGGGATCCGGTTGCCGCCGATCACGGCGACGCGGCGTGGCTTATCGGTCAACTGCTTTCACCTTTCGGTTTCGGTCGTGAGGATTTGGCAGACGGGGTGGAGCGCAGGCGCAAGCCCGGCTCGAGGGTGGCGATCAGCAGCTCGGCCGCCTCGCTGGCGCTGGTCGCTTCGGTGCGCAGCCACCAGCGCGCCAGCGCCTCGGCGGAGCCGAGCAGGGCGGTGGAGAGGGCCTCGACTTCGATCCGCGCCGCGGCGCGTCGCTTGACCGGCAGCTGCGCCAGCAGCGATTCGGAGACCAGCGCGATCAGGCGGCCGCGGTACTCGGCAACCCGGTCGGCGAGCTCGCCGCTGTGCGGCAGGGTCTCATCGAAGAGCACCGCCCAGGCGGCTCGGTCGGCGTCGAGGAAGGCGAAGAAGGCCCGCAGGCCGTCGTTGAGCGCCTCGCTGGGGCTGCTTGCGTCGCCGACGGTCTCGAGGATCATCGTCACCAGGGCGTCGCCGGAGCGCTTCATGCAGGCGATGTAGAGCTGCTCCTTGTTGCCGAAGTAGTTGTAGAGCAGCGGCTTGGTGACGCCGACTTCGGCCGCGACCTCGTCCATCGTCACCGCGGCGAAGCCGCGCTCGGCGAAGAGCGTGTGGGCGGCGGCGAGCGCCTGCGCCATGCGGTCGGCCTTGGAGAGGCGGGAACGGGTTGGCGTGGCAGCCATCGGTGTACACGTTACCCGGATATAAATTTATATATGCGTAACGTGATCTATCGCACGCGCAGCGCGCCCAGCCAGGCCGGTTTGGCCCTCGCCTATGCCTCGGAGATGCCGAGGCGCAGGTAGATGCGGCGCAGCGGTTTCGGCGCCCACCAGTTCCACTCGCCGAGTAGGCGCATCAGCGAGGGGACGAGCAGGGCGCGGACGACGGTGGCGTCGAGCATCACGCCGACCGCCATGCCGAGCGCGATCTGCTTCATGAAGAAGACCGAGCTGACGCCGAAGGCGAGGAAGACGACGGCGATCATGATCGCGGCGGCGGTGATCACCCGGCCGGTGCGGGCGATGCCGATCGCGACCGCCTCCTCGTTTGACTTGCCGAGGTCGTGCTGCTCCTTGATCCGCGCCATCACCAGCACCGCGTAGTCGGTGGCGAGGCCGAAGATCACGGCGAAGAGGAAGACGAGGCTGGTCACCTCGATCGCGGTCGGTCCGCGATAGGCGAAGAGCCAGTCGAGCCAGCCGTCCTGGAAGGCGAGGACGAGGATGCCGAGCGTTGCCCCCAGGGTCATCGCGTTCATCAGCAGCGTCTTCAGCGGCAGGATGACCGAGCCGGTGAGCAGGAAGAGCAGGATCAGCGTGGTGGCGAAGATGATCGTGACCAGCAGCGGCAGGTGTTCGATCAAGCTCTGCTTCTGGTCGATGAAGCGGGCCGTGTTGCCGGAGAGCAGGGCCGTCGCTCCGGCTGGGGGACTGAGGGCGCGGATCGCCCGGACGGCGTCCTGCGAGCCCTCGGAGAGTGCTGGTTCGGCGAGGCCGAAGTTGGAATAGGCGACCCCGTGCGAGGCGGCGAGGAAGGGAGCGCCGTGGACGACGCCGCCGACCGCTTCGATTCGCTCCCGATAGCTCGCCAGCGCCGCCTTGTCGGCGCCGCCGTCAACCGTGACCGTGACCGCCTCGATCAGCTCGCGCGGGTAGTGGGCTTCGACGTAGCTGTTGGTCTCATACGACGGCTTGCCCTGGGGAACGGCTTCGGCGCTGGGGCCGGTGAGGGTCGTCCAGAGCAGCGGCGCGGCGGCGGCGAGCAACAGGGCGGAGCTGGCCAGGGCAACGCCGACCGGGTGGCGCATGACGCCGCGCGCTAGCCGGTACCAGCCGCCGGACTCGTCGGAGACAGCGGGGCCACGGCGGATCGAGAGCGCGTCGATCCGCGTCCCCAGCAGGCTCAGCAGCGAGGGGACGACGAGGATCGCCAGCACCGCCGAAAGCACCCCGACCGAGGCGCCGGCGACGGCGATCGAGTAGAGGAAGCGCTGCGGCAGGATCACCAGCGCCGCCATCGCGGCGCCGACGGTGAAGCCGGAGAAGAGCGCGGTGCGGCCGGCGGTGAGCACGGTTTTGCGGTGCGCCTCACGCGTGGCGCCGCCATCGGCGATCTCCTCGCGATATCGCGAGACCATCAAGAGGGCGTAGTCGACCGCGAGCCCGAGGCTGAGCCCGGTGGCGATGTTGAGCGCAAAGACCGAGGTGTCGACGAGCTCGGACATGATCCGCAGCACGAAGAGGGTGCCGACGATCGAGACGCCGCCGATCAACAGCGGGATCGCGGCAGCGACGACACCCCGGAACACGACCAGCAGAAGCAGCGCGAGGAGGGGGAAGGCGATCAGCTCGGCCTTGGTCAGGTCGGTCTTGGTCTGGTCGTTGACCTCGTTGAAGCTGGGCGCGAAGCCACCCATGGAGACGTTGAGATTGCTCGCAGCGATCAGCGGTTCGACCCCTTCGGCGGCGATCCCACCGTCGTTCTCCTCGTCGCCGTTGGCGAGGTCGCCGAGGATGACCAGCGAGCGGCCGTCGCGGGCGATCAGCTGCGCCCCGGCTCGGGGATCCTGCAGGGGGTTGACGACGCGGCCGATGTATTTGACCTTCGCCACCTTGCCGCTGAGCTGATCGACTTCCCGTCGTAGCGCTGGGTTCTTCAGGTTCAGCGGGCCGCCACCAGGGGCGCGGACGACGAGGACGACCCCGGGGTTGGGGTCGTAGCCGAGCGCGTTGCTGAGCAGGTTGCTGCCCTGCTCGCTCTCCGAGGAGGGGTCGGTGAAGCCGGCCGCCTTGAGGTGGTGCTCGACGTCATGGCCGAAGGCGACGGCGATCAGGAAGAAGACGCCGACGGCGGCGAGGACGAGCTTGGGCCTGGTCCAGGTGAGGTCCGCGATCCTGTTCACGGCGGGAGACTGTACCAGAATTCAAAGTATCCACTTTGAATTCCAAATTACGCTGCTATTCTTGTTATATGACGCCGCGCGAATACGGCCAAGCCTGCAGCCTGGCTTGTGCACTCGACCGAATCGGCGAGCGCTGGACGATGCTGATCGTGCGCGAGCTCTCGCTCGGACCGCTGCGCTTCTCTGCCCTGGCCCGCTCGGTCGGCGGCGCACCCACCGATGTCCTCACCAAGCGCCTGCGCGACCTCGAGCAGCACGGCATCGTCGAGCGCCGCGAGCTCGATCCGCCCAGCCCGGCGACTGTCTACGAGCTGACCGAGCTCGGCCGCGGGCTCGAAGGGCCGATGATCGAGCTGAGCCGCTGGGGGATGGGCTTGCAGAAGCTCGAGGACGTGATCGACCTAGCGCCCTCCTCGTTGCCCAACGCGATCCGGGTGATCCTGCACCCGCCCGCCGACCTGCGCGCGACGCTGGCCCTGCGCAGCGGCGGCCAGTCCTATGAGCTGCGCATCGCCGGCGGCTGGATCGAGGCAACGCGCGGTACTCCGGCAAAGGCCGACCTTGGCTTGGCCGGCACGCCGATCGGCATCATCGCTGCCTTCGTTGACAGTGAGGAGGGTGAGGAGGGTGTCGAGATCGATGGCGACCGCGAGCTGCTCGACGAGCTGCGCTCGCTGGTTGTCCTCCCCGAGCACTTGCGCGAGGAAGCGTTGGCGACGATCCGCGCCGGGGCTTTCGCATAGGCCGTCGGGCTGTCTCTTAGGCCACCTCGGAGAACCCGAAGCGTTGTTGGAAGCGCCGCAGCAGCGCCGGCGCCCACCAGTTCCAGTCGCCGAAGAGGCGCATCAGCGCCGGCACCAGCAGCGCCCGCACCAGGGTTGCATCGATCAGGACGGCGGCCGCGTAGCCGATCCCGGCCTCCTTCATGAAGAAGATCGAGCTGGTCGTGAAGGCGAGGAAGACCGCGGCCAGGCAGAGCGCCGCGGCGGAGATCACGCGGCCGGTGCGGGCGATTCCGCCCGCGACCGCCTCTTCGTTGGAGAGGCCGGAGTCGTGCAGCTCCTTGATCCGGGCCAGGACGAGGACCGCGTAGTCGGTCGATAGCCCGAAGATGACGGCGAACATAAGAACGAGGTTCGTGGTCTCCATGCCCTTTGGCCCGGAGTAGCCGAGCAGCCCGTCGAGCAGGCCCCACTGGAACGCGGCGACGATCACCCCGAGCGTCCCGGCCAGGGTGAGGATGTTCATCAGCAGCGTCTTCAGCGGCAGCACGATCGAGCCGGTCAACATGAACAGAAGCAGCAGCGTGGTCAGGGCGATCACTCCGATCACCCGCGGCAGGTTGTGGGCCAGGCTCTTCTTGAGATCGAGGAATTCCGCCGTGAAGCCGGCAACCAGCAGCGGTGCCGGCCCGCTCAGGGCGCGAATCGCCCGCACGGTGTCCTGCGTTTCGTCGGTGAGCGCGTCGTCGGCTGTCCCGCGCAGGCCGAAGTTAGCCGTGGCAAGGTCGGGGGAGATGCGCTGAAAGGGCGACGGGCCTCGGATGCCCGGGACTGCGGCGATCCGTCGCGAGAGGCGACGCAGCTGGGCGTTGCTCGCCCGCCCATCGACGACGACCGACACCGGAGTTCCGAGCGTGGCGGGGTAGTCCCGGTCGATCGTCACCACGACCTGGCGGGACGGTTCGCCGGCGGGGACGCTGTCGGTGCCGGGGATGGTCAGCTTCACTCCCAGAATCGGCGTCGCGAGCAGGAGCAGGAGCGCCGCGCTGCCCAGGGCCACGGTGACCGGTCGCCGCATCACACCCCGGGCCAGGCGGTACCAGCCGCCGGACTCGTCGGAAAGGGCCGGCCCGCGTCGTAGCGAGAGGGCGTTGACCCGCTCGCCGAGCAGGGCGAGCAGCGAGGGCACGATGAGCAGCGCGCCGACGGCGGAGAAGACGGCGACGATGGCTCCGCCCGCGCCGACCGAGTAGAGGAAGCGCTGGGGTAGGAGCGTCACGGCCGCCATCGCCGCGGCGACGGTCAGACCCGAGAAGATCACCGTGCGGCCGGCAGACTCGACCAGGCGGCGGTGCGATTCGCGGCTGGGGCCGTCGCGCTCCAGCTCCTCGCGGTAGCGGGTGACGAGCAGCAGGCCATAGTCGACTGCCAGGCCGAGCCCCATCGCAGTGGTGATGTTCAGCGCGAAGACGGAGGTGGCGACGAACTTCGACATCACCAGGAGGGTGAGGAAGGTGCCGACGATCGAGACCATGCCCACCAGCAGGGGGATCGCCGCCGCGACGACGCCTCGGAAGACGATCAGCAGCAGCAACGCCAGCAGCGGGAAGGCGATCAGCTCGGCCCGGACCAGGTCGGAGTGGACGGTGTCGTTGACCTCGTTGAAACCAGCGGCGAGGCCACCGACCGTCACCGAGAACCTCGACGAGCTCAGCCGTTCCGATGCCTCGTCGGCGCCGTGGGATAGGACCTGGACGTCGTCACTGGAGAAGTACGCGGTGAGCAGCAAGGAACCTCGGTTGCGGGCAATCAGCTCAGGCGAGCCTCCGCTGAGCGGGTTTTCGGCGCGGGAGACGCCGTCGATCGAGGCCAGGGCAGCGGTGAGGAGCCGTGCTTCTCTGCGCAAGCTCGGGGAGCGGAGGTCCAGCCGGCCACGGCCGGCTGGCGGCGCCACGCGCACGACGATCGCCGGCTGACTCTCGCTGCCGGACTTTTCGATCAGCAGTTCCTGCGCCCGTGAGCTCTCGCTGGCCGGATCGCTGAAGCCGGCGGCCTCCAGGTGCTGCTCGACGTTTCTACTGAGCCCGAAGGCGAGGATGGAGAAGATGCCAACCGCGGCGAGGACCAGCTTCGGATGCTTCCAGGTCAGGTCGGCGATCCGAGTCAATGCGAACCTGATCGTTTAGGGCGCCGGGGTGGCCGACTGTGAGCTTGGTCACCTATCACCGACGGTGTCCGCGAGCCACTCGACGAGAGCTCGCGGACACCGTGGCTCGCTCAGCTGCTGTGGTGCTTCTTGTGATGGTGCTTCTTCTTCGACGCCTTGACCTTGAACTTGCTCACAGCGGGCGTCGCATCGTGGCCGAGGATGTCGAGGGCTCTGACTCTGAAGATGTAATCCCCCGGCTTCAGGTGCTTGTAGGTCTTCGGCCCTCCGCAGGCAGCGAACTTCGGCTTCTTTTGCTTGCCGCTTCCCTTCAGCGTGATCCGGCTGTGTTTTCCGTGCTCTTTCTTGGGCTTCTTCTTAGCCTTTGGCCGCACCAACATGCATTCGAAGCCGGTGATCGCCCCGGGGGCAGAGAACGAGAAGCTTGCCGTTTTCTGCTTCTTGTTGATCTTGGCTGACGTGATCGCGGTGCCCTTGGGAATGCCGAAGGTCGCCGTCACGGACTGATTGGAGTCCATCCTCGCTTGGCAGGTACCGGTGCCACTGCAGGCTCCTGAGAAGCCGGCGAATTCACCCGACGCCGCGGTCAGGATCGCGACTTGGCTTTGAGGGTAGGAGGCCGAGCAGCGCGGTGGGCACGACACTTCGCGACCGCGAACCGAGCCCGCTCCGGCTCCGGCGAGGCTGACGTTGAGCGTCTGCGCGGGCCCGATCAGGGCATAGCCGTTGTATTCGCCGGTGCCGATCGCGCTGGCTCCGGTGACCCCCGCCACGGACACCGGAGTCGTCTTCGTTTCCAGCGGTGAGCCGTAGCCGAGTTCGCCGTAGCCGCCATAGCCCCAGCCGCGCCCGGTGCCGTCGGTCAGCAGCGCGGCCGCGCCGTAGCCATAGGCCGAGACCGAGCGCACGTTGGCCAGCGAGCCGACCTGGATCGGGAGCCTGCTGCACGAGTACGAGCTACATGTTTCCGGCCCGCTCGTCGAGCCGGTCGCCAACTGCCCGTATCTATTAGAACCCCACGCCATTACGTTGCCGTTCGAAAGTCCGGCCAGGTTGAATTCCGCTCCCGCTCCCACGCTGGTCGCGCCGGAGAGGTTGCTCACGATCGTCGGCCCGGTGCAGTAGCAAGTTCCGCTCGATTCCGAGTTGGTCCCGTTGCCAGCTTGGCCGTAGTAGTTGTATCCCCAGTCCTTGACTGTGCCGTCGGCCAGCAGCGCGATTCCGCTGTACTCGCCTCCGGCAATTGAGATCGCGCCGGTAACCCCTGGCACGGCGACCGGGTGGGGGACGCAATCACAGCCTTCAAGGCTGCCTTTGCCGTCGCCGGTCTGGCCGTAGTAGTTGTAGCCCCAGGCCATTACGGTGCCGTCGGCCAACAGCGCGTAGCTGTGGCTATAGCCGGCAGCGACCGCCACCGCATTAGAGATTCCCGCGACCGGGAGCGGCACTCTGCTGCACGGGTAGCCACTGCATTCTTCCGGTCCACTCGCACTGCCCGTTCCCAGCTGGCCATAGCCGTTGTAGCCCCAAGCCATGACGGTTCCATTGGCCAGCAGTGCCAGGCTGTGGTAGGCGCCCCCTGCGACGGCGACAACATTGCTCAGGCCTTTGACTTGCACCGGAACCGAGCTTTCGGTGGTGGTGCCATCGCCCAGCTCGCCGTAGTAGTTGTAGCCCCAATCCTTCACCGTGCCATCGGATAGCACCGCCAACCCGTTGTACTCGCCGCCCGCGACCTGGGTGGCGTTGGAGATGCCCGTGACCGGAACGGGAGAGTCAACGCAGTAACAGCCCGACGTGCTGGTCGTGCCATTGCCAATCGCGTCGTACTGGTTGTAGCCCCAAGCGGAGATCGTGCCTCCCGACGCGTTGGCGCCGGCGCTGAAGGTCAGCGCGAGAATGATGGCCGCGGCAAAGACCACGGAAGCTGCACGAAGGGCCCGACTGGGAGTTCTCAGGATCACGGGGGAATATCCTTTCGAGGGGTGAGGTCGGCGGGCAGCCTATAGGCGCCCACGGCATAACCATCAACCCAACTGGACGATTGGGCAATCCTGCTCTCTCGCCAGTTTGTGATGAGAACGAGCTGGCGCGCTTACTGCTCGTACAGCTTGACGACGCGCACCGTGCCGTCGGGCGCGGCGTCGACGCAGAGGTTGCAGAGGACGCACTCGTCGAGGTTGCTCTCGACGATTTCGACCCCGCCATCGGTTGCCTTGAAGATGTCGACCGGGCAGACTTCCTCCAGCTTCTTGGCCAGCTCGGCGTCGCTGGCGATCGAGGCGTCGACCTCGACGTCGATGAAGACCTTGCTCAGCGTCTCGCTCATGCCGTCACCTCCAGCTTCTGCTTGACCGCGTCGGGGATCTCGTCGATCCGCTCGACCACGCGGATTCCGGCGTCTTCGAGGCGGGCGATCTTCTCGGTCGCGGTGTCCTCCTTGCCCTCGACGATCGTGCCGGCGTGGCCGAAGCTCATCCCCTTCATCTCCTCGTCGTCCATGAACTTGCCGGCCATGAAGGCGATGATCGGCAGGCGCGAGTTGTGCTCGGCGACCCACTCGGAGAGCTGCGCCTCCATACGGCCGCCGGGCTCGGTGTAGATCACGATCGCTTGGGTCTGCTCGTCGGCCTCGAAGTAGGGCATCAGCTCGGCGTAGGTGGAGCCGATGATCGCGTCGCCGCCGATCGAGACGGCGGTGGAGACGCCGAGGCCGGCCTGGGTCAGCGAGGAGGAGATCTCCGTGGTCATGCCGCCGGAGCGGCTCATCACGCCGACCGGGCCGGGCGCGTAGGCCTTGGCCGCGTCCTTGGCCGGGCCGCCGATGCCACCCATCTTGCAGACCTCGGGGACGATCAGGCCGAGGCAGTTGGGGCCGATGATGCGGGCGCCCTCCATATTTGCCAGCTCGACCATCTGGGCGACGTCGCGGCGCGGGATGCGCTCGGTGACGATCACGATCAACTTGATCCCGTTGAGGATCGCCTCGAGGACGGCGTCCTTGGTGAAGGCGGGGGGGACGGTGACGACCGAGCCGTCGATCGGTCCGCCGTGGTTCTCGACCGCCTGGGCGACGGTGTCGAAGACCGGCACGCCGTGGACCTCGCGGCCCTTGCGGCCGGGGGTAACGCCGCCGACGACCTTGGAGCCGTAGTCGAGGCACTCGCGGGTCAGGTTGACCGCCTCGCGGCCGGTGATCCCCTGAACGATGAAGGTGGTGTCCTTGTTGAGCAAGATCGACATCAGGCGGGTGCCCCCTGGATCTTGGTCACGGCGCGGTTGGCGGCCTCCCACATCGAGACCGAGCGATCGCAGTACTCGACCCCGTAGCGCTCGAGGATCTTGAAGCCCTCCTCCTCCCAGGCACCGGGAATGCGGAAGATCGCGATCGTCTCGCCGGGGTCCTTGCCGAGCTCGAGGCAGGCCTTGATCACGCCGCGGGCGACGATGTCGACCCGGGTGTTGGAGACGATCGACATCATCACCGCGATCTTCTCGACGCCGTCCTTTTCCAGCACCTCCTTGGCCAGGCCGCAGGCCTTGGCGACCGAGGGGTTGCCGCCGATCTCGGAGTAGTTGGCCGGCTTGCCGCCCTGGCTGCGCACAGCGTCCGTCAGGGTCAGCGAGCCGCCGCCGGCGCCGATCACGAGGCCGAGGTTGCCTTCGAAGCCGTGGTCCTTGCCCTGGATCACGCCGCGGTGGTCGGCGGCGTCGATAGCGGCGACGTGGCGCTCGAAGTCGGAGGGCTCATAGGTCTCGCGGGTGTCCTCCTCGGCGATCTCGAGCCGCTTGCGCAGCAGGCCTTTCTGGCGACCGACCGCCTCGTTCTCCATCTCCATGTGGGCGTCGAGGGCGACGAAGCTGCCGTCGATGAGCTCGGCAAGGGGGTTGATCTCGGCCAGGGTCATGTCGTTGTCGCGGAAGAGGCGGGCGAGGCGGGCGAGGACCGGCGTCGCGCGGTTGAGCTGCGAGCCGGTGACCCCGGTCGCGGCGATCACCTGCTTGGCCTCGAAGTCGGGGATCGGCATTAGGTTGGAGACGTGGCCGCGGCCGACGTGGTCGGGATGGGTCTCGGCGACCTCCTCGATGTCGATGCCGCCCATGTCGCTGAACAGCATCAGCGGTTTCTTCGCGGTGCCGTCCCAGACGACCCCGGCGTAGTACTCCTGCTTGATCTCGGCCTTCGGATCGACCAGGACGCCGCGCGGCATGTGGCCGTTGATTTCGAGCTTGAGAATCGCCTCGGCGTGCTCGGCGGCCTCGTCCGGCGTATCGGCGAACTTGACCCCGCCGGCCTTCATCCGACCGCCGCTCAGCACCTGCGACTTGATCACGACCGGTCCGCCGATTTCCTCGGCGACCTTGCGTGCTTGCTCGGCAGTGGTGCAGAACCCGTACTTGGTGACCGGAATCCCCGCCAGCTCGACGATCTTGCGTGCCTCGAACTCGAAGAATCTCATCGCGGCGCGGAACCCTATCCAAGAGCGGGCCAAGAGGCTCGGGCACCCTTCCCGGCTCAACTTTTTCGATGGGTCGGTAAGGGCCTTCCGAGGGCGGATTGCCGAAAAAGTACAAGCCGCCGGGAGGGGCACCCGAGTCTCTTGGGATACTTCGAGCAGGGTGTCCCCCGCCGAAAGGGAGAGATGAGCTGGTTCAGGTGCTCGAGCGCATTGCTTGGGCTAGTCGCCGCTGCCGTGCTCGTAGCCGGTTGCGGCGAAACGATCATCGACAGCCAGAAGACCGAGGAACAGCTGGAAGCCAACCTCTCGCACTCGCTGAAAGAGAAGGTTTCGTCCGTTGATTGCCCGTCCGACCAGAAGGTCGAAAAAGGGGCGACCTTCAATTGCAGCGTAAAGCTGCAAAAGGGCGAAGAACAGACGGTAACGCTGAAGATCCGCAACAGCGATGCGGACATAAGTGTGATCAATATCAGCGGGTCCAATGAATAAAGTGCCGCGAATGAGCCAAACCATCGCGGCCGAAGCGCCGACCACGCACGCACAGCTCCTCGACTGGGTCGGGGAGATCGCAGAACTGACCCAGCCCGACTCCGTCTACTGGTGCGACGGCTCGGCTGAGGAGTACGACCGCCTCGCCCAGACCCTGATCGACGCCGGCACCTTCGAGCGCCTCTCCGACGCCAAGCGTCCCAACTCCTACCTGGCGCTCTCCGACCCCGCCGACGTCGCCCGGGTCGAAGACCGGACCTTCATCTGCTCCGAGGACGAGGCCGATGCCGGCCCGACCAACAACTGGCGCGACCCCGCCGCGATGCGCGAGACCCTGGGCGGCCTCTTCCAGGGCTGCATGGTCGGTCGCACGATGTACGTCGTTCCCTTCTCGATGGGCCCGCTGGGCTCGCCGATCGCCCACATCGGCGTGCAGCTGACCGACTCGCCCTACGTTGCCACCTCGATGCGGATCATGACCCGCATGGGCGCCGCGGCGCTCGAGGTGCTCGGCACCGACGGCGAGTTCGTCCCTTGCGTGCACTCGGTCGGCATGCCGCTGGTCGAAGGCATCGAAGACGTCTCCTGGCCCTGCAACGAGGACAACAAGTACATCGTCCACTACCCCGAGACGCGCGAGATCTGGTCTTTCGGCTCGGGCTACGGCGGCAACGCCCTGCTCGGCAAGAAGTGCTTCGCGCTGCGGATCGCCTCGGCGATGGCCCGCGACGAGGGCTGGCTGGCCGAGCACATGCTGATCCTCAAGCTGACCTCGCCCGAGGGCGGTGTCAAGTTCGTCACCGGCGCCTTCCCCTCAGCTTGCGGCAAGACCAACCTGGCGATGCTGATCCCGACCCTGCCCGGCTGGAAGGTCGAGACGGTCGGCGACGACATCGCCTGGATGAAGTTCGGCGACGACGGCCGCCTCTACGCGGTCAACCCCGAGGCCGGCTTCTTCGGCGTCGCGCCGGGCACCGGCGAGGGCACCAACCCCAACGCGATGCGGACGATCGAGAGCAATTCGATCTTCACCAACTGCGCCAAAACCGACGACGGCGACGTCTGGTGGGAGGGGATGACCTCAGAGGCCCCCGAGCACCTGATCGACTGGCACGGCAACGACTGGACGCCGGAGTCCGAGACCCCCTCGGCTCACCCCAACGCCCGCTTCACCACGCCGGCGTCGCAGTGCCCGACGATCGCCCCCGAGTGGGAAGACCCGGCCGGCGTGCCGATCGACGCCTTCCTCTTCGGCGGTCGCCGCGCGACCACGGTGCCGCTGGTCCACGAGGCCTTCGACTGGGAGCACGGCGTCTTCCTCGGCGCGACGATGTCCTCGGAGAAGACCGCCGCGGCCGCCGGCAACGTCGGCGAACTGCGCTTCGATCCGATGGCGATGCTGCCCTTCTGCGGATACAACATGGCCGACTACCTCGCCCACTGGATCAAGGCCGGCGAACGCGAGGGCGCTCAGCTGCCGCGGATCTTCTACGTCAACTGGTTCCGCAAGGACGCCGACGGCAAGTTCCTCTGGCCCGGCTTCGGCGAGAACAGCCGCGTGCTCGAGTGGGTCTTCCGCCGCTGCGACGACAGCGCCGAGGCGGTCGAGACCGCGATCGGCCTGCTCCCGGCAGAGGGCGCGATCAACACCGAGGGCCTCAAAATCGATGCTGAGGCGATGCGCGAGCTGCTCTCGGTCGACGAGGACCTCGTGCGCGAGCAGCTGCCGCAGGTCAAGGAGCATTTCGCGCAGTTCGGCGACAAGTTGCCGGATGCGCTGGCGCAGCAGTTGGCAGCGCTCGAAGCACGGTTGGCTTAGGTAGGTCGCGCTGGCGAGGGTGGTCGGGAAGGAGCCTGGCCAACCCTCCAGTCGAATTGATATCGCACGCGCCTGCGGCGCTTAGCGACAATCTGAGAGCGCGGCTGCGCCGCGCTTAGAACCACGAGTGCAGCGGCCGCTTCGCGACATTCGCCTGGAGGGTGGCCAGGCTCCTTCTCCACACGTCCAGGCGGCCCGAACTACCGAAACCAGCGGGGTTGCTGGAACCACCCAAGCTGCGCCGAGCTTGCCGGTGAGGTTCCGAGTGACGGAAGCTTGACGCCGGGCTCGAGTGTCTCGGGTGCTCGACTGCTGCCCAAGCGCCGGGAGCTTTCGGATCACCCCTTGCTGTCGACTCTGAGCTTGTGTCCCTTGGAGGGCGTGGCGGTGGGCCTTTCCGGGAATGTTGCCGAAGGCAGCCGCTGCACTCGTGTCTCTAGGCGCGGCGAAGCCGCGCTCATCGATTGTCGCTAAGCGCCCGCCAGAGGCGGGCGCGTGCGATATCAATTCCCGGAAAGGCCCACCGCTACGCCCATCCGCTGGGGGTCAGCTCAAGGCCAACTGGGCGGCGCAATCGGGCTGTCGGTCTCGAGCCCGGCGAATTCATTCGGCCGGTACACACTTCGCTTGATCCCACTGGCAAACGCATTCGACGCCTTCTTTGAGCTCTCCAGCGGCCAGTGCGTGTTGCGGTCCTTGACGTCGAACCAGACCAGGCCGCGGATGCCCTTGTAGCGGGGGACTTCGCGCAGCATGTTCTTGATCCAGGCGGCCTTCGAGCCGCCGATCTCGTTTGAGGCGATCTCACCGATCAGCATTGGCTTGTGGGGGGCGATCTTGCGCACCCGCACGTAGGTTTCGTGGAAGACCTGGTTGAAGCTCTGCCAACCGGCCGAGTCCGAGCGCTTGCCCCAGTTGAAGCCGTCGAGGCAGGTCCAGTCGACGTACTTGTTGCCAGGGTAGACCTGGTTGAGCGGGATCAGTTTGCGGGTGAAGTCGACGTTGGGGCACCAGACCCAGGAGGCGTTGGTGGCGCCGACCGAGGTGAAGATGTCGTGGACGTGGCGCCAGGCCTTGACGAACTCGCCCTTCTTGTTGCCGTTGACGCCTTCGGACCAGGGGAACCAGAAGCCGTTCATCTCCCAGTCGAAGCGCAGCAGGAAGGGATGGCCCCATTCCCTGGCGGCTTCGGCGAACTGGCGGATGTAGGGGTCGAGGCTGCCGTTGACGATCTTCGAAAGCTTCCAGGGCCGCTGTGGGCCGCTTTCGGGCGTCGAGGAGGAGCTCCAGCTGAAGAGCGGGACCGCGCCGTAGTTGCGAGCATTTTCGATCGGCGTCAGGGGAAAGTTGATGAAGGTGCAGTTCGAGCCTGCGCATTCGGTGAACGGCGCCGAGAAGGAGATCAGCGAGAGCGGCTTCTTGGTCATGCCTTCGAAGGTGTGCAGCGCGTTCATGTCCCACGGCGCCGCTTCGCCGGTCAGCTGATTGCCGATCTGAGCGCCCCAGTAGAGCGGTGGCGGCGGCTGCTTCGCCGATGCGGGCGCAGCCACGCCCAACCACGCAATGAGCAGGGAAAAACAAAATAGGACGGCCGGGCGTTTCATATAGCTATCTAACCCCTAATACGGGGCAATGCTTCTGCCCGATCAATGCGGGGGCTGAATCGGACTGGCGACGACCGCCGCCTGACCATTGCCCTTGAAGCTGCGCTTGCGCACGCCCTTGGCGAATGCGCGGGCGGCGGCAGGCGAGGTCTCCAGCGGCCATTCGACGCCGCGGTCGACCTGATCGAACCAGATCAGGCCACGAATCCGGCGGAAGTTGGTGCTCAGTTGCTTGAACATGTCGCTGATCCAGTTCGCCTTGGCGCGGCCGTGCCCGGTCGAGGCCATCTCCGCCAGCACGATCGGCTTGGTCGGCGCAATCTGCTTGGTCAGCTGTCGGTAGGTCGGCGAGAAGATTTCCTGGAAGTCCTTCCAGGTGTGCGGGTTGGTCGGGTTGCTGCCCCAATTGAAGCCGTCCATGCAGGTCCAGTCGACGTATTCGTTGCCCGGGTAGAGCGAGGCGAGGTTGGCGAAGTGCCGCGTGTTTTCGGCGTACGGACACCAGACCCAGGTCGCGTTGGTGGCGCCGACCGAGGTGAAGATGTCGTGCACGTGGCGCCAGGCGGCGACGTATTCGCCGGGATTGTTTTCGTTGATGCCGGCCCCCCAGGGGAACCAGTTGCCGTTCATCTCCCAGTCGTAGCGGAGGAAGAAGGAGTGGCCCCAGTTGCGGGCCGCTTCGGCGAATTCGCGGATGTAGGAGTCGTAGGTGCCAGCGATCACGTCGGAGAGCTGGAATTCGGGCATCACCGTGGCGCCGCCCGGGTCCGAGGAGGTCGCCTGCGAGGCCCAGTTGAAGAAGGGGATCGCGCCGTAGTTATGAACGTTGTTCATCGCTTCGGTGGGGAATTTGAAGAAGTTGCAGGGCGGTGAGCTGCAATCGGCAAAGGGCGAGCCGAGGGCGATCAGCGATAGGCCCTTGCCGCCCACCACGCCCTGGAATTGCGAAACCGCCGACATGTCCCAGGGCGGTTCTTCGCCGGTCAACTGGTCGCCGATCCAGGCACCCCAGTAGAGCGGCGGCTGCTTTGA
This sequence comes from Solirubrobacterales bacterium, assembly GCA_036271315.1. Classification (GTDB taxonomy): domain Bacteria; phylum Actinomycetota; class Thermoleophilia; order Solirubrobacterales; family 70-9; genus VRUE01. The sequence continues at coordinate 19,596 of DATBAV010000003.1, read as the reverse complement.
CGCTGCCCTGTGGTGGCGGGTCGGCTTGTGCTGCCCGCTGGCCGTGGCCGCGGCGGGGACGATGAAGAGAAGCGCTGCGGCCAGCGCGAGGCAGGCGGAAACGAGGGCGGATGTGTTTCGTCGGTTTCGCATTCTCACTTCCATCGGCTGCGAGGCCGGCGGAGTTTAGGAAGGGGCGTTTCTCGCCCCCGCCGATGCCGTCCCCGAATCAACCCAGCGGTTCGGACAACGCTTCGGTCGTTTCGGGGCTTTCCGGTGGTTCGATCGGGCCTTCGGCGATTTCGACCGCACTTTCCGCAACGTAGGCAGGGCTCTGGATCGCGCTGGCGAAGGCGTTGGCGGAGCTCGCCGAGGTCTCGATCGGCCAGTCCATGCCATCGTCGTAGGTGTCGAACCAAAGCAGGCCGTGGATCTGGGTGTAGTCGGTCGGAATCGCGGTCAGCGCTTCTTCGATCCAGCTTGCCTTGGAGCCGCCGTCCTCAGTCGAGCCCATCTCACCGATCAGCATCGGCTTGTCGGGGGCGACCGCGTCGGCGATGCGGTGGTAGGTCGATTCGTAGAGTTCGTTGAAGCTGCGCCAGCGATCGGGGTTGGCCGGATTGGTGCCCCAGTTGTAGCCGTCGAGGCCGGTCCAGTCGACGTATTCGTCGCCGGGGTAGAGCGAGCCAAGGTCGTGCAGGACCCCTTCGGGGTCGACGTTGGGGCACCAGACCCAGGTCACGTTGCTGGCGCCGACCGAAGTGAAGATGTCGTGCACGTGGCGCCAGGCGGCGACGAATTCACCGGACTGGTTGCCGTTGACGCCCTCCGACCAGGGGAACCAATTGCCGTTCATCTCCCAGTCGAAGCGCAGGAAGAAGGGGTGCCCCCATTTGCGGGCTGCCTGGGCGAATTCGCGGATGTAGGAGTCGTAGGTGCCGGCGATCACGTCGGAGAGCTGGAAGTTGGGCTCGCTGAGGGTCGAGGGGATCGACTGCGAGCTCCAGCTGAAGACCGGAATCGCGCCGTATTCGCGGATGCTTTCCATCGGCCCGGTGGGGAACTTGTAGAAAGAGCAGGAGCCGCCGGCTGGGCAGTTGGCGAAGGGCGAGAAGAAGTTGACCAGCGAGACTTTCTTGTCGGCGATCTGCTCGAATTTGGTCACGGCGCCCATGTCCCACGGCGCCTGCACGCCGGTGAGCTGACTGCCGATCGAGGCACCCCAGTAGAGGGCGGAGGGAGTGCTTTCTCCCGGCGGGGGCGGAAGCGTTTCTTCGGGCGGAGTGGGCAGCGGTTCTTCGGCGGGCGGAGCCGGAGTGGTGGGCGGAGCCGGTGTGACCGGGTTTGGGTCTTCGGCGACGACCGGCGGCGAGGCCGTCGGGTCGGTCGGTGTTGCCGACTTCGCATCGACCAGAGCGCTGGTCGGGCTATCCGCGTCGCCGTTGCCTGTGGGCGGCGAGATGGCTCCGCCGACGCGACTCCTGTTGCCCAGCGCGCCGGAGACCCGGCTGCGATTGCTGAGGTCGCGCCTTCGGCGAGGGGAGAGTGCACGTCGCTGACGCGGGCGCGCCTCGTTGACACGCGGCGAGAGCCGGTGCTGGTCCAGGGCGACGCCGCGCAGGCGTGGGCTCTGGGTCTTAATGATTCCCCCCGCGGCCAGCGCAACGCCCATCAGACAGAGCGCACAGGCGACGATAAGGGTGCCGGCGATCTTTGCTGGGGACCGAAGGCGCAAGTCATCCTCTCCTGCTCGGGAGAGGCCAGTCTAGGACAAACGTCCAGTCGGCTAAGTGGGCGGTGCGATCGGGCCGCCAGCGGGGAGGTTGGCGTAGGAGTTGCTCTGGTAGGCGGGCGCCTGGATTCCAGCGGCGAAGGCGCTGGTGGCGCTGCTCGAGGTCTCGATCGGCCAGTCCATGCCGTCGTCGAAGGTGTCGAACCAGAGCATCGCCCGGATCTTGGGGAAGGCGGTGGGGATTTCGGCCAGCGCTTCGCTGATCCAGCTTGCCTTCGAGCCGCCCTTCTCGGTCGAGCCCATCTCGCCGATCAGCAGCGGCTTGCTCGGCGCGATCGAGTCGGCGATCGCGTGGTAGGTGGAGTCGTAGAGGTGCGAGAAGCTGGTCCAGCCGCCCTTGGCGGGGCCCCAGTTGTAGCCATCGAGCCCGGTCCAGTCGACGTATTCGTCGCCGGGGTAGTCGGAGGCGAGGCTGTTCGGCAGCTTGTTGCCGGGGTCGACGTTGGGGCACCAGACCCAGGTCACGTTGCTGGCGCCGACCGAGGTGAAGATGTCGTGCACGTGGCGCCAGGCGGCGACGAATTCACCGGACTGGTTGCCGTTGACGCCCTCTGACCAGGGGAACCAGTTGCCGTTCATCTCCCAGTCGAAGCGCAGGAAGAAGGGGTGTCCCCAGTCGCGCGCGTCTTCGGCGAATTCGCGGATGTAGGAGTCGAAGTTGCCGGCGATCACGTCGGAGAGTTGAAAGTCGGGCTCGTTGAGGCTGGAGGGGATCGATTGCGAGCTCCAGCTGTAGACCGGGATCGAGCCGTGCTGGCGGATGCTTTCCATCGGCTCGGTGGGGAATTTGTAGAAGGAGCACTTCGAAGCGCAGTTGGCAAAGGGGCCGAAGAAGTTGACCAGGGAGACGCCCTTGCCGGCCAGGCCTTCGAACTTGGAGACGGCGCTCATGTCCCAGGGCGCCTGTTCGCCGGTCAGCTGTTCGCCGATCGTCGCGCCCCAGTAGAGCGGCGCGCCGGGGCTGGTCGACTGCGTCGCCGCGCAGCCGCGGCTGCGACGGCGGATCAGCCGGCGGCGTTGGGGCAGGGACATCGTGCGGGCGCGGCGGGCGGGAACGCTCTTCGCACAGCGGTTGGGGTGAGAGAGCTTGCGAGCGACGCTGAGGCCGGTGCGCTGGGCGGCGCTGGCCCGCTCGGCGCCCTGGGTTGCCGAGACGGCCAGGAAGAGGGCGACGAAGAGGGCGAGGAGTGCGGTGAAGAGATGTCGGGGGGCGATGGCCACCCCCAGCCATCGGCCTGGCCCGGCTCCGATTCAGCCTTGCAAGATCAATTGGACGTTTGTTCGATTGCCGTTGACAAACGGCGTAGCGGGCGCTTTTGCGACGCCCGGTCGGTCTCAGCCGGGCGGCAGGACCGGGCCGAAGCCCAGCGAGCCGAAGCTGTTTTCGGCGTAGGCCGGATTCTGGATCCCGGCGGCAAAGGCGCTGCTGGCGCTGCTCGAGGTCTCGATCGGCCAGTCCATGCCGTCGTCGTACTGCTCGAACCAGAGCACGCCGCGGACCTTCGGGTAGCTGTTCGGGATTTTCGCCAGCGCGTCCTGGATCCAGGCGGCCTTGGAGCCGCCGATCTCGGTCGAGCCGATCTCGCTGATCATCAGCGGCTTCGAGGGGGCGACCTGGTTGGCGATCGTGTCGTAGGTCGATTTGTAGAGCTGGTCGAAGCTGCGCCAGCGATCGGGCTTGGCCGGATTGGTGCCCCAGTTGTAGCCGTCGAGGCCGGTCCAGTCGACGTATTTGTCGCCGGGATAGAGCGATTCGAGGTTCTGGAAGTCGTTGGTCGGATCGACGTTGGGGCACCAGACCCAGCTCACGTTGGTGGCGCCGACCGCGGCGAAGATGTCGTGCACGTGGCGCCAGGCGGTGACGTATTCGCCGGATTTGTTGCCGTTGACCCCCTCGCTCCAGGGGAACCAGCCGCCGTTCATCTCCCAGTTGAAGCGGATGAAGAACGGGTGCCCCCAGGCCTTGGCGGCTTCGGCGAATTTGCGGATGTAGGAGTCGTAGGTGCCGGAGATCACGTCGGAGAGCTGGAAGTTGGGCTCGGTCCGGGTCGAGGGAATCGACTGCGAGGCCCAGCTGTAGAAGGGGATTGCCCCGTGCGAGCGGATCGCGTTCATCTCGTTGACCGGGAAGTTGTAGAAGCTGCAGGAGCCGCCCGAGGTGGGGCAGTTGGCGAAGGGGGCGGAGAAGTTGAGGATCGAGAGCTTCTTGCCGGCCATTTCCTCGAATTTGCTCGCCGCGCCCATGTCCCAGGGGGGCTGCTCGCCGGTCAGCTGCTTGCCGATCCAGGCGCCCCAGAAGATCGAGTGGGCGGCGGGGGTGGGGCTTGGGCTCGGCGCGGATTCTGGGGTTGGGGCCGGTTCGGGCGCGGGGTTTTCGGGAGCGAGCACGGGTGTCGGTTCGGGTTCCGGAGTGGGGGTCGGAGCCGGTTGTGGAGCGGGAGCGGGCTGGGGCGTCGGGGTTGGTGCCTGACCTTCGCTTGGTGCCGGGGTGGGAGTCGGAGTCTTATGGGTGGGCCACTTGTGGTGCGAGTTCCTGACGCTGGAGGCGGAGGCCCTGTGGCAGTCCTTGCCGGGCTTGCCGGCGGGGCGCGCCTCCTTGCAGCGCGAGATCCCGCGGGGCGCCGCTTTGGCCATCGGAGCGCCGCCGAGCACGAGCAGGCTCAGCAGGGCGAAGATCCCGAGGAGCGGAAAAAAGCGAAGGCGGTTGTCGGAGGGGCGCGTTGCCATGCACGGGGGTGATCGACCCCCGTGGGCGGTCCTCCAGTCGAACCCGGACTGGGCTGGACGTTTGTCCCGGTGGCTGGTTCAGGCCAGCGAGCGGTAGAGCGCCAGCAGCTCGGCGGCGCACTCGTCCCAGGAGCTGAGCTGCGGGCGCTTGGTCTGCGGCGGCTTGGCCAGCTCCTCGATCACGGCCTCGCCGACTCCCTCCGGGCTTTCGTCGAGCGGGATCGGGCGGGCGAAGCCGTCGGCGGCGAGCTCGCCGAGGCCGCTGGCGTCGGCGACCAGCAGGCGGCGCCCCGCCGCCGCCGCCTCGAGCGCGACCAGCGGATGCGTCTCGAAGTCGCTGAGCAGGACGACGAGGGAAATTCCTTGCAGCAGTTCTGCCATCGCCGCTGGCTGGTCGGGAGGGGTGCTGGTGAACTCGACCTTTTCCGCTATCCCAAGCGCTTGCGCCTGCTTGCGCAGCTCCCCTTCGTAGGGGCCGGTGCCGACGATCACCAGCCTTGCCTCAGGTTCGCGCTTGAGGACGAAGGGAAAGGCGTCGATCACGCGATGATGGCCCTTATAGCGCTCCAACCTGCCGATCGAGGCGATCGCCGGCGGTCCCTCGGGCTTGCCGTTGGCATTGCCGGCGTCGGAGAAGGCGAGGTCGGTGCCGTTGGGGATCAGGACGAACTTCTCGACCGGGATGCCCAGCTCGCCGCCGTACTCCTCGATCTCGAAGCGGGCGACGGCGACGAGGCGCTCGGCGCGCTTCAGCAGCGGTCGCAGCAGCGCTCGTTGCAGGCCGCGGACCTTGTTGCGAGCCTCGGAGGAGTGACCGCCGCCGTGGAAAGTGACGACGTAAGGGATGCCGAGCGTCAGCGCTCGCAGCATCGCCAGCGGGGCGACGAACGTGTGGTAGGACTGGACGTGGACGACGTCCCAGGGCCGGCGCGACATCTCGCGCCAGATCCGCGGCGCCAGGCACCAGTCGCGCTCGGCGGGCCAGGCGCGCACGGTGCGGATCGTGACCCCGTTGCGCTCCTCCTCCTGCAGCTTCGGCCCGCCCGGTTCGGTGCAGAGCACCTCGACCTCGGCGCCCGCGGCGGCCGTCCGCTTGCTCACTTCCATCACGTGGCGCTCGACGCCGCCCTGGTGCAGCGGGCTGAGCGGGGTCACCATCAGCACCCGAAGTCTGTCCCCGCCGTCCTCGCGCTCACCCGCGGCGAGGCGGCGCTTTTCGAGGCGCTTGCGCTCGCGCCCGCCGGAGAGGTAGCCGGCCGTTGTAGTGAACAGGCCGGTGACGATCATCGCCGCCCGCGAGAGTCCGCCGAGGTCGCCGCGGAAGGCGTCGCCGATACCGCGCAGGACGCCCAGCGGCAGTGTGCGGCTGGTGTAGGTGCGCTCGGCTTCCAGCCCCGACTCGCTGCCGACGAGTCCCGCCAGGACGGCCTTCGAGCGCCCCTCGCCGCGGCAGCGCGAGGTGAAGTACTCGCGGGTGCCGCGAGCGGCGGGGACGTAGTGGTCGACCGCGGCGGCGGGGTCGTAGAGGATCTTGCCCTCGGGCCAGCGCTTGCCGACGCGGATGCAGAGGTCGGTCTCCTCGCAGCCGGCCGGGATCGTCCCGATCCGCCCCAGCTCGTGGCGGAAGCCGCCGACCTCGCACAGGGCCTCGCGGCGCAGCGACATGTTGGCGCCGACCAGGTTGCGGACGGCTTCGCGCTGCTTCGGCATGCCGGAGTGGGTGCAGCCGACGACCCAGTCGAACTCGGGCGGGAACCAGCTCGGCTTGCCGGCGATCCAGGCCGGTCGCACGGTGCCGCCGGCGCCGAGCACGTCGGGGTCGCGGTAGGCCTCGGCGAGGCGCTCGAGCCAGTCGGGGGCGGCGAGGGCGTCGTCGTCGAGGAAGGCGACGACCTCGCCGCCGCAGACGGCGACGCCGCTGTTGCGGGCGCCCGAGAGCCCCTGTTCCTCGTGGTTCTCGACCAGGCGCACCTCAGGCCAGCGGCGCTCGGCTTCGGCCAGCAGCTCAGGCGAGTGGTCGATGCAGAGCACGATCTCGTGCGCGGCCAGCGACTGCGCTCGGACCGAATCGATCGCCTGCGAGAGTACGTCGAGCCGGTCGAGCGTGTAGGCGCAGATCAGCACCGAAATCGAAGGCGATCTGGAGTCGACTTGATGGGCAGAGGGGTCGGGCACGGGGCGATTCTGGCACGCGGGTGTGGACGCTACGATCGGCGGGGTCGATGCGAATCCTGATGCTTGCCCAGTCCTACGCGCCGATCGTCGGCGGTGTCGAGCGGGTCGTCGAGGATCTCAGCGTCGAGCTGGTCGGCCGCGGCCACGAGGTCTCGGTCGCGACTTTGCGCCAGCCCGGGGCGGGAGCGCCGCCGCTCGAGAACGGGGTTGCCGTGCACGCGCTCGACAGCGCCACTTACCGGATGCCGGGCATCGGCCTCGATGACGAGCGCCGCCACGCGCCGCCGGCCCCCGACCCCGAGGCGATGTTGGCGCTGCGCCGCCTGCTGCGCCGCGAGCGCCCCGACGTCGTCCACGCCCACAACTGGCTGCTCAACTCCTACCTGCCGCTCGATCGCCGCGCTGGGCCCGCGCTCGTCCTCTCGATGCACGACTACGGCCTCGTCTGCGCAACCAAGCGCTTCCTCAACCGCGGTGCGCCCTGCAGCGGTCCCGGCCTGGCCAAGTGCGTGCGCTGCGCGGCCGACTACTACAGCCCGCTCAAGGGGGCGGGAGTGGCGCTCCTCACCCGCGCCTCGGAGCCCTGGGTGCGCCGCCACGTCGACGTCTTTTTGCCGGTCAGCGAGGCGGTCCGCCTGCGCTGTGGGCTCGAGGACGCCGAGAACTGCCGCGTGGTGCCGAACCTGATCCGCGAGCTGCCCGAGCCGCTGCCGGCCGGCGACCCCCACCTGGCCAGCTTGCCGAGCGAGCCCTTCATCCTCTACTTCGGCGACGTCACCGTCGACAAGGGCGGGGCTGTCTTGGCCGAGGCCTACCGCTCGCTGCACAATCCGCCGCCGCTGGTCTTGGTCGGCCGCTGCTTCCTCGAGGAGGTGGCGAGCCTGCCGGGCGTGGTGGCGCTGGGGCCGATGCCGCACCGCTATGCGATCGAGGCGCTGCGCCGCTCGCTCTTCACGGTCGTGCCCTCGATCCTGCCCGAGACCTTCGGGCTGGTGGCGCTGGAGACGGCGGCCGCGGGCAAGCCGATAATCGCCTCGGACATCGGCGGCCTCAGCGACGTCGTCGTCGACGGCGAGACCGGCCTGTTGGTGCCCCCTGCCAATGCAGTGGCGCTCGCCGCGGCGATCAAGCGGCTCGTCGACGAGCCCGCCCTGCGGGAGCGGCTCGGGGTCGCGGCGCACGGTCACGCCGCCGAGTTCTCCCCGGGAAGGGTCGTGCCCCAGTTCGAGCAGGCCTACGAGGTAGCGCTGGCCGCGCGGCGGGACCGAGCCCCTGCGGCGGGGTGAGGGCGTGGCGACTCCCGGATCCGCACTGAGCAGCCGCGCTCGCCTGCGCGAGCACCTCAGCGATCCGCTCTACCGCACCGGCTACTACCTGATCCTCGGCACCGGGGTGACCAGCCTGCTCGGGGTCGGCTTCTGGGCGCTCGCCGCCCACTCCTACAGCGCCCGCGTCGTCGGTCTCAACGCGGCGGCGATCTCGGCGATGACCCTGGTCGCCGAAGCCTGCACGCTCGGCCTCTCGGCGGTGCTGGTCCGCTACCTGCCCGTAGCCGGCGGCTCGACCCGCCGCCTGGTCAGCCGCAGCTACATGCTCACCATCTCCCTGGCCCTGATCTTCGGGCTGCTGGCCGCCCTCACCACTGGCGTCTGGTCGCCGAAGCTGGGTTTCCTCGGCGGTGGCGGTTGGCTGATCGGCTTCGTCCTTGCCACCGGCGCGACGACGATCTTCACCCTCCAAGACAGCGTCCTCACCGGCCTGCGGGCAGCCAAGTGGATCCCGCTCGAGAACTCGCTCTACGCCCTGGCCAAGCTGCTGCTGCTGATCGTGCTGGCGAGCACGCTGACCGGCTCTGGACCCTTCGTCGCCTGGACCGCGCCGCTCGCCTTCGCCGTCGTCATCGTCAACTACCTGATCTTCAAACGGCTGATCCCGAGCGTCTCGAGCGAGGGGACGCTCGACCGCAGCAAGCTGCTCTCGATGGCGACCGGCAACTACGCCGGCAAGCTCTTCACCCTCGCCGGCAACCTCTACATGCCGATCCTCGTCGCCAATCGGGTCAGCGCCGCCGACGCCGCCTACTTCTACGTGCCCTGGATGGTCTCGCTGGCGATCGAGCTGATCGCGCTCAACGTGATGACCTCGCTGACGGTCGAGGCGGCGACCGACATGGATCGCCTGCGCGACCTCTCGCGGCGGGCGCTGCGGCAGACGATGCGCCTGCTGATCCCGGTCGCGGCCCTCGTCGCCTTGGTCGCGCCGCTGGCATTGCTCGTCTTCGGTCAGGCCTATGCCGACGAAGGCTCCTCGCTGCTGCGCCTGCTGATGATCGGCATGGTCCCCAACGCGATCGTCACCCTGGGGATCAGCGTCGCCCGCATCGAGCACCGCGGCCGCATCGTCGTCTCCATCCAGGGCGCCCACTGCGTCGCCGTCCTCCTCTTCAGCGCCCTGCTCCTGCCCAGCCTCGGCATCGACGCCGTCGGCTACGTCTGGACCGCCAGCCAGACTGCGCTGGCACTGGTCCTGCTGGCGACTCTGCTGCGGCCGGTGCTCTTTCGTGTGTCGAAAACCACCCGCTAGGCTGCACGAGTGCCAGATCCAGCGCTGCCGCTGACCGGAGGATGCATGTGCGGCGAGGTCCGCTTCGAGGTTTCCGAGCCCCTGCTCGGTGCTCTCTTCTGTCACTGCAAGCGCTGCCAACGGCGCACCGGCACGGGGGTGTCGACGACGGCTCTGACCGTGCCCGGTTCCTACCGAACCGTCTCCGGCGAGGAGCTGATTCGCTCGTGGGACCCCGGCGATGGCGGGTACGTCAAGGTCTTTTGCTCCAAATGCGGCAGCCAGCTGTTCACCAATCACCCCGACAACCCCGAACTGCTCGCCATCCGCATGGGCGCCCTTGACGAGGACCCCGGCATCCGCCTGAGTGCACACCAGTTCACGGACTACGCCGCGCCATGGGCGCCGGTCCCGGACGACGGCCTGCCCAGGTTTCCAGAGCGGATCCATCCAGGCGCCTCGCCGCCAGATTCCTAAGCTTGAACTTGCACCTGGTGGGTAATCGTTTCGCGCGAAACCGCGATGTCACGTCAACTCACCATTCCTGCCGCAGACACCCGGCTCTACGCCGTCGACGCCCCGGGCGGCATGCCTGCCCTACTTTTCCTCAGCGGCGGCTTTGGCACCGTGCGGAACTGGGGCCGCGTCATCCGCCGTCTTGACGGGAAGTACCGCACGGTGCGGTTCGACGCGCGGGCGCGCGGGAAGTCGGCCAGATCGGCCGACTACTCCGTAAGGGCGGCGGTCGACGACGTCGGACGGGTCATCGACGCGACCGGTGTCGAACGCCCGATCCTCGTCGGCTGGTCTCACGGCGCCACGATCGCGGTGCGCTACGCGGCTCAGAACCCCGAGCGGGTCGGCGGGCTGGTGCTGATCGACGGCGCATATCCGATCGCCATGTTCGACGAGGCCGGAAAGCAGAAGGTCCGCATCCAGTTCCGTCGGCTGGGGTGGATCATGCGCATCCTGGCAGCGCTCGGCCGCTCGGCCCGGATGTCTCCCGCCGAGTCCGCGGACGTCGTGATCGAGATGGACGCCGTCAACGGCGAACTCGGCCCCGACTTCGCGGCGCTGGAGTGCCCGACCGTGTTCGTGGTTGGCAGCGGAGCCCACTCGGGCGCCACCGAGGACGAGATGCGCACGGTGCGCGCTGCTGTTGCCGACGCCGAGGAGAGCAACAAGCGCGTCTCCGTATTCGCAACGACGCCCCGCAAGCACACGCAGATCCTCAGCAAGGACCCCGACACCGTGGTCGCCGCGATCGAAGGCGTCATCCACGAGTCTGCAAGTGGGACGCGCTGAATCGATTCCGTTCAGGCAGCGATACGGCGGTAGGCGACGGCGCCGCGGGCCGTGGCGCTGGGGCCAAGCAGGCCGAGCAGAAGGGTGACCCAGGCGGCGGGGGTGAACGGCTTGCGGCGCAGGGCGCGCAGGGAGTAGCGGGTACCGAGGCGGCGCTTGCCGAGGATGAAGGCCTGGGTGGCGCCGATGCGCAGGACGGTGACGTACTGGCGCGGGCCCCAGCGCCGCAACGCTTCGCCGTGGCGCTCCAGGGTCGTCTCGGCCATCCAGAGCATGTCGGCGGCCTCGCGCTGCAGGCGGGGGACGACATCGGCGGCGCCTGCGGCGCGCAGCCAGCTGTCGGGGGCGTCGGCGTGGACCTTGGTCGTCACGTCCTCGACGCAGACGCTGGTCTCGCGTTCGGCCAGGTTTAGCTCGAAGAGCGTCTCCATCGCGCCGCGGCGGCCGTCGATGTACGGCGCGTCGGCGAAGACGGCGCGCTGTAGGCAGCGGGCGGCGTCGTTGCCGCCCTCGGCCTCGGCCCAGCGGATGCGACCCTCGTAGCCGTAGGGGCCGTCGGGGACGAAGCTGGGGGTGACGTGGCCGTCGTCGTGGAGCTGGCGGCTGCGCAGCACCCGCACCTCGGGGGACAGGCCGGCGATCAGCTCGTGCAGGCGCTCGAGCGCGCCCGGCACCAGCTCGTCGTCGCTGTCGACGACCACGACCCACTCGCCGCGCGCGTTGCTGGCGCCGGTGTGGCGTGAGGGGTTGATGCCGCGGTTGGACTCGTGGGCGACGACGCGCAGGCGTGGATCGTCGTAGCGCTCGGCGAGAACCGCTTGCGTCTCGTCGGCGGAGCCGTCGTCGACGACGACGACCTCGATGTCGGCGAAGGTCTGCGCTAGGGCGCTGTCTATGCAGCGGCATACGATCCGGGCCCGGTTGTAGGTCGTGATCACGATGCTGAAGGCTGGATCTGACATATGAGCTCGTCCCGCGCGACCCGTGGCCGTTCGCGGCTGCGCATTCTCGCCTACCACGCGATCGCCGACCTGCGCGACGACCCGGTGCTGGCCGAGTACGGCGTCGCGCCGGAGCTCTTCGCCGCCCAGCTCGATTCCCTTGCCGGGCACGGTTGGGAGTTCGTCGACCTGGAGGCGGTGCTGGCCTGGCTTGCCGGCGAGGCCGAGCTGCCGCGCCGCGCCGTCCTGGTCAGCTTCGACGACGCCTACACCGACCTGCTCGAGGTCGCCGCGCCGCTACTCGCCGAGCGCGAGATTCCGGCGCTGGTCTTCGCCATCGCCGGCCACCTCGGCGGCGCCAACGACTGGGACCACCACAAGGGTGCGGCGAGCCTGCGGCTACTGGCGCCCGAGCAGCTCGGCGCGGTGGCGGCGAGCGGGATCGAGGTCGGCTCGCACACGTTCACGCACCGGCCGCTGCCCGAGGTGCCGGAGGCTGAGCTGGAGCGCGAGATAGTCGAAGCGGCGGCGCGGATCGAGGCCGCCGGCGTGCCGCGGCCGCGCGCCTTCTCCTACCCCTACGGCCGCTGGAGCCCGACGGTGGCGAGCGCCGTGCGCGAGGCCGGCTACGCGGTTGCCTTCACCACGGCTTGGGGCGATCCCCGCCCCGGTGGCGATCTCTTCACCGTGCCACGGGTCGAGGTCCACGCCAGCGACACCCCGCGCAAGCTGCGCCAGAAGCTCGCCCTCGCCGGCTGGCGCCCGGACCTGCTGCGCGACGGCCTGCTGACCCTGGCCGGCGTGCGATTGGACCCCTCCGCCCGCTGACTTTGAGCTTTGTAGGCGAATAGCGCTACAAAGCTCAAAGTCAGCGAGGTGTGTGGGGGTCGGCGCCGAAGTTGTCTGGATGGATTCGGGACCCCGACGGCACTTCATCGTCGATCGCGCCGATCTTCTCCGTTATCTGGAGGCTGACCTCTGGGCCCACGGCCTAGAACGCTGGCGGCCCTGGTTCCGGGTGAGCAATCGCGTCGTCTATTTCCAGCGGCTGTTGCGCTTCGGCGAGTACTACGAGGGGCGTCGCGATCCGTTGGGGCGGTTCTGGTTCGGCCTGCTGCGGGTGCGGCTGCGGGTGATGGGCGAGCGGCTCGGCTTCGAGATCCCGCGCGGCGTCTTCGGCCCCGGCCTCAGCATCGCCCACCACGGCACGATCACCGTCAACGGCGAGGCCGTCGTCGGCCACAACTGCCGGATCGACACCCAGACCACGATCGGCGACGTCAGGGGCGAGGCGCCGCGGATCGGGGACAACGTCTACATCGGCTCCGGCGCGCGCATCCTCGGTGGTGTGACGATCGGTGACGAAGTCGCGATCGGGGCCAATTCGGTCGTGATCGAGGACGTGCCCGACCGGGTTACGGTCGGCGGCATCCCCGCCCGGGTGATCTCGCAGCGCGGCTCGCGTGGGGTGCTGCAATCGCCGCCGCTCTCGCCACCCTCCGGCCCAGGACTTGAGTCCGGCTAGGCGACGGCCGATGGAGCAGCGATGAACGCCGAGCCAACTGCGCTGCCGAGCGAGGCGCCCCCACGGGTCGAGACCGTGCGCCTGCAGCCGACCCGCGGCTTCGGCCGCGTGCTCGCCCCGCGCGAGCTCTGGCGCTATCGCGACCTCGCCTTCCAGATCGCCGCCCGCGACGTCACCGTGCGCTATCGCCAGACCGCGCTCGGTGCCCTCTGGGCGGTACTGCAGCCGATCGGCTTCATGGTCGTCTTCTCGCTCTTCTTCGGCAAGGTCGCCGGGGTCTCCTCAGACGGGTTGCCCTACGCCCTCTTCAGCCTCGCCGCGCTGGTGCCCTGGACCGTCTTCGCCACCGTGCTCACGCTCGGCTCCGACAGCCTCGTCGTCAACACGGCGCTGGTCTCCAAGATCTACTTCCCGCGGATCTTCATCCCCGGCGGGGTGGTCGCCGCCGGCCTGGTCGACCTCGGCATCTCGCTCGTCATCCTGCTCGTCATCGTGCTCCTCTACGGCACCGTGCCGACGATCGCGATCCTGATGCTGCCGGTCCTGGTCGCGATCATGCTCGCCACCGCGCTCGGCACCAGCGCCGCGCTCTCGGCGGCCAACGTCCGCTACCGCGACATCCGCTACGTCGTCCCCTTCGCGATCCAGATGTGGCTCTTCCTCACCCCGGTCGTCTACGCGAGCAGCTCGATCAGCCAGCCCTGGCGGACGCTTTCGGCGATCAACCCGATGGTCGGCGTGGTCGAAGGCTTTCGCTGGGCGACACTCAGCCCGGTCGCTCCGCCCTGGGCGCTGATTGGCGTCTCGGCCCTCTCCTCGATCGTCTTCCTACTGGGTGGCCTGGCCTACTTCGACCGGGTCGAGCGCAGCTTCGCCGACCTGATCTGAGCTATGAGCGCGGAGCGAACAAGCGTGCATCCCTGGTTCTTCGCGCAGAGAGCGAAGCGCGAAAATTTGTCATGACCGATATCGCGATCCAGACCCACGAGCTCGGCAAGAGCTACCAGCTCGGCCTCCACCAGACCGGCAACCTGCGCGAGACCCTGTCGGCGGCGGCGCGGCGGCCGTTGCAGACCCTGGGCCGGCGCCGCTCGGCGCGCAAGGAGACCGACACGCTCTGGGCTCTGCGCGACGTCTCGATCAAGATCGAGGACGGCGAGGTCGTCGGCCTGATCGGCCACAACGGGGCCGGCAAGAGCACCTTCCTCAAGCTGCTCTCGCGGATCACCGAGCCGAACGCTGGCTGGGCCGAGGTGACCGGCCGGGTTGGCTCGTTGCTCGAGGTCGGCACCGGCTTTCACCCCGAGCTGACCGGGCGCGAGAACATCTACCTCAACGGCGCGATTCTCGGCATGCGCCGGGCCGAGATCCGCCGTCGCTTCGACGAGATCGTCGAGTTCGCCGAAGTCGGCCGCTTCCTCGACACGCCGGTCAAGCGCTACTCCAGCGGCATGTCGGTCCGCCTCGCCTTCGCCGTCGCCGCCCACCTCGAGCCCGAGATCCTGCTCGTCGACGAGGTGCTCTCGGTCGGCGACGCGACCTTCCAGCGGCGCTCGCTGGCGAAGATGAACGAAGTCGCCAGGGAAGGGCGGACGGTGATCTTCGTCTCCCACAACCTGGGCACGATCCGCTCGCTCTGCGAGCGCGGCATCCTGCTCGAGCGCGGCACCGTGGTCGCCGACGCGCCCGCCGGCGAGGCGATCGAAAAGTACCTGCAGCTGCTCGAGCGGGCCGCCTCCGACGATCTGCTTGAGCGCAGCGATCGCGACTCGCGCAGCCAGGGCGACACGCGGATCCGCGCGGTCTCGATCGCCGATCTCGCCAGCGGTCAGCGCGACGTCGTCGTCGGCGGCCACCCGGCGAAGATCTCGGTCGAGGTGACCGAGCCGGTGGCCGGTCTCGACTGCCGCCTGCTGATCGTCAACAGCCTTGGCCTGGCGGTGACCAGGCTCGACAGCGAGGTCTCGGCGCCGATCGACGTGCGCGACCCCGCGCCGGGCACGACGATCGAGTGCGAGATCGACCCGCTGCCGCTGATGCCGGGCCGCTACCGGATCGACGCCCGGGTCAACTCCGGCGACCAGGTCCAGGATGGCCTCGACGGCGCCGCCTACTTCGACGTCGAGCCCGGCATCCTCGGCGAGCGCCCGATGCACACGGTGAGCGGCGACGGCGACGTCGTCGTCCCCCACACCTGGCGGCTGCCGGGCTAGGCCGGTGGCGCCGACGATGGACGCTCTCTATGACGCGATCGTGGTCGGCTCCGGGGCGACCGGCGGCTGGGCCGCCAAGGAGCTGACCGAGGCCGGCCTCAGCGTCGCCCTACTCGAGGCCGGGCCGGCGCTGCCCTTCGACGAAAGCCTGCGCGAGGTGGACGGGCCGAGCGAGCTGCCGGCGCCGCCGAGCCAGTCGATCCAGGCTCGCTGCTACGCCTTCAACGAGCACACCCGTCACCTCTTCGTCGACGACCTCGAGAACCCCTACACCCATCCCGAGGAGATGCCCTTCGAGTGGATCCGCAGCCGCCAAGTGGGGGGGCGAATGCACCTCTGGGGGCGGATGTGCCTGCGCATGTCCGACCTCGACTTCAAGGCGGCAAGACGCGATGGGGTCGGCGAGGACTGGCCGATCTCCTACGCCGACCTGGCGCCTTTCTACGACCGGGTCGAGCGCTTCCTCGACGTCAGCGGCACGCCCGAGGGTTTGCCTCAGCTGCCCGACGGCCCGTTTGAGCAGGCGCCACAGCTCTCGGCGGGCGAGCGTCACTTCAAGGACGCCGTCGAACGACGCTGGCCCGAGCGCCGGGTCAGCGGCGGCCGCATCGCCCTGGCGCCCGACGACGCGACCCTCGCCGCCGCCGGCCGCACCGGTCGCCTCACCCTCCACTCCGACGCCGTCGTCAGCCGCGTCCTCACCGACAAGGACGAGCGGGCGAGCGGGGTCGCCTACGTCGAGCGCGAGAGCGGTGCCGAGCGCGAGCTGAGTGGGCGGGTCGTCGTCCTCTGCGCCTCGGCGATCGAGTCGACCCGCCTCCTGCTCAACTCTGCCGACGGCGGGCTGGCCAACTCCTCCGGCGTCCTCGGTCACTACCTGATGGACCACAGCTACGGGATCGGCTTCGACGGCAGCCTGCCCCAGCGCACCCAGGGCTCGGCCAAGCGCTCGTCCTTCGGCTGCCTAGTGGCGCCCTTCCGCAACGTCGGTGGAGATGACGGCCTCGACTTCCTGCGCAGCTACGGGGTCGAGCTGCAGATCTACACGCCGGTCGCCGGGGCGCTGGGCCGGTTGCGGGCCGGCGGCCGGCGCTCGGCGGGCTACTTCTGGATGCGCACCTTCGGCGAGGTGCTGCCCCGCTTCGAGAACCGGGTCACGGTCGACCCCGGCAAGACCGACGCCTGGGGAATCCCGGTCGCCCACATCGCCTGTCGCTACGGCGAGAACGAGCAGAAGATGGCCGTCGACCAGCGCGCGGCGCTGCGGGAGATGGTCGAGGCCGCCGGGCTCGAGGTCGAGCGTGCCCACACCGAGCTGGCGCCGCCGGGCCTCTCGATCCACGAAATGGGCAGCGCCCGCATGGGTAGCGACCCCGTCACCTCGGTGCTCGACCCCCACAACCGGGCCTGGGACGTACCGAACCTCTACGTCACCGACGGCGCCAGCTTCACCTCCGGCGGCTCGCAGAACCCGACCCTGACGATGATGGCGCTGACCGTGCGCGCCTGCGACGACATCGTCGCCAGGCTCAAGCGCGGCGAGCTGTAGGGAAGGCTAGTCGCGGCCGGCGAGTCGCCCGCGCAGCCGCCCGGCGATCCGACCCGCGACGGTCGCCTGCTTGCCGATCCGCGCCGCCACCTCGTCCGCCTGTAGTCGGATCCGCTCGATCGCGCGGGCGATGTCGAGCACGTCCTCGGGCTCGGCCAGCAGCATCTGGTGATTGAGCCAGACCGTGCTCGTCGCCGCCGCTTCGGCGCGGGGGAGCTGCTGCGCGGCGTAGTCGATCGTCGGCGCGGTGGCGCGGTGGCGCGCACCGAAGCGACCCTCGCGGAAGAGCTCGAGGCGGTTGAGGCTGGGGTAGCAGACGCCGAACTCGATGCCCTCCGCGGCGAGCGCCGCTTCGAAGCCGGCGAGCGGCATGCCGGCGAACTCGGCGGGGTCGTAGTGGACGATGTAGGCGTAGCGGGCGCGGCTGTCGATGCGCGGGTCGCCGCTCTGCGGGCGCAGGCCGGGGATCTGCCCCAGGGCCTGGTCGAGCTGGGTGGCGCGCTCTTCACGCAGGCGGTGCTGCTCCGGGAAGCGCCGCATCTGCGCCCGCAGCAGCGCCCCCTGCCACTCGGTCATGCGCAGGTTCGAGCCGGCGCTGGCGTGGTGGTACCAGTGCTCGCCCTCGACCCGGCCGCAGTCGACGTATTCCCAGGCGCGGGCGCGCAAGGAGTCGTCGTTGGTGATCAGGGCGCCGCCCTCGCCGGCGGTGATCAGCTTGCTCGCCTCGAAGGAGAAGCTGCCGAAGCTGCCGAAAGTGCCTGCGCCGCGGCCGCGCCAGCGGCTGCCGTGGGCGTGGGCGCAGTCCTCGATCAGGGCTAGGTCGTGTTTCTCGCAGAGCTCGACCAAGGCGTCCATGTCGCAGGGGCGGCCGCCGATGTGGACGGCGACGATCGCGCGGGTGCGCTCGCCGATCGCCACCTCTGCGGCGGCGACGTCGATGCAGAGCGAGTCGGCCTCGATGTCGACCAGGACCGGCGTCGCGTTGACCGCCAGCACGGTTGTGGCGGTGGCGACGAAGGTCAGCGCCGGCACGATCACCTCGTCGCCCTCGCCGACCCCGCAGGCGATCAGCGCGGCTTCCAGCGTGTGGGTGCCGTTGGTCAGCGGTAGGCCGTGGCGGGCGCCCTGCAGCGCGGCGAACTCCGCCGCCCAGAGCCGCGCCTGCTCGCCACGGGCGTTCGACCAGTCGCCTGAGGCGAGCACCTCGCCGAGCCGCGTGCGCTCGCTCTCGTCCCACTGCGGCCACTCGGGCCAGGACTTGCCGGCCCGCACGGCGGTGCCGTTGAGGATGGCGGGCCGGTCGCTCACCGGTTCAGCCTACAAACGGGCTGAGACCGCACCGGCGACTCAATTGCCGCCGAGCCAGAGCTTGCGCAGGAAGCGTAGGCGCGAGTCGGTGCCGGTTATTTCGAGGCGCGGGATGCGCAGCGGATCGTCGCCGGGGCGGGCGGGAACGGCCTCGACCGTGCAGGCGGCGGTGAAGCCGGCCTCGCGGGTCGCCTCCACCACGCGCTCGTCGTGCAGGCCGTAGGGATAGGTGAGCGTCTCGATGCTTTCGCCCAGAATCGCTTCGAGGTCCTCGCGCGAGCCCCGCAGCTGCGCCGCCAGCTCCGCCTCGTCGGCCTCGGTCAGGGCGCGGTGGGTGCGGGTGTGGGCGCCGAAGCGGATGCCGCTCTCGCGCATCCGCTCGAGCTGCTCGCGACTGAGCGTCGGTCGCCCGGCGACGTCTCCCTCCGCGTCCCAGTCGTTGCCGGCGCTGAGCCGTTCGCTGACGAGGAAGACCGAGGCGGCGAAGCCGTGGCGGCGCAGGATCGGCAGGGCGACCTCGGCGTTGTCGCTGTAGCCGTCGTCGATCGTGATTGCGACCGCGCGGCGCGGCAGCGATCGTCCCTCGCGCAGCGCCGCCGCCAGCTCGTCGAGCGGGATCGCGCGGTAGCGCAGCGCGGCCAGCAGGCGCATCTGACGGGCGAAGGTCCGCCGGGGCATGACGAAGCGCTCGCCCTCTCCCGACGCGCTGAAGGCGTGGTACATCAGCACCGGCACACCGCGGCTGATCTCCAGCCAGCGCGAGCGGTCCATGCCACCGCGGACGCCACGCCAGAAGGCGAAGCGCGAGACGAAGCCGAACCAGACGTCGCGGCGGCCACCCGGGAGCAGACGGCCGGCGGCGATCAGCGTGGGGGGAGGGATGCGCAGCGAAAGCAGCGCTCGCCGCAGCGCCACCTCGCGCAGGGTCGGCTCGTTGACCCAGCCGAGCAGCCTGCCACGGGTCTCGGGATGCTGGGCGACGAAGCCGGCGCAGAAACCGCCGAAGCGCTCCTCGTCGGCGACGATGCGGCTGCCCGGCTTGTCGTCGTCGTGGACCGCACCCGCCCGGGGTAGATAGCGAGGGCGGCAGCCGGCCTGGCTCAGTCGGTAGGCGATCTCGATGTCCTCGATTGCCGGCAGGTCGGCGAAGCCGCCGACCTCGTCCAGCGCCGCGCGCGGCGCCGAGAAGTTGGCGCCGTAGCAATCGGCCCAGTCCAGCGGCCGCTCTTCCAGGTCCTCGTAGCGCCCGTTCCACTGCCGCGCGTTGGCATCGGCGTAGGGGTCGGCGTTGGCCGGCGCCTGCTGCACCAGCGCCCCGATCCCCAGCGTCTTCGGCTCGCGCCGGTGGGCGGCGAGGTGCTCGGCGACCAGCTGCGGCCAGGCGATCACGTCGTCGTCGATGAAGAGGCAGACCTCGCCCCGCGCTGCCTCGATCGCCGCGTTGAGAACCGTCGGCTTGCCCGCCTTGCGGTGGCGCAGCACGCACAGCTCGAAGGGCGTTTGCATCGCTTCCAGCGCCT
>DATBAV010000002.1:0-21217 GCA_036271315.1 Solirubrobacterales bacterium | reverse complement strand
CAAGCCCGCAGACAGCCACCCCGCCAAGAGGCGCGTTTCAAGGGCTCGTTCGCTTGAGCTGCCCTGCGGTTGGGAGCTGTTCTTTTTGAAGCAGCTGGTCGCTCTTGGGGAGGGGTTGGGTATCCCCTGAACGACCGGCGTCCTTGATTTTCGCTCGACCACTCCGCGAGAGGCGGTGGGTCCAGGGCGAAAATCCCAGGAAGAGAAGGGGATACCCAGCCCCTCCACCCGCCGTCGAGCGTGAGCCGATTCACTGACGTCGGCCGCGCCCGGCGTTAGCCTGCGGCCATGCCCGCGCTCGACTCGCTGCCTCTGGCGGCGTCGGCCTCAAATCTGCTCGCTGCTCGCGAGCAGATGGCCTTCACGCTGGGCTTCCACATCGTCCTCTCCTGCCTCGGGGTGGCGCTGCCGGCGACGATCCTCGTCGCCAACTACATCGGGTTGAAGAAGGGCGACGACGCGGCGATGGAGCTGGCGCGGCGCTGGTCGAAAGCGATGGCGGTGACCTTCGCCGTCGGCGCCGTCACCGGCACCGTCCTCACCTTCGAGTTCGGCCTCCTCTGGCCCCACTTCATGGACCGCTTCGGCGCCGCCTTCGGAATCGCCTTCGCGATCGAGGGGATTTTCTTCTTCCTCGAGGCGATCTTCCTCGCCGTCTACATCTACGGCTGGAAGCGGCTCTCGGGCTGGGCGCACTTCTGGTCCGGTGTGCCGATGTTCGTCACCGGCCTCGGTGGCGCCTTCTCGGTCGTGGCCGCCAACTCCTGGATGAACCAGCCGCAGGGCTTCACCCTCAATGCCGCCGGCAAGGTCACGGAAGTCGAACCGCTGAAGGTGATCTTCAACCCGGCGACGCCCTACGAGGTCCCGCACATGATCCTCGCCGCCTACATGGTGGTCGGCTTCCTCGTCGCCTCGATCTACGCCGTCGGGATGCTGAAGGGGCGGCGCGACCGCCTGCACCGGCTCGGCCTGCTGATCCCACTGACGATCGCCTGCATCGCGACACCGGTTCAGCTCTTCGTCGGCGACACCGCGGCGCGCGAAGTCGCCGGCAACCAGCCGGCCAAGTTCGCCGGCATGGAGTGCATCCAAAAGACCGGCACCCACCAGACCGAGTACGTCGGCGGCGTCTGCACCAGCAGCGGGGTCAAGGGGGCGATCCCGATCCCCGACCTCGACTCCTTCCTGGTTGGCTTCCACGCCGACACCAAGGTCGTCGGTCTGCAGAACATCCCGGTCGACGAACGCCCGCCCGCCAACACCATGCTGCACCTCGCCTTCGACGGCATGGTCGGCATCGGCACCGCCCTGCTCCTGCTCGGCGCTTGGCTCGCCTTTGCCTGGTGGCGCCGGCGCGACATCCCCAGCACGCCCTGGTTCCTGCGCGTCGTGGCGATCTCCGGGGCGGGCGCGATCCTTGCCCTCTGGATGGGCTGGATCGTCACCGAGGTCGGTCGCCAGCCCTGGATCGTGCAGGGCTACATGCGCACCTCCGAAGCGGTCACCGACGCCAAGGGGATCTGGTTCAGCTTCGGTCTCGTCTTGCTGCTCTACGCGGCGATTGGGACGATCGCGATCGGGGTGCTGCGCTCGATGTCGCGGCGCTGGCGCGAGGGCGGGGCCGAGCTCGAGGTCGACACGCCCTACGCGCCGCCGGCGGCGAGCCGAGAGGCCGGGGCGTGACCCGCGCCGACGTTTGCGCCGGGATCCTCTGGATCGGCGCGACCTTCTACGCGCTCTTCGGCGGCGCCGACTTCGGCGCCGGCTTCTGGGACCTCCTCGCCGGCGGGGCCGAGCGCGGCGAGCGGCCGCGAGCGCTGATCCAGCGCTCGCTGACCCCGGTCTGGGAGGCCAACCACGTCTGGTTGATCTTCATCCTCGTCGTCCTCTGGACCGCTTTCCCGCCCGCCTTCAGCGCCGTGATGACAACGCTGTATGTGCCGATCGCGCTGGCCGCGGTCGGCATCGTCCTGCGCGGCTCGGGCTTCGCCTTCCGCAAGTCGATCGTCGGCCTCGCCGGGCGCCGCGCCGCCGGTGCCACCTTCGCGATCTCCTCGCTCCTCACCCCGTTCTTCATGGGCGCGGTCGTCGGCGCGGTCGCCTCCGGCAACGTCCCGGCCGAAGGCAACGGCGCGCCCTTCTCGAGCTGGCTCGAGCCGCTGCCGCTGCTGACCGGGGCGATGTTCGTCGCCAGCGGCGCCTACCTCTCCGCCGTCTTCCTGATCGGCGATGCCCGCCGCTCTGGGGACGATGAGCTCGCCCGCTACTTTGCCCGCCGCGCGCTTGATGCCGCCACAGTCGCCGGCATCGCGGCCGCTATCGGCTTGATCGAGCTGCACGCCGAAGCGCGCTACATCTTCGACCGCCTCACCGACCAGGGTGCGCTGCTGGTGGGCCTCTCGCTTTTCTGCGGTGGCGGCGTGCTCTTTGCTCTTAGCTCGGTCATTTTCCGTTCGGAGTCGAAACCGCCTTGGTACCTGCGCCCGCTCGCCGGCGGCGCCGTGATCGCGGTGATCTGGGGCTGGGGCGTCGCCCAGTTCCCCTACCTTTTGCCGACCTCGCTGAAGATCACCCAGGCGGCGGCGCCACCCGACACCCTGGCCGCGGTGATCATCGTCTTCATCGTCGCCGCGATCCTCGTCCTGCCCGCTCTCGGCCTGCTCTACTGGCTCTCGCAGAAGGAACTGCTCGGTGAGTGAGCCCAGGGCGGTACGCGCCGTCCTTTTCGACATCGACGGCACGATCCTGGTGACGGGCGGCGCCGGCGGGGTTGCCTGGCAGCGGGCCTTCGAGGAGCTGTACGGGGTCGAGGCCAACGTCGCCGAACACACCGACGCCGGCATGACCGACCCCGAGATCGCCGCGATCGTCTTTCGCGAGGTGGTCGGCCGCGAGGGAACGCAAGAAGAGCGTTCGAAAGCGATCGGCTGCTATCTCAAGCATCTCCCCGACGCTGTCGCCGAGTCGGCCGGCTACCGGGTGATGCCCGGAATCGAGCAACTGCTGCCGCGCCTGATCGAGGACGGCGTCCTGCTCGGCCTGGTCACCGGCAACATCGAGGCCGCCGCCCACATCAAGCTCGCCCACGCCCACCTCAATCGCTTCTTCAGCTTCGGTGGCTACGGCTCGGACTCGGCCGACCGCACCGAGGTCACCAGGGCTGCCCTCTCGCGCGGCGGCCTCGTCTCCGGCGGCACCCTCGTCGACGGCGCCTGCATTGCCATCGGCGACACCCCGCGCGACGTCGTCGCCGGCCAAGGTGCCGGCATCGGAGTGGTCGGCGTCGCCACCGGCAGCTACAGCGTCGAGCAGCTGCACGAAGCGGGGGCCGACTGGTCGCTCGCTGACGTCGAGCACGGCTTCCCTCTCTAGCCCCGACTTATTCACACATTTGGCAAAAACCCTGGTTGCCTGGCAGGCGCCTCCGTAAGCTGAGCGACTGGTCCCGGAGCACGAGTTGAAGTTAGGCCGTCGTCGAGTGGCGCAGGGGAAGGTTTGGCTTTTCACGTACGCAGGGCATCGGGGCTGCTGCTGGTCATCTTGGGATTGATCTCCGTCGCGGGGCCGCTTCCCGCTGCTCGTGCCGCCGAATTCGAAATTGCCCCCGAAGGCTTCAGTGCGAGTCTGCTCGATCCAGAAGGCAACCCCGAGTACCTCTCTGGCGCGCACCCCGACCTGCGGATCGACTTTGCCCTCGAGGTAGAAGAAACCGCCCCCCGTGACCTGGTTTTCGGGCTTCCGCCGGGATTCGGCATGAACGCCAAGGCGGTGCCGCAATGCGGGCGCCAAGTGGTCGAAGCCGAAGAAGAATGCCCCGCGCAGAGCCGTATCGGCACGTTTGAATTCGGGCTCGCCAACGGTGCGAAAACGGAGCTACCGCTGTTCGAGCTGGAACCCCCGGCGGGCCAACCGATCACGATCGGGACCAAGCCCGCGTTCGACCTTCCGGTGGCCACCGAATTGCGCTCGAGCGACTTCGGCATCACGGTCAGGGCCAGCGACCTGCCGCAAGAAAAAATCACCGAAGGCCACCTGGAACTGTGGGGGGTGCCGGCCGACCACCAGGGAGAAGCCGGCGGACCGCGGCGGGCGCTGCTGAACGCGCCGACTTCCTGTGGGCCTCTGTCGTTCACCTTCGAAGCGAGGTCTTGGGAGGAAGGGTCGCCCTGGCTGAGCGCGTCGTCGGAAACCGAACCGCTGAGCGGGTGCGAAGGCCTCCGTTTCGAACCGGCGCTGGCCATCCACTTGAGCAATCCCGCGGTCGATGCGCCGACCGGAATGCAGACGGTGATGAGCATGCCCGAAGAAGGCGATGCCGACGAGCCCGCGCAGGCTCAGATCAAGGGCGTCGCGGTCGAGATGCCCAGCGGCATCGCGCTTTCACCCGGTGGCGCTGCGGCGCTGACCGCCTGCAGCGATGCGCAGCTGGGCCTCGGCAACGGCGCCGAAGCCCATTGCCCCCAGTCCTCGAAGGTCGGATCGGTGGATCTCTCTACGCCCGCGGTCGAAGGCGTGCTAACCGGCACGATCTATCTCGGCGAAGAAAAGCCGGGTCAGCGATTCCGCGTCTTCGTGGTTGTCAGCGCCGTCGGAACCACGATCAAGTCCGTCGGCGTGCTGCAGGTCTCGCCGACCACCGGCCGCCTCTCGACCGTGCTCGAAGGGTTGCCGCCGCTCTCGCTCAGTCGCATGGTGATGAACTTCGACGGCGGCCCCGATGCGCTGCTTGCGACCCCCCTGACGTGTGGAGTCGTCAGCGCCTCGGCTCGTTTCGTCTCCTACGGGGGCGGGCCTCCGGTCGAAGCCTCTGGGAGCGCCGGCATCACCTCCGGCCCCGGTGGATCGCCCTGCTCGGCGTCGCCTTTCTCTCCTCAGTTGCTGACGACCTCCTCCAATTCCAGGGCGGGGCAGCTGGCGACCTTCTCCTCGATCGTGCGGCGCCGTCCGGGCGAACAGATGCCGAGCCGGTTCTCGGTAACGCTGCCCGCTGGGTTGAGCGCCGCCATCAGTGCGGTCCAAGTCTGCTCGGGGTCCGACATAACCGCGGCGACCTGCCCGCAGGCAAGCCGGATTGGCAGCGTCGTCGTCGAGGCCGGGTCTGCCCCCAGCACCGCGCCGCTTCGCGGCGGCCTCTATTTCACCGGTCCCTATGGGCGGGCGCCCTTCGGGATGGCGGTTCAGATCCAGGCCAGGCTCGGCTCCTTCGATCTGGGCTCGCTCACCATGCGCGGAGCCGGTGAGGTGAACCCGCGCACGGGTCGGCTCACCATGTCGATGGATCAGATGCCGGAATCGGTGGAAGGCGTTCCGGTTCGCTTCCAGTCCTTCCAGCTGAACATGGACCGGGCGGGGTTCATACGCAATCCGACCTCGTGCGCGGCGAACAGCACCGAGGCCCATCTCGTCGCGTCCGGGGGCGCCACGGCGGACCTCAGCAGCCCCTTCGAGGTGCGCGGTTGCGGCCGGCTCGGGTTTCGTCCGCTGATCAAGCTGGCGCTCGTCGGCCGACATGAGCTGCACAAAGGCGGCAGGCCGGGGATGCGGGTGGCGCTTCGCCAGCGCCCCCACGACGCGAACCTGCGGGCGATGCGGTTGGCCCTGCCGGCGGCGCTTGAATTCGCGACCGGCGGAGTGCAGGAAATCTGCTCGCATCACGACGCGGTCAGGGGCGAGTGCCCTGGTGGCTCCAGGATCGGCAGCGCCACAGCCCGTACCTCGCTGCTGAAGAAACCGCTGAGTGGCGCGATCTACGTGGCGCAGCCGCAGGGCGACGGCCTGCCGGATATATGGACCCACTTCAGCGGAGAAGGCGTCCAGGTGAACATGAAGGGGCGCTCGACGGTCGAGGACGGCAGGCTCGTCCTCGATCTGGCGGGCTTGCCGGACATGCCGCTCTCGTCATTCACGATGAGATTGCGGCAGGGCAGTCAGGGCGCTATCTCGCTCGGAGTGCGCCCGTGCTCCGGCGGCAAGCCGCGATCCCTGGGGGCCGACGTGGCCATGGCCGGCCAGAACGGCGCGCGGCGAGCGCTTCGGGTCGGGATCGCGATCAAGGCCCCCTGCGCCTCCCCCCGAGGATGAGCACTCCGCTCGATCGGCCCCCGGCCTCGCGCTCGGCCGCGCTGGCGGCGCGCGTGGCCCGCCTGGCCACGAGGCGCGCCCGCCTCGTGGTGGCGGCCTGGTTCCTCGCCGTCTTCGTCCTCGCCGGGCAGGGCAAGGAACTTGAAAAGGAACTGGTCATCCACTCGCCGCTGGTCAACGGCAGCGCCTCCAAGCTGGCGCACGAAATCGACTTGCGCGAGTTCGGCAACGACTACCCGATGATCGTCTTGCTGCGGGGCCCGGCGGGCGCGGTCGAACGGCAGGGGCGGATGCTGGCGCGACGCGTGCGGGCGACGCCGCCGATGATCGTCACCTCGCCTTGGGACGGTGGCGCGGTCGTCGAAGGACTCAGCCCGCGCCCTGGCGTCGCTGCGCTGCTGGTGCGAACCGCGAGCTCCGGCGACGATTCCGTCTCAGGACTTCTCCCGCCGCTTCAACGGCAGGTGGACAGGACGATCGGGGGCCCGGTCAAGCCGAGCATCGCGGGCCTGCCGGTGGTGATCGACTCGCTGCACGAATCGCTCACCAACTCGGCGAAGGTGGGACAGTTGATCGCGCTGCCGGTGCTGCTGCTGGTGCTGATGCTCGTCTTCAGATCGGCCCTCGCTGCGCTCACCCCTTTGCTCGTCGGCGGCTCCATCGTCGTGGCGACACGCGGGATCCTCAGCATCTTGCTGAACTTCGTCGAACTCGATCTCTTCGTGATCGGCGTCAGCGCGATGATGGGCCTGGCGCTCGGAGTGGACTACTCGTTGCTGGTGGTCTCGCGCTTCCGGGAGGAACGAAAACACGCCGAGCTGCCTGAGGCAATGGTGGCCACGGTCACCGCGACGGCACGATCGATCCTGCCGGCGGGGGGCGCCCTTCTGCTGGCGATGTTCGTCGCCCAGCTCGTACTCCCGGGCTTGCTCATCCGCTCGGTGGCGATCGGCGTCGGGATCGCCGCGGTGCTGAGCGTCTTCTCGGCCCTTTGCATCGTGCCGGCTCTGCTGACGCTGTTCGGCCGCCACCTCGATCGCTGGGCGCTGCCCCCGCGCCGCTCAGGGGGCGTGGCGCCCCTGCGCTGGAGCCGCCGCGTCATCGACCGCCCCGGCGTGGTGCTGGCGCTCATCTTCGCGCTGGTGGTTCTCGCGGCCGTTGCCTTCAACCTGCACTCGGGCATCGCGACCGCCGGCCTGCTTCCCAGTGGCGATCCTGCCCGCACCCAACAGGAAGAGATCGAACGCGCCCTGGGGCCGGGCTGGGTCTCGCCGACGGAAGTGGTCATCGACGGCCGCGGCAAGCCCGTCACCTCCCCGCAACGCTTGAAGGCGATCGCCGATTTCCAGCGCAAGGTGGAAGCTGACCCAGGGGTCGCTAGCACTGCCGGCCTGGCCCCGATCGAGCGCGGCGCCCGACGGCTCACCGACGGCTTCGAAGACGGCCTGGTGAAGCAGGAACACGGCCTGGACCGGCTCGAATCTGGCCTTGTCCGTCTCGGCAAGGGCGCGGCCGGGAGCACGAAGGGCCTGGCGGCCGCCGCCGCCGGCTCGCGCGCGCTCAACGCGGGCGTTGGCGCCGCTAGCGACGGAGCGGGGGCGCTGGCCAGTGGCCTGGAAGCAACCAGCGATGGGTCCGGCCAGCTGAGCGAAGGTCTCGGTCAGGTCGACGAAGGCAGCGGCCGGCTCGCCCGGGGAACGGCAAAGGCGAGCACCGGCGCCGGCCTGCTCGCCAACGGGATCGCGCAGGCGGCGGAAAAGACGGACGAAATCCAGGGCAGCGCGCGGATCTTCAAGAACGCGATGCTCTCCGGGCAGGAACGCCTCGAAGTGCTTCACGCTCCCCTGCACGACGCCGAAGCCCAGCTCGCGGCGGCTCTCGGCGCTCTTCAGCGGATGACGAGCGGTCGCAGCGACCCCGAATATGCGGCCGCGCTCGCCGCCGTCGAAGAAGCGGGCATGAAGGTGACGGGGAGGAATCCACATACCGGGGAAGCGGACGATCCGAACTACCGCGGCCTAGGAGAAGGCATCGAAGGGGCCGAAGGCCAGTTCGAAGTCGGCGAGTACCTGGCCTCCCAGATGGCCAAGAACGGCCGCAAGGCGAGCAAGGGATTCGAAAAGCTCGCCGATGCATCGGCCGGCCTGGACCACGGGCTGCGCCGCATCGCCACCGGCAGCCAGCGGGTCTCCAACGGCGTTGCCGCGCTCAACCACGGCGGCGAAGTGCTATCGCCCGCGTTGCGGCGCTTGAGCAGCGGGGCGAAACGGCTGGACGGTGGGCTGGAGCTGCTCGACGGGGGCAGCGGCCGTCTCGCCAGCGGGCTCAGCGAAGGCGCCACAAAGTCCCGCGCGCTCCCACGTGCCCTGCGCCGCATCGGCAATGCTCTGGAAAGCGGTCGCAAGGCGGGCGGCGGGCAATCGCCGCTGGCCCTGCTGCGACAGCGCTCCCCTGGCCTCTTCCACTCCGGCTACTTCGTCCTCGCCGCGCTGGATGGCAGTCCCCCTGAGCAGCGGAGCAAGATCGGCGCGCTGGTCAGCATCGACCACGGTGGCACCGACGCGCGCGTCCTCGTCATCCCCAAGAACGAAACGACCACCGAGGCGGCGAAGGAAACGACGCAGCGGCTCGAAGCCGACGCCGAAGGCCTCGCGAGGCAGACGGGCGCCCGGGTCCTCGTCGGCGGGGTTGGCCCGGTCGCCATGGACGTCAACGACGAGTTCCGTGGCCAGGCCGGCCCGATGCGCCTGGCGATGGCCTTGATCAGCCTCCTGATCCTGATCCCGCTGCTGCGTTCGCTGACGATCCCGCTCCTGGCTACGGTGATCAACCTGCTCACCGTCAGCGCCAGCTTCGGTGTGCTGGCCCTCCTCTTCAACACCTCCTTGCTCGGCGGCCCCGGTTACGTGGACGTCACCGTGGTGCCGGGAGCGATCATGGTGATCTTCGGCCTGGCGATCGACTACGAGGTCTTCGTCTTCGCGCGGATCCGAGAGGAATACCTGCGAACCGGCTCGACCAGGCAGGCGATCACGCTCGGTCTCGACCGCACCGCGCACGTGGTCACGGGAGCGGCGGTGATCATGATCACGGTCTTCCTCTCCTTCTCGGTCTCCGGGCTGATGTCGCTTCGCAACTTCGGTGTGGCGCAGGCGATCGCGGTCTTCATCGACGCCTTCATCGTCAGGCTGATCGTCGTGCCAGCGGTGATGCTCTGGCTCGGAGACCGCTGCTGGTGGATGCCACGCTGGCTCGACAGGCTGCTGCCGGGCGAATCGCCCACCCCCGCGCGGGCGGAGGGGGACGCGGCCTGAGCTATCGCTGGCGCCGCTGGGGGGTGCGCGCGAACGTGGCGCGGACGCTGTCGCGGACGTCGGGGCTGAGGCTGAAGCGGGTGGCGGGACGCCCCGACCTCTCGCCGTCGCTCGTGCCCGGATGGGACCGCACCACGTCGAGCGTCTCCAGCGCCTCGAGATGGCGGCGCAGCGTCCGGTAGCTGGCGGGGCTCAGGTCGGCCAACTCGGATGCGGTCGCCTCGGGCACCTTGCTCAACGAGCGCAGGATCTGAAGGCGCACGGGGTCGGCGATCCCGTCCAGCCAGTGCCCCATCTGGGCACTCCTCGATAGCGCTGCTGCAGATGCACTCACCCTGCCCCCAATCCTCCCGAGATCGCGAACTGCGTTAAAAGGACCGGCTCGTTTATACCGAGGCAGGAAGTAGCTGTGGTTAAGCTGGCGCCAGCGCCGGGCCGGCTCCTCAGCCCAGCGAGCAGCGCGCCTGGTAGATCGAGGTGAAGCCGGAGAGGAAGCCGTTGCGAGCGGCGCGCAGGTAGAGGCGCCAGACGCGCACCCGTTCGGGTCCCGCCAGGCGAATGGCCTCGTCGAGGTTGTCGTCGAGGTTCTTGGCCCAGTGGCGCAGCGTCTCGGCGTAGTCGGGCGCGAAGTCCTCGACGTGGTGGGTGACGAAGCCGGCCCGTTCGAGCGCCATCAGGTTGCGCGAGAGGTGCAGCGGGGCGGCGTCGGGGAAGACGTAGCGCTCCGAGAAGGCACCCGCCTCGGCGTCGGTGTGGCGCAGCCGGGTGATGCCGTGGTTGAGCAGGCGCCCGCCCGGCTCCAGCAGGCCGGCGAGGGTCTGCGCGTAGAGGTCGATCTGCGAGGCGCCGACGTGCTCGACCATGCCGATGCTGGCGATCGCGTCGAAGCGCTCGCCGGCGAGGTCGCGGTAGTCCATCACGTGGATCTCGACCCGGTCGGCGACGCCGGCTGCCTCCGCCCGTTCGCGAGCCTTTTCGGCCTGCGGAGCGGAGAGGGTGATGCCGACGACGCTGGCGCCGTGCTTGGTCGCCGCCCAGAGCGGGAAGCCGCCCCAGCCGCAGCCGACGTCGAGCACGCGGTCGCCCTCCTTCAGCGCCAGCTTGCGGGCGACCGTCTCCAGCTTCTCTTCCTGGGCCTCCTTCAGGGTGCTCGCCCCGCGCGAGAAAATCGCGCAGCTGTAGACCATCGTCTCGCCGAGGAAGATCTCGAAGAACTCGTTGGAGACGTCGTAGTGATGGCGCACGGCGCGGGCGTCGCGCTCCTTGCTGTGGCGCTTGCCGCTGGGCCGCAGCTCCGCCTGCGGGCGGGGCGGCGGCTTGACGATGCCCGCGGCCCGGACCGCGCCCAGCAGCAGCGCGCGCTTGTCGGCGCCCTCGAGGCTCGGCGGGTCCCAGCTGTCGAGCAGGGCGATCACTGCGTCCATGTCGTCGACCTCGATCTCGCCGCTGACGTAGGCGCGGCCGAGCCCGAGTTGGCCGGGGGCGCGCAGGACGTGGGCGGCGGCGCGCGGCGAGCGGATGTAGAAGGTGGGCCCGCCGCCGTCGGTAGAGGGCAGTTGCGTACCGTCCCAGAACTCGACCGTGAAGGGTCGCTCGGGGATGCGTGCTTCGATCTCGCGGCGCAGTGGTGCGGTGCTGGAGAACGCCAAACCGCGGCTCCTTTCGGCGGGAAGGTTGTCGAGGGCGAGGCGACTTTACCTTTCCCCGGGTCGCAGCCCGTATGATCGCGGCTCCGAATGGAAAGCAGCGGCGTTCTCCCCTCAGATATTCAGCCGGTCGCCAACGAGACCCGCGACCGGATCATCACCGGCCTGGTGACGCTGGTCCCCTTCGTAGCACTCGGTCTGGCGGGTTGGCAGGTCTGGGGCAAGGCCCTGCACTGGAGCGACATCTTCCTCTTCCTCGGCATGTATCTGTTCACGGGGCTCGGGATCACGGTTGGCTTCCACCGCCACCTCACTCACCGCAGCTTCAAGGCGAAGACATGGCTGCACGGCCTGCTGGCGATCCTCGGCTCGGCGGCGATCGAGGGGCCGGTGATCTCCTGGGTCGCCGACCACCGCAAGCACCACGCCTTCTCCGACGAAGAGGGGGACCCGCACAGCCCCCACGTCGACCACGGCCACGGCTGGTCCGGGGCAATGCGCGGCCTCTTCCACGCTCACATGGGCTGGCTCTTCATCCACACCCAGCGCGGCAACAAGGAACGCTTCGCGCCGGACCTGATCAAGGACCCGGTAATCAACTGGGTCGACCGCACCTTCCTCTACTGGGCGATCGGGGGGCTGATGCTGCCCTTCGCGCTCGGCTGGGTGATTGGCGGCACCTTCTTCGCCGCGGTCACTGGCCTGCTCTGGGGCGGCCTCGTCCGCGTCTTCGTCCTGCACCACTTCACCTACAGCATCAACTCGCTCTGCCACGTCTTCGGCAACCGCGACTTCGAGACCGCCGACGAGTCGCGCAACCTGGCCCTGATCGCGATCCCGACCTTTGGCGAGGCCTGGCACAACAACCACCACGCCTTCCCCACCTCCGCCACTCACGGCCTCGGCCGCTGGCAATTCGACCTCTCCGCCGTGGTCATCGACTCGCTGGAGAAGCTCGGTCTGGTCTGGGACGTGGTTCGCGTCTCCCCCGAGCGCATGGCCTCTAAGGCCGCCTGACCGGCGCATGTCGGCGTCCTCGGTCGCTTAGGGAACTTCGTTGGATTCGTACCAGTCGATCCACCCGTTGCAGGCTTGGCTCAAAGGCACAATGCGGTGCGCTTTCGCCGGTACCGCGACTATCTCTCCCAGAGTCGCCTTGCCCGAATAGCCCGTCAGGCGCTGCAAGGTGCTTGGGTCGGCGGCGCTGACCGTGAAGTGGATCGGCCGGTTATTGCCGCGGACTTCGCCGGCCGGCCAGAACTGGCCCTCGTTGGCGAGGCTGATCGTGTTCGGCCGCTGGCCGTCGAGCGCAGCCGGCAGGGCCTGTTCGAAGCCGGGCGCGCTCAGGGTCAGGCCAATGGGGGAGAAGTACTGGATCGAGAGCCGCCAGCGGCCACTGGGTAGCCGCAGCGTCTGGGAGGCGCTCTGACCGGCTTCGAGTTCCGCCGCCGGGCTCCAGCGACCCTTGCCGCCGATCACGGCTCCCGGGAAGAGCGAGGCGCGGCCGCCGCTGGCGAGGAGGATGCGGATCTCCGGCGAGGCGCAGTCGGCGTGCGCCGCGGGTTCGGTCCCCTCCAGCAGCACGTGGCGATTTTCGGGCGGCGTGCCGGTGCGCTTCCAGAGGATGTATGAGGGGGTGGCGGCGATTCGCTTGAAGCCCGACGGAGCTTCGCTGTTCCAGGCCGCGCGGCCGGTGATCACGTAGGGAAAGCGGTCGAGGGTTGCGTGCGAGAAGGAGTCGAAGTCGATCGGGCTGTAGGCGTCGCCGGTATCGAACGGCTTTTCCGGGCTGGGGGAGACGTCGGCGTCGGGAAACTCGACCAGGGGCACATGCGTATCGGCGCCCATCAGCTCGTAAGCGGCATAGCGGTCCTGGCCGGCGTAGAGGACCGGTTCGCCATGCACGATCGGGATGAAGGCCTGCAGCTCGGAGCCGTGCCCAGGCGGCCCGATCGGCGCGTCGCGCAAGACCAGCAGGCTCGAGTAGACGGCGCCGCCGATGAACGCCACCGCCACCACGACCCACGCAACTCGCATCGGTGAGTTCGCACTTCTTCGCCGATATGGCGAAGAAGTGCGAACTCGATCACGGCCGGCCTCGAAGAGCAGTGGGCGGATCGCGATCAGCATCGCCAGCGGCGCGGCGATCATCAGCGCCTTGGCCTGGGAGTACTCGCCGCTGCTGGCCAGCGAGGCGAGGTAGAGCAGCGTGCAGCCGGCGAGCGCCACCGGCACGGCGAAGTTGCGCCGGCGCAGCCACCAGGCGCCGCCGAGCAGGATCGCGACCGCGGCGATCGCCGTCGCCAGCCCGGTCAGCTGGGCGCCGCCGGCGGCGTTGAGGCGGTAGTTGGAGGCCGGCCAGACGCCGAGCGCCTCGACCGGCGAGACCGGCCCGTAGGTGTTGGTGCCGGCGACGCGGTTGAAGCCGTGGATGAAGGCGAAGGGACCGACGACCGTAAGCACCGCGAGGACGCCGAGCACGGCGACGATCAGCAGCGTTGCCGGCTGGCGCAGGGTCGCCGGCCATGAGCGCGGCGCCAGCGCCCGGCGCAACGGGGCGAAGGTGAGCGCCCAGATGGCGAAGATGACCAGCGGCCAGGCGAGGCCGGCGAAGCTGTAGGAGAAGAAGATCCCGGTCGCCAGGGTGAGGCCGAGGATCGCCGTGCCGAAGGCCGGCGCGCCCGCCTCGCCCCGCTCGCGCTCGAGCCGGTGCAGGAGCAGGGCGAAGGCGAGGACGAAGAGCGCCTCGCCGGTCTCCTTGAAGGCGCCCTGGGCGAAGTAGGAGGCGCCGAGGTAAGGGATTGCGACGAGAACCGCGGCGAGGACCCGGCGCCACGGGCCGAGGTCGTCGAGCGCGGTCAGGGTGACGAGCGCGGTGAGGATGCCGATCGCGAAGATCTCGCCGACGAAAGCCTGGCCGAGGCCGATTCCCGGCAGCGCGGCGATCGCCGCGGCCAGTGCGTGCGGTCCCAGCGGGTAGCCGGCTTCCGGCGCCGGGCCGAGGCCGCTGCGCAGCCACTCGGCCCAGGCCAGGTGCAGGCCGAGGTCGTTGTTGAAACCGACACCGATGATGCCCCAGCGGCCGCTGATCGCGAACGGGATCGAGAAGGCGAGGGCGACGAGGAGCGCGACCGGCCAGCTCTCGCGCAGCAGCGAGGCGCCGCTGACCGCGCGAGGTCGCCACCAGAGCAGGGCGGCCGCGGCGATTGCGAGGAGGACGAGGCCGATCGTCGCGCTGGTCGCGTGCCCGGGCGCCCGGGCGAGGAAGCCGGTCACCGTCAGCACGGCGCCGAAGCCGACAGCGGGCGCCAGCCAGCGCCGCGACTCGCCCCCGCCGCTGAGGCCGAGGATCGCGTGTCCAACCAGCAGCGAGGCGGCGCAGATCAGCGCCGCCGAGGCGTAGGTCCCGATCATCAGGGGCGGAAACTATGGCAGCGAGGGCCGCCGGCGCCACCTCGCTCAGTACTTCTCGGCCGCTCGTTCCAGCGCCGGGCGCAGGTTGTCGCCTCGCAGTGGCTCGTTGTGGCCGGTGCAGATCAGCGTTGGTTCCAGCGCCGCCAGCTTGCGCACCGACTCTTTCGCCTTCGCCTGGTCCCAGCCCCAGGCGGGATGGGGGACGCTTGCCTCGCCCTTCGGCAGGGGCAATCCCATGCGGGCCGAGTCGATCAGGTAGACGACGTCGCTGACGATCGCCAGCCGGTCGCTCTCGCGCCAGAGGCCGATCAGGCCGGGGGCGTGGCCGGGAAAGTGGATGACGCGAAAGCCCGCTACCTCGTCCCCTTCGGAGACGGTGCCGTCGATCTTGACGGCACCGCCGTCCCAGCGGCGCAGCAGCATCGGGTAGATCCAGCGGGCCGGCGCCGGCAACGCCGATAGTTCGAGGTAGCGCCACTGCACGGCGTCGCTTTCGGCGTCGGCGACCTCGTCGGGATGGCAGAAGACCGGGACCCCCATCGAGGGAGCGGTGCCGCGGTGGTCGGCATGAGCGTGGCCGAGCACGACTCGCTTCAACCCGCCGAGCTGGGCGGCGGCGGCCCGCGCCTGCTTCACCATCGCCTTGGTCCCGGCGTCGAACTGCACGACCCCGTCCCCGTCCTCGAGGAAGTAGATGTTCATCGCCTTGCGGGTGTCTCCGCGCAGCAGCCAGACGCCATCAGCGACCTTCTCCATGATGAGATCAGCCTAATGCCAGTTATGTGGAAAGCCGGAATGGCGGTGCTGCTGATCTGCCTGCTCGCCTCAATGGGGATCGCGATCTACCGCCTGGCAACGACGCCGAGCGAAATCCTCGGCGACCGTTTTCACGGCCTGCCTGTTCGAACCCACGGCGCCCGTTAGTATCGGCCCCGTTTAGCTGACCGAGCAGAGGAGGCGGCGTGTTCACTCGCATCGTGGTTGGAACCGATGGGTCGGAGACGGCCGCCGAGGCGGTCCACCAGGCCGTCGACCTCGCCAAGCTCGCCGGCGCCCAGCTCAGCATCGTCAGCGCCTACGCGCCGGTCCCAAAGCGGCGGGTCGAAGGCGAGAAGGAAGGCGCTCCGGCGGATGTCCAGTACGAGATCGGGCCGCGCGAGGACGTCAATCTGGTCCTCGACGCCGCCGCCGCGTCGGCCCGCAAGGAGGGAATCGAGGTGCAGACGCACCCGGTCGAGGGCGATCCCGCCGAGGGCATCCTCAATGTCGCCGAAGAAACCAAGGCCGACCTGATCGTGGTCGGCAACAAGGGCATGACCGGGGCGCGGCGCTTCCTGCTCGGCAGCGTCCCCAACAACGTCTCCCACCACGCTCCTTGCAGCGTGATCATCGTCCGCACTACCTGACGCCATCTGGGCGGCGCATATCGGCGTCCTCGGTCGCCTGCGTGCGGAGCACGCCGCGCTCCCTGCGTCCTTGATCTGCTTGCCCAGCTGCCGTCAGCGGTTACGGGTTGCGTGCGCCTGGCCGCGCGGTTCGGTCGCCAGGGCGGCGTCGATCAGGCCGGCGCCCTCGCGTGTCGCCGGTTGTCCGATGCTGCGCGCCGTGCGGCGCAGGCGTTTCGTCACCGCCGCCACCCGTCCCGGGGTGGGATTGCGTTTGACCGTACCGCTGGCCAGCACCATCGCGGCGACGCCGGAGACGTGGGCGGCCGCCATCGAGGTGCCGACATAGCTGCCGGGCTCGCCGAAGCGTCGCGTGCTGCCGGCCTTCAGGGTCACCTGGTAGATCGAGCCCGAGGAGATCGACGGGCAGCCGGTCAGCGACGGGCCGCCGCCGGGCGCGATCACGTCGACGTCGCGCCCGGACAGCGAGTAGTCGCCCAGGCAGCCACCCTCGGTGCTGCCGCCGACGCCGATCGTGTGCGGGCTGGTCGCCGGCGGGGCGACGCATGCCTCCGAGCCGAGGTTGCCCACCGAGGCGACCGCGATCACCCCGTGGCGGTAGGCCTGCTGCAGCGCTTCGTCGACCTCGGGCACTTCGCGGCCGCAGCCGAAGTTGAAGCTCATGTTGATCACGTCGGCGCCGTTGGCGACGGCGAAGCGGATGCCTTTCGCGATCTGATCGGCGCGGCCACGCCCCTGGGCGTCGAGCACCCGCACCGGCATCAGCTTCGCCCGGTAGGCGAGGCCGGTGAGGCCGATGCCGTTGTTGGTCTTCTCGGCGATCGTGCCGGCGACGTGCGTGCCGTGCCCGTTTTCGTCGAGCGGCAGGCGATCGCCGTCGACGAAGTCATGGCCCTTGACGAACTGCCCGGCGGCGAAGTCGGGGCTGCGGCGGAAACGCCTGCCCAGCGAGCGGTAGGCGATGCCGGTGTCGAGCACGGCGACGGTCACGCCTTCGGCACCGGGATGCCCCGCCGCTTCGAGGTTTTCCCAGGCGCCGATGGCGTCGATGCCACCCGGGGAGAGGGGAACCAGCGGCGTCGGCAGGCCCGCCCAGGGTAGGAAGTTCCACTGCTTCGAGACCCAGCCGCCCGGCGGGCCCGGCGGGCCGCTGAGCGGTCCGGGGTCGTTTGGAACCGCCGGTTCTTCTTCGCTCGCCGAGGCGGTGGCGATGTAATCGGGCGCAGCGTAGGCGACGTCGGGGTTGGCTTGCAGGGCGACCGCCGCCTCGGCGACGCTGGTCTGCCGTGGCAGGGCGACGGTCTGGGCCCGCTCGGCGCCCGCGAGCTTGACGATCAGCCTGTGCGGGACGAAGCCGTGCGCGTCAGAGACGCCGATCGCGGCTTGGCTCGGTGCCGGCGCGAGCATCAGGGCCGCGAGCAGGGTTGCGGCGGCGATCGGGAAGCGTCGATTCATCTTTGCGTTTGCCCCTGAATCCCTGCAATCGAGCGGGGCCCCTCCCTAACACCGGCCCGCCGGCGAAGTTGTAGTGCCACATACTCCCCCATGTATGTACGACGACGTTGCAAAGCCGCTTGCCGAGCGGATGATGGAGCTGGCGATCGAGCGGGCGCGCGACGCCGAGCGCCATGGCGACGTGCCGATCGGCGCCGTGATCGCGCGCGCGGGGGAGGTGCTCGCCGCCGCCGGCAACGAGCGCGAGCTGCGCGCCGACCCAACCGCCCACGCCGAGATCCTCGCCATCCGCGCAGCCGCCGAGGCCCTCGGCGGCTGGCGCCTTCCCGGCACGACCCTCTACGTGACGCTGGAGCCCTGCGCGATGTGCGCCGGGGCGATCGTCCTCGCCCGCATCCCCAGCGTCGTCTTCGGCGCCCCCGACCCCAAGGCCGGGGCTGCCGGAAGCGTCCTCGACGTGCTTGCCGAGCCCGCCCTCAATCACCGCCCAGGAGTGAGCGGCGGCGTGCTCGAAGCCGAGTGCGCCGCCTTGCTGCGCGGCTTCTTCGCCGACCGACGCTGAGAGGGGGAGACGTCCGGCCGCTCCGGCCTTGAGCGGAAATGGTGCATTCGGCTACCGCAGACGGTGCAACACCATTCAAACTGAGTGTTACACTCCGACGCATGCCGACCACGAAGCCTCGTTACATGCTCACCGACACCGGCGAGCTAAGCGATCTGCTCGATGCCGCTGAGCGCCACTGGCCCGCGGTGACCGACCGCAAGGCGTTGCTGCTGCGCCTTGCCGCTGCCGGCGCCAAGGCGATCGCCACCGAAGCCGATAAGCGACGTGAGGAGATCGACGCTACCGCCGGGGCGCTTACCGGGGTGTACGAGCCGGGCGAGCTCGAGCGGCTGCGCGAGGAGTGGCCCCCGTGATCGTCCTCGACGCGAGCGTCTTGATCGCTCATCTCGACGGGCGCGACCGACATCACAAGCGAGCTGTGGGACTGCTTCGGACCCACGCAATGGAGTTGCTCGGCACCAGCCAGATCAGTCTCGCCGAGACCCTGGTGGCGCCGGCTCGCGCGGGTCGGCTGGAGGATGCGCGGGAAGCGCTCGAGAAGCTCTCGGTTCGAGAGCTTGCCTTTGGGCATGAAGCTTCGCATCGTCTCGCCGGCCTGCGGGCCGAGACCGGCCTCAAACTGCCCGACTGCTGCGTCTTGCTGACGGCCGAAGATCACCATGGCGGAGTCGCCAGCTTCGATCAGAGCCTGTGTGAGCGCGCTCGGGACCTGGGCATTCCCGTCGTCGCTTAGCGGAGAGGGTGGGATTCGAACCCACGAGGCGGGTTAACCCCGCCCACGCGATTTCCAGTCGCGCTCCTTAAGCCACTCGGACACCTCTCCGTGGTCCTGCAAGCGTATTGCTCGGCGCCCGTGAGCGGTTAGGCGACCGCGGTCTGCGGCATCGCTTGCGGAGCCGGCAGCTCGAGCACGATCGACTCGCCCTCGCCCGGGCGCAATGCCGGCCGGTGGCCTCGCAGCCGCTCGTGATTGCAGACGACGTAGCACCACTCCATCAGCCGCATCCGCGATGCCGAGTCGATTTCGGTGATCGTCGCGCCGACCAGGTGGCGTCCGTCCGCTTCGCGGCAGGAGCGCACCTCGACCTGCGCCGCGACCTCGTGCGAGTCGCCGGCGGCGTCTTCGAGCTGCAGCAGGATCGCCGGCTTGTCGCCGACGGTGAGCTGGGCGTCGAGGACCAAGCCGACCCCGGCGGCGCTGGCGTCGATCAGGCGACCGCTGACGTGTCCCTCCTCGGAGTAGCACTCGGCCTCGGCGTCGCCCTCGAAGCGGTAGACGAGTCGGCGTTGCTGGCGCTTGCCGACGGCGAAGAGCGTACGCAGGATGCGGCGCATCTCGATCAGGCCGAGCAGCGGCACGATCACTGCGGCGATGCCGGGCAGGTCGGGCAGCGGCCCGACCCCGGCGAGGTCGAGCAGGCGCATCGCGGTGCCGGTGCCGACGACGATGGCGCAGACGATCACCAGGCGCAGCTTGCGCACCGACTCGAACCCGCCACCGCCGGTGCCCTGCTTCGGCGTCACCTTGAAGGCGGTGTGGCCGGGGCGGAAGATGCAGCGCAGGGCGCGGGTGTAGATCTCCATCGTCAGCAGCTCGTAGTGGGCGGTCTCGCCGATCTTCATGTAGCCGCGGGCGAGGGCGGCGCCGGCGCCGAGGTTGAGCGTCACGTAGGGCAGCCAGAGGGCGGCCAGCGCCACCACGCTGATCTTCATCGGCAGCTCGCCGGTCCACATCACCAGGCCCAGCGTCGCCATCAGCAGCAGCCGCATCGGCGGCGCCAGGTAGGCGAAGAGGCTGGCGAAGTAGGAGAGCCGCTGCAGCGGCGCCAGCTCGGAGGCGCGCAGGGGGGACTCGGGCAGGGTGAAGACGGCGAGGTTGCCGCGCGCCCAGCGGTCGCGCTGCAGCAGGTAGCCGTCGAGGTCGTGCGGGGCGAGGCCCTGGACCAGGACCTCGTCGTGGTAGCGGCTCTTCCAACCGTGCCGCTGCATGCGGATCGTGGTGTGAAAATCCTCGGCGATCGTCTCGGTGGCGACGCCGCCGATCTCGAGCAGTGCCTCGCGGCGGATCAGCGCCGCCGAGCCGCACCAGTAGGCCGCGCCGTGGCGGTCCTTGCCGGGGCAGACGACGCGGTAGAAGAGCGACTGCTCGTGGCGGCCGACGACGTAGTGCTGGACCGAGTCGTGGTTGAAGAAGTCGTGCGGGCTCTGGACCAGGGCCATGCGCTCGTCGTCGAAGTAGCCGACCATCGCGTCGAGCGCGTCGGGCATCGGCACGTGGTCGGCGTCGAGCATCAGCACCAGCTCGCCCTCGGTGCGGGTGAGCGCCGCGTTGATGTTGCCGGCCTTGGCGTGCGAGTTGTCGGGCCGGGTCAGGTACTCGGCGCCGGCGAGGCGGGCGAGCTCCGCCATCTCCGGCCGTTTGCCGTCGTCGAGCAGGTATGTGGTGTGTGGGTAGGTGAGCGCCCGGCAGCCGGCCAGGGTGGCGGCGATCACCTCGTGGGGCTCGTCATAGGTGCAGACGTAGACGTCGACCGAGCGCCCCAGCGTTGCCGCCGGTCGCACGGCGGGCGGTCGCGACCAGGAGAACCAGGCCAGGGTGCCCAGCGCCCAGAGCCCGTAGATCTCGGTCAACAGCAGCATTCCGTAGGCAACTGGGCTGGCCCCCTGGCTGCTCCAGCCGATGCGCCAGATCAGGTAGCCGACGCCCCAGAGCAGGGCGACGATCGCCAACGAGCGCAGCAGCAGCGGGTGGCGATCGAAGAAGCTCCCAAGCCGGGTCTGCACGGTGCTTTCCACGCGGCTGCATCGACCCAAACTCCCCGGTTCTTGAGCCGGGAACGCCTGCCCGCAGACCCCCGAAGCCGCCCGACCGTAAAATCAGCGCCGACTGAGTCCCGGAGGGGTGCCGGAGTGGTTGAACGGGGCAGTCTCGAAAACTGTTGGCGTCGCAAGGCGCTCGTGGGTTCGAATCCCACCCCCTCCGCTTTTCTCGCTACCGCAGATCTGCCTCTTCTAGCTCGAAGTCGCGGCTTGAGCCGTGTGCTTTGCTCTGCGCAAAGCCACTCAGAGAGCGAGATAGATCGCCATACCATTCTCGTTCCTTGACAAAGCCAAACTCGTCTGTTTATCTTTACGCTGTCGTTTAGGAACCCGAGTGTCAGTTATGGGAACCAGCTCGTTTGAGCAGCGACGCCACAGGGACATAACCGAGCCTCGAGGAAGCCGCTAAGGGAAGCGGCGGGCAGAGGGGCTCACGGGACAAGGAGAGAGATCTAGATGTTCTCGACGCTACGCACGCGATTTGGGATCCCCGGAGTCATCTCGGTGATTGCC
>DATBAV010000001.1:0-12479 GCA_036271315.1 Solirubrobacterales bacterium | reverse complement strand
TGCGGTCGCGGCCCCCACCCCGCCCGCCACGCCGGCCGTCCTAGAGTCGGGATCATGACGATCTCCACGACTGTTCTCGGCGACGGCCTGACCGACTCGGCCCTGACCGTTTCAGCTCAGGGCCTGGGCTGCATGGGCATGAGCGCGAACTACGGCCCGACCGACTGGGACGAGAGCCTCGCGACCCTGCAGCGCGCGCTCGACCTCGGCGTCACGTTCCTCGACACCGCCGACATGTACGGCCCGTTCGTCAACGAGGAACTCG
Source organism: Solirubrobacterales bacterium (assembly GCA_036271315.1). Classification (GTDB taxonomy): domain Bacteria; phylum Actinomycetota; class Thermoleophilia; order Solirubrobacterales; family 70-9; genus VRUE01. Next base: position 12,214 of record DATBAV010000001.1, on the reverse strand, counting down.
TCGGCCGCGCCATCAAGGGCCGGCGCGGCGAGGTCGTGCTCGCGACGAAGTTCGGCAACATGCGCGGCCCGAAAGGCGAGCGCCTCGGCATCAACGGGCATCCCGACTACGTGCGACAGGCCTGCGAGGACTCGCTGATGCGGCTCGACGTCGACGTGATCGACGTCTACTACCAGCACCGCGTCGATCCGAAGGTGCCGATCGAGGAGACCGTCGGCGCGATGGCGGAACTGGTCGAGCAGGGCAAGGTGCGCCACCTCGGCCTCTCCGAGGCGGCGCCGGAGACGATCCGCCGCGCCCACGCCACCCACCCGATCTCCGCCCTGCAGACCGAGTACTCGCTCTGGAGCCGCGACCCCGAGGACGAGATCCTGCCGACGCTGCGCGAGCTCGGCATCGGCTTCGTCCCCTACAGCCCGCTTGGCCGCGGCTTCCTCACCGGCCGCTTCCGCTCCGCCGAGGACCTGCCCGAGGACGACTTCCGTCGCGTCAACCCGCGCTTCGAAGGCGAGAACTTCGAGCGCAACCTGGGGCTGGTCGAGCGGGTCGAGGAGATCGCCGCCGAGAAGGGCGTCACCGCCGGCCAGCTGGCATTGGCCTGGGTGTTGGCCCAGGGCGAGGACTTGGCGCCGATCCCGGGGACCAAGCACCGCCACTACCTGGAGGAGAACGTGGCGGCGGTCGAGGTGGAGCTGAGCGAGGAGGACCTGCGGCGGATCGACGAGGTCGCGCCGGTGGGCGCCGCCGCCGGCGACCGCTACGCCGACATGTCGCCGGTCAACCGCTGAGCGCCTGCGGGACTACCAGGCGTCGACGTAGCGCCGGCGCTCGTCTCGCTCGCCGCCGGGGTGCGCCTGCGCCGCGGCCAGCGTCGAGGCGATAAGCGAGCGCGTCTCGGCCGGGTCGATCACGTCGTCGATCTCGAACAGCGCCGCCGCGTTGAGCGCCTTGGCATTCTCCTCGGCGGCGGCAGTGAGGTCGCGGACGCGCTGCTCACGCTCGCCCTCGTCGGCGATCGCCTCGAGCTCCTTGCGCAGGGCGAGCCGCACCGCGCCCTCCAGGCCCATCGGCCCGAGGTGGGCGGAGGGCCAGGCCAGGGTCAGTAGCGGCTCGTGCATGCTGCCGCCGGTCATCGCCTGGGCGCCGAGGCCATAGCCGCGGCGCAGGATCACGGCGATCAGCGGCACCCGCAGCGCCGCGCCGGCGAGCAGCAGGCGCGAGGCGTGGCGGACCAGGCCGGTCGCCTCGGCCTCGGGGCCGACCATCATCCCCGGCGTATCGAGGAGCGAGACGACCGGCAGGTCGAAGGCATCGCAGAGCTGTAGGAAGCGAGATGCCTTGTCGGCGGCATCGCTGGTGATTGCGCCGGCGACGTGTCTGGTGTCGTTGGCGATCACCCCGAGCGGCCGTCCTTCGATCCTGATCAGCGCCGTCACCATCTCCGGCGCGAAGCGCTCGCGCAGGAAGGTCGCCGAGCCCGCGTCGGCCAGCGTCTCGACGATCGGCGCCACCGCGTAGGCGCGGCGCTGGCGCTCGGGGACGGCGTCGCGCAGCGTCGCCTGGTCCGGGGCATCGCCCGCCGGCAGCGCTCCCTGGAAGTAGCCGAGCAGGCGCTTGGTCGCCGCCGTTGCCGCGGCCTCGTCGGTGACGACCAGGTCGACGACTCCGTTTGACGCCTGCATCGCGATCGGCCCGACTTCGTCGGGGTCGACCTTGCCCAGGCCGCCACCCTCGATCATCGCCGGCCCGCCCATGCCGAGCGAGATGTTCTCGGTGGCGACGATCAGGTCGGCGCAGCCGGCGATCACGGCGTTGCCGGCGAAGCAGCGGCCGGCGACGACGGCGATCCGCGGCACCAGGCCCGAGAGGCCGGCCCAGAGCGCGAAGGCGCGGGTGTCGAGCGCCGAGACGACCGGGTAGTCGGTGTCGCCGGGGCGCCCGCCGCCGCCCTCGGCGAAGAAGACGGTTGGCAGGCGCATCCGCTCGATCAGCTCGAAGAGCCGGTCCTTCTTGCGGTGGCCGAGGGCGCCCTGGGTTCCGGCCAGCACGGTGTAGTCGTAGGAGAGCACGGCGCAGGCGGCGTGCTCGCCGAAGAGCTCACCGTTGATCCGTGCCGTGCCGCCGATCAACCCGTCGGCCGGCGTGTTGGCGACCAGGTCATCGAGCTCGCGGCGGCCGCGCTGGGCGGCGATCGCGAAGCGCCCGTACTCGACGAAGGAACCGGGATCGACGAGGTCTTCGAGGTTCTCGCGGGCGCTGCGACCGCCCTTGGCGTGGCGACGGTCGATCGCCTCGCGGCGCGCCTCGTCTTGGGTGAGGTTGCGCCGGGACAGAACCTCCGCCAAATCCTCCCGTTCGACCTCGCTCACGCGGGCATGTTCGCTGATTTGGCGGCCGAGGTGGACTTGATTGCTGCGCACCACCTGTTTACATTCTTTCGTCCATTTGTCCAGGGGCTGGGATTTGCCCCAGAAGGAGAGCAAGTTGAACGAGCGACTTTCCCGTGTCTCGGCCAAGGGGATCATCGCGATCGCCGCTGGTCTGATCGTGGTCTTTGCCCTCGCCCCGGCGATGGCAAACGCCGCCGAACTCGGTCCCGCCAACACGGTCTTCATCAAGGAAGGCAAAGGCGGCCTGCGTTTCGAAGCGCCAAAAACGATCGCCAGTGGCGCCGAACTCGAGGTCCTGAACCAGACCAACGCGAAAAAGGTCGGTCCGCACACCTTCTCGCTGGTCACCAAGGGCTCGATCCCGAAGACGCCGAAGGCGCGCCAGACCTGCTTCACGCCGAATCACATCTGCATGTCGATCGCCAAATGGCACGGCGCCACCGCCAACGGGCCGGTAAAAGTGAACCCGGTCGAAGTCGGCCTCGAAGGCTGGGACACGCTCGGCAGCCTGACCAAAAAGGGCGACTCCTGGTTCACCGGGACGAAACCGAAAGCCTCGATCGTGCAGAAGGTCTCCGCGGCCGCCGGCACGACGATCTACTTCATGTGCGCCATCCATCCCTGGATGCACGGCTCGATCGAAGTAGTGGCTCCGACCGCTGTTGGGGTTCCAGGGGTCTAGAAACACGCCTGGTTCTCCCTCAGAGTCACCGCGCCTGGGGCGCCGAGCTTTTCTCGGCGCCCTGGGCAGCGGGGCCCTGGCCACGGCTTTGCCGCTCGGCCTGCGGCCGGGTGCGCTGCTCTCCCCGAGCCCGCCGACCAGCCCCAGGCGGGGCGAGCCCTTTCGGGTGCCGCTGCCAGTCCCGGCGGTGCTCAGCGGCCCGCGGCTGGACATCCCAATCCGCGAGGCCGAGGTGCAGGCGCTGCCGGGTCGGCCGACCCGGATGTGGACCTACGGTGGGACGTTTCCCGGTCCGACCATCCGCCGTCCCGCCGGTCAGCGCACCGAGGTCACCTTCCACCACGAACTGCCGCCGTCGGTGGGCGAGCTCACCGTCCACCTGCACGGCGGCCACAACCGCACGCAATTCGACGGACAGCCCGGCGGCCTTACGGCATCGCACGCCACCTCCTTCTACTGCGACATCCCGCGCGACCTCTCGCCTCGCCAGTCGGGCAACGACCTGCTGCTCGAGCCGGGCGGCCGGCGCACCTACGTCTACGACCTGATCGAGGACGGCGAGCCGGAACGGGCCGCTTTCCAGTGGTACCACGACCATCGCCTCGATCGCACGGCGCGCAACGTCTGGCACGGCTTGGCGGGAATGTGGATCGTCGACGACGAATTCGAGGCCGGCCTGCCCCTGCCGAGTGGCGAGCGCGATTTGCCGCTGATGCTGGTCGATCGCTCCTTCGATGACCACAACCAGCTCGCCGACCCGTTCACCAACCGGCGCCCGCCCGCCGACGGGATCAACGCCCACACGATCCTGGTCAACGGCGTCCACCTGCCCCACCACCGGGTCAGTGCTCAGCGCTACCGCCTGCGCATCCTCAACGCCTCGCAGTTTCGCTCCTACAACCTCTATCTCTCCAACCGCGCGCAGATGGTTCAGATCGGCACCGACAGCGGCTTGATGCCACGGCCGGTGCGGCGCGAGGAGATCCTGATCGGGCCGGCCGAGCGGGTCGAGCTGATCGTCGACTTCAGCGAGGCCCGGGGCGAGTCGGTCGAGCTGCGCAGCGGCCCTCGCCACGGCGCCAGGCACCCGTTGGGCTCACACGCCTACGTCGGCGCGCTGATGCAGTTCAAGGTCGATTCGCGGCGCCGCGAGGACCGCACGCGCGTGCCCCGCAGGCTGCGTCCGCTACCCGACTGGACCAAGCGCGCTTCGCGCAAGCCCGACCACACCTGGACGATCTCGATCGGCGGTCTCTTCAAGACGCGCTGGGAAATCAACGGGCGCACCTTCAACCCGGATCGCGCCGACGCCCATCCCAAGCTCGGCTCGGTCAAGACCTGGGAGATCGTCAACCGCACCAACGTCGCCCACATGATGCACCTGCACATGACCGACTGGTACCTGCTCTCGCGCAACGGCAAGCCGCCGCCGCCCTGGGAAGACTGCCTCAAGGAGACCTTCTTCCTCTATCCCAACGAACGCATCCTCGTCGCCGGCCACCTCGCCGACTACCTCGGCAAGTTCGTCATCCACTGCCACATGCTCGACCACGAGGATCACGGCTTGATGACCCAGTTCGAGGTGGTTGAGCGCTGAGAGGCCGTTCGAAAGCCAGTCGCACACGCGGAGCTTCCCGAACGGCCTCTCAGCGCTGGCCTCTCGGATGCTCCGTCACAGGCAGTAGGCAGTAGAAATTTCTCACTACCGATCGCGCTGCTTTTCGCTTACTTCCTGCTGAGGCAGAACCGGATTGCCTGGTTCCTCGCCATCGTCGCACAGGTCATTGCCGCTCCCAGCTACATCGCCGACCACGACTCGTGGCTCTATCTCGTCTGGATCGGCGTGGATCTGATCCTTCTATTGGTCCCGGAGACTCGACGGTTCTTTTCACGGGAATCGGCAGAAGCAACTGCCGCCTAACCTCCGGCCTCCCGAAAACTTCCCACTCGCGGCGAACTAGTTAGGGAGAGCGTCGGGACCGCTGGTCCTTCAGCAGAAGCGCACCGATCGAAGCTACGGCGACCAGGCAGACAAGAAGGCTGATCGCGCGAACCGTGCTGTCGCCGGTCTCTACCGCGACATAAACGGAACCAAGTGCCGCCAGAGCATGAACGGCGATCGTCGGGCGGCGGTGAGAGAGTGTCGCTCGAGGAGCGACCCTTCTCTGCCAGGCTGTAGCCACCTCCTCGCGCTTCTGCCAGAGGACTGCGATTGTGACCAGGATCCCTGCTCCCGCCCCGATGAGGAAAGCGACGAGGTCACTCACGGCACGACGCGCTACTCGCCGATCAGCTCGATGCGGTAGCCGTCGGGGTCGCGGATGAAGGCGATGCGGTGGCCCTCGGTGCGGCCGCCAGGGCGGTAGGGCGGCTTTTCCGGCTCGATGCCGGCGGCGGAGAGGCCCTCGAGGGTGGCGTCGAGGTCGTCGACGGCGAGGGCGATGTGGTTGTAGCCGTTGCCGTGCTCGTAGCCGGTGACGCCGTGGTTGTAGGTCAGCTCGAGGACGGGGTCCTCGCCCGGGATGTTCATGAAGACGTTGATCGCCTCGTCGCCGATCGGCATGCGGCCGGTCTCTTCGAATCCGATCTTTTCGTAGAAGGCGACCGAGCGGTCGATCTCGCCGATTCGGTAGCACGTGTGCAAGAAGCGCGACATTGGCCTGGCAGCCTAGCGCCCTCCCTACAATTTGCAGCTGAATGGCTCGCCGAACGCGCCTGCGCAGGCGCAAGTCCCATACCTCGAAGTGGAGGAAGGTCACGGTCCCGCTGGGGGTCCTGCTTGCCGTGCTCGTCGTCGCCGGCGGGGTTGCTGTCAGCTGGGCGGTCAACATCTACGAGTCGGCGCCGCCACTCTCCAGCCTCAAGCCGGTGCAGAAGGGACGTTCCTCGGCGATCTACGCCAAGGACGGCACCCTGATCGGCTTTATCCAGGCCGAAAACATTCGCCAGCCGGTGCCGGGCAAGGTGATGCCGCAGGTGCTGCGCGATGCCACGGTCGCGATCGAGGACAAGAACTTCTTCGAGCACGGGGCGCTTGACCCGGCTGGAATCGCACGCGCCGTCTGGAAGGACGCGTTGGCGGGCGGCAAGCCGGTGCAGGGCGCCTCGACTATCACTCAGCAGCTGGTCCGCAACCTCTACATCCAGAATCCCGAAGACACGATCAAGCGCAAGATTCGGGAAGCGCACCTCGCGGTCGAAGAGGAGGAAGCGCATTCCAAGGAATGGATCCTCACCGCTTACCTCAACACGGCCCCCTACGGGACCGTGGAAGGAGAGACGGCGGTTGGGGTCGAGGCCGCTTCGCAGACCTACTTCGGCAAGCCGGCCAAAGATCTCGAATTGAGCGAAGCGGCGCTGATCGCCGGCCTGCCCCAGGCCCCTTCCGAATACAACCCCTTCCTCGATCCGCACGCCGCCTTGCAGCGCCGCGACGAGGTGCTGAACGCGCTGCACGAACAGGAATACATCGACGGCGCCGAATACCGCGAAGCGCTGCACAGCGGGCTCGGCCTTAGCCCCGGTCACAAGTACCGGGTGATCAAGGACCCCTTCCTCTTCGACCTCGTGCAGCAGGAGCTGATCGACCGCTACGGGATCAACACCGTGCGCAAGGGCGGCCTCAAGGCCTACACGACGATCGACCCCGAACTGCAGGAACGGGCGCAGGAAGCGGTCGACTCCTGCGGCGTCTGCTATCCCGACGGCGGCCCGGCCGCCGGGCTGGCCTCGGTCGACCCCAAGACCGGCGAAATCGTCGCCCTCGCCTCGACCGAAGGCTCCGACAGCGAAAGCGAATTCAACTACGCCTGGCAGGCCCACCGCCAGCCCGGCTCATCGTTCAAGCCCTACGTGCTGACGACGGCGATCAAGCAGGGGATCGATCCCTACAGCACCTACTACGACGGCACTTCGCCGATGACGCTTGAAACGCCGGGCGGTGGGACCTGGACCGTGAACAACGCCGAGCCCGGCGGCGGCACGATGTCGATCGCCCAGGCGACAACCGACTCGGTCAACGTCGTCTTCGCCCAGCTCGACCTCGACGTCGGTCCCGAAAACGTCACCCAGACCGCCCACGAAATGGGCATCGAAGCTCCGCTCGAATCGGTGCCGGCCGAGGGGATCGGCGGTCTCGCGGTCGGCGTCACGCCGCTCGAACAGGCCGACGGCTACGCGACCCTCGCCAGCGGCGGGATCCATCACGACCCGACCGCGATCAGCCGGGTCGAGTTCCCCAACGGCAAGGTCGAAGAAACCGACCCCGACTCGGGTGACCGCGTGCTGACCGAGGGGCAGGCTGCTGACGTGACCAAAATCCTCAAGACGGTGATCACAGAAGGAACCGGCGCCGGCTATACCTACATGGGCTGCGGTGCCGAGGCCGGCAAGACCGGCACCTCGGAGGACCTCTCCGACGCCTGGTTCGTCGGCTACACGCCGCTTTACTCGACCGCTGTGTGGGTCGGTCACCCGCAGTCGCGCGAAGAGACCGGCTTCGGCGGGCCGACGGCGGGGCCGATCTGGCGCTCCTACATGGAAGCGGCGGCCGGCGGCAACTGTCCCGAATTCCTCGAACCGACGAGCCTGCCCGAACTCGCGGGCCTCGACAGCGGCCACACCTCGGGCTCCTACAGCTCTTCGGGCGAATCCGAATACAACGAATACGAAGAAGAAGAATCGAGCGAAGAATCCTCGAAGGAAGGCAAGAAGGAAGAAGGCGAAACAGGGGCTGCCGAAGGCGAAGCCGAAGCCACTCCGGAAGCCGCGCCCGAACCCACTCCGGCGCCGGTATCGCCGCCACCGGCCGGCGGCGGCATCAGCCCCGGCTGAGTGGACGTCCGGCTGAGCAGCAAGCCGCCCCCCGCCTGGCTGGGGTTGCTGGCAACGCTCGGCGCGGTCGTCGCCGGCACGCTGATCGTCTACCCGCTGAAGTCGATCGCACCGGTCGTCTCGCTGGGCGTCGTCTACCTGCCGGCGATCCTGCTGATCTCGATTTTCTGGGGGCTGCGCCTGGGCCTGCTCGCCTCAGTCGCCAGCGCCGTCGCCTTCAACTACTTCCAGCTGCCGCCGCTGCACCGCCTGACGATCGCCGACGAAGAGAACTGGATCGCGCTGATCGCCTTCGTCATCGTCGCCGCGATCAGCAGCACCGTCGCCGGCCTGGCGCGCGCCCAGGCGCTCGAGGCCGAGCGACGGCGCGGGCAGGCGGACAAGGCGCTGGCGGAGCTGGCCGCGCTCGCCGAGGAGCGCGACCGGATGCAGGCGGAGATGGTCGAGGCCGAGGCGCTGCGCCGCAGCGACGAGCTGAAGACGGCACTGCTGCGCTCGATCTCACATGACCTGCGCACGCCGCTGACCTCGATCATCGCCGGCGGCGCGGCGCTCGGTTCGCCCAGCACGACCAGCGAAGAGCGCGAGGACCTGAGCGCGGCGGTGGTCTCCGAGGGCGAGCGGCTCTCGCGCCTGGTCGAGAACCTGCTCGACATGTCGCGGCTGGAGGCGGGCAAGGCGCAGCCGCACAGCGAGCCGGTCGACCTCGCCGAGGTGCTCGACGCCGCCCGGGCCGCGATCGGCCAACCAGAGGTCGTGCGACTTGCGGTCGACCGCGAGCTACCACTGGTCGACGCCGATGCCGCCCAGCTCGAGCGCGCCTTCGCCAACCTGCTGGAAAACGCGGTTCGCCATGGCGGCGGCAGGCCGGTCCTGGTCAAATCGATGCTCGTTGCTGACAAGATCGCCCTGCGCGTGGTGGACCAAGGACCCGGAATCCCCGAGAGCGAGCGGCGGCGGATCTTCGAGCCGTTCCAGCATGGCGAGGGTGGCAGCGGCGGCGGTGCCGGGCTGGGGCTGGCGATCGCCAAGGGCTTCATCGAGGCCAATGGCGGCGAGATCGCGGTCGACTCGGTGGTCGGCCAGGGCAGCAGCTTCGTCGTCACGATGCCGGCTTGGGAGGACGGGTGAGCGAGCGGCCGCGGGTCCTCGCCTGCGATGACGAGCCGCAGATCCTGCGAGCGCTGAAGGTGATCCTCCGCGACGCCGGCTACGAGGCGATCCCGGCCGAAAGCGGGGAGGAGGCCCTCGACCTGGCGTCGGTGAAGCCGCCGGCCGCCGCGATCGTCGACCTGATGCTCCCCGACATCGACGGCATCGAGGTCACCAAGCGGCTGCGCGAGTGGAGCGAGATGCCGATCATCGTGCTCTCGGCAGTGGGCGAGGAGGAGGCCAAGGTGCGGGCCCTGGCCGCCGGCGCCGATGACTACGTAACCAAGCCCTTCGGGCCACCCGAGCTGATCGCCCGCCTACAGGCGGCGCTGCGGCGGGCGCCGGGGGGAGAGGAGGAGCCCACGGTCGAGATCGGCGAGCTGAGCGTCGACCTAGCCGCGCACTCCGTCGCGCGCGGCGGCGAGGAAATCCACCTGACCCCGACCGAGTTTCAGGTCCTGCGGGCGCTGGTTCGCAACCGCGGTCGCCTGATGACCCACCGGGCGCTGCTGACCGAGGTCTGGGGGCCCGCCTGGAGCAACGACACCGCCACCCTGCGCACGCACGTGGCGAACCTACGGCGCAAGATCGAAGCGGACGAGGGCGAGGAGCTGATCCGCACCGACCCCGGCGTCGGCTACCGAATCGCACTGTAGACGCGCATCTTTACGAAATCTGCACGGCTGCCCCTGGATTGCACACACACCCTTGACGCGGTCGGGCGCATGATCGATATGTGCTCTCGTTTGCCGACATCTTCCCTGGTGGAGGCGGTCTTCCGGCCGATCTCTTCGCGGTAGCGATCGCCGTCTGTCTCTTCGCCCTCCTCTACTGGGCGATCGACCTGATCGACCGGATATGAGCGCCCAAATCGACACGGTGATTTCCGGGTGCGTGACCCGTGTCGATTTGGGCGCGAATCCATTGATATGAGCTTGCTGCCGCTGGCATCGCTCTCCGGGGCCGACCTCTTCGGGCTGATCGTCTCGGCCCTCGTCTGCATCTATCTCATCTACGCGCTGCTGCGCGGGGAGAACCTCTGATGGCCCAGGGCTGGATCCAGATCGCCCTCTTCATCGCCGTCCTCGTTGCCCTGATCAAGCCGGTTGGCATCTACATGGCACGCGTCTTCACCCACCAGCGCGTCTTTCTGAGTCCCGTCGTCGAGCCAATCGAGCGCCTCACCTACAAGGTGCTGCGCGTGCGGCCCGACGAGGAGGCTCAGGATTGGAAGGCCTACGCGCGCAGCGCGATCGTCTTCTCCCTCTTCTCCTGGCTGGCGCTCTACCTGATCCTGCGCACCCAGGGAATCCAGCCCTTCAACCCCGAAGGCTTCCACTCCGGGCCGTGGGACCTCAGCTTCAACACTGCCTCTTCCTTCGTCACCAACACCAACTGGCAGTTCTACGGCGGCGAAACGACGCTCACCTATTTCACCCAGATGGCCGGGCTGACGGTGCAGAATTTCGTCTCGGCAGGAGTCGGGATCGTCGTCGTCATCGCCCTGATCCGCGGCATCGTCGCCCGCTCGGGGCGTGAGCTCGGCAACTTCTGGCAGGACCTGGTCCGCACCTTGCTCTACATCCTCCTGCCGATCTCGATCGTCGGCGCCCTTTTCCTCGTCTCCCAGGGGGTAATCCAGAACCTCGGCGATACCTCGCTGGTCCACACCCTCACCGGCGGTACCCAGTTCATCGGCCAGGGCCCGGTCGCTTCGCAGGAGGCGATCAAGGAGCTCGGCACCAATGGCGGCGGCTTCTTCAACGTCAACTCGGCCTTCCCCTTCGAGAACTCCAGCGGCCTGACCAACTTCTTCGAGATGCTGCTGATCCTGATCATCCCGGCCAGCCTCACCTACACCTATGGCCGCATGGTCGGCAGCCAGCGCCAGGGTTGGGCGATCTTCTCAGCGATGTTCGTGCTCTTCATCGTTGGCGTCGCCGTCGTCTACATGGCCGAGCAGCACGGCACACCATCACAACATTTGGCAGGCCTCAATACGCACACCTTCAGCGGCTCGACCGGCGGCAACATGGAGGGCAAGGAGCAGCGCTTTGGGATCGCCGATACCTCGCTCTGGACGGCGGTCACCACGGTGACCTCGTGCGGGGCGGTGAACGGGGCCTTCGAGTCGCTGACTGGGCTCGGCCAGGCGGTGCCCTTCGCCAATCTAAGCTTCAGCGAGGTCGTCTTCGGCGGCGTCGGCACCGGCCTCTACTCGATGCTCCTCTACGTCCTGCTGGCGGTCTTCATCGGCGGGCTGATGGTCGGCCGCACCCCGGAGTACCTCGGCAAGAAGATTCAAGCGCGGGAGATCAAGCTGGTCTCGCTAGGTGTCCTGGTGACGCCGCTGGCGGTCCTGCTCTCCTCCGGCCTCGCTTCGGCGACCAGGCTGGGGACGCGCTCGATCTACGCGGGCATCAACCCGCAGGGCTTCTCGGAGACGCTCTACGCCTACCTCTCCCAGGCCAACAACAACGGCTCTGCCCTCGCTGGCTACACCGGCTTCATCCAGCCCAATGCCCCAGGCAACGCTGGCTCCTACGGGATTAGCTTCGCCGACATCCTCGGCGGCGTGGTGATGGTTGGCGCCCGTTTCCTGCCGATCCTCTTCGTGCTCGCGGTCGCCGGCGCCCTCGCCGGCAAGAAGGTCTCCCCAGCCGGCCTGGGGACGATGCGTACCGACAACCCGACCTTCGTCTTCCTGCTGATCGGGATCGTGATCCTGGTCGGCGCCCTCACCTTCTTCCCCGCCCTGCTGCTCGGACCGGTCGTCCAGAGCCTGACCACGAGGCTGTTCTGATGAAGAGGGATCTGCGCACAGGGCTGATCGCGATCGTCGTGATTACGGTCTTCCTCGGCCTCGCCTACCCGCTGGCGATCACCGGGATCTCCCAGGCCGTCTTCCCCGGCAAGGCCGACGGCTCCAAGGTGAGCTTCGACGGCAGGGTCGTGGGCTCGAGCCTGATCGGCCAGGAATTCAAGGGCCGCGGCTACTTCCACCCACGCCCGTCGGCGACCGAATACTCGGGCAACGTCACCTTCTTCGGCAACGCCGCCCCGAACAGCGTCGAAGCTAGGGAAGAAGTCCGCGAATACATGAAGGGCTACCTGCAGCTCGAGAAGCCCTTCGACAAATCGCTGACCAGTGAAGGGG